>JAVJSY010000001.1:0-22630 GCA_040219175.1 Kiloniellales bacterium
GTTGGCGCGCCCGCCGACCGCCGTGTCGACACCGCTGCCGCCGTTCAGCCGGTCGGAGCCGATTCCGGCATAGAGCAGGTCGCTGCCCGAGCCACCGACCAGGTTGTCGTTACCATCGCCGCCGAAAACGGTGTCGTCGCCGCTGCCGGCTAAGAGGCTATCCCTGCCGCTAGCGCCGAAGAGTTGGTCGTTGTCGCTTCCACCGCGCAGCAGGTCGTCGCCGGACAGTCCATAGAGCGAGTCGTCGCCGTCCAGTCCGAAGATCGCGTCGGCTGTGTTGGTGCCGGAGATGCTGTCAGGTCCGTTGGTGCCGGTCAGGGTTGCCATAGCTCTTTTCCGCGGTTTGCTGCCGGCCTCGGGCATCCGGCATCTCTTAACTTTCTAAAAACTCAAGATTGCGACTTGGCCTCGCCTTCGCTGTCTCGGTCAGGCGGCCAAGGCGCAATGTATCAGCGCGCCCAAGCGGGTTTTGTGCCGTAAGCTGGCCCTTGAACCCACAGCAAGAAGGTATTGCAAAGTAGAGAAGGAAAAGAAGCGCAAACCTTAGCCAGAATACGAAGCAGGCTTATCCAAATTGCGAAGCTCGGCTCCGGCCGGCCGAGGAGCGTCGCATGTGTCGGCCGAGATTACCCGGCCTCGCGCTCGTAGTTTGTGGCTTACAGGACCAGAGCTCCTTCAGGAGGCCTTGAGCGTGGCCGAAGGCGCCTCGCCGAAGCGTGCGCGGTAGGCGGCCGAGAAGCGCCCCAGATGACCGAAACCGCAGGAATAGGCGATGCTGCCGACCGTGTCGTGCGCTTTCGGATCCCGCAAACGCCTGTGCGCCTCGTTCAAGCGCAGTTCGTTCAGGACAGTCTTCGGTGAGGCCTCCCGCAGCGCGCGGAATGCCTGCTGCAAGCGCCTGGTGCTCACCTGGAGAGTGGCCGCCAGGTCCTTGACCGAAAGGGCCGTCTCCAGCCGCGCCTGCATGAAGTCTTCGGCGGCTTCGACCAGGCGTCTTTCGGCCTTCCCGGCCACGCCTGTCGCCTTGTCGTTCTCTTGCGGACTCTCAATCAGGTCGTTGAGCAGTTCGGTAAGCAGCGTGGTGGAGGCATTGGCGGCCGATGGGCTGCGGAAGATGCTCGAGCCGGCGTGCGCGGCCTGGAAGAGGGCAGCGGCGTAGTCGCGCAGTGCGGCGTCCTGCCGGCTAGCGTTGCAGCTTCGGAAAGCGAGTTCGGTGGCGGTGTTGACCTTGCGACTGCAATCGTTGTTTGCCGTGCGGTCCGGGTCGGCGACCGGGAGCAACAGGCAATCGGCATCGAAGCGGCCGCTGTGGTCGGGAATCACGGTCGTCGTGCGTTCGTTCGGCCCAAACACCAGAGTGTGGCCCGGCTCTGCCTGATAGTGACCGTGCCTGGTCTGCACACGAAGGCGACCCCGGCGCGGGATTAAGACAGTGAGGCATTCTTTTTCTACGAGCCCAATGCTGTGTCCGGTCGAACGGACACGACAGAGGCGTGTGCGCCCCAGGTATGCCGTAACGACCTGAAGTCGTTGCGTCTCGGTATTCGCGAAGCAACACCATTCTTCCTGGCTGAACATTTTGGCTCTGGGATGAGAGACAGTTTCCGGTCCAAGAGCCTCAGTCTCTCGAAACACACTGACTGACATAATCTGAAAAGGTTCCCAGCACAACGATTAGGTGGTCGAGCGATTACTCATACCTGCAAGAACTACTCTATACTCGCTGCCATTAACTCCCGCTGGTGCACAGGAAGTCAAGAGCGAATCCTCGATATCCGCAGGCGAGCCTCTGTCGCCCATTCTGACCGCTGCGGTTTAGAGTCAAGCCACCGTCGGAATCGATCGAGAAGGCTTGGAAGCTGAGCGTCAAGGGAGCGGTGGAATGGCAGCCGCATTCGCCAAGCCGATGAGAGTCGATATCTTCAAGATTGTGATGGTGGGGCGCGACAGCGACGGCAGTCCGTTGGTCCTGATCGCTGCCGACGAAAATTTCAGCGGCAATTTCAGCGATCGGCAGCGCTTTCTGCTGGTGCTGTTTTGCCGTGACGCTGCGCAGCAACAGAAAAAGCCCGCCGGATATGCTCAGGCAGGCTGTTTCCTTCCGGACAAGATAGCCTTGTTTAGGCGGCGGCTTCCTGCTTGGCCTTGGCGCGCTCGATCCGCTTCTTCAGATCGCGTGCCTTCTTGCCCAGCGAGTCGCTCTTGGCGCTCAGCAGGAAATCGTCCAGGCCGCCGTTCTTCTCGACAGTGCGCAGTGCGCGGGTGCAGAGGCGCACGCGCACGGTCTCGCCCAAGAGGTCGCTGACCAGCGAGGCGCGCTGCAGGTTTGGCAGGAAGCGACGCCGGGTCTTGTTGTTGGCGTGGCTGACGTTGTTGCCGGCCAGGACGCCCTTACCGGTAAACTCGCAACGACGGGACATGATCGGTCTCTCTATTCAAAAGGGGTTACAGGCCGCGCCCACCTGGCTGGCAGTCGCCGGCATGCTCACCTGTCTCCATGAAGGCGCTGCATGTAGTGCACGCGCGGGCCTGTCGTCAAGGCTTTAGCGTCGATGCACGGGCATGCACTGCGCGCAAGCACACTCGATAGCATCCCTGCCGCGTCGCTTAGAGATAAGGTGTGTATGGCGGCGAACAAGAGGGAAGCCCCTCCGGCCGGCCGCGGCAGAGCGATGCTTGTCGGCTCCCGGCCTTGTCCCCTATAAGGACAGGGAATTGATCGTGACTGCCAATGGCTCTGAGCTGCCGGTGAGGCTCGGCTGTCCAAAGAGGGAGCGTAGTGTCGGTGAGTGAAGACATGCCCAGACGGAAAATGGTCGAGAACCAGCTTCGCGCAAACAAGGTGACGGACGAGGCGGTGCTTGAGGCGATGGGTCGCCTGCCAAGAGAGCGTTTCGTGCCCGAGCGCTTCGTTGGTCTCGCTTACGTCGACGAGGATCTGCCATTGGGCGGCGGTCGCTACATGATGGAGCCCATGGTGCTGGCGCGTTTGGCACAAGCCTTGGAAATCCAGGGCGATCAGATCGTCCTCGATGTGGGCTGCGGCCTGGGCTATTCGACCGCGCTCCTGGCCAGCCTGTCGGGAACAGTGGTGGCAACGGAAGAGAGTGCGGATCTCGCCGCCAAAGCCAATGAGACCCTGAACGAACTGGGTGTCGACAACGCTGTGGTGGTCGAGGCGCCCCTGCCGGCAGGCTATGCCAAGCAGGCGCCCTACGACGCCATTCTCCTGAACGGGGCCGTGCCCGAGATACCGCAGTCGTTGATCGAGCAGCTGTCGTCCAAGGGCCGCATGGCCTTGGTGATCAAGCGCGGCAGCGGCATGGGGCGCGCCGTCCTGGTCGAGCGTTTCGGCGACTCCTTGGCGGAGCGCACTCTGTTCGACGCCGGCACGCCAGAGCTTGCCGGCTTTCAACGGGAAGAAGGTTTCGTATTCTGATGCGCAGTAGAGCGTTGCTAGGTCGGGTATCCGCAGGTCTGGCGGCACTTGCATTGAGTGCGGCCGCCTGGTCATTGCCGGGTCATGCCCAAAGCCTGCCGGAGTCGCTGGCCAATACCTACCTGACGAACCCGACCCTGCTTGCGGCGCGTGCCGAACTCAGGGCGGTCAACGAAGGTGTGCCGCAGGCACTCTCTGCCTGGCGGCCGTCGGTATCGGTCGAAGGCGATGTCGGCTATGAAACAAGCAAGCTGCTTGGGCAGAACGCTTCGCCGTCCAGCGGCCTGACCGCCGGTGCGCGCCTGGTCGCCGAACAGACGATCTGGGCCGGCGGATCGATCCGCGCCAACGTCGATAGCGCCGAAGCCGTCGTCTATGCCCAGCGCGCGCTGCTGGCCGATACAGAGCAGAGCGTTCTGCTGGCCGCGGCGACAGCCTACATGGACGTCTGGCAGGCGCAGGCGATCCTGGACTTGAACATCGCCAACGAAGAACGCCTCAGACGCCAGCGCGAAGCGACGGTCGATCGTTTCAATGTCGGTGAGGTAACAAGGACCGACGTTGCCCAGGCCGATGCCCGTTTGGCCGGTGCCACCGCCGACCGCGTTTCCTCCGAGGGCGACCTGGCCACGGCTCAGTCCATCTTCTACCAGATCATCGGCTTGGTGCCGCGCCGCATCGAGCAGGCGCCGCCGCTGCAGGTGCTGCCGCGCAGCATGCAAGAGACGGTTGCCTACGCGCAGCAGGATGCGCCCAACCTGGTTGCGGCGCGCTTTCTCGAAAATTCCGCTCTGTCGGATATCCGCGCGCAGCTAGGCGCCTTGCTGCCGTCCGTCAGCCTTCTGGGCCTGCTGGACTATTCGCGCGACAACACGGTCCAGGACGGTGTTCCCAATCTGGATTTCTTCGCCGCCTCAATCGTGCTCCAGGTCTCGATACCGCTCTATCAGCAGGGGCTGGTTGCCAGTCAGGTGCGCCAGGCCAAGCAGATTGCCAGCCAACGCCGGCTGGAGATCACCGAAGCCTTGCGGCAGGCCGAGCAGGACGCGGTCGCAGCCTGGGAGGCGCTGGAGACGGCGCGGGCTCAGATCTCTTCTTTCGAGTCGCAGGTGCGGGCCAACACGGTCGCCCTGGAAGGCGTGGAGCAGGAGAGCCTGGTGGGCGCCCGGACCGTGCTGGATGTCTTGGATGCAGAGCAGGAGCTGCTGCAGGCGCAGGTCAGCCTGGTCGGCGCGCAGCGTGACGAGGTGGTGGCGGGGTTTCAGGTTGCAACCGCGATCGGACGCCTGACCGTCGCCAACCTGGATCTCGGTGTCGCCATCTATGATCCGAAGATCGACTACGACAAGGTTCGCGATGCCTGGTTCGGACTGGATGCGCCGGGCGCCGAGTAGCGCCCAACATGGCTCGGGGACAAGAGCCTAGGGCTCGCCACAAAGTCCAGGCAGTCTGCGCCGGACAAGAAGGCAGTCAAGAAGACAGTAGAGGATGGCTGGAGCCATGAGCAGCGAGACCGGAGGCGCGGAAAAGCCGGGCGGACAGATGCAGGAGGTGCTCTCCTCCATCAAGCAGATCATCGACGAGGACAAGGCCGGGCACAGCAAGGCCGCCATCGATCTGTCGCCCGAGGACGAGGATGTGCTGGAACTGACCGAGCTGGAAGAGGACGAGGGCGAAGAGATCGGACCGGTCGTCTCGGTCTTCGAGAAGCGCCCCGCTGCGCCCACCCGTCCAGCGGAAAGGCCAGCCGGCGACGCGCAGGGCAAACCGGCCGCGGTGGCGCAGCTCAAGGGCCTGCGGGAGGCGGCGAAGATCGCCAAGGATATCTCCGGTGATCAGTCGGGCAGCGGTGGCGCGCTGGAGCGCTATGCCTCGAAGGCCGTCGAGCCGATGGTCGAGGCCTGGGTCCAGAAGAACATGCCCCGCCTTGCCGAAACGCGCGCCGACGCCGCCGTTCAGACAGCCCTGAAAGACTGGATGGACAGGCACCTGGAAGCGATCGTCGAGCGCATCGTCCGTGAGGAGGTCGCCCGCATGGTCGCCGAGGCCAGCCAGGACTAGCGGCCGGTACCCGCATCGACACGCAGACAGGACTGAGCAGCGCTGCGGCCTGGCGGGCTTGACCCCGAGCGACCTCTGGTGTCTCTAACCTCGCCGTTGCGTGCAACGTCGGATCGATTTTCTTTTCGTTTTGAGGACCCAGCAATGCTGGAAAAGACCTATCGGCCCAAGGAGGCCGAAGCCAAGATCTACAAGCTGTGGGAAGACAGCGGCGCCTTTGCCGCCGAGCCGGAGCGCAATGCCGAACGCTTCACCATCGTCATTCCGCCGCCCAACGTCACCGGCAAGCTGCACATCGGCCATGCGCTGAACAACACCATGCAGGATGTCATGATCCGCTATCGGCGCATGCAGGGCGACGATGCCTTGTGGATGCCGGGCATGGATCATGCTGGCATCGCCACCCAGATGGTGGTGGAACGTGGCCTCGATGCAGAGGGCAAGTCGCGGCGCGAGATGGGCCGCGAGCCTTTCATCGAGCGCGTCTGGGACTGGACCAAGCATTCCGGCGAGACCATTCGCAATCAGCTGCGCGCGCTGGGCGCCGGTCCGGATTGGGAGCGTGAGCGCTTTACCCTGGACGAGGGCCTGAGCGAGGCGGTGCGCACCGTCTTCGTCCGGCTCTTCAAGGAAAAGCTGATCTACAAGGACAAGCGGCTGGTCAACTGGGACCCCAAGCTGCGCACCGCGATCTCTGACCTCGAGGTGCAGCAGCGGGAGACCGACGGCAAGCTTTGGCACTTCCGCTATCCGGTGGAGGGCGAACAGGATCGATATCTGACCGTGGCGACCACTCGGCCGGAGACCATGCTGGGCGACACCGCCGTTGCCGTGCATCCCGACGACCCGCGCTACAAGGACCTGATCGGTCGCAAGGTGCTGCTGCCCTTGGTCGAGCGCGCCATTCCCGTGGTCGCCGATGATTACGCCGATCCGGAGACCGGGTCGGGTGCGGTGAAGATCACGCCGGCGCATGACTTCAACGACTTCGAGGTCGGGCTGCGCCACGGCTTGGAGATGATCAACATCTTCGACGAGACCGCGCATCTGAACGATCTTGTGCCCGATGCCTATCGCGGCCTGGACCGTTTCGCGGCGCGCGACAAGGTGGTGGAAGACATCGACGCGCTTGGCCTTCTGGAGAAGGTGGAGCCGCATCGCCACATGGTGCCGCACGGCGACCGCGGCGGCGTGCCGATCGAGCCCTATCTGACCGAGCAGTGGTACCTAGACGCCGAAACCCTGGCCAAGCCCGCCATCGCTGCGGTGGAGGAGGGGCGCACGGTCTTTCACCCCAAGCAGTGGGAAAACACCTACTTCGAGTGGATGCGCAACATTCAGCCCTGGTGCATCTCGCGCCAGCTCTGGTGGGGCCATCAGATCCCGGCCTGGTACGGACCCGACGGGACCTGTTTCGTCGAGATGAGCGAGGCCGATGCCGAAGCGGCTGCGCGCCTGCACTACGGCAAAGACGTGACGCTTACCCGCGATCCCGACGTGCTGGATACCTGGTTCTCCTCAGCGCTCTGGCCCTTCTCGACTCTGGGCTGGCCCGGAACCGACTCGAAGACGATGGGCGATCTGGATCGCTACTATCCCGGAGCGGTTCTGGTGACCGGCTTCGACATCATCTTCTTCTGGGTCGCGCGCATGATGATGTTCGGTTTGCACTTCATGGGCGAGGTGCCCTTCAAGGACGTGGTGATCCACGGGCTGGTCCGCGACGCACGCGGCAAGAAGATGTCGAAGAGCACCGGCAACGCCATGGACCCCATGGAGGTGATCGAGCAATACGGCTGCGATGCCATGCGCTTCACCCTTCTGGCATTGGCGGTTCCGGGCCGCGACCTGAAGCTGGCGCCGGCCCGGCTGGAGGGCTATCGCAACTTCGCCACCAAGATCTGGAACGCAGCCCGCTTCGCCGAGATGAACGGCGTCACCGAGGTCGATCTGGACGGCTTTGCGCCCAGTGCCTGCAAGGCGCCGGTCAATCGCTGGATCATCGGCAAGACGGTGGAGGCGCAGGCCGATCTTGCGGCGGAACTTGCCATCTATCGCTTCGACGAGGCGGCCAACAAATCTTTTCACTTCGTCTGGCACCAGCTCTGCGACTGGTACATCGAGCTGGCCAAGCCCTTGCTGACCGACGGACCCCATGTCGAGGAGACGCGGCAGACTCTGGCCTGGGCTTTGCAGCAGACACTCCTGCTGCTGCATCCGCTGATGCCCTTCATCACCGAGACCCTCTGGCAGGATCTGGGCTACGCCAAGCGCGGGCCGTTGGTCAGCCAGCGCCTGCCGCAGCATTCGGCCGCTCTGCACGACGCCAAGGCCGAGGCCGAGATCGACTGGCTGATCACGCTGGTCAGCGAGGTTCGCGCGCTGCGGGCCGAGATGAATGTGCCACCGGGCGCCAAGGTGGAGCTGCTGGTGAGCGGCGCCAACGAGGAGACCCGGCAGCGCATCGCGACGCAGCGCGAGGTGATCTGTCGTCTGGCCCGCCTCTCTGCCATCGAGGCCAGCGACAGGCCTCTGCCTAAGGGGTCTGCCCTCTTCGTCATCGGCGAGGCGACGGCTGCCATCCCACTCGCGGGCGTTATCGACTTGGAGGCCGAGCGGAGCCGGCTGCAGAAGGAGGTCGGCAAGCTGGAGAAGGAGGCGCAGAAGCTGGAGCGCAAGCTCGGCAACGCCGACTTCCTGGCCAAGGCGCCGGAAGAGGTCGTCGAAGAGAATCGCGAACGTCTGGCCGATATGTCCGGTAGACGCGAACGCCTGAGCGACGCGCTGGCCAGGCTCAGCGCCTAGGGGCCTGTCTGACAATGCACGGCATCGGCCCGCTCCCCCTCCCGGTCATCCACGCCAGTATCCTGCTGGGCGGCCGGGAGGGGGAGCGGGCCGGTGCCGTTGGAAACTAGAACCATGTTTGACTGGATCAAGCGACACGTCGGGGCGAGCATCATCGTCGCGGCGGTCGTGATCTATGTCGTCTACGAGGTCTCGACCTACATCCTGGTCTACACCGACGACGCCTATGTTGCGACCGACGTGGTCTTTGCCGCACCCGAGGTCCCCGGCATCCTGCAGGCCCTGAACGTGAAGCGCGATCAGGCCGTCGAGGAAGGCGAGGTCCTCTATCTTCTCGATCAAGAGCCCTTCGAGCTGGCGCTGGAGCATGCTGAGGCCGAACAGACGCTTGCCGAAGCAGAACTCAAGCTGGCCCAGGATGCCGTCGTTGCCGCGCAGACGCGCATCGAGAGCAACCAAGCAATCCTGGTCGATGCGAACAAGATCCTGAAACGCCTCGAAGAGCTGCTGTCTCATGACAATGCTGCCCAGCAGCAGGTGGATGACGCAACACGCGATCGGAATGTCGCCAAGGCCAACCTGGCAGACGCCCGCGACCAGCTGGTCGGCGCGAAGCAAAGCGTGGTGCAGCGGCAAGCGGAGGTCGCCGTCGCCAAGGCTGCTGTAGCGCAGGCGACCTGGGCTTTGGAGCGTACCATCGTCAAGGCGTCGTCCAAGGGGCGCGTCGGGCCGGTGACGGCCAGGCCCGGCGACTACATCGCGGTCGGCCAAGCGGTCCTGGCCGTGGTCACCGACGACGACTGGCGCATCGTGGCCAATGTGCGCGAACGTTTCCTGCAGAGCCTGCAGCCCGGACAGTTCGTCTGGTACAATCTGGCCAGCGAGCCCTGGCACTGGCGCCGCGGCAAGGTGCGTTCCCTGTCGGCAGGCGTGGCGCGTGTGCAGGGGCAGGAGAGCGTGTTGCCCTGGGTGGATCCGGCCACCGACTGGATCCGCCTGCCGCGCCGCTTCCCGGTCGAGATCGACCTCTTGGGCCTGCAGGACGAGCGACGCCTGTTCCAAGGGGCCGATGCCAGCGTCCTCGTGGTTTTCTGAGCTCGCCATGTTGCCGGAAACCCGCCAGGGTCTGGTGACGGCGACGGCAGTGGTGGTGGCCACCCTGCTTGCCTTTTGGCTGGAACTCGACAATCCCTGGTGGGCGGCCTTCTCGGCCCACAACATCTCCCACGGCGACCGGAACTTCGTGATCCGCAAGGGGCTCATGCGGCTGGCCGGGACTCTGTTCGGAATCTGGCTGGGCTATGAGCTTGCCCTGGGAACCCATGGGAACGTCTTGATTCAGGCCACCGCTCTTTTCGTTACGATCTACTTTGCGACGAAGATGAGGTTTACCAGTCAGTATGACTACGCCTGGCTCATCTTCATGATGATGATCGTCATGATGATGTTCGTCGGCATCCAAGAGCCGGTGGAGCTCTATGACTTTGCCTATGCGCGCATTCTCGAAGTCTCTCTGGGTGTCTTGGTTTGCGCGGTCATCAACTTCTTCGTCAGGGGAGGTGTGGCCAAGACCTCCGCGAGCGCTCCGGACAAGGCGCACATGGTGGCCGACATCGAACGCCTGGCGCTCATGTCGGGTTGCATCGTCGTGGCCGTCCCCTTTCTCTGGTCCTGGCTGGAGCTGCCCAGCATGGTCCAGATCGCAGTCACGATCCTGGCGATGGTCGACCGAGATCTGCTGCAGACTCGCGAGAAATCCGGCTATCGCATCCTGGGATGCTTCGCCGGCGGCCTATCCGGTTTGCTGGTCCTCGGCCTGGGATTCGATCTGCTTTGGGCCTGGACACTCGTCCTCTTCGTCGGCGTCGCTCTGGCCGGCCGGCTCTATCACAGCGCCAGCCGCTTCTCCTACGTCGGCAAGCAGTTCAACCTGGCCTTCATCATCACCTTGGTAACCGGATCCGGACCTGCGGAGAGCATCATGCCGGTCCTCGATCGCTTTTCGGGGATCATGGGCGGTGTGGTCCTGGTGGTCGCCGCCAGCTTCCTCTTCGCGCCGAAGAGGGTGCAGGAGCCAGCCGGCAGCAAGTGACACTCGGAATGCGGCGCACGACGATGGTTCTCTCAGAGCCCGAAACGGAAATGACAGGAGATCGGTATGGCCTATGACGAGGCACTGGCGGCGCGGTTCCGTTCTGCGGTCGAGGGCTTGGAAGGCCTCTCGGAGAAGCGGATGATGGGCGGTCTCTGCTTCTTCTTGAACGGGCACATGATCGGTGGGGCCGATCGCGCCAAGGCGACGGGGCAGGGTCGCTTCATGTTCCGCATTGGTAAGGAGAATGATGCGGCTGGAAGAGCCTTGCCGGGAGCGGAGCCGCTGGTGCAGGGCGGTCGGCGGATGAGCGGGTTCTTCTTCGTCGACGAGGAGGTTTGCGATGGCGAGGTGATGCGCGCCTGGCTGTCTGTGGCAATCGCGCATGCCTTGTCACTGCCCGCCAAGAGCTGAGTTCGCGACGACCGCTTTGCTGTCTGCTGTCGCGCCATGAGCCAGCTGTTGTCTCACGAGAGGGACGATGCCGTAACTGTGAAGCGTTATGCACATTGCGAAAGGAAATTCATCTGACTAGAGTCAGTCCGTGAGGACTGATTGGGAGGAGGGGATCCGATGAGACTTTCAAGGTTTGGTTCTGTGGTGGGTGGTCTTGCTGCGATGGCAGTGGCGCTTGCCGGCGGGGTTAACATGGCGCATTCGGCTCAGGGTCTTGCTGCACAGGAGACTGTGAAGGCGGCCACCGGGCATGACGGCCAAGCCTCCGGCGTGATCCTGGTCGGCGATGTATCGACGGCCGGCGAAGCAGCAGACATCTATATCTTGCAGATCAATCGCATTGCCGAGGCCATGGAAGGGGTGACGGACGAGGCGAGCGCCGACGTTGCAGCAGTCAGCATCGCGGAGACGGTTCAGGAGATGGAGAGCCTGTCTGATGAGCTGGAGGGCCAGATCACACCGAACCAATGGCTCTCAGCGATTACGGAACGCCAACAGCAATTCACGCAAGCCCAAAGCCGCATCGGGATGGCGATGACACAGATCGCACAGAATAACCCTGCGCTGCTGCAGCGGATGAACCAGGCCATGAGCGCTATTCCCACGACGATCGGAAACTGACCGACAGCAAAGATAAGCTGCATTAGTGGATTGCGCCTTTTCTCGTTACGCGCCTGTGGTTTGGAACCAGCACGAAATCATGGGGATTGAGGCGATCATGATCAGCTACCATTCGCGGCTTGCGCTGCGTCGTCCAATGCAACCTGTCGCCAGGTGGGCGACGCACGCCGGAGCCCTTGCCGCCTTGACGCTCACCGTCCTGGTCCCAGGCCTGTCGGCTCAGGCGCAAGAGAAGAGCTGCTGCAATCTGGCGACCGGCCAGTTCGAGGCCGCGGCCTCTCCTGAGGCCTGCGAGGCCACGGGCGACCGGGTGGCGCTTGGCAGCACCCCGGACTCTTTCATGCGTGCGGCGATCTGCTTCCAGAACGTGACAAAGCAGGCGCAAGAAGCCCTGGGGAACACCGGCGTCGATCTTTCTACCTTGCCGGAGATCCCACCCACACCGGCGGATGCGATGGCCTTGCTGCAGCAGATGCAGGGTGGCCCTTCCGGCGCAGGGAGCTATGCCTGTTGCAACCTTTCCGCTGCTGCCTTCGTCGGTTCCATGAGCGTGGCCGCCTGCCGGGCCAAAGGCGCGGACCATCTGCCCGACACGCCGGAGAATCTCGCCGCCGTTCAAGTCTGTCGTAAGCCCTCCAGCATCGGTGGCGCCTGGAGCACGGAAGCCTTCGTCGAGAACATAGAGGGCGGTGATTTCGAGACCTGGAAGGACGATCATCGCCCGCGCGGCTTTGCCTCTTACGGTGTGCCTGCGTCTGTTTTGGCTTCGCGCGAAGCGCTCGACATGCAGACCACCTTTCGCACCAGCGACGCCCACACCGGCAGCTCTGCCTTGCGCCTCAAGAATTTTGACTTCCTCAGCGTTGTTCCGGCGCGCGAAGCGGCAATCGCACGCGCCGCCTTGGGGGCCAAGGCGCCTTCTGCAGCAGCGGGTGTGTTCTCCTGTAAGGATCCTTGCCCGGAGAACCCCGATGCGGCGGGTGGGGCCGGGCCGGATGTCTTCGCAGCGCTCGATGCGACAGCGATCGAGACCCATGTTTGCGCCGCCTACAAGGGCTACATCGCCTCAGGCGACGAGCTCTCCTTGAACGTCGTTGCCTTTTCCGGGGGAGAGGCGATCGGCGGTATCAACGATTCGCCCTCGGCCGAGAACGTCATCACCGACAGCTCGGCCGAATGGGTGCGTTTTGCCGTGCCCGTAACCGCGCCGAACCAAGCCTTGCCGGATAAGGGCCGTGTCGGGCTGCAGGCAGCCGTGCGCCCGCGCAACATGATGCAAGACGTCACCACCAGCGGAATGGCGGGCCAGGTCAGCACCGAGACAGATCTGATCATCGACAGCATCCACTTTTGCAGTCTGGTGGATCTCACGGCCTATCGCAGCGCTGCGATCGCCGGTCAGGAAGACGAGGAGATTCCGGATTCCGAGGAGGCCACGCTCGGTGTCCAGGCCTTCGTCAATCTCGATAACGACGATCAGGATCGCCATTGGGATCATGAAGACCCCGACGGTGTTGCAGGCGACGACGATCTGGTGCGCTTGCGTCTGGAACTGCCGATGAACTCCTTCGGTACGGTCGAGCTCAAGGCGCCCGGTCTTGGGACGCGCTATCGGCTGTGGGACGATGCGGACAAGTCGCGCCCCTTCGAGCTGGCGAACCAGGAACTGGAGGTCGAAGAGCTGCTGCGTGCCGACGGGCAGGGCGTGCGCTTCCTGCGCGACGTCTGGCTGGAGGCGATCGCGCCCAGCACGGCGCCGGGCGACGAGGCCATCGTCTTCAGCTTCAAGAACCGTCTGAACCAGGACAAGGAGGTCGCCGACAAGATCGTCCTGACGGCGCTCGGCGTCGAGGAGGTCACCTGGCAGGGCGCCGGCGCTGCCGCGGCGATCGATGACGATCCAAGCTGGCCCGCGACAGCGGAAGGGCAGGGCAAGCGCGTCTTTCCCGGCAAGCGCTGGGAAGGCGGTGCGCCCAGTGGCCAGAGCCAACAGGAGGTGGTGGTCGAGGTCAAGCTGACGGCGAAACCCGTCCGCCCCGTGGAACTGCATCTCAAGTCCTTCGATGTCGACGACCCCTCGAGCGAGGACCCGATCATCGACGACGAGAGCGAAGCCGACGACAATCGTCACGATGTCGATCCCGGGCCCGCCGGCATCTTCGTCGACTCCGGCAAGGAAACCCACAGCCTGACGATGGCGGAGCAAAGCGCGCGCACCGGCTTCAAGGTGGGCTTGCGCCCCGGCGACAACTACCGGGTCGTCGTCGGGGTCGACGAGGCACAGCTTGCGGACATGGAAAACAACGATAAAGAGTTGGCAAAGCACGGCCCGCGTCACACCACCAAGGTCGTCGATCCCGACCTGCTGGCCGAGACCGGCTCGGTGCTGGACTCCCGCATTCGCGAGCATGTGCACTACGAAAGCCCGGTGCTGACCGTCTGGCGCAGGCTTCATGCCGAAGTAGACAACATGGGCCCGGTTGCCGAGAACGACGAAAAGGTCGGGGTGGTCAAGGTCATTCCGACCGGGGATTGGACGGCCGATCCCGGACCGGCGAAGCAACAGAGCCGCCTTCAACTCGATGCCAACCTCTTCGACGAGCTGCCGAAGGAATCGCGCTCGGAACGGCTCTATCACCGCAACAGCTTCCACCGGGGCAAGATGCGCCTGGGGAGCGAAGAGTTCGAGATCACCGGCAACAGCTCCAACAGCAATGGGTCCGACGACGAGATTCGGGTGGCCTACGACAAGACGCGCAAAGCCTTGACGGAGGACGATTTCAAGAACCTTCAGGTGACCCTGGAGGACAACGACCCGCAGCGCGACGGCGACCCGGTACCGCCCATCAATTTCACCCTGACCGACAGCGAACTGGCCCGCGCCTACATCGAGCTGGACCGTAAGACCCTGCCCAACAGCAGTCAGCCGGTGCCCTTCATCCTGCATTTCAAAGACGATCAGCAGACTTATCTGAAACCCCTCTTCGCCAAGCATTTTCAGAACAAGGGGTTGGACGACGATCCGGAGTTCTGGGTGGTCTATGTGTTGAATGCCTATCAGGGGATGCTGAGGGAGGACGGCGACGGCAACAAGGACACCGGTGCCATTTCCGGCCAGACCGATGCCAATCAGTCCGGACCGAACGCCGGTGCCAACGGCTATGGCATCGTCGTCTTTCAGGAATCCGGCCGCGAGCTGGCAGAGGATCGGGGGACCGCGGGCTGGGCGCTCGACACCACGCCTGCGCATGAGATCGCGCACTTGTTCCGCTCGACGCACGCCCATGGTGACATCATGGATTTCCAGATGGACGACCGCCGCCCGGAGTACAGTCCGACAACGCTGAACCTCCTGCGCTCGACGGAGTATCCTTGAGCAATCGGTGACATGGAGAGAAGAATGAACATTTGGTCCATTCGCACGGTGACTGCACTGCTCGCGGTGCTTGGCCTGTCGCTCGTCGGGTCGGGTTCGGCTGTGGCGCAAGAGGGCAGCGAAGAGGCTGCACCCGTCGACCTGCTGACCGCAGCGCGCGGGGCGGTGCTGGTCGAGGCATCGCACAAACCACGCGACGCCTATTCGTTGATAGATGGCGATCCTGCAAGCACCTGGAGCATCGTGACGAAACGCAACCCGGCGCCCTACGTTTTCACCTTCGAGCTGATGGCCCCGGCGAATCTGAGCGCCGTCGGCGTTTCCGGTGCCGGGGAGCGGCCGGGCGGCGTGGTCGGCGGGTCGGCGAAGACCATCGTGATCGAAGGTGCCGCCGATCCACGGGACGGTGCATTCCGACCGCTGGCAAGCCTTGAGGCGGGCTCGGAGGGCGTCAGCCTAGCCGAAGTCAGCGACCCGGAGCCGGTGCAGGCCTTGCGCTTTACCGTCCAGGACGCGCAGTCGCCGGAGGCTGCCTTCCTCTATCTGGCCGAAGTCATCGCCCAGGGTGAGATGCCGCTGCTGGAAGAGGCTGACCGCTTCACCGGGCAATTCCTGACCGGCCGCTCGACACATATCGAATTGAAGCAGGACGGCCTCAACGTGACCGGCTGCTACAGCGAGAACAGCGGCCGCAGCTTCGGCACGATCGAGGGCTCGGTCGTCGACGGCGTAGCACTGGTCAACTGGCAGAGCGACCAAGGGATAACAGGCACGGCCCTGCTGACCATCGATTCCACCGGTGCCCTCAACGGTGTGCGCTACCGCCATCACAGCCGCAGCACCTGGGGCGGGCCGCCCAGCGCAGAGGCCGCCAGCTTGCCCTGTTCGGCCGTACAGCCGCCGGCAAACCCGATCCTGGCAGGCCTGCAAAAGGACGGCGAGGTCAAAATCTACGGCATTCTCTTCAACCATGATTCCGACGTCCCGCGCTCGATCTCCCTGCCGGCACTGACGCAGCTGCAAGAGGCGCTGGAGGCAGAGCCAGGCATGGTGGTTCTGATCGCGGGGCATACCGATGCCGATGGATCCGACAGCTACAACCAGGATCTCTCTTCTCGTCGCGCTGCCTCCGTCGTCGCTTGGCTGACGGAACGCGGCATCGCCGCCGAAAGGCTCGGCTCTGAGGGACGTGGAGAACAGGAGCCCGTTGCATCCAACAAGACGGCGGACGGCAAGGCCTTGAACCGACGTGTGGAAGTGTCGGTGGTCAAATAGAGCGCGGCGATACGCGGGCGGGGGAGAGGGCCGGTGGCGCTTTGGAAATGAGCGGATCTGCTCATTTCCAAAAGGGCTCCACAGCCTCCTGCCGAGGCACCAGCACCGCCGCTTGCTCCTGCCGCTTATCTATTCGACGAGGTACTTCTTCGAGACTGCGGCCCCAACGGTGTACTTGGGGTCGACGAAGTTGCCGAGGCGGACCTTGCCGCATTGGCTCAACATCATGTAGGCGTCCCACTTCTCGAAGCCGTATTCGGCCATCATCCAGTAGATCAGGTCCCGATAGGCGATGCGGGTCGCATCTTCCAGCGGGCGGGCGGAGCCGATGGCCATGATGAAGTCGTCGGCCTCCAGCCGCGGCCAGTCCAGGGTCCAGCCCTTGATCAGGTCGATGGTGATGGTGGTGACGGTCGGATACTCAACCGCCACGCCGCAGACCTCGCCGTCGCCCTGGCAGGCATGAGCGTCACCGATGAAGACGCGGGCACCCTCGGTGCGCACCGGCAGATAGGTGACCGTGCCGGGCCCCATGTCGGGCAAGTCCATGTTCCCGCCGTGGCTGTCCGGCGTCAGTGAGTTGATCGAGTCGATCTGCGGCGAGCAGCTCAAGGTGCCGATGTGCGGGCGATAGGGCAGGGTGACCCGGTCGCTCCAGATCACCTTTTCTTCGTCGACGTGGACCTTGCGCACCTTCTCCGGCAGGGGATCGTTCAGGGTCGCGGTGTAGGTGGTGCCGGTCAGCGCACCGAACTCCGGGATCATCGCACAGGTGCCGCGCGGCTGCGGTCCGCGCGGGGCCATCGATTCGATATAGACCGCAACGGCGTCGCCGGGTTCGGCGCCCTCGACCATGATCGGGCCGCACTGCGGATTGAGGAAGGGAATGGTTAGCAGTTTCGAGGGCAGATCTTGCTCCGTCTTGATCACGCCCTCGAAGGCATCCTGGGTCTCGACCACGACCCGGTCGCCGGGCTTCACGTGGAGAACGGGGTCGGAGTAGGGGCCGATGGTGTAGTGATAGGTGCCCTGTTCCTCGACGGTCAGGCTGTGCGTGGTACCGCTGCTGCCGCCGCCCACACCGCGCTTGCACATGATGGATTGTTCCAGCCAATCGTGCGGGTAGACCCGCATATCCATTTCCATCGCAGTTCTCCTCTTCTCAAACCCTAGACCACGACATGCGTGGCGATGATCATCTCGTCTTTCAGGTCGCTGCCGCTCAAGACGCCGGTCACGCTGCCCTTGTCCATAGCGTAGGCCCTTTCGGCCGTGCTTTGCATCAACTCGACGTTCTGCTCGACCAGCAGGATGGCCATGTCGCCCTCTGCCTTCAGTCTTCTCAGAAAGGCGCCGATCTCTTGCACGATGCTGGGCTGCACGCCGTCGCTGGGCTCATCCAACAGCAGGACTTTTGGGCGCTTTATGACCGCACGTGCGATGGCCAGCATGGCTTGCTGTCCGCCAGACAGCGTGCCGCCGCGCTGGCCCAGGCGGTTCCTCAGGATGGGGAAGTTCTGCAGCGCCAGCTCCAGATCCGGCGGCGGGCCCCCGGCGTTGAGGAAGGAGCCCATGCGCAGGTTCTCCAGCACCGTCAGATGCGGGAAGATTCCCCGGCCTTGGGGCACATAGCCCATGCCAAGGCGTGCCCGCTGATCGGCGCTCTCGCGCCTTAGGTCCTGACCCTCAAAGGAAACGCTGCCGCCGCGCAAGGGCAGTAGGCCGATCAGGCAGCGCATCAAGGTGGTCTTGCCGACGCCATTGCGCCCGACCACGCCGACGATTTCCCCGGCGTTCAAGGTAATCGAGACGCCACGCAGCACGTTTGCCGTGTCGTAGCCGGCGACGATGTCTTGCGCGCTCAAAACGGTCATGACGGCTTAGGCCTTCCCTAGGTAGATGCTGCGGACCGCCTCGCTGGTGGTGATGTCTTCCACCGTGCCTTCGGCGAAGATGGTGCCTTGGTGCAGAACGGTCACGCTGTCGGCGACAAGGCGGACGAAGGCCATGTCGTGCTCCACCACCAGGAGGGTGAGGCCGCTGTCCTGCAAAGCCTTCAGGACCTCGGCGGTGCGATTGGTCTCTTCCGTCGCCATGCCGGCCGTGGGTTCGTCCAGCATCACCAGGTCGGGAAAGCCGGCCAAGACCATGGCGATCTCCAGCCACTGCAGTTGATCGTGCGACAGCTCGCCGGAGCGGGTCTGGTCTGCTGGGTCCAGCCCGAAGGCATCCAGCGCATAGCGATAGCGCTCGGCCGCCTTCTGGTGGCTGCGGGCGTGCAGCGGCTTGCGCGGAATGGCCAGGTTCTCGGCCACGGACAGGTCGTGGAAGGCGCGATTGCTTTGAAAGGTAAGCCCCAGACCGCGCCGCACGCGGTGGAAGGCCTGGCGGTGCGTCACGCGCTTGCCGAAGGCGTAGATCTCGCCGCTGTCGGCCTTCTGAATGCCGCAGAGCATGGAGAAGAGGGTGGACTTGCCCGCGCCGTTCGGGCCGATCAGGCAGCGCAACTCGCCTTCGGTCACGGTGAAGTCGATGTTGTTGGCCGCAACCACGCCGCCGAAACGCTTGCTTAGAGCCTTGGTTTCGAGGAGTACCGCGCCGCTCATGACCGGCCCTCGGCTGCCTGCCGTCGTCGCCAGGGACGCCGGCCGATCGTTTCTGCCAGCATCACGACGATGCCGCGCGGGAAGAACATCATGGTGACCACCAAGAGGCCGCCGATGATGACCATGGCATACTGATTGCCTTGCGAGGAGAGGGTGTAGGTCAGCCAGTTCAGCACGATGGTGGCGATCACCACGGCCAGCAAGCTGGTGCGCCCGCCCACCGCGGTCCAGACCACCGGCAGGGCGGCTTGCAGCAAGCCGACCTGGCTGGGCGTGATGTAGTTGCCCCACTGCACGTAGAGCAGGCCGCTCAAGCCCGCCAGCATGGCCGAGATCACGAAGACCGCGCATTGGCGGAAGCGGGTGTCGAAGCCCAGCATCTCGGTGCGAAGCTCGTCTTCGCGCATGGCGACCACGACCTGGCCGAACTTGGCGTTCATCAGCATGCGCAGGCCAAAGTAGGTGAGGATGACGATGCCCAGGCAGAGGTAATAGAAGGAATAGCCCTCGAAGACGAAGCCGCCCAGCTGGAACCAGGGGATGCCGGTCATGCCGTTGTAGCCGCCCAGCAGCACCGTTCCTACGCGCCACTGATAGCCGGCGGTCTGGCCCAGGAAGGTCTCCAGCAGCAGGGTGAAAACCAGGGTCAGGATCGGGATGATCCACTTCTGCACCCGGGCATAGAAGACGAAGTAGCCAAAGATCGCGGCGACGATGGCGCAGCCCAGCAGGCCGCCGCCGACGCCGACCAGCGGCCCCCAGGAGCTGCCGGCCATGTTGCCGGCGATGATGCCGTAGAGGTAGGCGGCAATGCCGAAATAGGCGACATGCCCGAAGCTGAGCACGCCGCAATAGCCCCAGAGCAGGGCCATGCCCAGGCCCATCGGCACGTTCAGCAGGTAGTAGGCGACGTTGGAGGCGCGGAAGGAAGAGACCTGCGTCGGGTAGAGCAGGAAGAAGGCGACTGCGACGGCAAAGCCGACCCAGAAGAGGGGCGTCCTGCCGATGTCGGCCGGGCCGCCGATCAGGCGGAGACTACGCTGGATCATCAGCTCTGCCTCTTCTGAACGCGGCGGTCGAAGACGCGTTGCAGCCGCGCGGAGATCCCGTCCGGCATGATGCGGATGATGATGAGGGCGGCGATCAGCAGCGCCACGGTCCCGGAGAAGGCACCGAGCGCCATGCCCACGGGGGTCTTGATCAAGGCCAACAGCACGCCGCTGCCGACCGCACCGCTGATCACATTGGCGCCGCCGCCGACCACAACGGTGATGAAGGCGGGTGCCACGAACTGTTGGCCCATGAAGGGGGCGATGGTCGCCGTGGGGGCAAGCAAGGCACCGCTCAAACCGGCCAAGCCGGCGCCGAGCGCGAAGGTCAGGGTGTAAATGCGTTTCGTCGGTACGCCCAGGCTGCGCGCCATCTCGGCATTCTGCATGCTGGCCTTGGCTTGCAGGCCGTAGGTCGTCTTGTTGTAGACCAGCCAGAGGGCCAAGACCAAAAGCAGGCTGACCAGCATCAGCACGATCCAATACTCCGAGAAGGAGAAGGCGCCGTAGGAGAAGGAGCCACCGGGGATCTTGATCGCCTGCATGAAGGGGCCGAAGACCAGGAAGGCCCCCTGACCCATGATCAGACTGATGCCCCAGGTCACCACCAGCGCGCCCAGCTCTCGCCCGTAGAAGCGTCTGATGATCGTCAGTTCCATGATCGCGCCGAAGATGGCGACGACGAAGAAGCTGGCGATCACCGCGGCCCAGAAAGGCAGGCCGGCGTGGTGGGTGATCGTGGCCGCATAGGCGCCCATCATCATCAGCTCGCCATGCGCCAGATTGATGATGTTCATCATGCCCAGGATGATGACCAGGCCGACCGCGGCGAGGAACAGAAAGGCGGCAGTGGCGCCGATCTGGTAGATCAGGCTGGCTGCCAGAGGCAGGCTTTCGGACAAGGACGTTCCCTCTCGACCGCTAGACCAAGTGTGTTCAGCGGCGGAGCGGGGTTTGGCCCCGCTCCGCCCTGAAGCGGACTGCTAGGATAGCCTACTTCTTGGCGAACATGCTGAAGAAGGGGTCTTCGTCGGGGATATACTGCTTGTACTCCTTGTGCCGGACCAGGTTCACGCCGACGCGCTGCAGCCACCAGGGCTGAATGCTCGGCCACTCGCGCACGAAGCTGACGTTGTGCTTCTCGTCCGCCGTCGCCAGGCGGATGTAGTGCGAGCAGTGATGGGTCGAGGGCTCCATGAAGACCGCACCTTCCGGTGCCTCGATCGAGAGGCCGGATTCCAGCGCCAGCTTCACCGCCTCCTGGTCCGTGGTGCCGGCAAGGCGCACGGCGAGCGCATAGAGGTGGACGGAGAAGTAGGTGTTCTGCGCCATCTGACCGATGTAGGGGTCTTCCGGGAACATCTCGTACCAACGCTTCACGAAGGCCTGGTTGCGCTTGGTCGGCACCTCTTCGATGTAGTTCACACAGTTGAACATGCGGTTCAGCGAGGGTGCCTCGAAGCGGCGATGCTCATAGCCTTGCGCCATGTTCACGGTCGAGGCCATGGGATAGTCCAGGCCGGCCGCGGCTGCCTGCGGGTAATAGTTCGACTGGTTCGAACCGACCAGCAGGGTGAAGACCCAATCGGGCTTGGCCTGCTGGATGCGGGCGATCGAGGTGGTGAAGTCGGACACGCTCAGCGGCACGAACTCCTCCTCGATGATCTCGCCGCCGACCAGCGGGGCGAAGGCCTTGGTCCAGGCCGCCGTCAACTGGCCGAAGTTGTAGTCGGCTGCGATGGTGTAGACCCGCGGGCCGAAGCGCTTGATCATGTAGTCGACGACCGGGATCACCTGCTGCTCGCAGATGGCACCGGTGCAGAAGGTGTTGGAATCGGCAACGCCGCCTTCGTACTGATTGGTGTAGAAGAACAGCTGCTTGTGCTGATCCACGATCGGTCGGATGGCCTCGCGCTCGGCGCTGGTGAAGCCGGCAAACAGCACGTCGACCTCGTCCTCCTGAATGAGGCGGCGGGTCAGCTGCTGCCAGATGTTGTTGTTGGACTGCCCGTCCGGGCCCAGCAACTCGACTTCACGGCCCAGCAGGCCCTTCTCGCCGGAATCCACCAGGACATCTTCGTCCTCGACGAAACCCATGCCGCTGGCCGAGCGATCGCCGCCGTCGTCGACGATGTTCACCGCCTTGTCGCCCGCGGCCATGACCGGCGGATTGGTGGCGAAGTTGCCCATGACGCCCAGGCCGCCGGCACCGACCGGACCGCCCTTCAGCATTTTGCCTTCGTTGATCTCCTTAACGGCCAGCTGTGCGGCGTGATATTTCTGCACGCCATAGACCGCCAGATTGCCGGAGAGATCTTCGATATGGCCGATCTTGATCGGCCCGTCGGCCGCCTTCGCCTTCTTGATCGTGGGCAGGATCATCGGAGCAGCGATCGCACCGGCGGTGATGCCGCCAGCCGTCTTGACGAATGTCCGGCGCGGCATCACCGGGCCCTTCTTCTCGGTGTCCGTGTGATTTGTGATCACAGGTTCCGGCACAGTTTTGTCTTTTTCGCTCATGTCCGTTTTCCCTTCGATGTGAAGACGATAGGATCTCGATGGAAGGACGGCCGCTCAGCCTGGCTCGTTTCGGCAGATGCAGTCCTTGGATGGACCGTCCCCCGACGGCCGCAGATCCCTGGAACGACTTTGTTCCTGACCCCTCGGGTTCTTGTTCGTGACCCCTTGGGTCCACGCTCCTGGGTAGGGAGCAAAAAATACTCTCTCCAAAGCTTGAATGCTGTCAAGGCGGAAGGCCTAGAGTGGTCCGATCCGAACGCTTGGATCCCAAGCGTTCGGTGAATCGGCCCACTAACGTGTTGAGCTGGTGGTGCCAACCCCACGGCTGGG
>JAVJSY010000002.1:0-63194 GCA_040219175.1 Kiloniellales bacterium
TTGCTCGCCCCTCCGAAGGCCGTGTCGACGCCGGAGGCTCCGTTCAGCCGATCCTGGTTGTTGCCGCCGAACAGCGTGTCGCTGCCGGTTCCGCCGACGAACTGATCCTGACCCGTGCCGCCATAGAAGAGATCGTCGCCGGTACCACCGATCAGCCGGTCCTTGCCGCTGCCACCGATGCCGGTGTCGTCGCCGTCCAGTCCCCGGAGCTCGTCGTCGCCATCGTCGCCATAGAGCAGATCGTCGCCGCTGGCACCGCGCAGGTCATCGTCGCCGCCGGCACCGGAGATGCTGTCCGCTCCGCTGAAGCCCGTGATGCTGTCGGCCGAACTGCTGCCCACGGCAAAGAGACGCTCGAGCGAGGTCGTCGTCGCCCCGCTGGCCAAGGAAACGCCGGTGCGCAGCACCAGGGTGTCCGTACCGCTGCCGCCGTCGTAGGTCTCCCCGGTCTCCGACTCGCCCGTACCCACGTTGAAGCGGTCGTTGCCGCTGCCACCGAAGGCCCGGTCCGTACCGCTGCCGCCGACCAGGGTGTCGTTACCCAGCCCACCATAGAGCTGGTCGTTCTGGCTGCCGCCGAAGACGTGGTCCGTCCCCTCGTCGCCGTAGAGACGATTGGCGCCCGACAGGCCGATCAGGCTGTCGTTGCCGCTCCGACCCGATAGGGTCACCGCCGAACTCTCCGCGTTCAGGCTGTCGGCCCCGCTGGTCCCCTGCAGCAGGGTGCTCTCGATCGAGGAGATCACCTCGCCGCCCGCCAGCATCGCCGCATTCTGCAGCACCAGGGTGTCGGTCCCGCCGCCGCCGTTCATGGTATCGGTGGAGGTCGCGTCGCCGACATCGACCTCGATCACGTCGTCCGCAGCCCCGCCGAAGACCTTATCGCCGCCACCGCCGCCGGCAAGCGTGTCGTCACCGCCCTCGCCATTGAGGCGATCGTTGCCATTGTTGCCGATCAGGCTGTCGTTGCCGCTGGCCCCGAAGGCGGTGTCGTTACCGCCACCGCCGACCCCGCGGTCGTCGCCGGAGCCACCGTACAAGGTGTCGTTGTTGGCCGCACCGAAGAGGCTGTCGTCGCCGGCATCGCCGAAGAGGCTGTCGTTGCCGCCCAGCCCCTGCAGGTCGTCCTGACCGCTGAGGCCGTACATGGTGTCGTCGCCCGCCGTCCCGGTCAGCACGTCGTTGCCGCTGGACCCGATCCGGATCGTGTGCTCGACCGAGGTGATGATCATCCCGGCCGCCAACTCGGCGCCGGTGATCAGCGCGATCGTGTCGACACCGCTACCGCCATCGATCGTATCGCCGGCCGAGTTCTCACCGGCACCCACCAGGAAGACGTCGTCGCCATCCTCGCCTCGCATGCGAGAGTTCTCGCCCGACCCACCGGCCAAGGTGTCGTTGCCGGATCGACCATAAAGGCGATCGGCTCCGGACCCGCCGAACAGCGTGTCGTCGCCCGCATCACCCTCCAGATTGTCATCACCGTCACCGCCGTAAAGCAGATCCTGGTCGGCATTGCCGTCCAAGTTGTCGGCGCCAGATCCACCGAACAGGCTATCGTCCCCGGTTCCGCCCGACTGAAAATCGCCACCGTACAGGGTGTCGCTTCCGTCATTGCCGTAGAGATTGTCCGTATTGCTCCCGTCGGTCTCGATCCTGTCATTGCCGGTGTCGCCGCGTCCGACCTGGACGCCGGAGCCGTCGCTGGGCCCCAGATAAATGCGGTCATCGCCGTCACCGCCGTCGCCGACATCACGTCCGCTTCCACCAAAGATCAGATCGTTTCCACTTTCTCCGTAGAGCAGATCTCTGCTGCTGTTGCCTTCCAGGCGGTCCGCACCGGTGCGACCCAAGAAGCGATCCGATAGCGATCCACCGCCGATAAAGTCGTCGCCCATACCGGCCGTCACGGTCAGTTGGTCGATGTTCCTGAGCTCACTGCCGGTCGAGCCGCCGGCGCCATCGGTCGCATAGCCTTCGGCGCTGCCCTTCATGTCGAGAGTCAAGTCATCACTCAAGTCCGAACGGTCGAGGGTGGCCCTGTCGGACCCGGACCCGCCATTCAAGAAATCGATGCCAGATCCGCTGGCAATGCTGTCCGAACCGCTACCGCCAAAGAGGGAATCGTCTCCGTCGGCACCGTAGACGCGATCGTCTCCGTCTTGGCCACGAATCACATCGTCACCGCTGCGCCCGCGCAAATTGTCATTCCCCGTGCGACCGCGAAGAATATCATTACCGTCGCCGCCATCTTGGAAGTCGCCGCCATCCAGGGTGTCGTTTCCGGTCCCACCGTAGATGTTGTCGGTGCTATCGCCGGCCGCATTGATCGTATCGTCGCCCTCCTGCCCCAGTGCCCGTTCCGCCGTTCCCGAATTGTCGCCGAGATCGATGAAATCGTTGCCACTTTCACCATTGATGGAATCATCGCCGGAGCCCCCGTAGAGCCGATCGTCGTCGTTGCCTCCAGCCGCGAAATCGATGCCCGACCCGCCGTAGAAAACATCCTTGCCACTGTTGCCGTCGAACACGTCTCTCTCGGTCATCCCAAAGAGGGTATCGTCCCCATCACCACCTTGGATGGAGAGAGTCTCGATAGAGCGCAATTCGCTTCCGGTGGACCCACCCGCGCCGTCGTTGATGAAGCCGTTGCCGCCGGCCGACATGGTGAAGACCAGATCTTTGCTTTCCCCACCTTCGTCCACGCGCGCGATGTCCGTACCGCTGCCGCCGTCCAAGGTATCGCGGCCGGTGTTGCCACTTAGCGTATCGTTGCCAGACCCACCGAAGAGACGGTCGTTGTCCTCGCCCCCATAATGCCGGTCGCTGCCATCCTCACCGTAGAGACGGTCGCTGCCACTGCGCCCTGTCAAAAAGTCGTTTCCAGTACCGGTTCTGGCGGTGTCATTCCCATCGTCGCCCCGAGCGTAGTCGCCACCGTAAAGCCGGTCGTTGCCGCTGCCGCCGAAGAGGTTCGCATAGCTGCTGCCAGCGGCCGTGATGGTGTCGGCTCCATCATTGCCTACGCCGCGGTCGAAGGCATTCTGGGTGCCAAGGTCGATGGTGTCGTTACCGCTACCGCCGTTGATCGAATCGGCTCCGCTGCCGCCGAAGAGGCGATCCGCGCCGCTGCCATCGAAGAAGCTGTCGTTACCGCTGGCACCATACCCAAGATCATTGCCGCTGCGCCCGGCGACGACGTTCTTCTCGTCGGCGCCGAAGACCGTGTCGTCGCCGTCGCCAAGGGTAATGGTGATGGTCTCGCCCGAGATCAGCTCGCTGCCGGTCGCACCGCCACCGCCATCATTGATGAAGGCATTGCCGGTACCGCTGGAGCTGAAGACCAGATCGATCGTCTCGTCGCGCCGATCCATAATCAGCGTGTCGGTGCCACTGCCACCGTCCAGAAGCCCGCGTCCGGTACCACCATCCACTCGATCGATACCGCTGCCCCCGAAGAGACTGTCTACACCGTCACGCCCGCGCAGCACGTCATTGCCGGTCAGGCCATAGGCCGTGTCGTTCCCCGAGTCACCCCTGAGATAATCGCCACCGAACATGATGTCGGCGCCATCACCACCGTAGATGTTTCCCTGACCGGATGAGGTCGCCGTCAGCGTATCGTCGCCTGACGCCCCAAAGGCGCGGGCAACGCCAGTCCCTGGCCCCAGATCGACAGTGTCGTTGCCATCTCCCCCTTCGCCGCGATCGATTCCGCTTCCTCCGTAGAGACGGTCATTCCCGCTATCGCCCCTCAGCGTATCGGCCCCGCTTCCTCCGTAGAGCCGGTCCAGCCCCTCGCCACCGGATTGATGATCGTTGCCATCCAGTCCGTAGAGCCGGTCGTTGCCCGTGCGACCGCTGATCGTGTCGACCAGGTTCGTGCCAGTCAGCATGTCGTTGCCACTGGTGCCTATGATCACAGCCATTGTTCAGCTCCCTCGCCCTTATGCGTCCCGCCGGACCCGCAAATGCATTTCAACCTTAAAAAACCATGCCATAGATTTCCGACCGCTTGCAAAAAAATATTCTGTGGCATGGCACCAGGCGGTCGCGGCCTTGTGGATATCCCTGCGCATTGCCCCTTCGCTCACAAAAAACCGTCCACAGCATAAGAACTGAACACGCATGATGAGTAACACAGCCATCTTGAATAAAACCTGTTCGCCTTATGACGAGCGCGAGCCAATGGGCGCCATGAAACCACCCTGTCTCTGCTTTCCTTGGTATAGGTCGGACGATGGGCTATAGGATTTCGGATATGAAGGACGCAAACCCGCCTCTCGATCTCGGCTTCACCCATGTCGCCCTGAAATGCAGCGACCTAGCAACCACGGCCAGCTTCTACAAGCGCTACGCGTCGATGGAGGTGGTCCACGCCCGCGAGGAAAATGGCGTCAAGGTCGCCTGGCTGGCCGATGGCACCCGGCCCTTCTGCATCGTCTTTCTGCAGGACGGGGATGTCGGTGCACCCTTGGGTCCCTTCGCGCACCTGGGCGTCGCGGTGGAAAGCCGCGCCGCATTGGATCGGCTGATCGCCGAAGCGAAGGCAGAGGGTATCAGCGTTGATGGCCCCTTCGACTACCCGCCCCCGGTCGGCTATGGCGCCATGCTGCTGGACCCGGACGGGCACACGCTGGAGATCTCCTTCGGGCAAACGGTTGCCTACACCCTGGACCAGGCCAAGCGAGGACAGGCCGGCTAGAGCCCCGTCGCTTGCATGCGCCAGTTCTTGCATGCACCAGACCTCTGAGGGCAGAAGGAGTGATGGAACGAGCAAAACCCGAGGATTGGTACCGCGTCCAACGGCTCGACGAAGGCGTCAGCCTGATCGACGAGCCCCACATCCTGCCCTTCTATCGCTGCAACATCTGGCACGTTCGCGGCCGCGACCGCGATCTGCTGGTCGACAGCGGGATGGGCGTGGTCAGCCTGCGTGACTGGGTCCCGCAAGTCAGCGAGCGGCCGACCCTGGCCGTCGCCAGCCACACCCACTTCGACCATATCGGCTGCCATCACGAGTTCGAGGAGCGTCTGGTGCACCCGGCCGAGGCGGACCTGCTGGCCAAGCCCGGCCGCAAGGAGACCCTGGCCGACCCCTATGTCACCGACGAGATCTTCACGGCCCTACCACCCGGCGCCTATCGATCGGAGGCCTATGCGGTGACCCCGGCCCCGGCCACCCGGCTGGTCGAGGAGGGGACGGTCCTGGATCTGGGCGACCGCCACTTCAAGGTCTTGCATATGCCCGGCCACTCACCAGGCGGAATCGTGCTGTTCGAGGCGGCCAGCGGCATCCTCTTCTCCGGCGATATCCTCTACGACGGCCCGCTGATCGAGGACTGCTATCACTCCGACCCGGACGACTATCTGGCCTCCATGGAGCGGCTGCTGGAGCTTCCGGTTCGGGTGGTTCACGGCGGCCACTTCCCCAGCTTCGACGGCGAGCGCTATCGCCATCTGATCAAGACATGGCTGGCCGAGAAGGCGGGCTAGAGACGCAGAAAAAAAAGGATTATACCAAGCTGCGTTGAGTGAAACTCATCGCCGCTTGGCAAGCGCGACTGCGCGCCCACAGCGCAGCGAGGACAAGCCCGCGTGGCGTTTGAACGCTAAATCAGATGCAAAGAGTCTTCATCGCTGCCGCGTCGTATTAGATCGGCCAGCCGGCCATTCTATAGGCGCTGTCCCAAAACATCCACTCCAGCTGCGTGCAGCGATGGAAGGCCTTGCCCATGGCAAGGACGGTCTTCGGCGAGGCCTCGGCTGCCAGCCGGTCGGCGATGGCAATCTGGCGTTCGACCGCGGCACCGAACGCTTCGCCGGCATAGGTGTCGATCCAGGCCTGATAGGGATTGCCACCGGCCGCCTCGGCGGCGATCGCCAGCCCGACCTCGCGGTAGACCCAGAAGCAGGGTAGGACGGCTGCAACGGCCACCTCGAAAGCAGCCGTGTGGGCGCTTGCCAGGAGGTAGTGGGTGTAGGTCACGGTGGCAGGGCTTGGCTCGGCTGCCTGGATCTCCTCGACCGTGAGGCCGAACTGGGTGAGGAAGCCCTCGTGCAGTGCGCGCTCCACGACGATACAGGTCTCGGCCGCCTTGCTGTATTCCAGGATCAAACCGCTGTCCGGTGCGCGCGCCGCCAAGACGGCCAGGGTGCGGCCGTAGTCCATCAGGTAGAGCGAATCCTGCAGCAGGTAGTGCTGGAACCGCTCTCGGGAGAGGGAACCATTGCAGAGCTCTGCATTGAACGGCATGGCGATCATCGCCTCGCGGATCGGTGCCACGGACTGCCAGACGGTTGCTGTGAAGCTGCTCATGTTTCTCCCTCTCCATATTCGATCCCCATCGACACATTGGTATCGAGGCAGATCTCGCCCAGTGATCTTTGCGCATAAGATGCGCATAAGAAAAGGGCCGCAACCCGGAAGGCTGCGGCCCTGTCTCTAGACGATGGTGCTTGGACTTAGAAGCCCATGCCGCCCATGCCGCCCATGTCGGGGGCGCCAGGTCCGGCCTCGTCCTTCTTCGGCAGCTCGGCCACCATGGCCTCGGTGGTGATCAGCAGGCCGGCGATGGAGGCCGCGTCCTGCAGGGCGGTGCGCACGACCTTGGTCGGGTCGATGATGCCCTTGGCGACCAGGTCACCGTACTCGCCGGTCTGTGCGTCGAAGCCCCAGTTGGCCTCGGTGGCCTCCAGGAGCTTACCGACCACGACGGAGCCGTCGGTACCGGCGTTGTTGGCGATCTGACGGGCCGGGGCGGTCAGCGCACGGCGCACGATCTCGATGCCGACACGCTGGTCGTCGTTGGCGCCGGTGAGACCGTCGAGAGCCTTGATGGCCGACAGCAAGGCGGTTCCGCCGCCGGGGACGATGCCCTCTTCGACGGCTGCGCGGGTTGCGTTCATGGCATCCTCGACGCGGTCCTTGCGCTCCTTCACCTCGACCTCGGTCGCACCGCCGACGCGGATCACCGCAACACCGCCGGAGAGCTTGGCCAAGCGCTCCTGCAGCTTCTCGCGATCGTAGTCGGAGGTGGTCTCCTCGATCTGGTTGCGGATCTGACCGCAGCGCGCATCGATCGCGTCCTTGGCGCCGGCGCCGTCGACGATGGTGGTGTCCTCCTTGTTCAGAACCACCTTCTTGGCGGTGCCCAGCATGTCCAGGGTCACGCTCTCGAGCTTGATGCCCAGGTCTTCGCTGATCACCTGGCCCTCGGTCAGGACGGCGATGTCCTCCAGCATGGCCTTGCGGCGATCGCCGAAGCCCGGTGCCTTGACGGCAGCGATCTTCAGGCCGCCACGCAGCTTGTTGACCACCAGGGTGGCCAGCGCCTCGCCCTCGATGTCCTCGGCGACGATCAGCAGCGGACGGTTCGACTGGACGACGGCCTCCAGCACCGGCAGCAGCGGCTGCAGGCCGGAGAGCTTCTTCTCGTGTAGGAGGATGTAGGGATCCTCCAGCACGACACGCATCTTGTCGGAATCGGTCACGAAGTAGGGGGAGAGATAGCCGCGGTCGAACTGCATGCCCTCGACCACGTCCAGCTCGGTGGCCAGGCTCTTGGCCTCTTCGACGGTGATCACACCCTCGTTGCCGACCTTGTCCATGGCCTGCGCGATCATCTCGCCGATGTCCTTGTCGCCGTTGGCCGAGATGGTGCCGACCTGGGCGATCTCGCTGTTGGCGGCGATCTTCTTGGAGCGGGACTTGAGGTCGGCGACCACAGCCTCGACGGCCATATCGACGCCGCGCTTCAAGTCCATCGGGTTCATGCCGGCGGCAACCGACTTGGAACCCTCGCGCACGATGGCCTGGGCCAGTACGGTCGCCGTCGTGGTGCCGTCGCCGGCCAGGTCGTTGGTCTTGCTGGCGACCTCGCGCACCATCTGCGCGCCCATGTTCTCGAACTTGTCGGAGAGCTCGATCTCCTTGGCGACGGTGACACCGTCCTTGGTGATCCGCGGCGCACCGAAGGACTTGTCGAGCACGACGTTGCGGCCCTTGGGGCCCAGGGTTACCTTCACGGCGTCGGCCAGAATGTCGACACCCTTCAGCATGCGCGCACGCGCATCGCCGGAAAACTTGACGTCTTTAGCAGCCATCTTCGCTAATCCTCTGATCTAGCGGTTGACAGGTCTGGTTAGGCAGCGGCCTTGGCAGGCTCGGCGTCGGTGAGCACACCCATGATGTCGCTCTCCTTCATGATCAACAGCTCTTGGCCGTCGATCTTTACCTCGGTGCCGGACCACTTGCCGAAGAGCACACGGTCGCCGGCTTGAACGTCCAGCGCCACGACCTCTCCCTTCTCGTTGCGGGCACCGGGGCCTACGGCCAGGATCTCACCCTGCATGGGCTTCTCCTTGGCGGTGTCGGGAATAATGATGCCACCCGCGGTCTTCTCTTCCTCTTCCAAGCGACGAACGACGACGCGGTCATGCAACGGCCGAAAATTCATTGGGTCCTCCTCCTCATGCGATTGAGCGAGTGTTTCGATAGTCGGGTTTGATGAAGCGGCAGATTGTTAGCACTCCTTAAAAGCGAGTGCCAATCCGCCACTGAGCAACGAGGTATGATCACCTCGTCCGCTTGTCAAGAGATGCTGTGCCATCGCGGCAAGACCAAGGCTTCCGGGCGGTCTTTCGGAGGTGCTTGCTGGCCGCGGGAGCCTGCGCGCATGCTACCCGAATTGCAGCGCCGAAAAGGATCGACATGAGCGAAGAGCTATCCAGACTTGCCGCCGAGCGCTTTGGCTCCACCGCCGACATCGCAGGCGACAGCCCCTTCGCGCGCCAGATGCTGACGCGCCGCTCCATCCGTGCTTTCGCCGAGCGGCCGATTCCCGAGGCTCTGCTTCAAGGGGTGCTGGCCGCCGGCCTCTCCGCGCCGACCAAGTCCGACCTGCAGCAGGTCGCCGTCATCCGCTTGGGGAGCAAGGCACAAGCGGCACTGGCCGCCTTGGTGCCGCAGTTCCCCTGGGTCGCAAGAGCGGCCGTCTGCCTGGTCTTCTGCGGTGACGGCCGCCGCATCCGCCGCCTGGCCGAGGAGCGCGAGCATCCCTTCGCCAACGAACATCTGGACAGCTTCATGAACGCTGCCGTGGATGCCGGGATCGTTCTGGCCACAACCCTCTACGCGGCCGAGGCCGCCGGTCTGGGCGGCTGCCCCGTCAGCGAGATCCGCAACCGCGTGGGAGAGGTCTCGGCCTTGCTGTCTCTGCCCCAGCATGTCTTCCCGCTCGCCGCGCTCTGCCTGGGCTGGCCGGCCGAGAGCCCGGCCTTGCGCCAACGCCTGCCGCCCAGGGTGACGCTGCACGAGGATCGCTACGATGATCGGGGCCTGGTCGCCGAGGTCGAGGCCTACGACCGCGCAAGAGCGGCAGCGCAGCCGGTACCCCCCGAGCGGCAGCGCAATCGCGAGCGCTGGGGCACCGCCAGCCTCTACGGCTGGTCCGAAGAGCGCACCCGTCAGTACGCCGAGCCCGCCCGCAGCGACTGGGGCGCCTACATCCGCGGGCAGGGCTTCGGGTTGGACTAAAGCCCCTCGGCACCGACCCGCAACAGTTCCTCCATCGCGCCGTCGGCGTCTTCGGGGTTGATGCGTGTGGCGAAATGCTTTGCCTGGCCGATGTCGCGGTGGTCGCGCAGAGCCCAGAGGACGCTGGGGAAGGCGACCTCCTTCCAAGGGATCTCGCTCCAGTCGAAGAGCCCGACCTCCTGGCTTTCCGGACCGGCTTCGACGTCGGGAGTCTCCAGCGCGGCACGATAGATCAGCTGGACCTGGCTCAAGCGCTCGATGGTGTAGACCGCCATCAACTGGTCGATGACGATCTTGGCGCGCGCCTCTTCCCAGGCCTCGCGCTTGGCGCCGGTCTCCGGCGACTCCTGGACCTCCAGGTAGCCGGCCGGAAGGGTCCAAAAGCCTAGCCGCGGTGGGATGGCGCGGCGGCAGAGCAGAATCCGCCCCTCCCAGGTCGCGACGCTGCCGACGACGATCTTGGGATTTTCGTAGTCGACGAAGCCGCAGTCACGACAGACCCGCCTCTCGCGGTCGTCTCCCTCCGGCACCTGCCGCGCAAAACGTCCCGGCTCCTCGCTCATGACCCTGCTTTCTTATCCGATCCAAACTGCACCTTCGCTCCAAGAGATGAGGCAATAGAATGCGCCCGGCAAGCCGCTTGACGATTGCATGCGCGCGCACAAGACCTTAGCTTCAGGAAAGCGAGATAGAATGGCGGGGCCGTCCGCAACCGCTAGCAGGTTGCCCCAAGGGCGCCCTCAGGCTTAAGGAGCCAAGGCGATGAGTGGGCTTATCGAAGAAGATCAGAACGAGCAGAAAGCAGATGCCGACAAGCTGGTCGACGATGCTCCCGAGGCAGAGAGCGAAGCGGCTCTGGATACTGGTCTCGACGAGGGCAGTCTGAACACCAGCGCGGACAGCGACGAAGAACCCGGAGACCAGCTGCCGCCCGACAACGCCTTCGGCACCGGCGGCAACCTTCCTGCCGATGCAAAAGACAAAGAACCGAAGAAGACCCGTCGCAGCCGCACCCGCGTTTTCGAGATCGGCTGGCTGGTCGACGGCGGCGGCCCCGGTTTCCTCTGGGATTCGCCGCGCCCGCTGAAGGGTCTGGCCCGCCCGCCGGAGCATCCCAAGGCGGTGAACCACTGCCCGGCCATCGTCGACGGCGACGCGCGAACCTATTCTGTGGCGGCACCGGTCGACTTCCACCTGCGTCTGGGCAAGGACGACAAGGGCAATCCCAAACTGACCAACGCGGCCGGGATGAAGAGCACGGTCTCCAGCGGCAAGCTGGACCGCATGATCACGGTAATGGCGCAGAACCGCTGGCGCCACCCCAAGCGTCCGGTGCTGCAGATCGTGGCGCCCTATCGCTTTATCTGCGACGAGCCCTGCTGGATGAACCAGCTGCCGCCCTACTATGACTACAAGTCACCGCAGTGGCCGGGCCTGATGATCGGTGGGCGCTTCCCGATCCACAACTGGCCGCGCTCTTTGATGTGGGCCTTCGAGTGGCACGATATCGGCCGCGACCTCATCATCAAGCGCGGCGAGCCCTGGTTCTATGTCCGCTTCGAGACCATGGACCCCAGCCGCCCGCAGCGCGTGGTCGAGGCCGAGATGACGCCAGAGCTGCGCGAGTTCTGCACCGGACTGGATGGCGTCACCAACTACGTCAACCAGACCTTCAGCGTGATGGACGTCGCAGCCGACCGCCGCCCGGCCGAGCTTTTGACCCGCAAGGTACGTGGCGGCCGCAACACCGTGCCCCCCGCCGGACCGGAAGTTCTGGCCCCGCACGGGGACGGCAACTAGGCAGTCGCTGGATTTGAGGGGGTGGCGGCTGAGCCGCTGCCTTCTTGCCCCGGATTGCCTACCCCGAACTGCGCAAACGCGCGCCTATCCTGGCGTCACCAACAGCAGCTGGCACCGGTATGTTGGCACCGGTACGCTGGCCCCGCTCTCCTGGCGGGCAGGGAAAGAGTCTACGATCAAATCGCAGAAAGATTGGATGCCCGTTTCAGCCTGCGACGCGCCGAAAGAGCGGCGCCACGGGTCCTAAGCCGCCTTGAACTTCAGCTTCAAGTCGAAGGGTAGGTCCAGGCCGGTCACGTCGCGGATCTCGGCCTTGGCCTCGCCGGTGCGCACGATCGAGAAACCGACAGTCTTGCCGCCGATCGCGATCGAGGGATCCAAGCGACGGGTCTTGTCGCTCAAACTCGACTGGATCACCAGGGCTTCGTCTTGCTTCTTGCGTCCATTGTAGGCGATGACCGCCGCATTGCCGGCCCCCTCCGAGCGATAGGTAAAGGCAGCTTCGATCTCGATTGCCGGGATCGACTTGCCGAGAATGCTCTGCTCCGGGATCGAGACGTCAAGCGCCAGATTGCTGTCGGTGCTTTCGCGCACACGGCCGGTCCCCTTCAGAGAGAACAGCAGAACCTTGGCCTCGATCTTCAAGTCTTGGCCACTGTCGAAGGGGAAATAGTCCGTCCAAGAGCCAGTCGTCATTCGCCGTTGCTCCCTCACCTCTGCCTTGAGAATTGTGAAAATCCGCCGTGCGCTAGTCTCACCGCCTGGCACCGATCGGTCGATGCCGGTCACTCCTCACTATCGAGCGTGCTTAAGTCAAGGCGCAAGGTGAGGAGTATGACCTGCGCGTTGCGGTCCGGGAAGGCCGTCCACTGGTGCCCACCCTCCACTCTCAGGCCCTTTGCAAGTCGATAGCCCACGCCTGTCTGCAGTCGGTTCTGGCCAAAGCCGAGCGTCTGGCCATCCTCCACCTGGTTCATGTTGAAGAAAACCTCGTTGGAGGCGAACAGCAGCCAGTTTCGCTCCGCATCGATCCAGCCCTGCCCACGGATGCGATAGCGCGACCGCAAGGCGACCCCGTCGGCGCCATCGATGAAGCGCTGTTCGATGCGCACGCGATGGGTCATGTCCAGACCGCCCCAGCTCTGGTCCAGTCCCAGCTGCTCCCAAATGCGATACTCGTTGGAGCGTCCATCATTGAAGGTCGCGAAGTAATCGAAGCCCAGGGTAAACTGCACCTCAGGGCTCACGTTGTACCCGATCCCAGGTCGCACGAGCAGAGTCTGCCCTCTGGACTCTTCATCGTTGATGCGCCCCTGCGTCAGCAGGCTCGCGGTCCAGACCTCGTCGAAGGGCTTGACCAGCAGGAGCGATGTCCACTGTTCCAAGTCGCTTGCAGCGGCCATTGTCGGTGCGAGGGAGAGCGCCAGGAGAAGGCCCGCAAACTCTCGACAAGACCGCATGACTAGGACTCGGCGGTAAGGCGGGTGCCCTCGTCCTCATCGAAGACCAGCTGCGTGCCCTCCAACCCCATAGCCTGGGCCAGCGCCTCGTGACGGCGCGACAGCGCGCCACCGGGAGGCAGGCTACCGTCTTCCGGCAGGCGCAGGCGCAGTCGCCGCCCGACGATCGTCAGCTTGGTGCGCGCCAAGACCGGCGGTGCCCCGCCACAGACCGAGTAAGCGAGCCGGATGCCCAAACCCAAGAGCCGCGCCTCATGGCGAGCGACGGCGGACAAGAGCGCGCGCGCGCCGGCCGCGTCGTCATCCTCCATGTTGCCGCCATAGCGCAGATAGGCCGCCAGCCCGAGGAATGCCCGCCCAGGGTGATCCAGCCCCGCATAGGGGTAATAAAGCAGCCGCGAGAGTGCCTGCGGGGCGCGATAGTCCGGATGCTCGCGCCAGGCAACATCGCCCAGGTGGCACGCGGCGGCCACCAGGCGGCGCTCCAGGCCTCGAACTTCGATGTAGACCGGCGTCAGCCAGTCCAGCAAAGCCTTGCCCAAATTCGGAAAGCGCGCCTCCCGCTTGGCAAAGTCCTCGGCGATCAACAGCAAGGGGTCCTTGCTGCGTTCGCGAGAGCTCAGCCCCTCGTACAGCAATCCCTCGCGCAGACCGAAGGAGGAGAAGACGACCTGCATGGGGCGCGTGCGCTGCAAGACACCGGCAAGCGCTATGGCAGCAAACGGCAGGGTTTCGACCCGGCGCCGCGAGACCGCCGAGGTCTTGGAAAGCGATCGCTTACCCTGCTGGGCGATGACGCCGGACAGCTCGACCGCCGCGTCGGTGCCGATGGCGTAGTGCTGAATGACGTGCAGCGGGTAGGCGATCTGCTGCATGTGCACGCGGGCCATATTGCGCCAGGCGCCGCCAACGGCGTAGAAGTTGCGCCCTGCCATCTCATCCAGCCATGGCACCTCGCCCAGCGCCTTCCGCACCAGCGCCCGCGCCTTGCTGCGATCGCCTTCGCTGCTATCCATCAGCCGCAAAGGCCCCAGCGGCAGGGTCACGCGGCGCCCGAGCTGGCCCTGATTGAGCTCGATCAGCTCCAGCGAGCCGCCACCCAGGTCGCCGGCAAAACCATCGGCCTGCGGAATACCCACCAGCACGCCATAGGCCGCAAGAATCGCCTCCTGCTCGCCATCGAGAATTCTGATCGGATAGCCGCAATGCGACTCGGCCTCCTCGACGAAGGCAGGTCCATCTTCGGCATCGCGCACGGCGGCGGTCGCCAGCAGCACGACCTCCGCCACCTGCATGGCCTCTGCCAAACGCGCAAAGCGCAGCAGCGTCGGCAGTGCCGAGGCCTTACCCTCCGCGCTCAAGCGTCCGCTTTGTGCCAGTCCTTTGCCCAGCCCGCAGATAACCCGCTCGTTGAAGACCGGCAGCGGAACGCGTCCGGGTCGATCGAAGACGACCAGGCGGATCGAGTTCGAGCCGATGTCGACCACGGCGATGCGTCGGCCATAGCGGCCCGAGCCGTTCCCCGATCCGGCAGAAGACGGCTGTGTGGACGAGCCTGTCGGGCCGCCGGGCTGCTTCTTGATCTCTGTCTTCCCTGCCACCCTCAATCCCCCCAAAAGGGACAGCTCAGCCCCGCAACCCACGCCCCTGCACGGATCCCTCGACGGCTGACGACGCGGCTAGCCGGTTATCTGACCAGGATAGGTATGTCACAATTCGTCGAGTTCGACCCGCGCCGCATCGCCGCTCTTCTTCAGCGCACTGCCACGGCCGGAGAGGCTGGGATTGGTCATGAAGAAGGTGTGTGCCGAAAACTCTTCCTCCCCCTCCTCTTCGCTCTCCATGCGGTGGTAGCGTCCCTCGCTATCCAGAATCCAGCTCTGCGCGACGTCTTTCAGGCTCGCCGCCATGACCTGCTCCAGCATCTGCTCGTGCACCGTGGCGTTCTGGATCGGCACCAGGGTCTCGACCCGCCGGTCAAGGTTGCGCGGCATCCAGTCGGCAGAGGAGATGAAGACCGTCGCCTGCTTCGACGGCAAGGCCTTGCCGTTGGCAAAGCAGACGATGCGGCTGTGTTCCAGAAAGCGGCCAACGATCGACTTGACCCTGATGTTTTCCGACAGTCCCGCTATCCCAGGGCGCAGGCAGCAGATACCGCGAACGATCAGGTCGATCTGCACGCCGACCTGGCTCGCGCGATAGAGCGCATCGATGATGTCGGGATCGACCACGGCATTCATCTTGGCCCACACCTCCGCCGGTCGCCCGGCCTTGGCGTTCTCCATCTCGCGTTCCAGGTGTTCGATCAGGGTTCGGCGCAGGGATATCGGCGAGGCCGCGATCTTCACCAGCTTTTCTGGCCGGCCATAGCCGGTCATGTAGTTGAACAGCCTGGAGGCATCGCTGCACAGATCCTTGTCGGTCGTGAAGTAGGAGACATCGGTATAGATCTTGGCGGTGATCGGGTGATAGTTCCCGGTCCCGAAATGCACATAGGACCGCAGGGAGCCGGCCTCGCGACGGACCACCAGGGTGACCTTTGCATGTGTCTTCAGATGGATGAAGCCATAGACCACCTGCACGCCCGCCCGCTCCAGGTCGCGCGCCCAGCGGATGTTGCGCTCTTCGTCGAAGCGGGCCTTGAGCTCGACCAGCGCCGTCACCGATTTACCGGCCTCGGCCGCTTCGGCCAGCGCAGCGACAATGGGTGAATCTTCGGAGGTACGATAAAGCGTTTGCTTGATCGCGACGACCGCCGGGTCCTGCGCGGCTTGGCGTAGGAACTGCACCACGACGTCGAAGGACTCATAGGGATGGTGCACCAGGATGTCCTTGGCCCGGATCGCTTCCAAGCAGTTTCCGCCGAAATCGCGAATGCGTTCGGGAAAACGCGCATTGTAGGGCGGGAAGACCAGTTCGGGCCGATCCTTGACGATCAAGGCTTTGATGTCAGCCAGGCCGAGCAGGTTCTCCAAGGCGAAGACGTCGTCTTGCTCGACCTGAAGCTCATCGGTCACGAAGTCTTTGAGCTCTTGCGCCATGCCGATGGGGAATGTGAGGCGAATCACCTGCCCATGGCGCCGCCGCTTGAGGGCCGTCTCGAAGACCCGGACCAGATCCTCCGCCTCTTCCTCGATCTCGATGTCGCTGTCACGGACGATGCGGAAGGCACCGATCTCGCGCAGTGTAAAGCCCGGGAAGAGATGATGGAGGTTGAGCTTGATCACCTGCTCTATGGTCACGAATCGCAGCTCGGCGCCCGGCAAGCGGATGAAGCGGTCCAGCTGCGCTGGAATCTGCAGCAGGCCGTTGAACGAGCCACCTTCTCGCTCTGGGCGGCGCAGCTGGGCGACGATGCAGAAGCCGAAGTTGGGAATGAAGGGGAAGGGGTGGGTCGGATCGATGGCGATCGGTGTGAGAACCGGAAACAGCTCGCGTTCGAAGTAGCCGGCAAGCCATTTCAGATCGGCATCGCTGAGGGCGCTGTCATCCGGCACGCGGATACCGACCTTGTCCAACTCGCCCTTCAGCAACAACCAGCAATCCTGCTGGCTGCGTTTGACGCCGGTCACCCGCTCCTTGATCGCCGCCAGCTGTTGCACAGGCGACATGCCGTCCTGACTGGGCTCGCTGACACCAGCACGGACCTGCGCCTTCAGGCCGGCCACACGCACCATGTAGAACTCATCCAGGTTGGAGGCGGAAATGGACAGGAATCGCAAGCGCTCCAGCAGGGGATGGTGCTGGTTATAGGCTTCGTCCAAGACGCGCTCGTTGAAGGCAAGCCACGAGACCTCGCGGTTGAAGAAGCGATCCGGGCTCTTGTCGCTGGGTGGTTGCGACGGCTGCTTGACCTGCGGCTCGCTCGCCGATTTTTCCTCGTTCTTGGTCTCCACCTTGATGTCGTCCATCGCCAATCTGTCCTCATCCGGGCCGGTCACGCTCAGAGCGAAACGACGCCCCTCGTGAATTTTCCCATATTTTCATAACCATAGCATGGATCTAGGCCGGCGTGTCACTCTCATGTGACACAGTCATCTTCCGGTCTTGCATGCCTGCCGCCACCGACTACCGGCGATCCTCCCTTACAAGATGGTCTTTCCCTAAACCGATATCTATGACAGCCTGAACGCCGGTGTAAGGGACGTAAGAGTTACAATGAAGGGAAAGCAGCTTTTGCTACTACGTCATGCCAAGTCTTCCTGGCATGATAGTAGCTTGTCTGATCATGACCGGCCGCTCAATAGGCGCGGCCGGCGCGCAGCCATTCAGATGGGCCAATACTTGGTCGAGAGCGCACTCATTCCGGACCTCGTCCTCTGCTCAACGGCTCTGCGGGCCCGTGCGACTTGGGACCTGGCTGCGCGCGCCTTTGGCAAGCAGGCGCCGCCGGCTGCGTTCAGCAGGGATCTCTATCACGCTGCTCCGAGCGAGCTGTTGTTGCGCATTCAGATGGTCGAGGACGAGGTACAGCGCCTCCTGCTCGTCGGCCACAACCCGGGCATGGAACTCTTGGCACAGCGTCTGATGGGAACCGATCCCGATGAGGATGCGATCGAGAACATGGAGATCAAGTATCCGACAGCCGGGCTGGCCTGCTTCCAGGTGACGATGGCGAGCTGGGAGAACCTGCAGCCCGACGGTACCCGTCTGGTAACCTTCATCACGCCAGCCGAACTGGAACAGCGCTCAAGCCAGTTCGGCTCGCGTTCCAGTGAAACCGTATGACGGCCGTAGAAGCGCCTCAATCTCTCGCAGCGCTCGAAACGCCCGGACTTACCCTCTAAGGCCGGCAACGCGCACGACGACATCGGCCCCCGAGACGCAATCTTTTAGCCGCTCTTCGATCCGGCGTCGGCGCTTGTCCACCTCACCCAGGGCGAGCGCATCGTCGAAGCCCAGTGCCACGTCGATGAAGACCTGGTTGCCGGCCCGGCGCGTGCGCAAGGCATCATAGTGGTCATAGTCATCGGCGACATCCACCAGCGCCTGGATGATCTTCAGCTGCGCTTCCTCGTCGAGGGAGCGGTCGAGAACATCGATCAGCGACTCGCGCAGCATGTCCAAGGAGACGCTGATCATGTAATAGGCGACAACCAGCGCCCCGATGACGTCCAGCCAGGTCACCACCAGGCGGTCGCGTGCAAGCACTGCCAGAGTCAAGACCACGAAGACCACGACCGAGGTCAAGGCCTTGGCCCAGCGCGCGCGCAGCTGTGCCTCGAGGATGACCGAGCGCTCGAGCCGCGCGGCCTTGCTGACCTCATACCAGGCGAGCGCGTTTACATAGAGATTGACGGCTGCGAAGACGGCGGCCAGCGCCAGCCCGAAAGAGGACAGGAATTCGCCTCCCGACACGGCGTTGCTCAGCGCCGACAGCACGATCCAGACGCCGCCGATCAACATGCCCCCGGCGATGCCGATGTTGGCGACCTGTTCGACCTTGCCGGAGCCGTAGTCGAAGGCATGAAAGCGACCGCGATGGACGCGGCACATGGTTAGGTAGGCAATTAACTCTAGCGTGAACATCAACGAGCCGCGGACCAGCTCTGCCAGAATGGTGAGCGATCCGGACGCAAGTGCGGTCAAGACCAATGCCGTCAGCATGACGCTGTCGACGATGATGGCAAAGCGAATGGCCTTTTCGCGTGCCCGCGCATTGGGGCCGATGTTGGCGCTGCTCGCCATCGCCTAGGCGTCAGCGCAAGCGCAGACGTGCTGCGATCACGTCTAACAGGCCGATATCGTGAAAATCGACGAAGGCAGCCCGACCGACCGGACAGGTGGCCCGGTCGCCGGGACTGGCCTCCAGGCTCAAGATCACCTGACCGCCCGATCCGCGTGCCTTGGAGACAGCCGCCAGATCGGCCCGACCCAGAACCGCCGCTGCACCGCGGGTCAGCAGCACCCGCCCGCTACGCGCCTCGCTCTCGCCCTCCAACACCACATCGGCGGTCATGCCCGGCAACAGGAGCGCAAGCTCGGCGTCGGCCATCGGCACATCGACCAGAAGGGCGCCGCAATCGATCCAGTCGGCGATGGGGTCGCCGACCTCCAGGGTGGCCCCCTCGCCCACAACGACGCTCCAGATCATACTGCCGGGCGGCACCCTGACCTGGCTTCGACGCACCAAACGGTAGGAGGCGTCGGCGGCGTCGCTATCGGCCCAGGCGCTTTCCAGGCGCGCTTCGGCCGCGGCCAGGTCGGAGCGTGCGTGGGAGAGCACACGCTCGATCGCATCGCGGTCGGTACCGGCCCAGGACGGCTCCGCGCCATCGTCCATCAGATAGATGCTTTCATCGGCAGCCCTTAGGCGCAGCTTCAGCCGCGCCAGCTTGGCATCCAGCTCTGCCTGTAGCCGCTCCAAAGCAGCCACTCTGAGTGCTGCCTCGTCGCGATCGCTCTGCGCAGCAAATCCACGGCTGCTGAGCCGACTGGCACGGTCGGCGAGGGTCCGCAGCAAGACCAGCTCCGCAGCGATGCGCTCCAGCCTGCGTTCCGTGCCGACGAGATCGAGCTGCAGGTCTTCGCGAAACAATACCCGATAGCGTTCGTAGTCGCTGCGCATCTGGGCCAACTGCTTGTCCAGATCGGAAACCAGGTGGCGCGCAGCCTCGACCTCGGCCTCGGCTTGCCTGGCTTCGCCGGCAGCGATATCGAGTGCACTGCGATCGGCCTGCGGGTTCACCAGCGTCGCAAGGACGCCACCGTCGCCGACCAGACTACCGGGCCTTTGCAGACCCTCCTCGACCTGGCCATAGATTGTCGCCGTCGCCGTCTTCACCCAGGCCGAGACGGCCGCGTTGCGCACCAAGGTGGAGCGCAGATAGGGGCCCAGTATGGCCAGGACATAGATCAGGAGTGCCGCGAGGATCCCCCACTTCAAGAACCATCCAACCAGGCCTAACCGCTTGACCGCCAAATCACTCCCGCCCCGTCTCGTGACAAACATCCGTTTCTGCTGGAAGCTTGCCCTAAGGGGCCGTAGTCAGTCCAGCTGCCGTCCCGGTGCGATGTCGCGCGGATCCAACTTTATGTGGATAAGGGCAGGCCCGGAGGCCGCCAATGCGGTCTCCAGTGCCGAACGAAAGCCGCTATCCTCCTCGACCGTCAGACCCAGCGCCCCATAGCTCTCCGCCCAGCGGGCGAAGTCGGGACTGGCAAGAGCCGTCGCAGAGACACGCCCTGGGTAGTGCCGCTCCTGATGCATGCGGATGGTACCGTACATAGCATTGTCGCAGACCAGGACCGTGACCTTGAGGCCCAGCTGTGCTGCCGCAGCGAACTCATTGCCGGTCATCTGAAAGCAGCCGTCGCCGGCGAGACAGACCACCTGGCGATCGGGATAGCGACTAGCCGCCGCCACCGCAGCCGGCAACCCATACCCCATAGAGCCGGATGTCGGCGCCAGCTGCGTGCCCCAGCGGTAGCGGAAGAAACGATGCAGCCAAATGGCATAGTTACCGGCACCATTGGTCACAATGGCGTCCGTCGCCAGATCGCGACGCAAGACTTCCAGCACATGGGAGAGTGTGACGGCGCCGACGCCGGCCGGCGGCTCGTCGGTCCAGGCCCGATAGTCGGCGTGCGCCGCTGCGGCATAGGCCTTGCCCCAGGGCTTCTCCGGCGTCAGAGCGCAGGCCGCCGCCAGAAAGCGTCCGGGCGTGGCATTGATCGCCAGGTCGGGACAGTAGATTCGCCCCAGCTCTTCAGCACCCGGATGGACGTGAACGATGGTCTGCTTGGCTTTCGGAATCTCCAGCAGGCTAAAGCCCTGGCTGGGGTTCTCCGAAAAGCGCGCACCGACCAAGAGCAGCAAGTCGGCCTCGGCGATCCGCTCTTTCAGGGCTGGATTGATGCCCAGGCCGACATCGCCGGCATAGTTGGGATGGCTGGCATCGAAGAGCTGTTGTCGACGGAAGGAGACGCCCACCGGCAAAGACCAGGCCTCGGCAAAGCGCCGAGCGCAAGCGACGCATGGCTGATCCCAGCGCGAGCCGCCAAGAACCATGAAGGGACGCTTGGCGCCGCGGAGCAGCCGACCGAGCTGCTGGATCTCGTCGGGGTTTGGCGCAGGCTCGGCCACGCGGACAAAGGGGCCCGGCACACGGTCCGTGCGATCGCGCAGCATGTCTTCGGGCAATGCCAGGACCACGGGACCGGGCCGGCCGGACAGCGCCACGTGCCAAGCGTGCGACAGGACTTCGGGAATACGCTCGACCCGGTCAATCTCTTCGACCCACTTGGCCAAGCCGCCAAAGACGGCGCGATAGTCGACCTCCTGAAAGGCCTCTCGGCCGCGCATCTCGCGTCCGATCTGTCCGACGAAGAGGATAAGCGGGGTCGAATCCTGCCAGGCAACATGGATACCCGATGCAGCATTGGTAGCGCCCGGCCCCCGGGTCACCAGAGCGATGCCCGGTCGACCGGTCATCTTGCCGTCGGCCTCTGCCATCATCGCCGCACCGCCCTCGTGACGGGCCTGCACCACCTCGATGCCGCTCTCGTAGAAGCCGTCGAGGACATCCAGATAGCTTTCGCCCGGCACGCAAAAGACCCGATCCACCCCCTGGGCCTTCAGGCACGCGACGATCAGATGACCACCGCTGACCTGATTGGCCTTTGCCTGCGCATCCTGCATGATCTTCCGCTCCCCGGCCTTGCAGCTTGATTTTTGATCGCTTGCCGATCCTGCTGGGGTAAGGACCTCGGGTGAGGGCTAGCCGCGCACAAGACCTGTGTCGGCTAAATGTCGATTGGCAGCTTTGCATTGCCAGCGTGGCCCGGCTCTGGAATTCGTGCCGCCAAGGTCACATGAGCCGCTGGCGCGCTATTTCAGCTGTTTCAGGCGCTCCTTGGCGTGACCCCAAACCCCTTGCAGGTGGCCCAGGTCATCTTCGACACGGCGCGCCTGCCAGCCCAGCACGATGCCAAGAGCGCGCGGCTCAACCTCGTCGGGAAAGCGCGTCGCCAGGCTCTCCAACAAGCCCTTCGAAACGGCAGCATCGTTGAGGGAGCCTAAGCAATCCTGCAGTTCCTTGGTGAGCCTGATCGCCGCCTTGGCATCCTCCTTCTTCATGAAGGCGCGGAAGAACTCCAGGGCGTAGCGCAGCTTTTTTCCTGATATCCTGAGCTCATGCAGCGACTCCTCGACTTCCTCGTCGCGTTCCTTGCCGCGCTTCAAGACCTGACGTGCGCGTTTGGCCAGACCAATCTTGGAGAAGGCCACGGCCGGACCATCGGCAAGGTAGCCCGGTCCCTCGCCAGCTTCCAGCAGGCTGCGCCAGGATCCGCTCAAGAGCCAGTAGTCTAGCCGAAGCAGCAGCATCGCATAACGATGACTGTCCAGGCTCTCCTCCGCCTGCTCATAGGCCTCGGCATTGAAGCGTTCGGCGGCGACGCCTAGACGTTGTAGGCAAGGCTCGTCGGGCATGCGGTGCAGGATGGGGGCCAGGGTCTCGTCACGGAAGACATCCCAATCCCGGGCCGGCCCCAGTGCGTTCTGCAGCCAGCTAAGCTCCTCCTTGAGCTGCACCAGGACGCCATCGGCAATCAGGTCCTCGAAAATACTGACGGCCGCTCTCAGGCGCCGCACACCGACGCGCAACTGATGCACCACCTCCGGCTTGCGATTGCCGGAGCGAAAGGCGGCCTCATTGCCGCGAATCTGTCCTAGGCAGTTCCGCGCTATGATCTCGAAGGCTTCTCCGGCCGTGGTCTGCTTCGGCATCGCCAGGCCGTCCGAGAGAACCGCAGGCAGGACCGTCTCTTCGGCCAAGAGATAACCGCGGGCTGCCTTGGAGCGCAGCTCCAGGCGGAAGGGCACCTGCTCGCCGATGGCCATGCCGAGCTGCAACAGGTACTGCGCGGAACCGGAGAGCAACTCCAGCTCGACCTCGCAGATCGCCAGCTCGCGATCGCCGGCAACGACCTTGCCCTCGTCGAAGGCGATCTCGATCTCGCTTTCGATAAGGCGGACCGGCAGAACGTGGCGCACGATTCGGGTCTCGAAGAGGCACTCAAGCGGGCTCGCCAGCGTCAAGGCTTCCAGAGTCTCGCGCACGTCGCCTGCAGGAAGGAGGGAGAGATCAGGCAGCGCGCTGGTCGCCTCCGTCTCGAACTCCTGCACGTGCTGCAGCCCGCTGTACGCAGAGGCAAGCGGCGCCTTCACGGTCTGGATCAGCTTGTTGCCCTTTTTGCGGACCCGAAGCGCTATGCCCTGGGCCCTAAGGCTGCGATCGGGCGTGTCGAAATAGCTGCTCTGCAGCTCTTGGCGCTGCGCCCGGCGCCCTGACGCCAAGGTGCGCAACAGCGGATGGCTGCGTATGCGCTTCAAACTTTTCGGGGTGAGCGCGAGTTTGAGTTCGATTTCTTCTTTCATTCTCTCCAAAGAAACAGCCTATGGCAGACTGCCTCACACTCCCGCTACCAACCCGTCATGTCGCCTAGTGGTGCAACCAGATAGTGGGCCGAATTCACCGGACGCTTGGGTTCCAAGCGTCCGGATCGGACCACTAGGCATGAAGACGCAATACAATTTCGTCAGAAGTGATGAAACTTCGGACCCCTGTCAGTCAATAGACTATCAATTTCCACATCGAAACAAACTTTCGATGTGGACATATTTGGCGAGAAGCAACGATAGCGCGCCGCTGTGAAACAATACATTGACCTGGATCAACCCGGAACCGCGCGCTGCAAGAAATTAGAGCGTACCGTTGAAAGCGCCACCATCCAGAACGATGTTCTGGCCGTTTATGAAGCCGGCTTTGTTTGAACAGAGAAAGGCGCAAGCCTGGCCGAACTCTTCGGGGTCGCCGAAGCGGCCGGCCGGATTGTCTTGTGCACGCTCCTTGGCGACGGCATCGACCGACTTGCCTTGATGCTTGGCAACGGCAGCCAAAGTGCTGGTCAGGCGATCCGTGTTGAACGGCCCCGGCAGCAGGCCGTTGATCGTGACGTTGTGGCGCACCGTCTGGCGCGCCAGGCCGGCACAGAATCCGGTGAGGCCCGCGCGCGCGCCGTTGGACAGGCCCAAGACATCGATCGGCGATTTGACCGCGGCCGACGTGATGTTGACGATACGCCCGAAGCGCCGCGCGATCATGCCATCCACCGTTGCCTTGATCAGCTCGATCGCGCTCAGCATGTTCGCGTCCAGCGCCTTGATCCAATCCTCTCGCGTCCAGCTGCGGAAATCGCCCGGCGGCGGACCGCCCGCATTGTTGATTAGGATGTCCGGAGCCGGGCAGGCCTGCAATAGGGCCGCGCGGCCTTCTGGTGTGGTCACATCGCAAGCGACGGCATTGACTTGACCGCCGAGCGCACGGATGGCCTGCGCGGTCTCTTCCAAGGGCTCGGCCGAACGGGCCGAGATGGTGACGATGACGCCCTCGGCTGCAAGCTGTGCTGCGCAGGCGCGCCCCAGCCCCTTGCTCGATGCACAGACGATGGCAGTCCGACCGGCAATTTCCAGATCCACGGGTTAGATCTCCCTAGCGATAGAGGTTGTTGTCATTACCGCTATCCAAGGCGCGCAGCGCCCGCTTGGCAAGCGGCATGGTGACCCGCCGACGTCGACGCCGCGCTGCCATGGCGCCGGCGTCCAGGCGATCGGCCAGGTCTTGCAGAGCCCCCATAGAGCGTTCGATGCGGGGCAGCAGGAAACGAAAGACGCTGGGATTGCTCTCCAACTGGCGGTCGGACAGCAGCTTCATCAAAACGCCCAGCAGCAAGGCATCGTCCGGCATGCCGATCGAGACCTGTGTGGCGCCCAGCAGGCGCGAGCGCAGATCGGCAAGGTCAAGCGGCCAGGAGGCCGGTGTCTGTCTTGCAGTCAAGAGCATCGAACCCTGGCGCTCGGCGATGGCGCAAAAGAGCGCGTAAAAGGCTGGCTGCAGGTCCGGCCGCTCGGCCAGCAGGCGGTCGGCGTTCTCGATCAGCAGCGCGCGGCTGTCGCCCAGAAGGTCGCGCACGGTCTCCAGGGCCAAGGCAGAACCGTCCAGCACCAAGGCCCGCGACCGAAGCTGCCAGATATGGGCCAGGTGACTCTTGCCCGCCCCTTTGGGGCCGCGCAGGATCAAGGTCGGTGTCGGCCACTGCGGCCAGGCCTCGACGAAGGCGAGCGCTGCCCGATTGGCCTGGCCGACAAGAAAGTCCTCGCGCCCAAAACGCTTCAGCGGCGGCAGCCGCAGGGGATACTGATAGATTGCCACGGCGCTCACGGTTTCGGCAGTTGCTCCGGCGCCACCTCGTCTTCTTCGTCACCGAGGAAGTAGCGCGTCTGACGATAGCGCTGCACGGCGTGGCGCACCGCAACACCGATCACCGCAGCAACCGGGACCGCAATCAAAACGCCGAGGAAACCGGCGATGGCGCCCCCGGCCAGTACGGCAAAGAGCACCCAGACGTCATGCAGCCCGATCCCGCGACCGACCAGGCGCGGCGTCAGGAAGTTGCCCTCGACGCTCTGGCCAAGCAGGAACAGGATGATGGGCAGCATGGCGCCCCAGAAATCATGAAACTGAATGAAAGAGAGCGTGATGGTCAGCACGAAGCCGGTGAAGGCGCCGATGTAGGGGATGAAGGTCAAGAGACCGGCGAAGAGACCCACCGCTGCACCGTACTGCAGCCCGGTTAGCGACAGCGCAGCGGCATAGTAGGCCGCCATGATCAGGCATACCATGGCCTGCCCGCGCACGAACCCGGCGAGCGCACGGTCCATGTCCTTGGCGACCTCACGGATCCCGGGGCGCTCCGGCAAGGGCAGCAGGGCATCGACGCTGGCGACGATCTGATCCCAGCGGATCAAGCAGAAGAAGGCGACCAGCGGCGTGATCAGGAAGAGCGAGATGATGTTGACCAGCGCCACGCCGCTCTGGATCAGGTTCAAGACCAGGCTGATCAAGGTGTCGAGGGCCTGTTGGCTGAAGGCACCCAGGTTCTCTTTGATCTTGGCCTTGGCGTCGATCTTGAGGGTGGCGCTCAACTCCTCGAGATAGTTCAGCAGTTGGTCACGGCCCGCCGCCAAGAGGCTGGGCAGATTGTTCAAGAGGTCGATCGCCTGGTTCACCATCACCGGCCCCACCAGGGCCACGACGGCCAGGATGAACAGGAGGAAGATGAAGGCCACGATCAGCGCCGCGACGGTCCGGCTGAGACCGCGCTCTTGCAGCCGATCGACCGGCGGATCGAGGAAGTAGGCCAGAGCCATACCGGCGATGAAAGGTAAGGCAACCTGTCGCACGAGATAGAGAAACAGCAAGGCAAAGAGGCCCAGCAGGACCCAGAAGGGCCATTGACGTCGCGGGCCGCGGTCCGGTTTCGGCAGGGGTTGGGCTTGTCTCTCCGGCAGGGTCGGATCGCTATTCAGCGCTTGTTCCTCCGCTGGACGGGGCAGGCAGCGGTCGTGCCTCGATGCCTCCCGGTGCGCCGCCAAGCTGCAGGTCCCAGCCGCCGGCGGCCTGCACCAGGGTCAGGCCACGCTGTGCCAGTGCATTCTGCAGCTGCTCCGCCGTGCCGCGGTGGGACATGTCGACGATAACCTCGCCGCGCCTGAGGGAGATCACTTTGATGTCGGAGACCAGGGGTTCGCGCTCCAGGTTGGCGCGGATCAGCAACCAGTCCTGCAGGGCCGATGCCAGGGCCCGTACCCGCAGGTTGCTGGCAGCGGTGTACTGAATGGCATTGGCGCTCTTCCAGGCCCCCTCCAGCCCCTGCATGACGGCTATCACGCCACGCTCATAGAAGGCCTCGGGCGTCTCGTCTTGGGTCTGCGCAATGCTCGCAGAGAAAGGCGGCCCCATAGGCTCGCCATAACTCTTCACGGTGATGGCCAGCCCGGCACCGCCGTTCCGGGGATTGCCGTCAAGCTGGGCTTGCGCCACCACGGCACCGACGCTGTCGTAGTTCCCGGCCAGGTCAGTAAGCCCGCGCGCATCGTCGGCCAGTGCCTGGCTGGCTTCGACTGCCACCACGTCCTGCAGGTCGCCCAAGGGGACCTTGATCGGCACCAGGGTATCCTCGACACCGTCGAAGCCCTCCCAGGCCGTGCGCCAGGGGTTGAGGCCCTGCCACAGGGTCGCCTCGGACCCGCTGCCGAAAACCGGCACCACGACATAGGGGCGGCTCTGCACCTCGGTATAGCGCAAACCCAGCTGCTCCAAGAGACTGCGGGTGGCGGCCGGATTGAAGCGAATGGTGAAGCGGCCGTCGAAGGTGGTGCCGGTGGCAACCTCGTCCAGCACCTGGATAGAGGCGATCGTGGGCTCGATCTGCACCACGGTCACGGCCGGGATCGACGCCTGGTCTTCCGGCACGACCAGCCGTTCGGCCAGGCGTCGAAAGGCCTGCTCTTTCGCCATGGTCTCGGCCAGGCCTTTGGCCTCGACCGATGAGTTGGCAGCGACCGAGACGATGACGCCGGGAACGGCGAAGAGGTCGGCCGCAGCCGGCCGCCACGGCAGGATCGCCAGGACGGCAACCAGGATAAGCCGGCTCAGCCAGCGCTGCTGCCGCCGGCGCCCTTCATGACAAGCAAACAAGACCCCGCCTCCCAAAGGTACGGCGACAAGCTTCCCCGCTGCAGCCGCCCTTCGTCAACTCTCTAGCGTTCACGTCGTTATGCCGCCGTGTGCCAGCAGGCCCAGCACACCGATCGCAATCAGGTAGATCGCAACGGCATAGTTCAACAGGCGCGGCGCCACCAGGATCAATAGGCCCACGACCAATGACAGGATCGGAAAGATCAGCGGATCTCCCAGGGACATGGCTCTCTCCTCGCAGTGTTTCGAATCTCTGGCCAGCGATCGACAGACATCGCATCTGCTTCGGCTGGACGCTGCTGCTGCGTCCTGGCAGAACAGCCGCCAACACAATAGGCCGAGCCATTGGTCCTGGCCAGCAAGCAGGACCGGGAAACAGGAGATTGGACGTGAGCTCAAGCGATGCCCCAGCATCGACGCCCCTGACCTACAAGTCGGCCGGCGTGGATATCGAGGCCGGAGACCGCCTGGTCTCCGCCATCGGACCGCTGGCCAAGGCGACCGCCCGGCCCGGAGTCATGGGCGGTCTTGGCGGTTTTGGTGCCCTCTTCGACCTCAAGGCGGCCGGGTTCGAGGATCCGATCCTGGTCTCCGGCACCGATGGGGTCGGCACCAAGCTCAAGATCGCGATCGAGACCGGCCGGCATGCCGAGGTCGGCATCGATCTGGTTGCCATGTGCGTGAACGACCTGCTGGTGCAGGGCGCAACCCCGCTGTTCTTTCTGGACTACTTTGCCAGCGCCAAACTGGAGCCCAGGGTCGCCGAAGCGGTGATCGCCGGCATCGCCGAGGGCTGCCGCCAGGCCGGTGCCGCACTGATCGGCGGGGAGACCGCCGAGCTGCCCGGCCTCTATGCCGCGGGCGATTATGATCTTGCCGGATTTGCCGTCGGCGCCGTCGAGCGCAGCCGCCTGCTGCCGCGCGGCGATCTGGGCGCCGGCGACCGCTTGATTGCGCTGCCCTCAAGCGGCCTGCACTCCAACGGCTTCTCGCTGGTACGTCGCCTGGTGGAGACCCTGGGCCTGTCGTTCTCGGCACCTCCCCCCTTCGAAAGCGAGCGCGCGAGCCTGGGTGAAGCCCTGCTGACGCCGACCAAGATCTACGCGCAAGACCTGGCGCCTGCCTTGGCCGAAGGCCGGATCAAAGGGTTGGCCCACATCACCGGGGGCGGCCTTCCCGGCAATCTGCCGCGGATCCTGCCCGCGGACCTGGTTCCCACCCTCGACGCGCCTATCGGCAACCGCCTGCCGCCGGTCTTCTCCTGGATCAAAGACAGCGGCCGGATCGAAACCGAAGAGCTGCTTTCGACCTTCAACATGGGGGTCGGCATGGTGCTGGTGGTCGAGGCCGATGGCGTCGAGCAACTGCTGGACGCGCTTTCCGATGCAGGCGCCTTCGCACTTGGCCGCTTGGAGCCGCGCGCAGAGAGCGACGGGCCGCTGCGGATAGAAGGAGACCTCTTCTAATGGCGCGTAAGCGGGTGGCCGTACTGGCATCGGGACGCGGCAGCAATCTGAAAGCCTTGCTGGATGCAGCGAAGGATCCGGCCTACCCGGCCGAAATCTCTCTCTTAATCTCCAACGAGCCCTATGCGGGTGCAATCAACATGGCGGCCGAAGCCGGCGCCGAGGTTGCCCTGATCCCGCACCGCGAGCAGCCCAGCCGGCAAGCCTTCGAGATCATGGTGCAGACGCACATCCTTGAATCGGCTTGCGATCTGGTCTGCCTGGCCGGCTTCATGCGCATCTTCTCGCCCAAGTTCGTGGAGCTGTGGCACGGCAAGATGCTGAACATCCACCCCTCGCTGCTGCCGGCCTTCCCGGGACTCCATCCCCAACGCCAGGCTCTGAAGGCAGGTGTGCGCCTGTCGGGTTGCAGCGTCCATTTCGTGAACAACGAACTGGATGGCGGCCCGATCATCGGCCAGGCCGCGGTTCCCGTCGCGCCCGACGACAGCGAAGAGAGCCTGGCAGCGCGCATCCTTGCAGCAGAGCACGAGCTCTATCCGCGCTGTTTAGCCCTGGTCGCCGAGGGTGCGATCGCTCTGGACGAGGCCGGTCAAGTCCGCTGGAATGCGCGTGAAGCCGAGGGCAGCCTCGTCAATCCCGTTGGCTAAGGGCGGGCGCTTGTGATGTGCCGCGGCCTGGCCTAGATATGAAGTGACAAAGCGGACGCCGAGACCGAGGGGAGAAACCAGCATGCACATCATGAAAGAAAACGACTATCACGAGCACGTGCAGACCTATCGCGGCTTCGTCAAAGGCGGCACGATCGCCGGTGTCACAGTGATCGTCATCCTGGTCCTCATGGCCCTGTTCTTGCTCTAGGCCAGCCGGCGCACGAAACGAGATTCGTTATCAGAAAAGGGCGGCGCCTTTGGGAAAAGGCGCCGCCCATGTCATGTCTGCAGCCTGGGTCTTGTCTGCAGCCTGGTCGCAGGAGCGCCTTAGAGCAGATCGCATTCAGGTGGAATCACCCGAATGCGAGACTTCTCTATGTTGCAAAGCTGTAGGGCAGGATTCAGACGTCAAATCGTTTCGATTTGATGTCATCCTGCTCTAGCCGACGATCTCGACCGCCGCGAAGAAGTAGGAAATCTCTTGCGCTGCGGTCTCAGGCGCGTCGGAGCCGTGTACCGAGTTGGCTTCGATCGACTCGGCGAAGTCGGCGCGGATGGTGCCGGCATCGGCATTGGCCGGGTTGGTCGCACCCATGATCTCGCGGTTCTTGGCAATCGCGTTCTCGCCCTCCAGAACCTGCACGACGACCGGCCCGGAGGTCATGAAGCTGCAGAGGTCGTTGAAGAAGGGGCGCTCGCTGTGCACGGCGTAGAAACCCTCGGCCTGGGCCCGGGTCATGTGCAGGCGCTTCTGGGCAACCACACGCAGGCCGGCCTCTTCGAAGCGGGCAACGATCTGGCCGGTCAGGTTGCGCCGGGTCGCATCCGGCTTGATGATGGAAAAGGTACGCTCGAGAGCCATGATTCAGGCTTCCTTCCTGTCTGGAGTGTCGGTGATGTCGCGCCCGGCAGCCCGACTGGCCGCAGGCGATGAAAAGCGGCGGTATATAGACGCGGGCTTGGCTTGGGGGCAAGGGCACAGCGGCCATAGCGCGCAGGGCTTTGCCCGTGCTAATCACCCGCCATGCTTCGTCTCGATAAGATAACCCTGCGGATCGCCGGGCGGCCGCTCTTGGAGAATGCCTCGGCTGCACTGTCGCGCGGACAGCGTGTCGGCCTGGTCGGACCGAACGGTGCGGGCAAGACCACACTGCTGAAACTGATCCAAGGCCAGCTGCAACCGGACCAGGGCAGCCTGGCGATTACCGGCGGATGGCGCGTCGGCTATCTGACGCAAGAGCCGCCGGGCGGCGAGCGCGCGTTGATCGATATCGTGCTCTCCGCCGACGAGGAACGCAGCCGGCTGCTGGCCGAGGCGGAGACCTGCGAAGAGGCGACCCGCCTGGCGGAGGTGCACGAGCGGCTGCGCACCATCGGTGCCGATTCAGCACCCGGACGCGCCGCGCGCATCCTGGCGGGTCTTGGGTTCTCCAGCGCGCAACAACGTCGCCCGGCCTCCGAGTTCTCGGGCGGATGGCGCATGCGCGTGGCCCTGGCCTCTCTCCTGTTTCGTCAGCCCGAGCTGCTGCTGCTGGATGAGCCCAGTAACCATTTGGATCTGGAGGCAACCCTCTGGCTGGAGGGCTATCTGGCCCGCTATCCCGGCACCTTGCTGCTGGTCAGCCACGACCGGCGACTGCTCAACGTCGTGGCAAATCGCATCCTGCATTTGGACAACCGCCAGCTGGTCGCCTATGAGGGCGACTACGAGGCTTTTCAACGCAGCCGGCGCGAGCGCCAGGCCCAGCAGGCAGCAGCGGCCGCCAAGCAGGATGCGCAGCGCAAGCACATGCAGGCCTTCGTCGACCGCTTTCGCTACAAGGCCTCCAAGGCGCGCCAGGCCCAGTCTCGCCTCAAGGCCTTGGCCAAGCTGGAGCCGATCGTGCACCTCGGCGATCAGCGCGGCACGCACTTCACCTTTCCCGAACCGCAGATGCTGGCCCCACCGCTGCTGGCCGTGAACGGCGTGGCCGTCGGCTACGACCAGGACAAACCGGTTCTAAGCAACGTCACCTTCCGACTGGATCCCGACGACCGCATCGGCCTTCTGGGTGCCAACGGCAACGGCAAGACCACCTTGATTCGCCTGCTGGCAGAGCAGCTGAAACCGCAGGCAGGCCAGATCACGCGGCCGCCGCGGCTGAAGGTCGGCTACTATGCGCAGGACCATGCCGATCAGCTCGACCCGGACGTCAACCCGCTTGCATTGATGCTGCGCGAGGACCCCAAGGGGCAGCCGCAGCGCCATCGCTCTCACCTGGCGCGCTACGGCCTGGATGCGGAGCGTGTGGATACGCCGGTCAAGCACCTCTCCGGCGGCGAGAAGGCGCGTCTGGTCTTCGCGCTGGTAACCCGCGAGGCGCCGCAGCTGCTGCTCTTGGACGAGCCGACCAACCATCTGGATATGGAGGCACGCGAGGGGCTGGTGGAGGCGCTGAACGACTTCCCCGGTGCGGTCGTCCTGGTAAGCCACGATCCCCACCTGATGAGTTTGGTGACGGACCGGCTTTGGCTGGTCGCCGATGGCACGCTGGCCAACTATCAAGGCGATCTCGACGACTATCGCCAGCAGGTGCTGGGCGAGCGGCAGCTGGAACGCGAGTCGAAGGCAAAGGCGAAGCCCAAGACCAAGGAAGCGCCACCGCCAACGCCGCCTCGTCGTCAAGGGACCTCGCGCCTGCGCAAGGCGGTGACAGAGGCAGAAAAGCGGCTCGAGACCCTGAACAAGGCGAAGGACATCCTGGAGCAGCGCCTGGCCAACCCCGAGACCTATCGCCAGCCGGCGGCCGAACAGAAGGCGCTGCGCAGCCAGCACAAGGAGATCCTGGCGGCAATCGAGCGCACCGAGGAAAGCTGGCTGAGCGCCCAAAGCGCCCTGGAGGAGGAGCAGGCCTGATGCGGGCCGTCCTCCTCGCTTCACTACTCTCCACCTCGCTTTTCTGCGGCGGGGTCGCCGCACAGGAGCCGCCGCCTCCCGATGAGTGGTTGGCCGTGCCCGCGGGTGGTCTTCGCTTCGAACTGAATGAGCGCGTGACCTTGGAGAGCCAGCGGCTCTTCTTCTCGCCGAGCAGCGTGCGCGTCACCTATCGCCTGATGAACTCAGCGGAGACCGACAGCCTGCTCTTCGTCGGCTTCCCCTTCCCCAGCCTGCCGGAGCCCGACCCGCCTGCCCCCTCACTGGCCGAGGCGTTCGACGATGCCCGCTTGACCCTGGACGGTGAAGAGCAAGAGCTGCACAGCGTCGTCACGCGCTTGTACAACGACGGGCGCGACGTTACCTCGATTCTGGAGGCCGCGGGCATCGACTTGGCAACATTGGGTGACGGGGCTCTCAATCAGCTGAGCCGCAGCGCCTATCGCGAGATCGAGCGTGCGCTCACGGACCGCGGCGAACAGCGCCCCAACCGCTATGCCTGGTCTTGGGAGATCGAGCCACGCTGGCGCATCACCCTACCCTCGCGCACCACCGCCGTGCTGGAGCTCAGCTATACGCCCTACACAGGCCTCAGTGTCGATCGCTTCACCTCTCTTTCTGAGTTGAAGGACCTGGCCCATGTCGAGGCCTATTGCGCAGCAGAGCAACCCGACCTCTTGGACTGGATGACCGAGACCCTGCGCAGACGCAGCACGGCTACACGCTTCGTCGAACTGCCAAGACGAGAGCTCAGCTATCGTTGGGAAAGCCTGCCGGAAGGGCAGGACGAGCGCACGCTGCGCATTGAGGTGAGCGACCCTGCGCGTGGCGAAGACGAGGCGCGTATCGCCTTTTGCTTTCCCGGCGGCATCGCGCGCCTTCCCGACGGTACCCATCTGGCCGGAGGCTTCGGCAAGCCGGACGGCGAGCGACTGGACATCGTCTTCTTTGAGTGAACAGACGTGCAGGAATCGCCGTGACCGAGACAATGGCTCAGCACTACCAGCGCATGGCAGAGAACAACCTCTGGTCCAATTTCAGACTCCAGCAAGCCTGCCTGGCTCTGGACAGCGAGGACTACCACGCCCCGCGCGCGAGCTTCTTCGGTTCGCTGCATGCAACCTTGGTGCATATCCTGATTGTTGACCAACTCTATCTCGCCCGAATGAGCGAAGGCGCTCGACCTCGCGGCGGTGTGCGAGACGAGGCCGATTACCGGGATCGGGACAAACTCTTCCGAGCCCAAGAGACTTGCGACAGGGAACTGCTGACCTTTTGCTACGCGATAGATGAAGCCGACCTCGCCCGCGTGGTCCGCTTCACAAACAGCGAAGGGGTGGCCAACACCGATAGCGTCGCAGCGGTGTTGACCCACCTCTTCGTGCATCAGATCCACCATCGCGGTCAGGTGCACCAACTGCTCTCGACCACCACCGCAAGGCCGCCGCAACTGGACGAGTTCTTCCTGAGTGGCGACCGTCCAAGGCGTGCCGCGGACCTGCAGCGCTTGAAGCTCACAGAGTAACGCAAGGTTACGCTTTCTGGGTCCAGCGGCCGGCCTCGTCCTCAGCCCAGTAGGTCAGCGAGTCACCCCCCTCGCGCAGGCGGCGCCAGAACTCCCGCGCGGCGGTCAGACTGTCCGCATCGCTGCCATCGAAGAGCACGACCACCAGGTCCAGGGCGGAAAAGTCGCTGCGCTCACAGCCGTCGGTCAGAAACAGCACCTCGGCACCGTTGGGGTTTTCCGCCTCGCTGGTCAGCCAGATCGGCTGCTGCTGGGCATAGCCATCCTTCTCCGTTCCATGCGGCAGGAAGGAGCGATCGCGATAGGTCCAGAGATGGCCTGCGAGGGCCTCCACCCGCTCGGGCGAACCGGCCTGGACCAGCGCCTTCTGGCCACGCTGATAGCAACGCTCCAGCATGACGGCCAGGACCTGTTCCAGGGGCCGGCGCCCCAGTTGGTAGAAGCGGACGTCACTCACGACCGCAGGCTCTTCTCCCTGCCAGATCTAGCCTTCGTGATTGGCGGCGATGTAGCGGTCCAGCAGACGGACGCCGAAGGCGCTGGCACCCTTGGCGGCCGTCGGCGTCGCCTTGTCCAGCCAGGTAACGCCGGCGATGTCCAGGTGCGCCCAAGGCGTGCCCTCGTTCACGAAGCGCTGCAGGAACTGCGCGGCCGTGATCGAGCCGCCCATGCGGTTGCCGATGTTCTTCATGTCGGCGGCATCGCTGTCGATCAGGCGGTCGTAGGCATCGCCCATCGGCATGCGCCAGAGCTTCTCGCCGACCTCGCCGCCGGCCGCGGTCAGCTGCTCGGAGATCTCGTCGTCGTTGCTGAAGAGGCCGGCATGCTCTTTGCCCAGCGCCACCATGATCGCCCCGGTCAGGGTCGCCAGGTCGACGATCGCCTTGGGCTTGTACTCTTCCTGGGCGTACCAAAGCACATCGGCCAGCACCAGGCGCCCCTCGGCGTCGGTGTTCAGCACCTCGATGGTCTGGCCGGAGGCGGAGGTGACAATGTCGCCCGGACGCTGGGCATTGCCGTCTGGCATGTTCTCGACCAGCCCGCAGAGCCCCACGACATTCGCCTTGGCCTTGCGGCGCGCCAGTGCTTCCATCAGGCCGACGACCACGCCGGCACCGCCCATGTCCCACTTCATGTCTTCCATGCCGGCAGCCGGCTTCAAGGAGATGCCGCCGGTGTCGAAGGTAACCCCCTTGCCACAGATCGCGACCGGTGCCTCGTCGCTGTCGCCCGCACCTTGCCATTCCATGACCAGCAGCTGCGGTTCGCGCACGGAGCCCTGGGCGACGCCAATCAGCGAGCCCATGCCCAGCTTCTCCATCTCCTTCTGCCCCAGGACGGAAATCTTGATGCCCTGCTGCGACAGCTTCTTGGCCACCGCCACGAAGGACTTGGGATAGATCACATTGGCCGGCTCGGAAACCAGGTCGCGGGTCCGGAAGACGCCCTTGGCAATCGCCTCCAGCGGCCGGAATGCCTTTTTCGCCGCCGCCTTGTCGTCGACGTGGATCGCCAGCTTCTTCAGCTTCGGCTTGGCACTTTCCTCCTCCTTGGTCCGGTACTTGTCGAAGCGATAGGAGCGCAGGAGGGCACCAAAGGCACCGTGAGCGGCGCGGTGGGCGATCTCGGGCCCGCCTTCGAGCGCAGACATGACGACCGCTGCCTGGCTCTCGCCGCTGGCCAGAAGATGCCCGGCAACGCTGCCGCCCATGTCGGACAGGTCCTTATCCGTCAGCGAGTCGGGCTTGCCGACGCCGACCAGAACCACGCGGCTGTTGGGCAGCCCGTGCGGCGCCAGCACCTCAAGGATCGATGCCTTCTTGCCCTTGAAATCGGCAGCCTTGATGGCGCGCGAGAGCATGCCGTCGGTCTGCGCATCGAGCTCTGCCGTGACCGGCGGCAAGGCGCCGTCTTCCAGGACAGCGGCGACAAGGGCACCGCTCTTCGCGGGCTGGGCGTCGGTGAAGGTAATCTTCAGCATTTCGTGATCCAACGTGGTTTTGTTCCGGAAAAGGCGAAAAGGCGCGGCCTTTCAGGGCACAGCGGGGGTGAGCCCTATTGCTGCACTGACTGGACGCCTCGACAGGCTTTCACCTATAGCGAAGGAAGACATGCCTGCAAAGGCCTGCCCGCCAAGCGATCGCATGCTTTACGCTTCGGCAGGCCGATCAGGTCCCGGAAGTGTCAGGCGGCCGAGAGGGAGCCTCAACCAAGCGTCATGCGCCAGCTGACCCGATACATTCTGATCCAGCTTGCCATCATGGCCGGCCTGATCACGGTCGCGCTCACCCTGGCGATCTGGCTGGCGCAATCGCTGCGCTTCGTCGACTTCATGGTGAACCGCGGTCTGCCGGCCAGCCAGTTCGTGCAATTCATCTTGCTGCTGATGCCAAGCTTCCTTGGCATCGTCATGCCGATCGCCACGGTGGTCGCCATCTTCTTCGTCTATCACCGCCTAACCCAAGAGAGCGAATTGGTGGTGATGCGGGCCAGCGGGATCACCCCCCTGGGTCTGGCCCGCCCGGCCCTGGTGCTGACCGGCGCGGTGACCGTGATCGCCTATGTGATCGCCTTCTACTTCCTGCCCCTGTCCTTTCGCAATTTCAAAGACCTGCAGAACGATATCTCGCGCTCCTACGCGACCGTGCTGATCCAGGAAGGGGTCTTCAATCCGATCGGCGGCAATGTCACCGTCTATGTGCGCGCGCGCGATCCCGACGGCTCGCTTCGCGGCATCATCGTGCAGGATGATCGCAAGCGGCAGAAACCAACCACTTTGATTGCCGAGCGCGGTGCATTGGTGCGAAGCGGCGACGAGTCTCGCGTGCTGCTCGTCAACGGCAACCGCCAGGAGCTTGACCGCGAAACCGGAGAGGTCACCAATCTGGTCTTCGAGCGCTACACCGTCAATCTGACGCCTTTGGGCGGCCACCATGGCGAGCGCTGGCGCAACCCGCAAGAGCGGTTCCTGCACGAACTGCTCTGGCCGGAGGATCCGGAAAACATAGAAGAACATCGTCTGCGAGAACTGCGGGCCGAATTCCATCAGCGCATGATCGAGCCCCTCTACACCATCGCTTACGCGCTCATCGGCCTGGTGGCGATGCTGGGCGGACAGTTTTCCAGGCGCGGGCGACCGCTCAGGATCGCAGGCGCTGCCGCAATCGTCGGCGGTCTGCAAGGCATGAACTTTATCGGCCAGGACATCATGGGACAGGATCCCGGGATGGCACCGGTAATCTACCTCATCCCGCTGGCCCCCATCCTGCTTGGCTTTTTCCTGCTGCGTTGGGGCTGGCCGACAGGCTGGACCTTGCGGTCAAAGCGGCAGGCAACGGCATGACCTTTGCCTCGGAAAAAATGGCGATGCAGCCCAGACGGCTTTCTTTTGGCCTGGGCCGCTATCTCGCACGCCAGTTCGTCGGCTGGTTCTTCCTGGTCTTCGGCATCCTGGTCGTCATCATTCTGGTCGGCAATGCCGCAGACCTCATGGATCGCTTCGGCAATCGCCCGGAGATTTCGGCATTGCTGGTCGTCGAGATGTCGCTGCTGAAAGTTCCGAAGATCGTCATCGACATTCTGGGTTTCGCCGTTCTTGCCGCGGGTATCGGAACCTTCTGGCGTCTGACCCGCACGCAAGAGCTGGCGATTGCCAGGGCTGCGGGCATCTCGGTCTGGCAGATCCTCCTGCCCTCGGTCGTCTGCGCCTTGCTGATCGGTGTTTTCACCTTCGCCGTGGTGTCACCACTTTCGGCCGCCTTCTACAAGCGCTACGCCCATCTGGAAAGCGAGTACCTGCGCGAGAACAGCTCGATCATCTCGGTCGGCCCCAGCGGCCTGTGGCTGCGTCAGCAAGAGCGCAGCGGCGTCTACGTGCTGCATGCCGATGCCGCCACGGGCGACAGCGCCTTCCTGCGCCAGGTTCAAGTGCTGCGTTTCGGGGCGGACGACGACCAGTTTCTGGCCCGTTTGGATGCCCAAAGCGCCCAGCTGATGAGCGGTTTCTGGATCCTGCGCGATGTGATCGAGACCAAGCCGGGAGGGCCGCCCGAACATCAGGCGCTGGTGGAGCTGCCGACGGAGATGACCCTCTCCTCCCTGGCGGAGAGTTTCGCGCCCTGGGAGACGATCTCCTTCTGGGAGATGCAGAGCTATGCCCGGGCGCTCGCCGATGCCGGCTTCCCCAACGAGCGGATCGAGATGCAGTTCTATCGGCTCTTGGCCCTGCCGCTGCTGTTTGCCGGACTGGTGGTCCTCGGGGCCGCCTTCACCCTGCGCCCGCCGCGTCGCGGTGGAACGGCCTTGGTCTTGGCTGCAGCCACGGTGACCGGCTTCCTGCTCTATCTCTTTTCCAGTTTCCTCTTTGCCCTGGGCCTGGGCGGCAAGCTTCCCATGATGCTGGCCACCTGGACACCGGCCACGATCTGTCTGTTGGTGGGCGCTGCCGTCCTGCTCTACCGTGAAGATGGTTAGGCCCCACATGCCCGTGCCCGCTGTCTTCGCGCTGCGTCGCGGACGACTGCCTGCTCTGCTTGCCTCCTGCGCACTGGTGGCCTTGCTGGTGGTACCGAGCCAAGGGCCGGCACAGGGTCAACAGATCGGCAATACGCCGATCGACGAGAACAAGCCGGCGCTGATCACTGCCGATTCGGTCACCTACAACGAGGCCACAGGCATCGTCACCGCCGAGGGATCGGTTGAGATCTCACAGAGCCAAAGGGTTCTGGTGGCTGACAGCGTCAGCTACGATGTCGCGACCGACGTGGTAACCGCCAGCGGCAATGTCGCCTTGCTGGAGCCCACGGGAGAGGTCCTCTTCTCCGACTATGCCGAGGTGACGGGGGACCTGCGCGAAGCCTTCGTGCGCGACGTTGGCGTTCTGCTGAGCGATCAAAGCCGGCTGGCAGCGGTCAGCGCGGTTCGCACCGAGGGCAACCGCACGGAGCTGACGAAGGCCGTCTACAGCCCTTGCGAACTCTGTGAAACCGACCCGGAAAAGGCACCGCTGTGGCAGCTGAAGGCGCGCAAGGTTGTCCACGATCAAGAAGAACAGACGGTCACCTATCGCGATGCGACCTTCGAGGTCTTCGGCCTTCCGGTCTTCTACACACCCTACTTCAGCCACCCCGATCCCACGGTGGATCGCAAGACCGGCTTCCTGGCGCCGACCTTCGGCAGTTCCGGCCAACTGGGCCTGACCGCCGAGGTACCCTTCTTCATCGTCATCGACGAGACTTCGGACGCCACCATCGCGCCGATCTTCACGACCAAGGAGCTGCCGGTCCTGCAGGCCGAGTACCGCAAGATCCTGCCGCAAGGGAACTTCAACTTCATCGGCAGCGGCACGGTTTCGGACCGGGTCAACGACGACGGCTCCACCACCAACAACGCCTTCCGTGGCCACGTGAAGACCAGGCTGGACTACAACTTCAACGAGATCTATCGCGGCGGCATCCAAGTCGATGCTACGACCGACGACACCTATCTGAGAACCTATGATCTGGGGACACCCTCGACCCTCTTCTCCGAGGCCTTCGTCGAGGGCTTCCGCGGCCGCGACTATGCGACAGCACGCCTGTTCGGCTTCCAGGGCCTCAGCAGCGAAGACAACACGGACGAGATCCCCATCGCGCTGCCCTACCTCGAGATCAGCCAGGTCAGCGATCCGCTGATTTGGGGCAGCGTCTTCAACTTCGACGCCAACCTGGTCGACCTGGTCCGCATCACGGGGCGCGACACCCGCCGCGCCCACGTCTTGGGCGAGTACATCTTGCCCTTCACCTCGCCGATAGGCGACCAGTATCGCTTTATCGCCAGCCTGCAAGCCGACGGCTACTGGGTCAGCGACTTCGATCCTGACGACGCCGGCAATGTGACGCCGGAAGATGGCGGCGACGAGCTCGCCGGGCGTATCCACCCGCAGATGGCGCTGATGTGGAGCTATCCCTGGGTGGCCGACCTTGGCACCTGGCAAACGGTCTTCGAACCCATCGTTCAGGGCGTGGTCGCGACCCGCGACAACGATCCCGAGCGCATCCCCAACGAGGACTCGCAGGATCTGGAGTTCGACGACACCAACCTCTTCGCCATGAATCGTTTTCCCGGCGTCGACCGGGTTCAGCCGGGCCCGCGCGTCGACTATGGCGCCGAGTGGTCGCTGTTGACGCCGTCCGGGGGCGAGGTGCGCTTCCTGGTCGGACAGAGCTATCGCCCCTTCGATGACAAGGGAGTCTATCCCGAAGGCTCGGGCCTGGAGAACAACCTCTCCAACCTGGTCGGCGGCCTACGCGCCTCGCCCGCGCCCTGGCTGGATGCCACCTGGCGTTTCAGCGTCGACCCCGACAGCGGCAGCTTCGCCCGGAACGAGATCGGTTTCTCGGCCGGCGTGCCGCGGCTCAGGCTCGACGTCGAATACCTGCAGGCCGACGCCCTCAGGAACGATCAGAACGAGGTGATCCTGGAGCAGCGCAATCAGATCACCGTGGGCCTCTCGTCGCGCCTGAACGAGAACTGGTTCGCCTATGGCTCGCATCTGCAAGACATCGAGGACGACCGCGCCCTGCGTACCCGCGGCGGCATTCGCTACGAGGACGAATGCATCATCATCGAGGCCGCCTACGAGCGCTCTCGTTTCGACGATCGCGAGCTCGATCCGGACAACAGTTTTTATCTGAAGGTCAGCCTGCGCTCTTTCGGCGATCTGACCTGATCGCTCTGCCGCTTTGGAAGGACGCTCGGGCTGTCGGCTTTGCCTGACACCGACAGCGGTCGTGATCACATATAGTCGATGCAGGTCTTGCCTTCCCTCTGGGTTCATCTCACACTGCAAGGAAGCGAGGCAGCGGGCTGTGACGTCTGCGCCTTGGTATCGAATTATGCCCAACCATCAAGAGCGAGGCTAAGAACCACATGCTTGAACAGGATCAGAAGGGGCGCCAGCGCCGGCGTTTGTTGGCAGGTCTGGCAACGGCGGGACTGACCGCGGTCACCATGGCGTTTGCCGGCGGCCAGGTGCAGGCCCAAGAGGGGGATCCGATCCTCGTCGGCAACATTCTGGATCAGTCCGGTGGCCTGAACATCTACAGCCTGAAGCAGATCAATGGCGTGGCGCTGGCGGTCGACCAGATCAACAAGTCCGGTGGCCTTCTGGGGCGTCCGGTCGAGATCCGCTTCTACGACAGCCAGTCCGACAACAAGTTCAATTCGCAGTACGCCACCAATGCCTTGCTGCGCGACAAGGTCCAGGTGATCCACGGCGGCATCACCTCCTCCTCGCGCGAGGTCATGCGCCCGATCGTGCAGCGCTTCGGCGGCTTGCTGTTCTACAACTCCCTCTACGAAGGCGGGGTTTGCGATCGTCGTCATGCCAACACCGGCATGGTGCCCGGACAGCAGTTGGAAGCCCTGATCCCCTATGTCATCAACGAGAAGGGGAAGAAGAAGAGCTACATTCTGGCGGCCGACTACAACTACGGCCACATCACCGCCAAGTGGATGCAGAAGATCATCGAGGCCAACGGCGGCGAGGTCGCTGCGATCGAGTTCTTCCCGCTGGATGTGACCAACTTCGCACCGGTGCTGGCCCGCATCCAGGAAGCCAACCCCGACGTGGTCTACTCCGCCCTGGTCGGCGGCGCGCACATGGGCTTCTACCGCCAGTTCGAATCGACCATCGGCAAGGACAACATGCTGCTGGCGTCTTCGACCTACGGCGTCGGCCGCGAGCAGACCGAGCTTTCGCCGGAAGAGGGTGAGGGCATCATCATCGCCACCTCCTTCGTCGACGATCTCGACACGCCCGCAGCGAAGAAATTCGTCGAGGATTTCAAGGCCTACTCGGGTGAGGACGACTACATCGGCGAGTATGGCGAGTACGGCTATCGCGGCGTGATGCTGTGGGCCGATGCCGTGCGCAAGGCGGGCTCCGCCGATCCCGACGCGGTGATCGCAGCGATGAAGGAAGGCGGCGTCTCCTTCGACGGACCGGGCGGCCTCTACACCATCGACGGCAAGACCAATCACACCACGATGGACATCCACATCGCGGTCGGCAACGACAAGGGCAGCTTCGATCTTTTGAAGTCCTTCCCGCAGCAGCCGCCGCTGGATACCCAGCTGGTGTGCGACCTGCATGCCAATCCGGACGACACCACGCAGTACGAGCCGGAAGTGAACTAGGGCGCCTTTCGCGCCAAACTGCCGCAAGGGGGCGGGTCCAGGGGAAATGGGACCCAGGCGCGCCCCCTTACCGTCTGCCGCCGAACCGCTGAAGGACCCCTCCAGCCATGCTCGAGGTCGTACTGATCTACGGCTATCAAATCCTCTTCTCGATCAGCATCTTCATCCTGATCAGCTTGGGCCTTGCGGTCATCTTCGGCATGATGAAGGTGATCAACCTGGCGCATGGCGAGTTTATCATGCTGGGGGCACTGTTCTGTGCCCAGCTGGCGCAGGGCGGCGTGCCCTTGGGGCTGGCCATTCCGCTGGCCGGTCTGCTGGTCGGCGCGGTCGGGATCCTTGGCGAGCGCTTGGTCATCCGCTTTCTCTATGGGCGCGTGCTGGACACCCTGTTGGCGACCTGGGGCTTGAGCCTCTTGATCGTCGGCGCGGTCACCACCTACTTCGGCCCGCAGACCAGCAGCACACCGCAGAATCTGGGCACCCTCTCGCTCGGCAGCTTCTCGATCTCGGTCTACAGCCTGGTCATGATCCTGCTGGCCTTCGCGCTGCTGGTCGCCATCTACGCGCTGTGGCGCATGACCAAGATCGGGCTAATCGTGCGCACCACCATGCAGAACGCCGATACCGCCCAGGCGCTGGGCATCAACACCGCGCAAGTCTTCACCCTGACCTTCGGTTTCGGCGCCTTCCTCGCCGGCCTGACCGGAGCCATCATGGTCCCCTTGTTCGGCGCCTCGCCGACCATGGGCGTCTTCTACATCGCCAAGGCCTTCATCACCGTGATCGCCGGAGGACCGCTGCCACTGACCGGCACGCTCGCCGCCTCCAGCCTGTTCGGCGCGATCGACGGGGCCGTGGCCTATCTCACCACCTCGGTGGTTGGTGAGATCACCGTCCTCTTCGTGGCCATCGTGTTGCTGCGCCTGCTGCCGCAAGGCATCACCGGCCGCCTGAAGCGGGGGGTCTAGCGAATCATGCGCGAAATCTTTGCCCTCAGGCCCGCGAGCGAGCGGCCGGGTTGGAGCTGGTGGCTCACCGTGCTGCTGGTGACGGCCGGACTGATGGCCGTTCCCTCCTACTACGACCTGGCCTTCCTCTTCGACACCACCACGATTTTCGTCTTCGCCTTGCTGGCGCTCTCTATGTCCTTCCTGTGGGGCTATGTCGGGATCTTGAGCCTGGGCCAGACCGCCATGTTCGGCCTTGGCGGCTACATCTATGCCGTCATGTCGATGAACACCGGCGACACCACGACGGCCGCCCTTGCCGGGATCATCCTGCCGGCCGCCTTTGCCGCGCTCATCGGCTACTTCCTGATCTGGGGCCGCATCAGCGATATCTACTTCTCGGTCATCACCCTGGTCGTCACCCTGATCCTGGAGAAGGCGATCCGCGCGACCTCGGGCGATCAGTTCGTGGTCGGCAGCGTGCGCCTGAACGGTCAGAACGGCATCCCCGGCGTGCCGGCGCTGCAGATCCCCTGGAGCCCCGAGGAGACCCTCTTCATCGACGGCGTCTTCTACCTGGCGGCGGGCCTGATGATGCTGGTCTACGTCGCTCTGCGCCTGTTGTTGACCAGCGGCTTCGGTCAGGTGCTGGTCGGTCTGCGCGAGAACCAGCGCCGCGTCGAGCTGCTGGGCTACGACAGCCGCCGCTACCATCTGGCAGCCTTTATCCTGAGCGGCGCCATCGCCGGACTGGCCGGTGTCCTCTTCGCCGTCTGGGGCAACTTCGTCGGCCCCTCCATGTTCGACCTGAACCAGGCAGCCCAGGTGATCATCTGGGTCATCGTCGGCGGCCGTATGACTCTGGCCGGCCCGATCCTGGGCACCGCGCTGATCGTCTATCTGACGACCTGGCTGGGCACCCAAGGCGTCGGCCAGGTGACCCTGGTCCTGGGCGGAATCCTGACCCTCTTCGTGCTGCTCTTCAAGAACGGCCTGCTGCCCTCGATCTCGGAGGCGCTGAGTGCCGTGGAAGCCAGTCTGCGCGGCAAGAAGGAGGGGCGATCGTGAGTGCGCCGATCCTGGAGACCCGTCAGCTCAGAAAGTCCTTCGGCGGCGTGCACGCCATCGACCGGGTCGACTTCAAGCTGGCCGAGGGCGAACTGCGCTGCCTGATCGGGCCGAACGGTGCGGGCAAGTCGACCTTCTTCAAAATGCTGACCGGCCAGCACCAGCCGACCAGCGGCCAGATCCTCTTCAAGGGGAAAGACGTCAGCCGTGCCGCCCCGCACGAAATCGGCCGGCTGGGGATCGGCATCAAGAATCAGGTGCCGGACGTTTTCGACGGTCTCTCGGTCTACGAAAACCTGAGCCTCGCCGCCCGCTTCGCTCACGCCAAGCAGGCCGCCAAGCGCAAGGTCGAAGAGGTCGTCGAGCGGGTCGCGTTGAGCGACGTGCTCTCGCGCAGCGTCGGCGAACTGGCACACGGTCAGCGCCAGTGGGTCGAGATTGCCATGGTGGTGGCCAGAGAGCCGCGCCTGGTGCTGCTCGACGAACCATCGGCCGGGATGAGCGTGGAAGAAACCGCACGTACCGCCGAGTTGATCCGCGAGATCAACCGCGAGGCCACCGTCGTGGTGGTCGAGCACGACATGCAGTTCATTCGTTCCATCGCCACTATGGTCACCGTCTTCCACCAGGGTCGGATCCTGGTCGAGGAAACCGTGGAGAAGGCGCTCAGCGACCAAAGGGTTCGCGATGTCTATCTGGGACGGAGTGCGGCATGAGCCTGCTGGAAGCGGAGAACCTGACCTCCGGCTATGGCCGCATCCGGGTGCTGGACGGCCTCTCGCTTGCGGTCGAAGAGGGCGCCTTCATCGGCATCCTGGGTCACAACGGCATGGGCAAGACCACCTTGATGCGCGCGCTGATGGGCTTCCTGCCGGCCGGCAAGGGCACCATCCGCCTGGACGGAGAGGACATCACCCGCCTGAAGCCCTTCCAACGCAACCGCCGGCGCATGGGCTATGTCCCGCAAGGCCGCGAGATCCTGCCGGCGCTGTCGGTGATGGAGAACCTGAAGGCGGGCGCCTTGGTCACCAAGCTCTCGGCCGCCGAAGAAGAGCAGCGCATCGCTCAAATCCTAGAGCTCTTCCCGCGGCTGAAACCCTTGTTGAGGCGTCCGGGTGGCGCGCTCAGCGGCGGCGAGCAGCAGCTGCTGGCGCTCGCCCGCTGCCTGTGCGGCGACCCGCGCCTGATCCTGCTGGACGAGCCGACCGAAGGTATTCAGCCCTCGATCATCGAAGAGATCGCCGAGCGGCTGAAGCAGCTGAAGGAAGAGAGTGGCTTGACCGTCATCCTGGTCGAGCAAAATCTGGATTTCATCCGCGCCCTGGCCCAGAAGGTGCTGATCATTCAGCGCGGCCGTATCCTGCATGAGCTTGGGCCCGACGACCTGACCGATCCGGCCTTGGTGGCCGAGTTCGTCGGCATGTAGGCAATCGCTTGAGGGAGAGAGACTATGATCGTGCTCACCGCCATCATCCGGATCCAGAAGGGCCACGAGGAGACCGTCAAGAAGGAGCTCTTGAAAGTCGCCAACTATGCCGCGAAGGAGGAGCCCGGTACGATCGCCTTTTACTGCAGCCAAGACCCCGAGGATCCGACCGTGTTCACGACCTACGAGCGCTTTCGCGACCGCGCGGCCATGGACACGCACAACAACTCGGAGATGGTGGCCGCCTTCTTCGCCGTCGCCAAACCCCTGCTGGACGGCGATGTCATCATCCAGATCTGCGAAGAGATTTTTGCCAGTTCCTGATTGAGAGCCCCCGCTCCAAATTCAGTGCCCGGCGTCTTCGGACGCAACAGAGACCAAAAGCAAAGGAGAAGAACCATGCCGGTACGCGGACCCACCCACGAGCAACTGGAAGACATCGCCGACGACCTCTACATGTCGATGAGCAGCGAGGAGCTTGAATTCTTCGGTGGCGTGATCGACGACCTGATCAAGGGGGCCTATGAGGTGGTCGAGCAGATGCCCGACTACATCCCCGAGGTGACCTACCCACGCACCCCCGGCTACAAGCCGACCGGCGAGGAGAACAAGTACAACGCCTGGTACGTCAAGAGCGAGATCAAGGGCGCCGCCGAGGGTCCGCTCGCCGGCAAGACCATCGTGCTGAAAGACAACGTACAGCTCGCCGGCGTGCCGATGCGCAACGGCGCCTCGACCCTGGAAGGCTTCATGCCCAATCTTGACGCCACCATCGTCACCCGCATGCTGGATGCCGGCGGCACCATCAAGGGCAAAGCGGTCTGTGAGTACTTCTGCCTCTCGGGCGGCAGCCACACCTCGACCCCCGCCCCGGTCCAGAACCCGCGCAAAGCCGGCTATTCGGCCGGCGGTTCCTCCTCAGGCAGCGGTGCTCTGGTGGCAGCCGGCGAGGTCGACATGGCAATCGGCGGCGATCAGGGCGGTTCCATCCGCATGCCGGCCGCCTACTGCGGGATCTACGGCATGAAGCCGACCCACGGTCTGGTGCCTTATACCGGCGTCATGCCGATCGAGAGCACCATCGACCACACCGGGCCGATGACCGGCACCGTCGCCGACAATGCGCTGCTGCTGGAAGTGCTCGCCGGCGAAGATGGCCTCGATCCGCGCCAGTACAACGTCAAGACCGCCAAGTACACCGAGGCGCTGGGGGCCGGCGTTCAGGGCATGAAGATCGCCGTGGTGACGGAAGGCTTCGGCCACGAGAATTCCGAAGCCGACGTCGATCAGAAGGTCCGGGCCGCAGCCGAGAAGCTGGCAAGCCTTGGCGCCGAGGTCACCGAGGTCTCGATCCCCATGCACCTGAAGGGTCAGGCGATCTGGACCCCGATCGCCGTCGAAGGCCTGCAGGCGCAGATGATGCAGGCCAACGGCATGGGCTTCAACTGGAAGGGCCTCTATTCGACCGCCCTGCTGGACGCGCACGCCAACTGGCGCAATCGGGCCGACGAGCTGTCGCACACCCTGAAAGTCTGCATGCTGCTGGGCGAGTACTTCATCCAGCATCACCGCGGCCACTACTACGCCAAGTCGCAGAACCTGGCCCGCCTGCTGAAGAAGACCTACAACGAGACCCTGGATAGCGTCGATCTGCTGCTGATGCCGACCCTGCCGATAAAGTCGACCAAACTGCCGGACGACCACAACAACCTGGAAGAGGTCATCGGTCGAGCCTTCGAGATGCTGGCCAACACCGCCTCCTTCGACGTCACCGGGCACCCGGCGATGGCGATCCCCTGCGGCATGAGCGACGGCCTGCCGGTCTCCATGATGCTGGTCGGCAAGCACTTCGACGAGGCCACCATCTACAAAGCCGCCCACGCCTTCGAGCAGAGCGGCGACTGGATGCAGATGTAAGCAGCCTTCGCTGCGCCGAATAGGAAGGGGCCGGGCATGGATTGCCCGGCCCCTTCTTTGTTGGTCCCTTGACCCCGCGTCCTATCCCGCGAGCTTGGCAAGTGCGCGATAGGCCTTGACCGGGACATAGTCGATGGTGAGCAAGCCGGCCTTCACGAAGGGAAGTTCCGAGAGCTTGGCCTTGGCGGCCTCGGCGGACTCGGCCTCGACGATGATCACGGCGCCGCTGCCATCGGCGATGGAGTAGATCTCGCGGACGAAATCATCGACGGCAAAGCGCATGGCCGTCTGCGATTCGGCATCGGCCAACTCGGCAAAGGATTCCGCAGGGGCGTTGGGGTCGCGCTTGGCGACGCAGATGACTCTCATGCTTCTCACTTCTCCCTTGATTGCTCCGGCTGGAACCCCGTCGTCCCTGCCTCGGCGCCTAACCTGACCGCTCGGGCAGAGCAGCGCAAGCAGACCCGCGAGACAGGGTGGTGTTCCAAAAAGCCAAGGGCCTCCGTCAGGCAGCCAGGGTCAAGCTATCCTGCAACGCCATCGAGAGGGCATCCAGTCCCGCCTCCAACTCGGGCATGGGCAGCAGGCCAAAGCCCAATCGGAAGACCCCGGCCTCTTCGCCGAACCAGCGGCCGTCGCCCAGGCGAACGCCGTGAGTCTTGCAGGCGGCGATGAAGCGCTCGACAGCCGGCGCATCGAAGCGGCTGGGGTGCAGGCGAATGCAGCAGAGCGCACCGGCATCGGGCCGCACCCACGCGACCAGATCCTGCTCTCTCGTCACCCAGGCCTCGGTGCGTTCCAGACCCTCGGCCAGATGACGGCGGCGATCGGCGACGATCGCTTCGCGGCGCTGCAAGAGCTTGACCGCCAGGGCCTCCTCCAAAGCCGGGCTGCAAATCACCGTGTTGAACTTGCCCAGCACCAACTGCTCTCTCAGCGCAGCATTGCGCGTCACCGCCCAGCCGATGCGCAGACCCGGCGCGCCATGACACTTGGAGAGCGATCCGCACACCAGCACCCGCTCGTCCAGCGCCACGGCGGAGGGCGCGGCGAGGTCGTCGCCATAGACGGCATCACGATAGGTCTCGTCGACCAGCAACACGGCCTCGGGGCAGACCCCTGCCATGATATCTAAAACGGCCTGCAGGGTCGTCTGCGGGATGGCGACGCCCGAGGGGTTTTGCGGACTGGCGAGGCCAACCAGGCGCGTCTTCGCCGTCAGGGCAGCGCGGAGAGCCTCCATATCCAGGCGGTAGCCCTGGTCAAACCCAAGCGGGATCTCGATCACCTTGGCGCCGACAGCGGTCAGGCTGCTGAGCGAATTGGGAAACAGCGGACGGGTGGTGACCGCCTCTTCACCGGGCTCGCAGAGGATGAAGGCGGCCAGGAAGAGGGTCTGCATGCCGCCGGTGGTGATCACCACCTGATCGGCCGTAACGCCATGGACCTCGGCCAGGGCGGCGCGCAGGTCGGGATCGCCGGCCGCGGTGCGGTAGCCAAGCGGCAGGGCTGCCAGGGCGGCTGCCTCCTCGGCCGGCAGCAGATCGCCCAGGGTAAGGTCGGGTCCGACGCTCTCCGCCAGGTCATAGCGTGGTGTCTCCTGGGTGAGGGACATGATGTCGTTGTGCGGAAATCGCATCAGAGGTCGAGACATGATCGGTGCCTTTCCAGTGTGTCTGCCGGCTCTGGTGCCTGGCGTGTTGCAGGACACCCTAACGCCATTCTTGGCTTGAAACAGATACAGCCATCTGCTTTTGTGACCGGTACAGTTCAGTTTTTGGTCATCTGTACTGGTCGTTCCATCGGTACAGATTCAGCAGAGGGATCGCTATGGCAGAGGAGAACCAGCGACAGCTGCGCTACGAGACCCTGGCCGACTTCGTGAGCGGCCTGGTGGAGCTGGGCACCTTGCAGGCGGGTATGCGTGCCCCCTCACTGCGCAGTCTGGCACAGCAACACGGGACCAGCATCTCGACCGCGCAGCAGGCCTACCGTCTGCTGGAAGACCGAGGAGTCCTGGAAGCGCGACCCAAGTCGGGCTTCTACATCCGTCCGGGCAGCGCTGTTGGCTTGGAGCGGCCGGCACTCTCGCAACCGCCACAGGCCGCAAGTTTGATTGCCATCGGCGGCGTGCTGGACCTGCTGGAGCAGGGCGCTTCGCCCGATCTGGCACCCCTGGGCTGCGCCGTGCCCGATGCCAAGCTGCTTGCAGCCGGTCGCTTGGATCGTTTCCTGGCACGCGCGGCCCGCAACAAGGGAACGCAGTACAACAGCTATATGGAGCCGCGTGGACTGCTCGATCTGCGTCAGCAGATTGCGCGACGTGCCTTGCGTTGGGGACAGGCCCTCGCACCGGAAGACCTGGTGATCACCTATGGCTGCACCGAAGCCCTCTCCCTGGCGCTCAGCGCCGTGACCCGACCGGGCGACACCGTGGCCATCGAGTCGCCAACCTATTTCGGCCTTCTCCAGACCCTGGAATCAAAAGGCCTGAAGGCTTTGGAGCTTCCGACTCACGCCACCGACGGGCTGGACCTCGATGCGCTTTCGTCCGCCCTGGAGCGTCATCCGGTCCGCGCCTGTCTCTTTTCCTCCAGCTTCAACAATCCTCTGGGTTGCCTCATGCCGGATGACAAGAAGCGTGCCCTGGTTCGCATCCTGGCGGAGCATGACGTGCCCCTGATCGAGGATGACATCTATGGCGACATCTATTTCGGCGAGACTCGTCCCAAGCCCTTCCTCGCCTTGGCCCCGGATGCCGACATTCTCTACTGCAGCTCGTTTTCGAAGGTTCTGGCGCCCGGTTACCGCGTCGGCTGGCTGGCGACCAAGCGGCACCTGACGCGTGCGCTGGAAGCGAAGTTCGCCAACACGCTTTGCGGCGCCGTGCTGCCGCAAGCAGCGCTCGCCGACTTCCTCTCGTCGGGTGGCTACGACAATCACTTGCGGCGCATGCGGCGGGTCTTTGCCCAGAACATCGATCGCATGACCCGGGCGGTCGCGCGACACTTCCCGGCCAGCACCAAGATCACCCGTCCGGCCGGCGGCTTCGTGCTCTGGCTGGAGTTGCCGCCGCAGTTCGACAGCCGCGCCGTCTACGCCCTTGCTCTGAAGGAAGGCGTCTGCTTCGCCCCGGGCGACGTCTTCTCGGCAAGCGATCGCTATCGCCACTGCCTCCGGCTCAGCTGCGGCCACACCTGGGACGCAAGCCTGGAGGCAGCGGTAGAAACGCTCGGCCGGCTGGTAGGCGCGGCGACCGCTCACTAGCTAGTGCAAAGAGAAGACAGCCTTGGCCGCCTTGACCTTTGGCGGTGCGATCAGCTGTTTTCTGCCGACAGTGACCGAATGCAGCACCGCCTCGATCTCTCGGTGCCAATAGTGCAGGAACTTGTTCAGCCGGGGAAAGTCGGGCGCCTGGTCATAGTGTTGCCAAATGAAGCTCTGCAGGAGCCCCGGGTGATCCGGCATATGGTAGAGGATCTCCGCTGTCGCCAAACGATAGCCTTCCAGCTGCTGGGTCAAAGCCCGATCGCATCCGCTCTGCATGATACTGCTATGCTCCTTTGCTGTTCCCCCTAGAACTGCGGCGCCTCCTTGGTCCAGATGGAAGCTGCCTTTCTCCGGTAGGAAAGCCTGGGCCGAAACGATCGCAGAATTCAAGCAAAAAGCACGTAGCATCAATATGTTAGCAGCCAACACTATTGGCTGCTAACAGGCCATTACGACGGAGTGCCTGCCAAATCGCTGTTGGAGACACTCTGCACCAAATGCAGAAAGCTCCGGCGTTTCGCATCGTCGGCAATGCGCCCGTAGCTGCGCACCAGAGCCAGAATCTGAGCATCCTGCGCCTGCCCGTCCGGCAGAAGCGCCTCCTTAGAGAGCTTGTCCGCGCCGCGAAGCTCCGGCAGGCCGTCGAAGAAGAAGTCGACTGCCACCCCTAGAGAGATGGCTAGACGATGCAGCCGCTCCGGCGTCAGTTGACTGCCGCCATTCTCGTACTTCTGGATCTGCTGAAAGGTGACCCCCAGGTTGCGCGCAAGCTGTGCTTGTGAGAGTCCCAGGAGGAGCCGACGCCCGCGGAGTCTCTGCCCGAGATGCTGATTGACCATAGCACTACTTTTCGATGCTCTTCGACCTTTCCCTTGCATAGGATGACCCCCCGTCCCTTCTTATGCTTAAGACTCCATAAGAGAAACCATCGCAAACATGCAAGAGTTTCCTAAAGCAGATTTTCTCGAAAAAGGCGTGCTTTGGCAAGCGATGAATGTCGAATAAAACACGCATAAATTGTTCTTTTAGGTATCTTTCTTGAATGCACGAACGGGCTGTCGGCCGTTCCGACCAAGCGAACGACACGGACCTCTATCCGAAAGCACTTGTTCTGTATGGAAGTTTTAGGCCGCCAGCCCGAAAAGCAGCCTAACCAATCAAGGCCAACCACTCCGCCTCGGTGAGGACGGCGACACCAAGCGCTTGCGCCTTGGTCGCCTTGGAGCCGGCATCCGCACCCACCACCAGAAAATCCGTGCGCTTGGAGACCGAGCCGGCGACCTTGGCACCCAGGGCCTCGGCGCGCGCCTTGGCTTCACTGCGCGTCATCTCTTCAAGGCTGCCGGTGAAGACCAAGGTCTTGCCGGCGATGGGAGAACTGCTCTCGCCCAACGGGGCCGCATCCTCAACCTCCAAGGCCGCCTCGAGTCGCAGCAGGACGGCAAGATTGTGCTCTTCCTGAAAGAAGCGACAGAGGTCGTCGGCGACGGATATGCCGATCTGGTCGATGTCGCAGAGTGTGGCGAAGGCCTCGCCGACCTCTTCCGGCTTACGCGCGTCCGGCGCTGCTGCGCGTTCTTCGGCGGCCTGTCGCATCGCCGCGTGCCAGGCAGATAGGCTCTGATAGCGCCTGGCAAGAAGCTTGGCGGTCGCTTCACCGATCTGGCGAATGCCCAGCGCATAGATGAAGCGTTCCAAAGGGATACGCCGGCGCTGTTCAATGGCGGTGAAGAGGTTCTCGGCCGAGCGCGCGCCCCAGCCCTCCCACTCGGCCAGAGGAGGACCCGCCTCGCCATCCCGCGCCTGCAGGGTGAAGAGGTCGTCCGGGGTACGCACCAGCCCCTTCTCGAAGAAGGCCTTGATGTGCTTTTCGCCAAGTCCGTCGATGTCGAAGGCGCCACGGCTGGCGAAGTGATAGAGCTTCTCCACCTGCTGATGCGGGCAGGCCAGTTCTCCGCTGCAGCGTGCCACCGCCTCGCCCGGCTCGCGCACGACCGGGCTCTGCAGCGCGCAGGGGCAGTTGGTGGGGAAGTGGTAGGGGCTGCTGTCGGCCGGGCGCTTGTCCAGCAGGACGGAGACGACCTGCGGGATGACATCGCCGGCACGCTGCACCACGACACTGTCGCCGACGCGGATGTCCTTGCGCTTGATCTCGTCCTCATTGTGCAGGGTAGCGCGGGAGACAACGACGCCGCCCACCGTCACCGGCGTCAGATGCGCGACCGGCGTCAGCGCACCGGTCCGTCCGACCTGGATCTGGATCGACTCCAGATGGGTCACGGCTTGTTCGGCAGGGAACTTGTGCGCGATCGCCCATCGCGGTGCGCGGCTGACGAAACCCAGGCGCGCCTGCAGGTCCAGGCGGTCGACCTTGTAGACGACGCCGTCGATGTCGTAGTCGAGATCGGCACGCTGTTCGCCGATGTCGCGATAGGCCTGCAGCGCCTCCTCGACCCCCTGGCAGAGGCGCGACAGGGGGTTGACCGGCAGCCCCCAGCCCGACAGCGTCTCCAGCGCCGCGTGATGGGTACCTCCGAACAGGGCCTCCGCGCTGCCACTGATCTCGCCCCAGGCATAGGCGAAGAGGCGCAAGGGGCGACTGGCGGTGATCGCCACGTCGAGTTGGCGCAGCGAGCCGGCAGCGGCATTGCGCGGATTGGCGAAGACCTTGAGGCCCGCCGCCTCTTGACGCGCGTTCATTGCGGCGAAGTCGCCTTTGCGCATATAGACCTCGCCGCGGATCTCCACGACCTCGGGCGGCTCGCCGGAGAGCGTCTCCGGCACCTCCTTCAGGCTGCGCAGATTCTCGGTGATATCCTCGCCCTCGCTGCCGTCGCCACGCGTCGCCCCGCGGACGAAATGGCCATCCTCGTAGCGCAGCGAGACAGACAGGCCGTCGATCTTGGGCTCGGCCACAACGGTCTCGGCCGCCGGCCCGTCCTTGCCGAGGAAGCGCTTGAGACGGGCGAAGAACTCGCGCAGGTCGTCGTCTCCAAAGGCATTGCCGAGGGAGAGCATGGGCACGGCATGGCGCACCTTGGCGAAGCCCTGTGACACCGGCGCGCCGACTCGTTTGGAGGGCGAGTCGGCGCGTACCAGGTCCGGAAAGCGCGCCTCGATCTCGCGATTGCGACGCACCAGGGCGTCATAGCTGGCGTCGTCGATCTCAGGCGCGTCTTCGGCGTGGTAGCGCTCATCGTGATAGCGGATCTGCTCGGCCAGCCTGGCCAGCTCTTGCGCCGCGCTCTCGCTGTCCAAACTCTCGACAGGCGTCTGGCTGTGGTCGGTCATGGCTGTGTCTCCAGAAGCTTGGCAGCGGCCAAGCGTGCCTCGGCGGAAATCTCCGCCCCGGCCAGCATACGAGCAATCTCTTCCTTGCGGGCTTCGGCCTCCAGCAGCCGCACGCCGGTCACCGCCTGCGCGCCCTTAGCGGTCTTCTCCACCTGCAGGTGACGCTGGCCGCGGGCGGCGACCTGCGGGCTGTGCGTCACCACCAGCACCTGGCAATCCTGGGCCAACTGCGAGAGCCGTGCGCCGACCGCAGCCGCCGTTGCACCACCGATACCGGCATCGACCTCGTCGAACACCAGGGTTTCCGCAGAGCCGATACGGGCCAGAACCACACGCAGAGCCAGGAGAAAGCGCGCCAACTCTCCGCCCGAAGCGATCTTGCCGATCGGCCCGGCCTCGGCGGCCGCGTTGGTGGCCACCAGGAACTGCACCCGCTCCGCCCCCTCGGCCGTCCATTCCTCTTCCGGCAGCGGCACCAACGCCGTCTCGAAACGCGCGCGCTCCAGCTTCAAGGGCGCCAGCTCGGCATTGACGGAACGGTCGAGGTTGCGGGCCGCCTTGACCCGCAAGGCCGTTAGCGCACGGCTGGCCTTTCGGAAGTCTGCTTCGGCGGCTTCGGCCTGCTCTCTCAAGGCAGCCAACTGGCTGTCGCCGGCTTCCAGGCTGGCCAGACGCGCGACCATGTCAGCCCGCAGGGCCGGCAGGGCCTCGGCCTCCACCTTATGCTTTCGCGCCAGATCCTTCATCGCGAAGAAGCGATCTTCGACCCAGGCCAAGCGCTCGGGATCGAGATCGGCATCGCTGCCCAGATTGGCGATCTGGCGACCCGCCTCCTCCAGTTCGCCCAGGCTACGCTCGAGGCTCTCGATCAGATCCTGCAAGCGCTCCCCGGCTTTCTCGGCGACCCGCTCCAAGCTGCGCAGCGCCTGCACCACCTGGCTTTCGGCCTTGTCGTTGCCGAAGAGCTGCTGTTCTGCCTCGCGCAGAGCCTCGAGAATGGCACCGCGATGCAACAGCACCTGGCGCTCTTCGGCCAGCCGCTCCAGCTCTCCCTCTTCCGGCTCCAGCGCGTCCAGTTCCTGCAAGGCGTGGCGCAGCGCTTCTTCTTCCGCCCGCGTCTCTTCCAGCCGGCGCTCCGCCGCCCCAACCGCATCGCGCGCCTCGCGCCAGGCGCTATGGCTGCGCCGAAGCGCACTGCACTTGGATGCAGCACGCCCATAGGCATCCAGTAAGCCCGCATGCCCCTTCCAATCCATGAGACCGCGCTGTTCGAACTGCCCCTGCACCTCGACCAAGAGGTCGCCCAGGCTGCGCAAGGTGGTAACGCTGACCGGCTGGTCGTTGATGTAGGCGCGGCTGCGCCCTTCTGCGGTGAGGCTGCGCTTTAGCAGCAGCAAGCCACCCTCATCCGCCAAACCCTGGCTCTCGGCATAGACCCGGGCTGGATGGGCCTCGGCGACCTCGAAAGCCGCCACCACCTGCGCCTGCGCGGCGCCGGCACGCACCAGGCGACCCTCCGCGCGCGCGCCCAGCGCCAGGCCCAGGGCATCCAACAGGATCGACTTGCCGGCACCGGTCTCTCCGGTCAGCACGGTCAGGCTCTCCTCCAGATCAAGATCCAGGCGGTCGATCAGAACCAGGTCGCGAATGGAAAGGCGTGTCAGCATTCGCCTAGCCTAAGGCCTGCTCGTTAGAAGGGCCAAACTCCGGCGATCCAGGAGTCGGGCTGCTCTTCCGGGCGCAGGTCGACGCCGGTCAGCAGGAAATAGCTGTCGCTGTACCAAGAGCTGCCCGGATAGTTGTAGCCCAGAACGGCAGCCGTTGCCTGCGCCTCTCTGGTCACACCCAGGGCCAGGTAGGACTCGACCAGGCGATGCAGGGCTTCGGGCACATGCGTGGTGGTCTGAAACTGGGTGATCACCGTGCGATAGCGGTTGATCGACGCCAGATAGTCGCCATTGCGCTGATAGAAGCGGCCGATCTCCATCTCCTGACCGGCCAGGTGGTCGACCGCCAGATCGCGCTTGAGGCGCGCATCCTGGGCATAACGACTGTCCGGATAGCGGCGAATCACCTCGTTCAACGCGTTCCGCGCCTGACGGGTCATCTGCTGATCGCGGCGCACATCGGAGATCTGCTCGTAGTAGCAGAGCGCCTTCAGATAGTGGGCATAGGGTGCATCGCGGCTGCCCGGATGCAAGGTGATGAAGCGGTCCAGAGAGTTGATCGCATCGTCGTAGCTGTTGTTGAGATAGAAGGCATAGGCGGCCATCAGCTGCGCGCGCGGGGCCCAGACAGAATAGGGGTAAAGCCGTTCCACGTCATCGAAGAGTGCTGCTGCCTGGCGATACTCGCCGGCCTGCATGGTTGCCAGCGCACGGTCATAGAGCTCTTCGACCGAGGCATCGTTCGGGTCGGTCGGGATCAGGTTGTCGTCGCTCGAGCAGGCGCTCACGCCAAGAGCCAGCATCAACACGAACAGCAGATGCAAGGGCCAGCGACCGCGTACGGCAGTCGGCGAGGCAGCAGAAGTGATCATCCAGGGCGCTCCACAAGCAGCCATAAGCGGCGAAGCCGCAAGAGGTGATATCAACGGCAGTGCCGCTAAGGGGTGATTCGCAACAGCCCCCTGTCTAGCACTCCAAGGCGCGTCGCAAAAGACAGCCGGGACCGCTTATCGCAGAGCTGTGTCCACTCTTTGGCAGATGGCCCGACTCAGCCAGCGTCGCGTTCGTAGCAGATGATCGAGAGATAGCGCGCCGGCAACTCCAAGAGCTCTTCTGGACCATGCGGCGCATCGGCGTCGAAGAACAGCGAGTCGCCCGGCTCCATCACGTAGGTCCGGTCGGAATGGCGATAGCCGACCCGACCTTCCAGCATGTGCAGGAACTCGACGCCGGCATGTTGGAATAGCGGGAAGACATCGGACTCTTCGGTAAGCGTGATCAGATAGGGTTCGACCGCGACCCCCTTGCCGGTGCCATGGCCCAAGAGCTGGTACTGGTGGCCGGCCCGGGTGCCGCGCCGCTCTATGGTCAGCCCGTCGCCGGCCTTCACGAAGGTCGCTTCGCGTGCCTCCTCGAAGCGACGGAAGAAGGCGGTGACCGGCACCTGCAGGGCCCGCGAGAGGGCCTGCAACGTGGCAAGCGAGGGCGAGGTCGCGCCGTTCTCGATCTTCGACAGCATGCCGGTAGACAGGCCGGCGGCGCGTGCAGCCTCGGCCACCGTCATGTCGAGGGATTGGCGAAAGGCCTTGGCCTCGCGGCCAATGGCAACCTCCAAGGTGTTCTCCTGGGCGCCGATCAAGGCGTGCGGGTCCTGCAGAACCGCTCCGCCTTCAGCCCCTGACGCCCCTGCCTTGCTTCTGGCTATGATCTCTCTCCCGCTGAAACTTCCGTAACTCCTAGTGAAAAGACTAAAGCGCGTCGCCGCAGTGATCCAGTCAGACTGCGACATAAAATTCAGGCAGATTCTCAGACTGCCTACAATCTGCGCAATCGCTTACTATCTGAACAATTCACCGCAACGCATCTCCCCCATCCATACAATTCACTTACTCCCAGTCAAAAATATGCAAGTTTCTTTGTCAATTTTTCCAGCTAATACAGTTATCGCCTATGTGGATGCTCACTTTTTGATCATTATCTTCCTGCAAACCCGATACGGGTCGATGAAAATCTGTTGATTATAGGCATGCACCGTGGTCTCCAAAGAGAATGAACAGAAGCAATCAGCGGATTTGGCCCTGCAAGAGCCCGCTGAGCATCTGAACATCCGCAAGGGGGCTCCGGATCGCGGCGGGGAGGCCGTGGAAAGCAGCCTTTGGAAATGACAGGACAAAACAGGGGTGCCAGCAATGGAAGCGAGCGACATTCAAGCCGCAATCGATATGATGAACACGATCAATATGGAGGTCTACTACTGGTGGTGCACGGCCATCATGGTGATCATCCATGCCGGTTTTCTTGCCTACGAGATGGGTGCCTCGCGGATGAAGAACGCGCTGGCGTCGGGTGTGAAGAACATCCTGGCCTTCGCCTTCCTAATCCCGACCTTCTATCTCTTCGGCTGGTGGATCTACCTGGCTTTCCCCAACGGCTTCACGCCGATCAACGCTGCGGTTGGGCTGCCCTGGTCGCTGGCCATGGGTCCCAACCTCTCCGACAATGCGACCGGCGTCTTCTGGGCGGCCTTCACGCTCTTCGCCGCGACCACGGCATCGATCATGTCGGGCGCGGTCATCGAGCGCATCCGGGTGAGCGGATTCATCATTCTGGCGATCATCCTGGGCTCGGCCGTCTGGATTCTGGGCGCTGCCTGGGGTTGGCATCCGGAGGGCTGGCTGACGACGGAACTGGGCTTCCACGACTTTGGCGCCGCCGGTTGCGTGCACACGGTCGCCGGCTTCTTTGCGCTGGGCGTCTTGATCAACCTCGGCCCGCGCATCGGGCGCTTCAATCCGGACGGTAGCGCCAACCCGATCCTCGGCCACAGCGTGCCGATGACCCTGATCGGGCTGATGCTGATCATCGTCGGCTTCTTTGGCTTCCTGGGTGGCTGTGCCATCTACATGGGCAGCGAGCAGTGGGTGAACATCTTCGGTCAGCCGATGACCCTCTCGTCCATAGGCTTCAACACGCTGATGGGTTTCGGCGGCGGCATCATCGGCGCCTTTCTGGTGACCAGAGATCCCTTCTGGATGATGTCGGGCGCACTTGCGGGCATCATCTCGGCAGCCTCCGGTCTGGATATCTATTACCCACCGCTCGCCTTCCTGATCGGCTTTGTCGGCGGCTGCATCATCTATCCGGCCAACGCGCTGATCGAGAAGTTTCGCATCGACGATGCCGTCGGCGCCTTTGCCGTGCATGGTGTCGCCGGTGTCTGGTCGATGGTGGCTCTGGGTATCTTCGCTGCCGGCTATCCGCAGGTGAACCCCGATTGGCCGGCGGTCAATCTGGGTGGCATGCTGCTGAGCGCTGTCGTGATGATGGCCTTGGGCTTCATACCCGGCTACGTGATCTCGCTGGTGCTGAAGGCAGCCGGGCTCCTGCGCGTCGGCGGTGAGGCAGAGATCATGGGACTGGATGCGGCCGAACTGCCGATCCGCCCCTATCCCGAGGCCGGCCTGCCGCAGAACGGCGTACGCCCTGCAGCCACGCCCGCCGAATAGGCCTCTCGCCATCTACAAGGAGACAGCATCATGAATTCCGTACCGTTTGACAGTTGGGATGAAGCAAGCGCGATCTTCACCTTCGCCGACAGCCCGGGGGTTCTGACCATCTGCCTGATCGCCATGGCTGCCATCGTCGTGGGCGCCATCGCCCAGTCGGCCCGGCACGAGAACGCCAGCTTCAAGAAGGCCAAGGACGAAAGCTAGGCTTCCTCCAAACTTTGGTCCTATGATTGGCCGCGCCGGTGGAGGCTCTCCGGCGCGGCCTTTCTTGTTTCGGGGTTGAGCGCATGGATTGGGGGACCACCGCAGAGATCTTTCTGTTCTGTCTGCTCGGCGGTGTGATCGCCGGCATCGGCGCCGGCCTCTTCGGGCTGGGCGGCGGACTGACAACCGTGCCGATCCTGAACTACCTGCTACCGCTGGCCGCCGTCCCGCATGCCAACCTGATGCACTGCGCGCTTGCCAGTTCTCTGGTGCTGATCGTCGTGAATACCTCTGCCGCAGTCCTGCAGCGATGGCGCGCAGGCGAACTCGACATGGGCCTCCTGCGCCGCCTGATCCTGCCGATTTCTCTGGGTGCTGTCGCCGGCGCCATCCTTGCCGACTTCGTGTCCACCATAGTGCTCCGGATCCTCTTTCTGCTGATCGTGCTGAACTCCTTACGCGCCTGCATCCAGGGCATCATGCAAAGCCGCGCCGCAGAGGCAGACGGCAAGGCGCTCACCCTCAATCCGCTCTCTGCCTGCATCACATCGGGCCTGACTGGCCTCGCCGGCGCCTTGGGCGGAACGGGAGCCGGCACCATCATGGTTCCCTTCCTCAGCCGCCGCGGGCTGACCATGAAGCAGGCCGGCGCGCAGGCTGCCGGGCTTTCCGGCGCTATCGGTCTTGTCGGCTCCATCGGTTACATCATCGCCGGCCTCAATGAGGTGGGCATGCCGCCTGCCAGCCTGGGCTATCTCTATCTGCCGGCCCTGCTGGGACTGGCGATCGGCGGGCTGGCGTCCTCGCCACTTGGGGTCAAACTTTCCCAGCGCTCCGACGAGACTGTGCTGCGCTGGCTCTTTCTCGCCACCCTGCTGGTGATCCTGGCGGCCATGGCGTTGAAGACTTTTGGAATCACGTGAGGCGGGGGAAGCCAAGACAGTGGACTGGGTAACCCTCTTGGCCATCGTCGCCGGCTGCGTGGCGACCGGTGCCTTCGCCGGCCTCTTCGCCGGGATGATCGGCATTGGCGGCGGCTTCACGGTCGTGCCGGTGCTGAATTACCTGCTGCCGCTGGCCCAGGTCCCCGATCGCCAGGTGATGCATGTCGCCTTGGCGACCTCGCTGGCACTGATGGTCGCGAACACAGCCAGTGCCGCCTGGTACCGCTGGCGCAACGGCGACCTCTCCCCGCCCCTCTTCGGCCTGCTGGCGGGACCGGTGATGCTGGGTGCGCTCGGCGGTGCCATGGCTGCCGGCGCCCTGACGGACTGGATACTGCGCCTGTGCTTTATCGTCTTCATCTGCCTGGTGCTCCTGCGCAGCTTGAAGCGCTTCATCTGGCCCAAACCAAAGCCACGCAAGCGTCCAAGAGGCAGCGGCCGTCTGCCGGCGACCGCCATCTGGACACCCTATTTCTTTATGACCGGCGTGTTCGGTGCGATGGCCGGAGGCGGCGCGGCGACCCTGACTCTGCCCTTTATGGCCGCTCGCCGCTATTCCATGCAGGAAGCCGCCGCGCAGGCCGCAGCGCTTAGCGCCAGCATCGGTCTGGTCGGGGCGGCCGCCTACATCGTCACCGGCAGCGGTCAAGCAGCGATGCCGCCACTGAGCCTCGGCTATCTCTACCTGCCGGCCCTGGCCGGCCTGATCGTCGGCGGCCAGATCGGGGTGCCGCACGGCGTCCGCATGGCCAAGGGAATGAGCGAAGGCAAGCTAGGCGCCATCTTCTTGAGTTTCCTGGTCGTGGTCTTGATCTCGATGGTGGCAAAAGCCCTTGGGGCCTGACCCCTAATGGTCCGATCCGAACGCTTGGATCCCAAGCGTTCAGTGAATAGGCCCACTAACGTGTTGAGCTGGTGGGACAACTTACCCAGAGGGATGGGAACCATCCCTTTGGGTTGCACCCTAGGTGCCGATACCGCCGCACTGAGGGAACCGGATTCTGCCGTCCGCGGTTTCGGCCCACTGGTCACTGGCTGAGCGTCTTTGCGGGGATGACGAGCTCGAACTTGCCCGTGTGGGGGTTCACCGGGATCTCCTCGACCGCGTCGAGTGTGAATTGAACCTTGGTCATGCGGTTCTCAGCCAAGGTTCGGTCGATGCGCTGTCGGGCGAAATCCAGGGCCTCCGCGCATTCTGAGGCCGACCGCCCTGCTTCGAGGACGACGCGAAAAACGAAGGCCTTCTCGCTCTCTTGCTGCATCTGGAAGCGACGGACGAAGCGAAGCCGGAGCAAGGAGATGCTGTGGAAGTCCAGCGGCGCCAGTTCGCCGTCATCCGCGCGGAAGACCAGATCGTAGGTGACGCGCCCTTCCAGGGTCGCGATCTTGGTAAAAGGCCAGCGGCGGTCGCGATCCTCCAAGGGACGCAGAACGTCGTCGGAGACATAGCGAATCAAGGGTTGCGTACGGTTTGTCAGGTTGGTTACGACCGTGCGCCCGTCGAGGAACTCGAAGATCAGGTCGTCCTCCATCAGATACATGCCCTCGAAGCGCGGCCCGTCCATCGCCATCAAGAGGTGTTCGCTGGTGAGGTAGAGGTTGCGGGGGCGCCGCTGGAAGGCTTGCTTGATTTCCTGAGACTGCACTGGCGTCAGCTGCTCGCCCGAGCAGAGAATGCGCCTCGGCGCGATCGCGAGCGCGCCTTTCGCCTGCTGCTCTGCGAGGAGAGCCACAGTGCTAGGGTAACCGCCCAGGAGCTCAGGCTGAAAGTCGTTCAGTTTCCGGACCACCTCTTCCATCGGCTCGGCCGAGTCGATTGCCAGCAGCTCATAGAAATGCTTCAGCGGTCCCAGCCGAACGCTGTGCGCGATCTTGGATCCTGCCGAGTGCCCCTGCCTGCCAAAGTGAGCCACGCGCTTCTTGCGCAGAGTAGGACGGTCGTAGCGGACAGCGCGCGTGGCGGCCTTCAGCCAGTCAGCCACGTGACAACAGTGAACAACCGGTCGGCCGGAGGTGCCGGAGGAATGCATCACGACATAGCGGCCCTTGAAGAGCAGGCTAGGATCTTCGGTCGTTTCCATAAAGTCCCAGAGCGCCGCGCGGGTGACGTCCTTAACGGTGAGGCATTGGTCGAAGTTCGCGACCAGGTCCTGCTTGGTCAGAAGTGGAAAGTCGGTGATCCGGCAGCGGGCCGGATCGATCCCGTGCCTCTCCACGATCTCTGCCCAATAGGGCGAATTGCGCGCGGCATGCACCGCCAGGCGGCGCAGCTTGCGCAGCTGGCGTTCTTCCAGCGCGGCCCGGCTCGATCGCTCGTTCCGGTGCAGTTCCCACCGCTTGGCGACTATGTTCCAGACATGCACGCCCGCTTCCCGTTCACCATACTCGGCGAAAGCCTTCCCGCACCGCGCCTCACGGCCGCTTGGCCGTCGAGCTGCCGCATCACCGGATCGCGGCACAACCAATCGGTAGCGTTCACCTTCTCCTAGCCAAAGATCCGATCGTCGCTACCCGGACCATTTTGCCGATCGTTTGCGGTCAGGCCGAGAATGTCGTCCGACACGCCGGTGCCGATCAAGGTGTCGTTGGCACTGCGACTGACCTCATCCGCCATGGCGCGCTTCCCCTCTGTGCTTGTCCTTTTAGCCATCCGTTTTATCTGCCTAGAGACAAACAGACGTTCAAACAAAGTTACAAGAGTTCACTAGATCTGCAAGAGGCAAGCACAGGATTTCAGAAGAACGACTCGATCGCTCGTCATTGCGTCTCGACAGGAGAGCAGGATTGGGGACAGCGCCGTCACGACAGCGCTGGTGCTGCAACCCAGAGGGATGGTTCGCATCCCGCGGGGTGGCACCACCAGATCAACCC
>JAVJSY010000003.1:0-24209 GCA_040219175.1 Kiloniellales bacterium
TGGTGCAACCCAGAGGGCTGCTTCCCATCCCTCTGGGTTGCACCACTAGCGGGGACTTCTTCACATTGTCCGGGACACTCCTTGCCAATCCCTCATCAAGGTCCGAACATTGCAACGCAAAACGGAACCACGAGAGCCCAAGGTCGGACACTATGGACATCCTGAACGACATCCTCGATACCCTCGCCCTTCGGGGCGTGCTCTATTTCCGGACTGACTTCTCCGCCCCTTGGGCGATACAGGTGCCGGACCACGAACAAGCCGCGCGGTTTCACCTGGTCATGCAGGGCCAATGCCATGTGGTTTTCGACTCCGAAAGAACCGCCGACCTCGGTCATGGCGACCTGATTCTGATCCCGCGCGGCCGATCGCATGTTCTGGCCGACCGTCCCGGCCGCAATGCGGCACCGCTGGATGAGGTGCTGGTGAAGGCCGGCTATGACGGTCAAGGCGTTTTGGTGGTCGGCGACGGCGATCCCGATGCCAGCACACAGATGGTGTGCGGCCACTTCAGCTTCCGACCGGGGGCAGACCATCCCTTGCTGCAGGCCATGCCCGATTACTTCGTGACCAGCGCAGACCTGCGCAGCCAGCAACCATGGCTGAACGAGGTTTTGGGCTTGGTCGCACAGCGCATGCTGTCCGGCCAGATCGGATCCCAAGCCTCGGCCACGCGTCTGTCCGAGATCGTCTTCATCGAGCTGCTGCGGCTCGGCGTTATGCAAGACCCAAGCCTTCAGGCCCTGCTGGAGGCCTTCACCGATCACCAGATCGGACGCGCGCTCAGCCTCATTCACGCCGATCCGGCAGCGGCCTGGACGGTGGAAGGGCTCGCCCAACAGGTCGGCATGTCGCGCAGCCGCTTCGCCGAGCGCTTCAGCGCCCTCATCGGCACCGCGCCGATGAGCTATCTAGCCAACTGGCGCCTGCAAAAGGCGCTTGCGCTGCTGGACGACGAGAAGGTCTCTATCCAGCAGATCGCCGCCCAGTCCGGCTATCAATCGCCCGCTGCCTTTACCCGCGCATTCGCAGGTAAATTCGGCCGACCACCGCGCGAACACCGACGAGAGCAGCACTGATTTTGCCGAGCGTCCCATAGGTTTTGCCGAACCTCTCAGCTTTCGGCGGAGCGATTGCGCGCGCTCCCCTCCCCGCCCAACTGGCCTCCTGTCGATCAACGACATCCATCTCAGGAGGATCCAATGGATACCAACATCCCAAAAGGTCAACTCAGCGCGCGGCGCAGCTTCCTACGCGGCGGCCGCAATCTGGCCATCGGCGGCGCAGCGCTGGCCATGCTGGCCGGGGGCGAGGGCATCGCTCTCGCCGCCAGCCAGCCCAGCGAAGCGGACATCGACGCGCTCAACACCATCCTCGGCCTCGACCATGAAGCCGTAGCTGCCTATGAGATTGCCGCCGGCAGCGGTCTTCTCTCGCCCGGCGTGGTGCCCGTCGCCCGCCTGTTCCAAGGCCATCACGAGGGCCACCGCGATGCCCTGATCGCCCAGATCCTCAAGGCCGGCGGCAAGCCCCTAGAGGCAAAGTCGATCGAGGACTATGCCGTCGACATCGGTGCGGCATCGCTCACCAACGAGGTCGAGGTGCTGACCCTGGCAGCCAGCCTCGAGGGAGCAGCGGTCAATGTCTACATCGAGGCCATCGCCGGCATGGGAACGGACGCCCATGCGCGCCTGGTCGCTCAGTTGGTGGCGGATGAAACCATGCACTGGACCGTCCTCACCACGGCCTTGAACGAGCGCTTACCCGAACGCGCGCTCAGCTTCGGCGCCTAGCTGATTGCGGCGGGCCGGCCCCCTCTCCGGTCCGCCGCCCCCCCTTCCCAAAGGAGCAAAAAGTCATGCCTTGGAACGCTTTGGCGCTCTCGCTTTGCTTAGCAGTCGGCCTGCAGTCACCGCTGCTGGCAGAAGAGCCCATCGGCGACCGCGAACGCGGCGCCGACCTCTTCCGCAAAAAGTGCTTCGCCTGCCACTCGCTGGACACCGACCGCGTCGGGCCGCGTCTGGGCGGCGTCATCGGGCGCGCCGCCGGATCCCTGCCCGGCTTCTCCTACTCGCCCGCTTTGGAAGCCTTCGACGAGGCCTGGACGGCGGAATCGTTGGATCTTTGGCTGGCCGGCCCACGCACCTACCTGCCCGGTGCTCGCATGCCCATTGCACTGCGCGACGCGCAGGATCGGCGCGATGTGATCGCCTATCTGAGTGGGGCCGGCGCTGACCAAGAGAAATGACATGGCGGCAAAAAAATCACCCCGTTCAATACTTCTCCTTCATTGGCTTAATATTGAAGAAAACGATTCTTCATCGAACGAAGTGGCGTACGCGCTGGGGATTTATCACGGTTTAGGAACTGTATCTGGATCTCGACGACCGGCCCTTGAGCGAAACCGAGGTAAGAGTCCGTCTTGAAAAGCGCGACACTCGGCGAACTTTTGCAAGCGACGTGTGACGAGGGCGACAGGCTTGGAGGGCGGCGCGATGACCACAAGAAGACCTCGGCCGAATGCCTCCCGCCTGCCGGACGACGGTGCTCGTGATCCATTCTCTTCCAAGGATCGCGTTATGAAAGGGCGGCGCCGCAGTCAATCAGGATGGTCTCGCCGGTAATCGCCTGTGCGCCGGTGGCCAACCAGAAATTGGCGTCGCCGACGTCGTCGGCCTGCACCATGCGCTTTAGCAAGGTTCCCTCCGCCGCCTTCTCGCAGAAGCGACGATGTTCTTCCGCATCCATCCGCCGGCTGATCCAGGGCGTATCGGTGAAGTCGGGGCAGACCGCATTCACGCGAACACTCGGCGCCAGTGCAACGGCCAGCGATTTCGTCATCGTGACCAGGGCACCCTTCGAGGCCGAATAGGCCGCAGAGCTGCCTTGGCCGCTGAAGGCCGAGCTGGAAGCGCAATTCACGATCGAGCCTTTCGGCGCTGCACGCAGTGCTTCCGCGCAGGCAGACGAGAGGTAATAGGGGCCGTAGAGGTTGGTGCGAAAGATCCGATCGAAATCCGCCTCCTCCAGGCCGCCCAGGTCCTTCAGCGGCACGAAGCGCGTGGTGCCGGCGAGGTTGATGAGGGAATCGAGCCGCCCGGTCCGATCCAAGGTCGCGGCTGCCAGCTTTTCGCAGCTCTCGCGGTCGATGAGATCGCCCTGCAGAACGACCGTCTCGCCGCCCAGTTCCCGGCAGGCGGCCGCCGTCTCCTGCGCTCCCTTCGCGTTGGTCGCATAGTGCACCGCTACCAGCCAGCCGGCCTCGGCAAAGCGGCAGGCGGTCGCCCGTCCGATTCCGCCCGACGCCCCGGTGACCAGAACAACGGATCTCGTCTGTTTCGAGGGTCCTTCCGGCATCGACCTCGCTTCCTTGCAACTGTCCCCTATCGCTTACATGCCAAGGTAGGCCTTGCGGACCCCGGCGTCAGCAGAAAGTTCCTCGGCGGGCCCCGAGAGCACCACCTTGCCAAGTTCCAGCACATAGGCCTCGCGCGCGATTTTCAGGGCCATGTTGGCGTTCTGCTCGACCAAGAGGACGCCCACCCCCTCCTCTTCGGCAATCGCCTTGATCGTGTCCAGAACGCTCCTGACGATCAGCGGCGCCAGACCGATAGAAGGCTCGTCGAACAGGAAGAAACGCGGATTGGCCATGATTCCGCGCCCGATCGCGATCATCTGCTGTTCGCCGCCACTGAAGTCTTTGGCCAGCTTGCCGCTTTGTTGCTTCAGCACCGGGAAATAGGCGAAGACCTTCTCGAGGTCGCGCTGGATCGCGGCACGGTCACGGCGGAGATGCGCGCCGGTCATCAGGTTGTCGTAGACCGAGAGGTAGGGAAAGAGCCCGCGCCCCTCGGGTATCTGCGTGACTCCGCGCCGTACGATGTCCTCGGGTCGACAGCCTGTCAGGGGCTTGCCGTCGAAGAGGATCTCTCCGGCCGCCGGCTGCAGAAGACCCGAGATCGCTTTCAGCAGTGTCGTCTTGCCGGCGCCATTCGCACCGATCAGCGTCGTCACTTCTCCCGCCTTCGCCTGCAGGCTCAGATGATCGACGGCGACGATCCCGTTGTAGTCGACGAGTAGATCATGCACCTCAAGCATGGACGGCCTCGTCCTGACCCAGATAGGCCTCGATGGTCCGCTGGTCGCGGCTTACTTCCTGCGGCGTCCCCTCGGCGATCTTCTCGCCATAGCAGATCACCGTTACCCGGTCGCAGGTCGTCATCACCGCCTTCATGTCGTGCTCGACGATCAGAATGGTCAGGCCTCTGGCCCGCAGTGTCTCGATCTTCTCCATCAGCGCGGTCTTCTCCGCCGGGTTCAGTCCTGCCAGCGGTTCATCCAGCATCAGCAAGATCGGATCGGCCGCGAGCGCATTGGCAATGCCGAGGATTTTCTGCGTGCCGCCGGCAAGGTTGGCCGCCCGACTGTCGGCCAGTTCGGTGAGACCCATTTCATCGAGGATCTCGCGGCAGCGCTCCGACAGGCGCCTCTCTTCGGCCCGGGCGCTGGGCAGCTGAAGCGACTGAGCCAGCACGCCGGAGCGGTTGCCCAGGTGGCTCGACATCAGCAGGTTCTCCATCACCGTCAAGTCGCCGTAGACGCTTGTCAGCTGAAAGGTGCGCACAATTCCAAGCCGAGCGATCCGGTGCGGCGCCAGTCCGGCTATCTCCTCTCCGCGCCAGAGGATCTGTCCGGCCGTGGGTTTCAGGAACCCGCTGATCAGGTTGAACAAGGTCGTCTTGCCAGAGCCGTTCGGACCGATGAGACCGCGAATCTCCCCGGCCGAGAGCGTCACGGAAATCTCCTTGACTGCGTCGAGCTTGCCGAAGGACTTCGACAGGCCGACCAGTTGCAGAAGCGGGCTCGATGCGCTTGCTGGCGGGGTCACGACGAACCTCCCCGAGCCGCCGCCGGCTCTCTGCCGCGCTGACCGGCGCCCTGCGGCTTTGCCCGGGCCAGGAGGCTCTCCAGACCGTTCGGCATGAACAGCATGATGAGGATGATGATGGCCCCCCAGATCAGCGGCACGATCTGGTAGAAGTCGCGCAAGAGTTCCTGGATGACGGTCAGTACGATCAGACCCAGCAAGGGGCCGGCAAAACTGCGCGTTCCGCCAATGATCGCAGCTGCGATGATCTTGAACATGAAGGCCGTGGTGTAGTCCGTGGGTGCAACAAAGCCATTGTAGTTGCTGAAAAAGACCCCGGCGATGCCGACGAAGAAGGAGCCCAGCACGAAGGCCAGGGCCTTGTATCGCCAGGTGTTGATGCCAAGCGATTCGGAGAGGTGTTCGTTCGCAGCCACCGCCTTCACGGTCCGCCCGGCGGTGCTCTTGTCGAAAGCATACATAATGCCCCCACAGAGGAGTGCGAAGAACAACACCAGGAAGTAGTAGTTGACGGTGTCGAAGAAGTTGATGCCGAGGATGTCTCCTGGTCGGTTGATGAAGGGAATGCCCTCGATCCCACCGAAGACGGACTTGAACTGAATGAAGCACTGCCTGAGCGCTTCGCCGGCGGCGAAGGTGCTGAGGAAGAAATAGAACTGCCGGGTGCGCAGCACGGGATAGCTGATCGCCAAGGCGAAGAGGCCGGCCACCAGGCCACCCAGTGGGATCGTCAGCCAGAACGGCAGGCTGGCGTATTCGGTCGTCAGCATCGCCATGGTGTAGGCGCCGAGCGCCATGGTCGCGATATGCGCAAAGGACCAGCCGCCCATCGTGGTCACCAGGCGATAGCTCATGACGATGATGCACGAGATGGTGAAGAGCACCAGAGAGTCCTGCAGGTAGGCGGGCAGAAGATAGGGCAGGACCAGGGCGAAGACCAGCAGCATCGGCAGACCGACCCGCCGTGCAAGAGGTCGCCATTCGATGTCCACGGCGCCTAGCCCGGCCGTCCTGCTTTCCATCACGGCGCTGTCGCGTCCCAGCAGGCCGTTGGGAAAGAAGGCGAGCACCAGCAGCATGATCAGGGTGTCGATCATGATGATGAACTGCCCGGCTCCGAAGGTGCTCATGGTGCTGTCCAGCAGGCCAAACAGCAAGGCCGCGGCGATCGCCCCCGGGATGCTGCCCATGCCGCCGACGATGACCACGATAAAAGCCTTCCAGATCGCCTCCAGCCCCATAAAGGGTCCGATGTTGATCACGCTGCCCATCAGCGCGCCGGAGACCGCGGCCAGCGCCGCGCCGATCGCCATTGCCAGACCCGACATACGGCCCAGCGAGATCCCCTGAAGCAGGGCCGATTCCTTGTTCTGAGCGGTGGCGCGCATCGCCCGCCCGGTGCGCGTGCGTGTGAGGAAGCCCCATAGCCACAGCATCATGACGATCGAGAAGAGCACGACAACCAGCCGCTGGCTGGTTATGACGCCGCCCAGGAAGGAGAAGCTGCCGGGAAACATGACGGGCAAGCTCTTGCTGACGACGCCGAAGCCGGTCGCAGCCAGCACCTGCAGGGCGTAGGCGAGGCCGAGAGACGCCATGAAACCGGCGAAGGGATTTTCTTCGATCCTGCGAAAGATAAAGCGCTCGAGAAGCAGGCCGATAAGCCCGACCGCCAGTGGGCCGACAATCAGCGCCATGATGAAGACGACCGGCAGGGGAAGCCCGCTGGCGACGGTCATCACCACCCAGACCGCATAGCCCCCCAGCATGTAGAACTCACCGTGGGCGAAGTTGATCACGCGCATGATGCCGAAGACCAGCGCCAGGCCCACCGCAAAACAGGAATAGAAGGAGCTGAGGGTGACGAAGTTGATCAGCAGCTGCGCCAGATTGACGTCGGTCATAATCCTCCTGGGTCCCCCTCTTTTCTGGTCAAGGCACTGTCCGGGCTCCACGCCCGCCCAAACGCCCAGCTAGTGGTGCAACCCAGAGGGATGGTTCCCATCCCTCTGGATAAGTTGCCCCACCAGATCAACACGTTAGTGGGCCGATTCACCGAACGCTTGGGATCCAAGCGTTCGGATCGGACCACTAGGACGTCGTCGTGGGCGGGGCGGTCGCGAGGAGGATGAAGGCACCCCCCCATGCCTTTCTCAAACAGCTTCTAGACCGGTACCGTCATGGTAAAGTAGCCGTGCTGCTGGACCGCAAGCTGGAATTTGGGTGGGACGACGATCGTCGTATCTGGAAGGACGATGACAGCCGGGCCATCGACCGACATGCCGTAACGGAGGCGATCGCCGTCGAAGATGGGCGTATCCTGGAAGTCTTCCTCGCCGAAGTAGGCCTTCTGGCGTCCCAGCAGGGCGCTCTCTGCAGCTTCGTCGCCGGACTCCTGTTCGGGGAGTCTGATTCGCGGCGTGTTGTGGGTGGCCATGTGCCGCCACATGAGGAATTCCACTGCCGATCCCGGATCGTTGGTCTTGTAGCGCGTCAGGCAGGCCGCATGAAAATCCTCTACGGTCTTTGCCAGAGCCGCCTCGTCGATCTTGCCATTGCGCAGCGCCAGCGGGATCTCGACCTCGGTTGCTTGCATGGGATAGCGCGCCGAGCAGTAGATCTGGAAGTTCCGATCGCTCTCGGGCACACCCAGCCGGCTGAGGAAGGCATTGCCCTTGTCACCGATCTCGCTCAGCACCGCATTGATCCCGTCGAAGTCGAAGGCCTCGCTGGTGGTGTATTTGCTGGCAACGCTGCTCATGGCGATCGGCGCGTTGTTGGCTCCGAATGCGCAGAGGACCGAGGTCTCGCGGGGGATGATGACCTTCTTGACCCCCATCTCGCGGGCGAGAAAACCGATCGGCACCGAGGTTGCCCCACCGCCGGTCACCAGGGCGAACTCTCTGGGATCGACACCGCGCCGGATCGTCATGTCCAGGATGCCACCGATCATGTTCTCGTTGACGACCTGGCTGATGCCGAAGGCGGCGTCGGGAACCGAGATACCCAGCGGCTTGGCCACATAGTCCTCGACTGCGCGCCAGGCAAGGTCGGGGTCGATCTGCATCCGACCGTTCAGAAAATGTTCGGCATTGATGTAGCCCAGGACCACGTAGGCGTCGGTGACCGTCGGCTCGACACCGCCGCGCATGTAGCAGGCCGGTCCCGGTACGGCCTCGGCACTGCGCGGACCGACGCCGATAAGACCGGCCTTGTCGATCCAGGCGATGCTGCCGCCGCCGGCGCCCAGGGTCATGATCTCGATGGAGGCAACCCCGGTCGGGTGCTTCAGGATCCGGCCGTCGCGGGTCACCGTCACCTGCCCGTCCACCACCGTGCTCACGTCGAAACTGGTGCCGCCCATGTCGACGGTGATGCAGCTTCGCTCCGCTTCCAACTCCGAGAAATAGTAGCCGGCGGCAGGTGCCATCGACGGCCCGGAAAACAGCATGAAGACCGGCTTTTTCGTGACTTCCTCGAAAGGCACGACCCCGCCGTTTGAGACGACGATCAGCATCTCTCCCTTAAAGCCATAGTCCTCAAGGGCACGCTGCAGGTTCGTCAGGTAGCTGGTCACGATGGGCTGCAGCATCGCGTTCAGAACGACACAGGAGGTACGGTCGTACTCACGGATAATCGGCTGAATGTCGGAACTAAGGCAGTAGTATACGCCGGGCCATTCCTCTTCGATGATTTCGCCGATGCGCCGTTCATGCGCGTCGTTCAGGATCGACCAGAGGGTGCAGACGGCAATGGTCTCCACCCCCCATTCCTTGAACTGACGGACGGCGGCGCGCACCTCCTCCTCATCCAGCGGAACCAGGGCCTCGCCCTCGCTGCTCATCCGCTCGGTCACCTCCAGGCAGAGGTAGGGGCGCAGCAGCGGTTCGTTTGGTTCCATCTTGTAGTTGAACATGGTCTTGCGCCGGCCTTCGCCCCGCCAGAGCACGTACTTGGTGCCCTTGGTGCAGATAAGCCCGGTCTTGGCTCCGCTGCCCTCCAGGATGGCGTTGGTGGCGGTCGTCGAGCCGTGACAAAAGACCTGGGTGTCCTGCAGCAGAGCCTCCAGCGACAGACCCTCCGCTTCGGCAGCCAGGCGCATACAGTTCAGCACGCCCTGAGAGCGGTCTTCCGGGGTGGTCGGAGACTTGTGGCGACCAAGTTGAATGTTCTCTTCGCTTTGGGCGATGGTGAGATCGGTAAAGGTCCCGCCGACATCGACGCTGATCCGATAGCTCATTGCGACGCCTCCTGCTGACGCGCCGATCGTTTGGCGGCACGCAGCGACTGGGTTGCATCGACCTCGACCGCGAAGAGCTCCGGGGCGGTGTCGATGACCACGCCATAATGCTCGCGGGCCGCCTCGAGCGATACGAAGCCGTCCCGGACGTCGTCGCGAACCTTCTCCGGATCGCGCTCTAGCGGGTCTCCGAAGCCACCGCCGCCGCCGGTCACGGCGTACCATTCCTGGTCGCGTTTGCAGACCGCCTCGCCCATGTTCTCAAGGTGTTCGACCTCCTGGCCGTCGGCACGATCGAGCAGCCAATGGTCGGCGACAGTGCCGGGCGCACCGCCGAACAGGCCGAAGGGCGGCCAGGTGTGTCCGGTACCGCAGTAGATCAGTGTCATGTCGTGGTCGCGGGGTTGCACGCGATGCGACAGAGAGGCCCCGCCGCGCCACTTGCCGGCCCCTCCGGAATCGGTTTCCGCCTTAACCTCCCAGACCAGGTGTGGCAGGGCCAGCTCGTGGATCTCGATGGACTCGTAGCCCATGTTGCCCATGATGCAATGCCCGAACATATGCGGCAGACCGTCGAAGCCCTCGGTTGCACCGGCAGCGCTTGCCGCCAGATAGTGCAGATGGCCGTAGGGCTCATCGTCGTTGCGCGGATCGATACCAGAGGCACCGAAGTTGGCAGCCGGGTGTTCGCCCATGCCGGCCAGGGCGCGGTCGGGTACCACCTTCGCCCAGGTCTTGAACACCAGGTTCGTTACCTCGTCGCAGAGACCGACGGTCGCCACCTCGGTGCCCACGGGCCAGCGCGGAATGCCGGCGATCGAGCCTTCGCGCTGTTTCACGATGATCCGGTCGAGTGCGCCACTGTTGTACGGCAAGTTGGGTGAGAGGACCGGCAAAGTGCCCTGGATTGCCGAACAGCGGCAGGTCGCGTAGGTCAGATTATAGCTAAAGTCGATCTGATCAGGCATCTCGCGATAGTCGAAGGTAATGGTCCCCTCCTCCGGATCGATGCTGAGCTTCATCTTGAATTCCAGCGCTTCGTCGACATAACCCTTGAAGACCTCGCTCATCAGGGTTTCTTCGACCGTCACCTTCGGCAGCTTGGCGATCTCCTCGCGCATCGCCCGCTCGCCATAGCGCAGGGTTTCGGTCAGACAGCCCTTAAAGGTCTCGTAGCCGAAGCGATCGCAGAGCTCGATGACTCGACTCTCGGCCACCCAGAGCGAACCCAACTGGGCCAGAAAGTCACCGTACCACTGTCGCGAGTAGCGGAAATTGTAGGCGATAAAGCGAACCAGATCGGTGATCGGCTTGTGATCGCGACAGAGCCGAATGGCAGGAAAGTGATAGCCTTCCTGGTAAATGTCCTTGGCAAAGGGATCCATGCTGGTCGGCTGATGCCCGCCGATATCCAGCAGGTGACACTTGCTGCAGGCCCAGGCAACGATCTTTCCCTGGTAGAAGATCGGCGCGAACATGGTGAAGTCGCCGACGTGCGAGTTCCCGGCGTAGGACGCATTGTTCAAGAACACGTCGCCGGGGTGGATATCGTCCTTGAAGGCGCGCATCACGAACCGGAGCGGCGGCGTCATGGTTCCGACGTGGACGGGAATACAATCGTACATGGAAAGCACGGCACCGCCGCGCGTGTTCAAGAGGCAGCAGGTGAAGTCCTTGGCACCATGAAGGATCGGATTGCGGGCGGTCGCCAGGATCGTCTCCGTCATCTCGCTCATGATGCCTTCCAGACGCGCATGCACGACCGAGAAGGTCACCGGATCGACGTTTTCCTCGCCCATGTCCAAGGCGCCCGGGATGCCCGCGATTTCGTCGTCGCGGATCTCGTCGGCGATCAAGCTGATGTCGTAAGGGGGCAATAGCATGTCATGCTGGCCCATGGCCGATCTCCTGTTGCTGACCCAGAAAATTCCACACTGAAGGTGATGCGCCGAGCCAACGCCTGGCTAGCTTCGGCAAAACGGGCGAAGGCGAAAAGGGAGGGGAAACCCCTCCCCTTCGGCGCCGGTCAGGTTTCCGTCAATCCGTACTGTTTCAGAACGGGCAAAGCCGAAGCCTTATGCTCCGTCCACCAGGGACTGAGGTCGAACACGCCCGAGAGCTTGAACCCGCCATCGGAGACCACGTACTTGGGCGTCGGCGTCAGCAGATGATGATCGACGCCGAAGATCTCCTTGCCGCCCCAGTGCGATTCACCATAGATCGGGTGATCTATAGATTTCATCTCGTAGAGCGTGTTCATGACGTCGGTCGGGTCGATGGAGGGCGCGTTGGCAAAGCCGGCATCAAAAGTCAGCAAGGCGGAGTAGGTCAGGCCGGAGAAACCGATCCAGTCTTCCGCGCCGTAGCGCTCGACATAGGTCTCGTACATATCGTAGGCCTTCTTGCTGAAGGTCGGCTCCGACGCATCGACCCCGAATCCGGCATAGACACGCCCCTCCATCTTCTCCGCCGGCACCCGCTGCAGGATGTGCGCCAGATCCCAGGAATGGCACATCCACACGCCTTCGAAACCCAGATGATAGGCGGTTTCCAGAAGGATGGCCTGCTTGCCGGGCGGCAAGTCGGAATGGAAGATCGCGTCCGGCTTCGTCTCCAAGACCGCGCTTAGCAGCGGGAAATAGTCGGTGGTGCCCGGATCGAAGACTTCGTTGTAGACGACCTCTATTCGGTCGCTGTCGACATAGGGTTGACAGCCAGCCGCCGTGTAGCCGCGACCGGCATGCCCGAAGGAATTGTCGGTGAAGAGGAGCGCGACCTTCTTGACCTCTGGCTGCTTTTCCAAGACATGAGCGACCAGGCCGAGAAAGGCGGTGGGCGAACCGGTGATTCCGCCCATCAGGTAGGGGAATTGCGGGCTCATGAAGCCGCCGCCGTAGGAGTTGGTCAGAACCTTCTGCTGCGTCGCAAGCTGCGCGATCGCCTTGCGCGAGGCCGGCGTATAGGTCTGGAACATGTACTTCTTGTCGTCTTCCAAGAGGGCCTTCTTGAAGGCCTTCAGTTCCTCGTTCGGGTAGAAGCAGACGTTGGTGTAGCCGCTGTATTCGATCTTATGCCGCTCGCCGTCGCCGCAGAGGATTCCACCCTTGGCGTTGTGCTCATCGGCCCAGATCTGGCCGCCCCGGACAATCGGGATGCCCCACTGGGCGCACTCGCCCTCCAGCGGATTGACCAGACCAACCTTGATCGGCTCGGGCTCGTTGGCGATGCCGCGGCTCGATAGGATGGCAGGCGCAGCCACAGCGCCGACGAGAGCCGCGCTGGTTTTGAGGAAACGCCGCTTTGTCATGTTCGGGTTGTACGGTTTACTCATTGTAACCTTCTCCCATTTGTTTGACCTACCTGTCGCTTGAAGCACCACGCCCGCCAGTTCCCGGCGGGTGTGTTTCATCTCTTAGTGCCCTGCCCTATCACATCCTGCGCATTGTTCCTGTTTCTGAGCGTGAACGTCAAGTCCATTTTGTTCACTTATGAACACAGCATTTGCGGCGGTCAGGAGCGAACACGCGCTGATGTCGGATCGTAGAAGGGTCTCGTCGAGGCTCTGGCAGGATAGCGCCGCGTGCCGATTTCGATCTCGTAGGGTCGCTCGGCGAGGCTCTTCCAGTCGCCGTCCGGGCAGTCCACGTAGCCAATGCCGAGCGGCCGTTGCAAACTGTAGCCATAGGCACCGGAGCTGATCTCGCCGACATAGCGACCGTCCACCACAATGGCCTCATCGTGCAGCAGCGTGCCGTCGTCCGCCTCCAGCATGAAGTGAAGCGCGCGGCGCCTGATCCCCTCTTGGCGTTGTTTGCTAAGGGCCTCGCGGCCGATAAAGTCGATGTTCGATGCCAGTTTCACGGCGAAGCCCAGGCCGGCTTCAAGCGGCGTGTCGTCCGGGGTGATGTCGTGCCCCCAGTGCCGGTACCCCTTCTCGATCCGCAGCGAGTCGAGGGCATGATAGCCCGCCAGTCGCAGGCCCTGCGGCCGTCCCTCGGCCACCAAGAGATCGAAAAGAGGTAGCAGGAATTCGCTCGGCACGTAGAGTTCCCAGCCCAGCTCGCCGACGTAGGTGACGCGCAGCGCCAGGACCTTGGCATAGCCCAGATCGATCTCCTGGCAGCTGGCGAAGGGAAAGGCCTCGTTCCCGAGGTCGGCTGTCGTCAGGTCTTGCAGCAGGGCACGCGACTGAGGCCCCATAACCGCAAGGACGCCGTAGGCCGAGGTGGCATCGAAGTGGGCGACCCTGGCGTCTCTTGGCGTACACTTCTGAAACCAAGCCAGATCGCGGGCCTGACTGGCGGCGGCCGTGACCACCAGGAAGCGGTCTTCGGCGAGGCGCGTGATCGTCACGTCGGCCTCGATCCCACCGCGCGTGTTCAGGCACTGGGTGTAGACGATGCGGCCGACCGGAACCTCCACATCGTTGGCACAGATCCGCTGTAGCGCGCTTGCCGCATCGGCCCCCTGGACGAAGAACTTGCCGAAGGAGGACATGTCGAAGAGGCCGACGGCAGAGCGGGTTGCCCGATGTTCCTCTCCGACCGCCTCGAACCAGTTCGCGCCGCGATAGTCATAGCTGTGTTTGTACTGCGGGCTCTCACCCTCAGGCGCATACCAGTTGGCACGCTCCCAACCGGCAGCCTCGCCGAAGCAGGCATTGTGCTCCTTCAGTCGCAAGTAGAGCGGCGTTACACGGGCCGGCCGACCGGTCTCGAACTGCCGTTGCGGCCAGTGCATCGAGTAGTGATAGCCCAGCGCTTCGCTTGCCCTTTCGGCCAGATAGCGCGCGTTGCTTTGAAAGGCCTGAAAGCGACGGATGTCGAGCGCAGCCAGGTCGATCGGGGCCTCGCCCGAGACGATCCACTCCGCCAGCACCTTGCCGGCGCCGGCCGCACTGAGCACGCCCTGCGAATTGAAGCCCGTGGCGACGAAGAGGCCCTCGCGCTCCGGCGCCGGGCCGAGGATGAAGCGCGTGTCCGGCGTGAAGCTCTCCGGCCCATTGAGGAAGGTGCCGATCGGCGCGTTGGCCAAGGCCGGCACCAGGGTCATGGCCTCTTGAAAGGGCGGCCAGAAATGATCCCAGTCTTCGGAAAGCTGAATGAAGGCCGTCTCCTCCGGCAGGCGCGATAGCGGCAGCGGTTTGCCGCGCGGCTCGAAGGAGCCCACCAGCAGCTTGCCCGCGTCTTCCTTGATGTAGACCGTACCGTCCGTGTCGCGGATGACCGGAAGGCCCTTGGTCACACCAGCCAGGGGTTCGGTGACGACGTACATGTGCTCGCAGGCGTGTAGCGGGACCTTGATCCCGGCCAGTGCGCCAACCTGCGGGGACCAGAGCCCTGCAGCAATGACCGCCACCTCGCAAGCGATCTCCTGCGCGCCGGAGCGAACCGCAGAGAGTCGGCCGCGATCGAATCGGAAGCCATCTACACTCACACCTTCAAGGATCTTGACTCCCTTGGCCTTGGCGGCAGCCGCGAGCGCCATGGTGGTGTCCACGGGATTGGTCTGACCGTCGCCGGGCACGAAGGCGCCCCCCACCACGCGGCTAGCGTCGATCAGGGGGTGCAGATCCACGATCTCGCTCGGAGAGACCTCTTCGATGTCGATACCGAAACGTCGTCCCAGCGTTATGAGCCGCCGAATTTCGTGCAAACGCTCTTGGTTCCGGGCGACCGGTAGGCTGCCGCAGAGGCTGAGGCCGGTGGGATGTCCCAGAGCCTCGAGCTCGCTATAGAGCTTGACGGCGTAGCGCGAGAGCTCTGTCATGACCCGATTGGCGCGCAGCTGCATGACGAGTCCTGCCGCATGCCATGTCGTACCGGACGTCAGCTTGTGCTTCTCGAGCAGCACCACATCGCGCCGACCCTGTGCGGCCAAATGGTAGGCGATACTACAGCCGATCACGCCACCCCCGATGATGACGATCTCCGCCTGTGCTGGAAGCTCCCGCTGCATGTCCTCTCCTGTCGATCTGATCTGGCTTGCCATTGAGCCGACGGGCCATTCTGTACATAGTCATGAACATATTGCAAATGTTGTTCAAGTTGGAGAACAATGGCGCACCAACTCGGCCTTTAGAGCGCTCCTGCGACGGAGGGGACGCTGACCGACGACCCGAGGCGCAGTCCGTCACAACACGAGGCTAGATAAGGGCGAGAGCGATCCATGCAGCAAAACCCGAATCCAAACAGGGGGATGGAGGAATGGCCACTCCGCCTGCTCGACGACAGTCGAGAAAGGAGAGGACGCCGATCTTGTTGCTCTGTCGGGTTGAGCGTCGGATCGCAGAGCTGTAACGATAGCCGTTCTCCAGAACCGTCCGGGATAGATAAGTCATGAAAGAGCAGGCCAACGTCCAGGGGCACAAACCAGCGGACAAGACAACTGCTCGATCGCAGGACGGCACGACCGGCGAGCCCTACGCCGTCGGCGCGCAGATCCGAGAATTGAGACGGCTGAAGGAGCTGTCGCTTCGCGACATGGCGAAGCTGACTGGCCGCTCCATCGGTCACTTGAGCCAAATCGAACGCGGCTTCACCGCCCCTTCCCTGAAACTGATGAGCGACATCAGTACGGCGCTCGGTGTTCAGATCGGCTGGTTCTTCAGGGATGGCGGCGACATCCCCGAGGACGAACAAGGCGTGATCGTCCGCCGGGAGAACCGCAAGCAGCTGAAGTGTGTCTCCGGCATCACCGACTATCTACTCACTCCCAATCTCAGCAGCGATCCTGAGCTGCTGTGGTGCGAGTTCGAGATCGGCGCGTCCAGCGGCGAGGAGTTCTTCACCCACAAGGGGGCGGAAGCGGGCGTGGTCGTCCGCGGGGCCTTGGAATTGGAGGTCGGGTCGAAGACCTTCGTCCTGCGCAAAGGCGACAGCTTCAGTTTCAAGAGCACCGAGCCCCACCGCTTCCGCAATGTCGCCGACGAGATGACGGTGGTGGTCTGGTCGATCACGCCGCCCTCGTGGTAGCGAAGACTGCCTGCCGAAAACCAGGGTTCGGGTAGCGCAAGGAACTGGGGAGGCCCGATACGAAGAGCGATGGATGCAAGATTTAAGACCATTCCATCGCCGTTCTGGGCGCAGGTTTGATCGAGGCGCGCGCTTCCGGCACATCGGCATAAGCGTGCAGGTAGATCTCCTCGTACTTGACCGTGCTCCAGAGGCGCTCCACAAATACGTTCCCCCTCCCGGCGCCCTTGCCAGGTCAGCGGTGCTTGGTCCTCTGGTCGAGGCCGTAGGACCACGGTTAATACCAATCGGCGTTGAGTGAAACTCATCGCGGGTTGGCAAGCGCGACTGCGCGCCCGCAGCGAAGCGAGGATGAGGCTCGCGTGACGTCTGAACGCTTGAAGAGCGGGCATGAGCCCGATCTCAGCCGCTCGGTACAAGAAGCGCAAGGCGGCGATCTGACAGCCCGAAAGGCGGAGGAGTCAGCGCCAAGCTACCGGGTCCGGCAAACCTGTGATCGGCCTCCGCTCGAGCCACCCGGTAAAGACACCCGGTCAAGGCACCCGGTCGCTACCGTCCGCTTAAACTCCGGGTATCTCTCGAACGCGGCCTAAAACGACGGTGGTGAGCAGGCGCTTATGTACTCGGTCACCTCGTCCCAGGCGTTGCGGAAGCGGTGCGGCGTTCTGCTGTCGAAGTAGTAGGCATCGCCTTGCTCGAGGATCCGGCTCTGCGAACCGACCGTGACCTCCAGCTTGCCCCGAATCACGATCCCGCCTTCTTCCCCCTCGTGCTGCAGCAACTCCTCTCCGGTATCGGCACCGGGATGGTAGCGCTCGTGCATGATCTGGACGGCGCGATCGGACAGATCGCGGCCAACCTGTTTGAGGGTGATCAGCGGGTCGCCCGCCAGTTGCGTGAGGTCGCTCGCTCGATAGAGGAAGGGTGCTTCGGCCTCCGGCCCCTTTTCGGCGAAAAAGGCGGAAAGCGACAGCGGAACTCCGTCTAGCAAACGCTTCAGCAAACCCACGGAAGGGCTGCTCTTGTTCTGCTCGATCAGGGATATGGTGGCGTGGTTCACGCCCGAACGGCGCGCCAGTTCACGCTGGGTCAATCTGTGTATCTTACGTACCTGACGTAGCTTTTCTCCTACATCCATGCAATCTCTCCGTGTTTATGTTTTCTCAACACCATAAACACAGAAATAGGCATTTCGTCAAGAATTTGCGAAGGTTTTCGGGAACCGCGCGCATGTGCGTTGAAGATATACAAATTTCTGATTGACAGCCATCACCCTGGGGTGATTGAGTGGATCGAGCATGAAGACACCCGGACGAACTGCGGTAAGGGGCCAGAACTTGTGGAAAGCATCCAGCAAGGTTCAATAATTGTTGTGCAAAAATGGGGTTTTATTATAAACTTCTGGGGCATATTACTATGCTACATACCGTGGAATAGGAATCGCTCGGCGCTAATCTGTTGGCAATGCGCTGTTCCGGCAGCCTTGCTGAGGAGCTGCCAATGGAGGACCTGAGTCTTTCCACAACAATGCTGATTATCGTGCCGATTCTTCTCGTTCTTATCGCGTCGGGGATGCACATCGCGCTCGCCATGGGGGCGGTCGGCCTCTTCATCATGGAATTTATGGTGGGAAGTGGCAGCAGCTTGGCGATGCTTGGACGGCTGCAGTACAATGTAGTCGCCGATAACTTTCCACTGGTCGCGCTGCCGCTATTTATTTTTATGGGGTATTTAATTCTGCGGGTCGGATTGGCCGAGCGTATTTACGTCGGCAGCAGTAGTCTCGTCGGTTTCATCCCCGGTGGACTGCTGCATGCCAACATCTTGAGCTGTTCGATCTTCTCGGCAATGTGTGGCTCCAGTGTGGCCACCGCGGCCTCGCTTGGTTCTGTGGCGGTGCCGCTCCAGGTGGACAAGCACGGCTATCCACCACGGGCAGTCATGGGGTCTCTGGCTGCTGGCGGAACCCTGGGCATTCTCATCCCGCCAAGCATAACCTTCGTCGCCTATGGCGTCTTTGTCGGCGAATCGATTGGGCAGCTCTTTGCCGCCGGCGTGGTGCCCGGCATCGTGCTGGCGTTGCTCTTCATGCTCTACATCTTCGTGGCGGCGATTGTGCGCCCCGCTTCGTCGGGGCCGCGCGTGCCTTTCTCGCTCAGAAGTTCCCTGGCCGGACTGATGGGAATGTGGCCGGCGCTGTTGCTGATCGCTGCCGTCATCACATCGATCTACAGCGGGTTCACGACGCCGACGGAGGCCGCGGCGGTGGGCTGTGTGTTGGCCATGGCGGTGGGGGCCTGGTACCGGACCTTGACCTGGGATGCGGTCTGGCGCGCCGCCCGCTCGGCCGTCTTTACAACCTGCTTCATCATGCTGCTGATCGTGACGGCACAGATCGTGTCGCTCGGCCTCTCGATGATCGAGCTACCGCAGCGTCTGACCCTGGCGCTCGCCGAACTGGGGCTCCCGGTCGCGACGCTCTTTGCAGTTCTGGTGCTGATCTATCTGGCGCTGGGCTGCTTCCTGGAGCCGGCATCGATGCTGTTCCTGACGCTTCCCATCGTCCACCCTCTGCTCACCTCAATGGGCTTCTCGTCGGTGTGGCTTGGCGTGGTGATGGTGATCCTGGTGGAGCTTGCAAACATAACTCCGCCTGTGGGTTTCAATCTGTTCGTCATCCAAGGCGTCTCCGGCGGCCGGCCGATGAAAGAGATCATTCTGGGCGTTGTTCCCTACTGGCTCTGCCTCTTCGCCATGCTGGCGATCTTGTACCTGGTTCCCGACATTGCGCTCTGGCTGCCCGGCCAGCTTTTCCCGGCGCGATGAGCGGTACCTACTCCTGCTGAGATGAAGGAAACAGCGATGCTCGATACAATCATCAGAGGTGGCACCATCGTCGACGGCTCCGGTCAGCCCTCCTATCGGGCGGATATCGGGATCGAGGGCGACCGGATCGCCGCGATCGGCCGACTCGACGGCATCGAGGCTGCGTCCGAGATCGATGCCCAGGGCGACATCGTCTCGCCGGGCTTCATCGACATCCATACGCATTCCGACTTCACCTTGCTGGTGAACGGTAATGCCGAGAGCCAGGTGCACCAGGGGGTGACCTTCGAGGCGATCGGGAACTGCGGCCATAGCTGCGCACCGGTGATCGGTTCGCCGGACCGGCTGAAGCCGCTTATCGTCGGCCATCACGACTGTGTCGAGATCACCTGGCGCTCCTTCGCGGACTACCTGGAAAAGCTGGAATCGGCACCGCTGGGGGTCAATGTGGCCGCTTTCGTCGGCCATGGTCCGCTCCGGGTCGGGGTCTTGGAGGGCGCGCAGCGGCCCTCTACCCAGGAAGAAACGCGCGCCATGGAGAAGCTGTTGGAACAAAGCTTGGAGGAAGGGGCGATCGGCTTCACCACCGGCCTCGAGTACGCGCCTGGCAGTGCCTCGCGCACCGAGGAGGTGCTGTCGCTCTGCGAGGTCACGGCGCGCCATGACCGGCTCTACGCAACCCACGTGCGCAACCGCGACTTCTTCTACGAACAGGGCATCGGAGAGGCACTTGCCGTGGCGCGTCGCTCAGGCGTCAAGACCCAGCTCTCGCACATCACCCCCAAGTTCGGGGCTCCGCCGCACGCGACCGAGCATGCGCTGGAGATGATCGAGTGGACGCGCGATTCCGGCTGCGACCTTGCTTTCGACGCCATCCCCAACGAGTGGGGTCCGACATTGCTCTCCGCCGTGTTGCCGCCCTGGGCATTCGAAGGCGGCATTCCGAACCTGCTGCAACGCCTCGCCGACCCCGCGGTTCGTGCCGACATGAAGCGCAACCCGCTCACGATCTGGAAGCTGGTTCTTGCCCGCAAGTGGGATCAGCTCATCCTGTTCCGCTCGACGCGCAACCCGCAATACATCGGCCTCAACTTTGAGAAGATCGGCGAACTGCGCGGCGTCGACCCGCACGATGCTATCCTCGACCTGCTTCAGGAAGAAGGCGAGCAGATCTACGACGCCACCTGGGTCGGACATATCGTCAGCGAGGCCGACCTCGACCTGACGCTCCTGCATCCCGACTGCGCCGTCATGTCGGATACGATCACGCTTGCACCCTACGGCGAACTCGCCGACGTGCGGTTCTCGCCAGCGTCTTATGGCTGGACCGCGAAATGGCTCGGCCTCTATGCACGCGAACGCGGCCTTGTCGGTCTGGAGGAAGCGGTTCGCCGCATCACGTCGCTTCCGGCCGCACGCCTGGGCCTGACCGACCGCGGTCACCTCCGGGTGGGTGCTCATGCCGATATCACGGTGTTCCGTTGGGAAGACGTCAAGGACCGCTCCTCGCTCGCCGAGCCGAACCTCTATCCGATCGGATTCCGGCAGGTTCTCGTGAACGGACAGCTGGCCTTGCGGGAGGGCAAGCGCACCGATGCGAACGGCGGCTACGTCGTTCGCGGCCGGGGCTAGCGGTTCGATCGGACCGCTTCATCCCCGAATGTTTCGTGAACCGCTCTCTAATCTACTGCAAGAGTGGGCCTGTAGCAATCTTTTTCAGTAAACAGCAACCAAGGAGGAAGATGATGAGAAGAAGAGATCTAATCGGCCTGGCGACGGCGGCGATGCTAGCGGCATCCTCCGGCGGGGCCATTGCCGCCGAGAGCTATTCCTGGACCCTGATCACGCCGTTTCCGCCGTCCGATATCACGGCCCAGCGGCTGGAAGAGTTCTCCAAGGTGGTCGAGGCCGAGACGGACGGTCGTTTCCGGCTGAATGTCCTTGCGGCAGGCCAGCACCCCTATCAGTACCGTGACGGTCTGGCGATTGCCACCGACGGCCTGGCCGAGGTTTCGCACACCGGTCTGACCTACCTCACCTCGGTGGAGAGCTGGTTCGGCCTGCCGTTGCTCCCCTTTGCGGTGCCCTTCGAAAAGCATGAGGAGTTTACGGTTCGCTGGCATGAAGAGGTGGTCAATCCCTACCTTGCCGAGGAATACGGTTTGAAGGTTCTCGGCTACTTCATGGATTCCGGGGGCTGGGGCAACGCCATCCACACGCCAGTGCCCCTGGAGGACTTCGATTCGCTAAAGGGTCTGCGCGTTCGTGCGCACGACAAGAACACCGCCTTCCTGGCTGAGGTGCTGGGTGCCGTTCCCGCCACCGTGCCCTATGCGGAACTCTACGTGGCACTGCAGAACAAGACCATCGACGGCGTGATGACGTCGATCCAGGGCGCCTATGCGCAGAAACTCTGGGAACTGGTGAAGTACACCGATCTCTATGAACCCTACTTCGGCGTGGATGAGATCGTGGTCAGCCAGGAGGTCTGGGACGAACTCCCCGCAGACTTGCAGACCCAGGTCGGCGCCCTCTTCGCCGAGTGGTTCTCGCTGGAGCCGATGCTCGCCTTCCACAGCAAGCGTAACGAAGAGATCCTCTTGGAGGCGAAGGAGCGCTACGGCGCTGAAATCACACGGATGTCACCGGAGTTTGCCGCCGAGGTACGCAAGCGCACCGCGGTCCTGCTGGACCGCTACCGCGACGACGGTGGCGAAATGGCCGGGAAGAGCCTCGATTTGCTGGAAGAAATCGTAAAGCAATAGATCGCTCGCGTCGGACCGGGAGGACCCTCTCGGTCCGACCAACTCGAGAATTGAGGTTGGTCGGTGATGTTCGCTACGGCTCGGTTCCTAGACCACTATGTCGGCGTCCTTTCCCACGCGGGCGCCATCGTGTCGACGGTGATGGTCCTGCTGACGACCGCGCTGCTCGCCGTGAACTCTTGTGCACGATACCTGTTCAATGCGCCCTTCCTCTTCGTCGACGAGTACGCCCAGTACCTCCTGGTCGGCATCTTCTATCTCGGCGTCGGCTACACCCTGCGAAAGGGCAAACACGTATCGGTTGACATGCTGGTCAGCCGTTTTGGGCGACGCGTCAGGCTGGTGCTTGCCATTTTGACCGGGATCTTGGGATTGGTCTTGATCTATCTCATGTGCAAGTACGGCTGGACAACGTTCCTGTCGTCCTACAAGCGCAACATCACCTCGCTGACGCCGATGGAGACCCCGCTGTGGATCCCCTACCTCTTCGTTGCCGTTGGGCTGACGGTGTTCTTGCTCGATCTGGTTGCCTACATCCTCACCCGGATGGCGCGCCTGATGGGGGCCGACGACACCCTCGGCAACCATGAGGAGGTTGAGGAGACGCCCACCATGGAATGAAACCGGCTCGGTTGCTGCCGCTAGCGGCCGCGGCCGATCTGTTCGCCGCGCGGGCCGGCCGGCCCGGCCGAAATCTTTGATGCGCAACACCCCCTGGACCAGGAGGTCCGGATCACTTTAGGGAAACGATGATGGTCGGTCAGACAAGCTATACCTCTCCCCGCCCCGATGCACACGGCGGTCCAATTCAGGCGTTTTTCTCCAAGCCCGGTTCGCCGCGACGTCCGCGCATCGTCCGCGGCGAGGGGATCTATTTCTGGGACGACGCCGGACGCCGCTTCACTGACGTCTCGTCTGGCCCGGTGGCCAACAACCTGGGCAGCGGCAATCCACGCGTGCTCGAGGCCATGCGCAAGCAGGCAGAGGAAATGGCCTTTGTTTTCCCCGGCATGTTCGAAACCGAGGCGAATGTCCGCTTAGCCGATCTCCTGACTGGGCTCGCCGGTCCTGGCCTGGAGCGCGCCTTCTTCGTATCCGGCGGCAGCGAGGCCGTCGAGTCCGCGATCAAATTCTGCCGTCAGTACGCCCTGGCCAGGGGCGAATCCGGTCGCTGCAAGGTCATCTCGCGGGAGCCCGCCTATCACGGCAACACGCTCGGGGCCTTGGCGATCACCGGCGACGAGAACCAGCACGCCGTCTTTGGTCCCCTGCTCAAAACGATGCCCAAGGTGCCGGCACCCCTGACCTATCGGCTGCCGGCCAATCACACGCGCGAGAGCTATGCGCGCCACTGCGCCCAGGCGCTGGAGGCCAAGATCCAGGAGGAAGGGCCCGACAGCATCCTTGCGTTCTTCATGGAGCCGGTCGGCGGTCTGGCCACCGGTGCCCTGGTGGCCGAGGATATCTACTACTCGATGGTGCGTGAGATCTGTACCCGCCACGGCGTGCTCTTGGTCTTCGACGAGGTGATGAGCGGTGCGGCGAGGACCGGCAAGTTTCTGGCCGCCGACCACTGGCCCGACGCGCGCCCCGATCTGATCATCTTGGCCAAGGGCATTGCGGCCGGCTACACACCGATGGGCTGTCTCCTGGCACCCGACGAGATGGTCGCGACCGTCGCCGAAGCCGGCGGTTTCATGAACACATTTACCTATTTTGCCAATCCGCTCTCCTGCGCGATCGGTCATGCGGTTCTGCAGGAGGTGGTAGAGCACGACCTGATCGCCGCCGCCGAGGTCCGCGGCCGGCAGTTGAAGACACGCCTGGAGGACATCGCGGATCGTTCGGCGATCGTCGGCGATGTGCGCGGGTTAGGACTCCTCCTTGCTGTTGAACTTGTGGCGGACAAGGCAACGAGCCGGCAAATTCCCGTCGAACTTGAGGCGCCGGCTAGGTTCCAGGCAATCGCCATGGAGCAAGGTTTGGCGATCTACAGCAGGCGCACCAGCCGGGGACGCTATGGTGATTGGTTCATGGTGTCGCCACCCTTGACCGTGACGCCGTCCGAGGTGGATGAAATCGCCGATGGCTTGGAGCGTGTGCTGGCGACCTACCAGGCGGAGCTCTCATCGATCATTGCGTAAAGCGGATCTGCCGCTGGTCTGGATGGCGGGACAAGGGCGCGGTGACGTGCTCCCCGGTATTCGGGCCCCCCGGGTATTCGGGCCCCCCGGGTATTCGGACCAAGCATAAATTGAGAGACTGCCTTCCATAAGGAGGGCAAGGATGCGCAAGTCGAGGTTCACGGAAGAGCGGATGGTGACCATCCTGCGCGAGGCGGATCGTGACTCGCTAGACCACATGATCGCCTGAGGCTGGGGTGACCCGTCTCACAATATGCAGGTAACGAGGGTTGCGCTGGATGGTCGAGCGCCGAGCCTCATGCATAGGAGACGGGTCATGGAAGAGCGTATCATGTACGTAGGTCTTGATGTCCATAAGGTTGATGTTGTTGT
>JAVJSY010000004.1:0-16602 GCA_040219175.1 Kiloniellales bacterium
ATCAAGACCTACGTACATGATACGCTCTTCCATGACCCGTCTCCTATGCATGAGGCTCGGCGCCGGTCCGTCCAGCGCAACCCTCGTTACCTGCATATTGTGAGACGGGTCACCCCAGCCTCAGGCGATCATGTGGTCTAGCAGATGCGGCTCCGGCCTTCATGGTCGGAGTGATCTCAGGTAAATGATTGGGGGTCGGGGCGCAGACGCGTGCCCCGGCCCTCTTTTCTTGTTGAGCTGCGCGGATGAGGCGAGACGAAACATGACACGCTATGTAATGGCCATCGACCAGGGCACCACCTCCAGCCGCGCCATCCTCTTCGATGCCGATCTCAAGATCGCTGCCGTCGGGCAGAAGGAGTTTCCGCAGCACTTCCCGGCCTCAGGCTGGGTGGAGCACGAGCCCGAAGACCTCTGGACGACAACGGTAGAGACCTGCAAGGCGGCCATGGCCAAGGTCTCTGCCAGTGCCGAGGATATCGTCTCCATCGGCATCACCAATCAGCGCGAAACCACCTTGGTCTGGGAGCGTTCGAGCGGCCGGCCGGTGCACCGGGCCATCGTCTGGCAGGACCATCGCACCGATGGCGCCTGCCAGCGCCTCAAGGACGAGGGGCTGGAGTCGCTGATTTCCGCCAGGACCGGTCTGCTGCTGGATCCCTATTTCAGCGGCACCGAGATCGCCTGGATTCTGGACAATGTCGAGGGCGTGCGCGCCAAGGCCCAGCGTGGCGAGCTGGCCTTCGGCACCGTGGACAGCTGGCTGCTGTGGCGGCTCACCGGCGGGCGGGTGCATGCAACCGATGCAACCAACGCCTCCCGCACCCTGCTCTACGATATCCACGAAGGCGCCTGGGACGAGGAGCTGCTCGAAATCTTTGGCATACCCGCTTCCATGCTGCCGGAGATCAAAGACTGTGCTGCGGATTTCGCCATGACCGAGGCCAGCCTCTTCGGACGTGCGTTGCCGGTTCAGGGTGTTGCCGGCGATCAGCAGGCGGCAACCATCGGCCAGGCCTGCTTTCGTCCCGGCATGATGAAGTCGACCTACGGCACGGGCTGCTTTGCCCTTTTGAACACCGGCGATCAGGCCGTGCCCTCCAAGAACCGCCTTCTGACCACCGTCGCCTATCAACTGAACGGCAAGCGCTCCTACGCCTTGGAGGGCTCGATCTTCGTCGCCGGTGCCGTGGTGCAGTGGCTGCGCGACGGCCTGGGCGTGATCCAGGATGCGCGCGAGACCCAGGGCATGGCGCAGCTGGCCGACAGCGCGCAAGACCTCTATCTGGTGCCCGCTTTCACCGGTCTGGGCGCACCCTACTGGGACGCCAAGGCCCGCGGCGCCCTCTTCGGTATCACCCGTGCCACCGGGCCGTCGGAGCTTGCCCGCGCGGCCCTGGAGAGCGTCGGCTTTCAGACCCGCGATCTCTTGGAGGCGATGCTGCGGGACTGGCCGCAGGGCGGCGACGACGAGACCGTGCTGCGCGTCGACGGTGGCATGACGGCCTCGGATTGGACCATGCAGTTCCTCTCCGACATGCTGGGCGCACCGGTCGACCGGCCGCAAATCCTGGAGACCACGGCCTTGGGTGCCGCCTGGCTGGCCGGCATGCGGGCCGGTTTCTACCCCGGACCGGAGGGCTTTGCCGAGACCTGGGCGCTGGACCGGCGCTTCCAGCCCGCGATGGACGAAGAAACCCGCAGCGCACGCTACGCTGGCTGGCAAGATGCAGTAGATCGTACCCTGACAAAAAGCCACTAGAGAAATTGTTCAGATTCTCCGAATAGGGGTTCCGTACTGCTTCTGCGCGGTGGCTGAATCACGCGAAGACAGGAACATCCCATTGCGGTCTGGATGACTATCTGGGTGGTTTTCCCGGAGATGATCGCCTTTACGGTGGCGACGGCAGTCGGGACAACGTTTTCCAGCTGGCCGGGCTGAACGACGCCAATCAGCTGACCGCCAGCAATTTCCTCTGGCAGTAGGGCGCTATTGCTTGAGCGCGTGCGCCCAGATGGCCAGGCCTTCGGCTTCGCAGACGTCGATGCGCCGGTCAGAAGCGTTGCAGCAGGGCATGCAGCTCTTCCGCATCCAGACGATTGGAGCGGCGTATGAAGCCGGTGAGATTGGCGTGCTTGGCAAGGCCCTGGGCTTCGAGCCAAGCCCTCAAATCGCCCATGACGACCCTATCCTGGTGCGATTTCCGGGCTCTGGCAGCGCCATGCCTCTATAGAAACGAATTCTCGTCGAAGCCTCTGTACCCGAGGGGGAGGGCAGGGTGGTCCGTCGGGGCGAAAGGCCCCTACATCATGACGTCGTCGCGGCAGTTGATGACCAGTTCGGCCACCGAGGCCTTGTTGGAAAGCGCGAGCAGGGTGAGCACGACCTGAGCGATGTCGCCCGGCTCCATCATCTTGTCGTGCGGGAAGCTCTCGACGTCGGCGGTCATGTCGGTCGCGACGAACCCCGGGCAAACCGCGGTGCAGCGCACGCCATCGTCCCAGCCGGCGCGGCGGGTGGCGTGAGAGAGGGCCAGCGACGCGAACTTGGTCATCGCATAGCCGGCGTTGTTGTTGTAGACGGCCTTGCCGGCGATCGAGGAGATGTTGACGATGCGTCCGGACCCGCTGCGGCGCAAATGCGGCAGGCAATTGCGGATCATCGACAGCGGCGCCTTGACGTTGACCGCCCACATCAGGTCGAGGGCCTCGTCGCGATCCTCCTCGACCGTGACTCTAATCGCGATGCCGGCATTGTTAATCAGGCCGTCGATACGGCCGAAGCGTGCGGCTGTCTCTTCGACCCATGCCTGGTGCGTGGCCTTGTCCTCGGCATCGTAGCGCGCCGTCAGCACGCGGTCGGGCTCCCACTCGGCTATCATCGGCGCAAAGCTCTCCGGCTTTCGGGCGCCCAGGCTTAGGCTGTAGCCGGCGCCATAGAGCGCGTCGGCGATGGCGCGACCGATCCCTCGGTTGGCGCCGGACACCATGATCACGCGGCCGTCTGCAGCGAGCATCTCTTGTTCCCTTCCCTTGGTATCAGTCGAAGAGCGCCACGCAGCGCACCTCGATGCTCCAGCGGTCGGGGGCATCGGGCGGTGTTGCAGGATCTTCGAAGGCGCTGTGGAAGCTGAAGGTGCAGGGCCGGTCGGAGCCTGCTGCATCGCCTTCCGCACCCTTGGTCTCGGCCAAGCGTCCTGCCGAATCCCACTGCTTGATCAGAAGCGTCTCGTCGCGGGTCATGCCCGAGAAGAAATACCAGCGGTGACGCTCTGCATACTTGGCGAAATAGTTCTCGCCGATCCGGTCCTTGTAGTGGATCTCGAAGACGACCAGGTCTTCCGGTTTCACGCTGTCGGCCGCGCAGAGTGCCAGGGGGTGGGTCGCCACCGGTTCGGCTGCGATGTTGCGCCAGACGTTGATGATGGCAAAGCGACCCTTGGTGATGGCTTCTTCGACCTCGTCCTTGTCGAGCAGAGCCTCGTCCGCACCCAGGACGGCGCTCAGCGTATCATTGCTGCTGGGCGGGCGGGTGAGGTCGCGCAGGCGCTGCGGGGCGCTGGTCAAGGTGTAGTCGCCGTGGACCACATGGGCCGGGCCCTGGACCTGCTGACCGCCCTCGATGCGCTGCTTGCTCTTCTTGCCGGAGGCCGAGCGGACGTTGTGGTCGAAGGCGGCGACCAGGCGCGCACCGCTGGCCGCGCGCACGAGCTCCGTGCACTGTGGGTAGTAGTCGCGGATCACCGTCTCGTGCGCCAGGAAGTCGAGGTCCGGCGTCGCCAGCGCCTGTGCATGGTAGGCAAAGCCGTTGGTTGCGAGACTGGGCCCCTCGCCTTCCGGCAGTGTACGCGCGTCGGTGACCGCCATGCTGCGGGCCTCCAGGTCGACGCCTTTCCATTCGGCATCGCTGCCGTCCAGGTCGCGGCGCGTCAAGACCTTGCCGTTGCGATAGAGCGAATGCTCGGCGCTCTCGCTCATATAGTGGAAGGCGCCCTGGCTGGTTCTGCCCTTGGTCGTCTCTGCAACGCTATCCATCTTCCAAGCCTTCCTCGCGGTCTGCCATTGCCGATCCATCTGCATGCTGGTCGTCCCCGCATGACGATGGCATCATGCCTGAAAACAAGGGGCACCGCGCTGGCCTTTGTGTCACGACAAGGATGCCCGAGGGTCAAAAACACATGTAAGGGAAGGACAAGCTGTGGAGCTCTATGCCGATCCAATCACGGTAAACTGCCGCAAGGCGATTGCGGGCCTGAAGCTGCTGGGCGCGGACTATCGCCTGAACAAGGTCGACTATTTCACCGGCGAGCATAAGGGGGAGGCCTACAAGGCGCTCAACCCCAACATGGCCTTGCCGGCCTTGAAGGACGGCGATCTGGAGCTGTGGGAATCAAACGCCATCCTGCAGTATGCCGCCGATAAGCTTGGGAAAACCGAGTTCTATCCGACCGACCCCGCGGCGCGGGCCGACGTCAACCGCTGGCTCTTGTGGGAGGCCTCGAGCTGGTTCCCCTCCTGCTACATCTATCTGGTCGAGAACTGCGTGAAGCCGCTGCTGGGCGGCGAGCCGGATCCGGATGTGCTGGCGGGCGAGGATGAGAATTTTCACAAGCTGGCTGGCATCCTGGACGCCCGCTTGGCAAAGTCGACCTGGCTCTGCGGCGATTCGCCGACCATCGCCGACATCGCCGTTGCCTCGCCGATGCATCTGCACGCCTGGGCCAAGCTGCCGCTGGATCGGCATCCCAACCTGGTCCGCTGGATGACGGAGTGCGTCGAGCAGCTGCCCTGCTGGAAAGCCACGCACATCGGCGAAGGCTTCACGGTCGGCGAAGCTGCCTAAAGGCGCAGTACTCTGCAGCGGTGAGCGTGGCTCGCCGCTGCAGGCTGGCCTCACTCTCCTCAGTCGACCGGCCTTAGCAGCGCGTGGCGCTTCTTGCCGGCCGAGAGCTTGATCACGCCCTCTTCGTTGATCGCGTCCAGGCCGATAGATTGCGTCTCGCTGCCGGCCGGGCGGTCGTTTACCCGTGCACCGCCGCCCTTGATCATGCGCCGGCCCTCGCTGGAGGAGGCGACCAGGCCGGCCTCGCGCAGCAGCTGGAAGAGGGCGATGCCTTCGGCCAGGCGGGCGCGCGGCACCTCGATGCTGGGCAGGTCCTGGCCCAGGCCATCGCCCTCGAAGGTCCGGCGCGCGGTCTCTGCGGCCTGCTCGGCGGCTGCCTTGCCGCGCAGCAGGGCGGTCGCCTCGTTGGCCAGGGTCTTCTTGGCCTCGTTCATCTCCGCACCCTGCAGTGCCTCCAGACGCGCGATCTCGTCCAGCGGCAGCTCGGTGAAGAGGCGCAGGAAGCGGCCGACGTCGCCGTCTTCGCAGTTGCGCCAGAACTGCCAGTAGTCGTAGTCGCTGAGCCGGCTGGGCGAGAGCCAGATCGCACCGGCGTGGGTCTTGCCCATCTTCTGCCCGGACGCCGTGGTCAGGAGCGGCGTGGTGAGGCCGAAGACGTCCGCGCCGTCGACGCGGCGGGCGAGTTCCATGCCATTGACGATGTTGCCCCACTGGTCGGACCCGCCCATCTGCAGGCGGCAGCCGTAGCGCCGGCTGAGCTCCAGAAAGTCGTAGGCCTGCAGGATCATGTAGTTGAATTCGAGGAAGGTCAGCGGCTGTTCGCGCTCCAGCCGCAGGCGTACCGAATCGAAGGTCAGCATGCGGTTGATGGTGAAGTGCCGGCCGACGTCGCGCAGCAGCGGGATGTAGGCCAGACCGTCCAGCCAGTCGGCATTGTTGATCATCACCGCATCGCCCGCCCCCTCGCCGAAGGTGAGGAAGGGTTCGAAATTCTGCTTGATGCCGGCGATATTGGTCTCGATCAATTCGCTGGTCAGCAGCTGCCGGCTCTCGTCCTTGCCCGAGGGATCGCCGATCTTGGTGGTGCCGCCGCCCATCAGGACCAGGGGCTTGTGCCCGCTCTTCTGCAGCCAGCGCAGGCACATGATCGGCAGCAGGCTGCCCACATGCAGGCTGTCGGCGGTCGCGTCGAAGCCGATATAGGCCGTGATCCGCTCTTTGGCGGCGAGCGCGTCCAGCGCCTCCAGGTCGGTTGCCTGGTGCAGGAAGCCGCGCGCCTCTAGGGTGGCCAGGAAATCGGATTTGAGGCGGGTCATCGTCCGGAACTTTCGTTTCTGGTTTCTCGTGAAGGCTGCCGCTGATAGCACAGCCCCACGCAAGGACCATAGTGCCGATCGCGGGAGGTGGCCATGCAGGCCGATTGGATCGTGGGATTGATGAGTGGAACCTCGCTGGACGGCATCGATGCCGCCCTCTTGCGAAGCGATGGCATCCGGATCTTCGAGCGCGGTCCCAACACGACCTTGCCTTACGACGCGGCCTTCCGTCAGCGTCTGCGCGGCTGTCTGGGTGGCAAGGGGGCCTGGCAGGCGGTCGAGCGCGATCTCACCGAACGCCATGCCGCCGCGGTGGAAGCGCTGCTACAGACTTCCGGCTTGCGGCGAGACCGCGTGGGCTTGATCGGCTTCCATGGTCAGACCATCCTGCATGCACCCGAAGACCGCAGGACCTGGCAGATCGGCGACGGCGCGCTCTTGGCTGACCTGACCGGAATTCCGGTGGCCTATGATCTTCGCAGTGCCGATGTGGCGGCGGGCGGCGAGGGGGCGCCCTTGGTTCCGGTCTATCAGCAGGCCCTGGCGCAAAGAGAAGCAAAGCCCTTGGCGGTGCTGAACATCGGCGGCGTCTCTAACGTCACCTGGATCGGCGAAGGGGAGGAGGAGTTGCTGGCCTGCGACTGCGGTCCGGGCAATGCCCTGCTGGACGACTGGCTGCTGGCCCGCTGCGGCAAGCCCTTCGATGCTGAGGGGGTGATGGCAAGGTCCGGACGGGTCAGGGAGGATCTGCTGGCAGCAGCGCTGGCGCATCCCTACTTCACGCGCCCGGCACCCAAGTCGCTGGACCGAGACGCCTTTGCTTTGCCGGGCCTGAAGGCCTTGTCGCCGGAGGATGGGGCGGCCACTCTGACCGCCTTCACAGCAGCTGCGGTGGCAGCGGTGCTGCCGCAACTGCCGGCACCGCCTTTGCGTTGGCTGGTGACCGGCGGCGGGCGGCGCAATCCGGCGATCATGCAGGCCTTGGCCGAGGTCTTGCCGCAGCCGGTGGAGGCCGTCGAGACACGCGGCTGGGACGGTGATGCGCTGGAGGCCGAGGCCTTCGCTTTCCTGGCGGCCAGGGTCAAGGCCGGCTTAGCGCTGACCTTTCCGGGCACCACGGGGGTCGCCAATCCACTCACCGGCGGTCGACTGGTTGCACCGCAGTTCCTTGCCTAGCCTGGTGAGATTTCCGGCCTCCTAGCTCTCCACCAGCACCTCGAGCCGCTGCGTTGCGATCGAAAGCGATAGCGGCAACTCACCGACCAGCTCACCGTCAGCTTGGATAGCCTCTCTCTCGGGGCCTTCGATTAGAACGTCGCTGCTCTCGAGCAGGCGAAGGCCTGCGGCGCGGTGCAGGCGGCCGGTGAGCAGGGCCAAGCCAAAGCGACAGGTGTTCGCAATCCCGCCGCGTTCGAAGATCAGCAGTTGAAAGCTGGGTGTCGCCAGGTCTGCCATAGGCGCCACCACGAAGGGGCCGCCATAGTGGCGGGCCTTGCAGGCGATCACTGAGCGGGCCTCGAAGGTCTCGCCGCCGATCGTGACACGGTACAGCGGGAAGCTGAAGCGGCGCAGCATCTGCAGGCTGCTCAGGACATAGGCGCCCTGGTACAGACGGCGTTTCACAGCCGGATTGACAGCCGCGACGACCGCCGCATCGAAGCCGACCCCGGCCATCAGTGCAAAGTAGCGATCGTTGGCCTGTCCGATGGCAAGCGGCCGGCGTTTGCCAGCTAGAATCACGGCGGCTGCCCGCTCCGGATTGCGCGGAAGCTTCAGTTCGTGTCCCAGGACGTTGGCCGTGCCCAGCGGCAGCACACCCAGCGGTAAGGGGGGCCTGCGCCCGCCCTGCAGCATGCCGTTCACGACTTCGTTCACCGTGCCGTCGCCGCCGGCCGCGACCAGCGCATCGTATTGCTGCACGTCGGCGCTTGCCGCGACACGCAGAGCATCGCCGGGAGCGATGGTTCGATGCAGGTCGACCTTGGCATCGCCGGCCGCACAGGCCGCAATGAAGCGCCTGACCTTCTGCTGTCGACGGCGCCCGGCGGTAGGATTGAAAATTACCAGGATACGCCGCGGCGCCTGCATCTCATGCTCTGTCATATGTCTTGAAGCGCAAATATTTGTTTCCGTTTCTTATCCAGACAATGAAGATTTAAAGACAAGGGGCAATGTTCTCTCGTCGAATCCCGGCCTCTGTGCCAGTAGGACTAAAAGAATAATGTCTTGAGCGAAAGGGGCGTGAGGCTATGGGTCAAGCCGCCAACGATCCGGGTTCGACGCACAGCGGTGTGCCGCTTCGTCACTATCGCACGATTTTCCTCTCCGACATCCATCTGGGAACCAAGGGCTGCAAGGCAGACTATCTGCTGGACTTTCTGAAACACAATGAGTGCGATCGGCTCTACCTGGTCGGCGACATTGTCGACGGCTGGCGCTTACGCAAGACCTGGTACTGGCCGCAGGCGCATAACGACGTGGTGCAGAAGCTGCTGCGCAAGGCGCGCAAGGGCACCAAGATCTACTATGTGCCGGGCAACCACGACGAGGCCTTTCGCGACTACTGTGGTGTGCACTTCGGCGGTGTCGAGGTGGTGCACGATCATGTCTATGAGACGCCGGAGGGGCGGCGCTATCTGGTGATCCACGGCGATGCCTTCGACGGAATCGTCAAGTACCACAGATGGTTGGCCCACTTGGGCGATCGCGCCTACAACGCCTGCTTGGCCTTCAACACCTGGGTGAACCTGCTGCGCCGCCGCTTGGGTTTTAGCTATTGGTCTCTTTCCGCCTATCTGAAGCTGAAGGTCAAGAACGCGGTGCAGTTCATCGACAACTACGAAACGGCCGTGGTCGAAGAAGCCCGCAAGCGCGGTGTCGACGGCGTCATCTGCGGCCATATCCATCACGCCGAGATGCGCGATATCGGCGGCATCCTCTATTGCAACGACGGCGATTGGGTCGAGAGCTGCACCGCCTTGGTCGAGCATCACGACGGCCGGCTCGAGATCCTGCACTGGGCCGAGGAGCGCAGTTTCCCGATGCTGCGGGATGAAGGGCGGTCGGCGATCGAGGTTGCTGCCTGATCGCTCGCTTGACCTGTCACGGCGTCGAACGACGCACCGAGATCGGCACGATCAGAGGATTTCCTCTGGCCGCGCGTTGCTGTAGGGAAGGCCAATCATGCGTGTCGCGATGATAACAGATGCCTGGTACCCGCAGATCAATGGGGTTGTGCGCACCCTGAACCGGGTGCGGGAGGAACTGACGGCCGAAGGGCACAGTTTCACCGTGATCTCACCCGGCGATTTCAAGACCTTTCCCTGCCCGACCTACCCGGAAATCCGGCTCGCCGTTTCGCCCGGGCGGGGCGTTGCGCGCCTCTTGGAGGCTGCCGAACCGCAAGCCATCCACATTCCAACGGAGGGACCCTTGGGTATGGCAGCGCGGCGCTATTGCCTCAGGCGGGGGCTTCCCTTCACCACCAGCTATCACACACGCTTTCCCGAGTATCTTTCGGCCCGTGCGCCGGTGCCGTTGAACTGGGGCTATCGCTTCATGCGCTGGTTTCATCGCCCCTCGGCCGGGGTGATGGTGGCCACGCCCTCCTTGAAGCGCGAGCTCGGCGGCCGCGGCTTCGACACCTTGAAGCAGTGGAGCCGTGGCGTCGACCTGACCCTCTTCCGCCCGCGCCCCGACGAGCCGCCGATCCTGGATCTGCCGGGACCGGTTTTTCTCTATGTCGGCCGGGTCGCCGTGGAGAAGAACATCGAGGCCTTCCTGAATCTGGACCTGCCCGGCAGCAAGCTGGTCGTCGGCGAGGGCCCGCAGCTTGAGAGCCTGAGGAAGGCCTATCCCGCGGCGCACTTCGTCGGCGCCAAGCATGGCGAAGATCTGGCGCGGCACTATGTCCTGGGCGATGTCTTCGTCTTTCCCAGCCGCACCGACACCTTCGGTCTGGTGCTGCTGGAGGCCATGGCCAGCGGTCTGCCGGTGGCCGCCTACCCGGTCACCGGTCCGCTTGACGTGGTGGGGAGCGAGGGACCGGGCGTACTGGACGAGGATCTGGGCAAAGCGGCGCGTGCCGCCCTGGACATCGATCCGGCAAGGGCGCGTGCCTTTGCCGAGGGCTTCTCTTGGCAGGCATGTGCGCAGCAGTTCATGGGGTACCTTGCGCCCTTTGCCTGACAGGCCCCAAGGGAACGTGCTATCTCAGCGCTGAGGGCGGCAAGGCAGCCGGCCCACCTTTGGGAAGAGATGAACGACGCGCGTGGCAAAAAAGTACAAGAGTAAGATCAAGCTGAATGCTGCGACCTGGCCCTTGGTGAAGCGGGTGGTGCGGGTCTATGTGCGCCGTCACATCAAGCGCATTCTCGCCGGCGTGGTCTGCATGCTGGCGGTCGCGGCCACCACGGCTGCCATGGCGCAGGTGATGGAGCCACTGGCCAATCAGGTCTTCGAATCGCGCGATGAATCAACGCTCTACACCCTGGCACTCTTCATCATCATTATCTTCACGGTGAAGGGCTTTGCCGCCTTCGGGCAGGGCGTGTTGATGAGCCATGTCGGCAACCGCGTCGTCGCCGACATGCAGCAGGATCTCTTCCGCAAGCTCCTGTCGATGGACCTGGCCTACTACAATGACAATGCGCCGGGCACGATGATCTCGCGCTTCACCAACGACGTGCACCGGGTGCGCGGCTCGGTCGTCGATACCCTGGTGGGCTTCGGGCGCGACTTCTTCACCGCAGCCGCTCTCATCGGCGTCATGTTCTATCAGGATTGGTTTCTGGCTTTCCTGGCCACGGTGGTGATCCCGTTGGTGGCCTTCCCGATCGTCGCCATCGGGCGGCGTATGCGCCGCGTTTCGGCCCGTAACCAGGTCGAGATGGGACGCTTCAACACCCTGTTGGACGAGGCCTTCCAGGGCGTGCGCCACGTCAAGGCCTACAACATGGAGGCCTATGAGACCAAGCGGGCCGACAGCGTCATCGACGAGGTCTTTCGGCTGACGCAGAAGGCCGCGGTCACGCGCGCCATCGTCAATCCCCTGACCGAAGTCGCAGGCGGTCTTTCCATCGTCGCGGTCCTGCTCTATGGCGCCGATCAGGTGCTGCTCGAGGGCGGCGATCCCGGCTCCTTCTTTGCCTTCATCACCGCCGTGCTGCTGGCCTACGAGCCGCTGAAGCGCCTGGCCAAGCTGAACACCAACCTGCAGGAAGGCTTGGCCGCGGCGGATCGCATCTTCGAGCTGATCGACAACGAGCCCACCATCGTCGATGCCCCCCATGCCAAGGCGCTGGCGGTCAGCGGCGGCGAGGTTCTCTTCGACAATGTGCAGTTCTCCTATCACGAGAAGGCGCCGGCGCTGAACGGCTTGGAGCTCATTGCCCCGGCCGGGAAGACCATAGCGCTGGTGGGTGCCTCCGGGGCGGGCAAGACATCCGTGCTCAACCTGCTGCCGCGCTTCTTCGATGTGAACGCGGGACGGGTCCTGGTCGACGGTCAGGATGTTCGCGACGTCACCCTGGAATCCTTACGTGCCTCCATGGCCTTGGTCAGCCAGGAGGTGATTCTCTTCGACGAGACGGTGCGCACCAACATCGCCTACGGCCGGCCCACCGCCGACCAGGAGGAGATCGAGGAGGCCGCAAGAAACGCCGGAGCGGAGACCTTCATCAAGGCCCTGCCCGAGGGCTACGAGACCCAGGTGGGGCCACGCGGTGTGAAGCTTTCCGGCGGTCAACGCCAGCGGATCGCCATTGCCCGTGCGATGCTGAAGAACGCACCGATCCTGCTGCTCGACGAGGCCACCAGTGCCCTGGATACGGAATCGGAACGCCATGTGCAGGAAGCGCTCAAGATCCTGATGGTGGGACGCACGACCCTGGTCATCGCCCATCGCCTCTCGACCGTCGTGGATGCCGACATCATCTACGTGATGGATGCGGGCCGCGTGGTGGAGAAGGGGACGCATCAAGAGCTGCTGGCGATGAACGGCGTCTATGCCAAGCTGAGCAGCCAGCAGCTGATGGGAGACCGCAAGGCGGGCCCGAGCGAGACCCTGACACCAGCCGAGGCCTAGGCTGTAATGGCGGCTGGCTCCAAACCGAAGCGACGTGCCTTGGACCGCCCCTGGGTGCGTGGCGGGCTCTCCTGGTTGATTGCCAGCTATCTGCGCTTCTTGCGCCTGACGACCCGGTGGGAGTTCGAGGCACCGGAGGAAACCAAGGCTCTGCTCGAGGCGCGGCAGGGTTTCGTGGGCTGCTTCTCGCACAGCCGCATTGCGCTTACCTACCCCTCTTGGCCCTGGCCGATAGAGCGCATGACGGTGCTGACCTCCAGTCATCGCGACGGCCTGCTGCTGGCGCGTGCTGTGGAGCGGCTGGGCACGCAGGTCATCAGCGGTTCCGGCACCTCTCCGGCGCAGGGCGGGAAGGAGGCCCTGCGCGCGCTCACCGACATTGCGGCCAAGGGCAACATCATCGGCATCACGCCGGATGGACCCAGAGGGCCCTTTCTCAGGGTCAAGGGCGGCTGTGTCAGGGTGGCCATGGCGGCCGACATTCCCCTCGTGCCCTTCGCTCTGGCACTCAGGCGTTCCAGCTATCTCAAGACCTGGGACCGTTTCGTCCTGCCCTGGCCCTTCTCGCGCGGTGTGCTCTTGTTCGGAGCCCCGGTCGCGGTGCCGCAGGAACGCAGCCTGCAGGCCTTGGAAGAGGCCCGCAAGCAGGTCGAGGAGAGCCTGATCGCCTTGACTCAAGAGGCAGACCGGCGCTGCGGCCGCGCGGTTCTGGAGCCGGGTGTCGACAGCGGTCGACGCCCAAAGAGTCGTAATACCAAGGGAAGGAAATAAGTTGAAGGCGGCAAGAGTGCGAGCGCCTGACTTCTGGCGCCGTCCGGGTGTCCTGCCGACACTGCTGTCGCCCCTGGCATGCGCCTATGACCTGGTCGGACGCAATCGCCGGGCGGGAGTAACGGGTCTTCGCCTGCCGATACCCGTGATCTGCATCGGCAATCTGGTGCTGGGAGGGGCGGGCAAGACGCCGGTTGCACTGGCGGTGGCCGCGGCTCTGTTGCAGCGGGGCATGAGGCCCTGCTTCCTCTCTCGCGGCTATGGCGGCAGCCTTCCCGGCCCCCTGCTTGTCGATCCGGCACGGCACCGGGCAGACGCGGTCGGCGACGAACCTCTGCTGCTCGCCAGGTCTGCGCCTACCGTCGTGTCACGCGACCGGCCGGCCGGCGCGCGCCTGGCCCTGGAGCAAGGTGCCGAGGTGCTGATTTTGGACGACGGCTTTCAGAACCCCAGCCTGCAGAAGGATCTTTCCCTTCTGGTGGTCGATGCGGCCTATGGCTTCGGCAACGGCAAGGTGATGCCGGCCGGGCCGCTGCGCGAGAGTCTGTCCGGCGGTCTTGCGCGTGCCGACGCGCTGGTCCTCTTGCGCGGTGGAGAGCGCAGCCAGACGCCTGTCTTGCCAAGCGACCTGCCCTGTCTCGGGGCAGGCTTGGAGCCGCAGACGGCGCTTCCCGCCGGCCGCTACCTGGCCTTTGCCGGCATCGGGCGCCCGGAGAAGTTCTTTGCCAGTCTGGGCGCTCCCGGTCTGCGCTTTCAAGGTGTGGAGTTGGTCGGAAGCCTTGCCTTCCCCGACCATCACCGCTACGCAGCCGAGGATCTGGCGCGCCTGCGCCGCGAGGCCAAGGCCGCCCGGGCCCAACTCATCACAACGGAGAAAGATCTGGTGCGGCTAGGCATAGAAGAGCGCGAGGGGATCGCCGTCTTCCCGGTGACCCTGGTCTGGGACGATCCGGAACAGCTGAAACAGCTGCTCGACCCCTTGCTGTCGGAGCCGCAAGATGGCTAGTGGTCGCCGCTCGCTTGTCCGCCGCGTGATCCAAGATCCGCTGGAGGCTCTGCCGATCTTCTTGCTGCTTGGCTTGGCGCGTGTCTTGCCTGTCGACCGCGCCTCGGCCCTTGGCGGCTGGCTGGCGCGCAAGGTCGGGCCGCGCTTTGCGAGTTTACGCCGACGCTCCGAGCGCGGGCTTGCGATCGCTTTTCCGGAAATGCCTGAGGCCGAAAGGCAGGCTATCACGCTGCAGATGCTGGATAACTTCGGCCGCCTGATTTTCGAGTATCCCCACCTGCCGCGGATTGCCGATCCCAAGAGCGGCCGCGTCGAGGTGGTTGGCGGCGACAAGATCTTCGACCTGGTCAAGCAGGGCCAGCCGGCAATCCTGATCGGCGGGCACTTGGGCAACTTCGAGATCGTGCCGCGCTACGTCGCCGGGCTGGGGCACCGGCTGAACATCTTCGCCCGTGGCCCTAACAATGCGATACTGGATCATGCCCTGAAGCGTTGGCGCGGGGCGGCGCGCATGTTCGACCGCGGTTTTTCCAGCGGCATGCAAGCGGCCCACGCCCTGCGCGAGGGGCAATACGTTGCCCAGTTGATCGATCAGCGCTACGACAGCGGCCTGGCCATCCCCTTCTTCGGCGAGGAGGCGATGACCAATCCGGCCATGGCACGCACGGCGCTGCACCTGAAGCTGCCGATCGTGCCCTGCCGCACCCAGCGCCTGAAGGGCGCCCGCTTCCGTGTCACAGTCGAGGCGCCTTTGCCACTACCGAACAGCGGCGACCGCGACGCCGATGTGCTGGCCCTCACGGCCGCAATGACCGCCAGGGTCGAGGCCTGGGTCCGCGACGATCCCGGCCAGTGGTTCTGGCTGCATCGCCGCTGGCCGAAGGCGCTTTATCGGGATTAGCGCTGTCGCCTCGGCAAAGGGTGAGGGGGCCTACCCTTAGGCCCGGTTCATGCGGTTGGCGATCAGGTTCTCGACCACTGCCGGTTCTGCCAAGGTCGAGGTGTCGCCCAGGCTGCCGAACTCGTTCTCGGCGATCTTGCGCAGGATACGGCGCATGATCTTGCCCGAGCGCGTCTTGGGCAAACCAGGCGCCCACTGAATGAGGTCGGGTGAAGCAATCGGTCCGATCTCTTGGCGCACCCATTTCACCAGTTCCTTGCGCAACTCCTCCGAAGGCTCCTCGCCGGCAATCAGGGTCACATAGGCATAGATGCCTTGGCCCTTGATGTCGTGCGGATAGCCCACGACGGCAGCCTCGGCGACCTTGGCGTGGGCCACCAGCGCACTCTCGACCTCGGCGGTGCCCATGCGGTGGCCGGAGACATTGATCACGTCGTCGACGCGCCCGGTGATCCAGTAGTAGCCGTCTTCGTCGCGGCGGCAGCCGTCGCCCGTGAAATAGCGATTGCTGTAGGTCGAGAAGTAGGTCTGCACGAAACGCTCGTGATCGCCGTAGACGGTGCGCATCTGACCGGGCCATGACTGGGTAATACAGAGGTTGCCCTCGCAAGCGCCTTCCAGATGTTTGCCGTCGGCATCGACGATCTGCGGCTGGATGCCGAAGAAGGGGCGGGTGGCAGAGCCCGGCTTTAGCGGCGTCGCGCCCGGCAGCGGCGTGATCAGGATGCCGCCGGTCTCGGTTTGCCACCAGGTATCCACGATCGGGCAGCGCTCATCGCCGACCACATTGTAGTACCAGAGCCAGGCTTCGGGATTGATCGGCTCCCCGACCGAGCCCAGCACGCGCAGGCTCTTGCGGCTGGTCCGCTTTACCGGATCGTCGCCGTCGCGCATGAGCGCGCGGATGGCTGTCGGCGCGGTATAGAAGATGTTGACCTTGTGCTTGTCGACCACCTGCCAGAAGCGCGAGGTGTCGGGATAGTTCGGCACGCCCTCGAACATCAAGGTGGTGGCCCCATTGGCCAGCGGGCCGTAGACGATGTAGCTGTGTCCGGTGACCCAGCCGACATCGGCGGTGCACCAGTAGATATCGCCGTCGTGGTAGTCGAAGACATACTGGTGGGTCATCGCGGCATAGACCAGGTAGCCGCCGGTGGTGTGCAACACGCCCTTGGGCTTACCAGTCGAGCCGGAGGTGTAGAGGATGAAGAGGGGATCCTCTGCATTCATCTCCTCGGCCGGGCAGTCCCCGCTGACCTTGGTCATTTCTTCATCGTACCAGAGGTCGCGTCCGTCCTCCCACTTGATGCCGCCGCCGGTGTGGCGCACGACCAGCACGTGGCGCACGCCGCTCGCCTGCTCGAGAGCGGCATCGACGTTGGCTTTGAGCGGCACCTTGCGACCGCCGCGCAGGCCTTCGTCGGCAGTGATGACGAAGTCGCTCTTGCAGTCGGTGATACGGCCGGCGAGCGCGTCGGGGGAGAAACCGCCGAAGACGATAGAGTGCACCGCGCCGATCCGGGTGCAAGCCAGCATGGCATAGGCGGCCTCGGGGATCATCGGCATGTAGATGGTCACCCGGTCGCCCTTCTTGACGCCCTTGGCCTTCATCACGTTGGCCAAACGGCAGACATAGCCGTGCAGCTCTGCGTAGGTGATGTGCTTGTGGTCCTTGGGGGA
>JAVJSY010000005.1:0-144601 GCA_040219175.1 Kiloniellales bacterium
TCCTCAGGAAAGCCGCCGAACGGACCAGAGAGGACCTCTACGACCGCATCGCAGATATCCTCACACGCTTCAAACCTCAAGAATGCGCCAACTACCTCGCTAACTCAGGCTATGCTTCCAACTAAATCCATCAGGCTCTAGAACCAGCAGGCTGGGCTTGCCGATGAGGACCCGGCCAATGGAGAGCATCTGCTGCTCGCCTCCGGAGAGCGTGCCGGCGACCTGGCGCAAGCGTTCGCGCAGACGCGGGAACCATTCCAGAACTTGATCGTAATGGCGCGGGTCGTGGCCGCCGCCGATCCGCTCGCCCATGCGCAGGTTCTCCAGAACAGTGAGCTTGGGAAAGATCCCGCGGCCTTGCGGCACATAGCCCATGCCCCGCAGTGCGCGCTCGTGGGCGGCGCACGCGGTCACCTCTTCCCCGGCAAGTCGGACGCAGCCGCTGACTTGCGGCAGCAAGCCGGCGACCGCCTTGACCAGGGTGGTCTTGCCGACGCCGTTGCGTCCGACCATCCCCAAGATCTCGCCCGGCGCGAGGGCGAGCGATACCTCCTGGACAACGGGGATACCGCCATAGCCTGCGCCGAGGGTCTCGAGCGAGAGGCTCACGCGCTAGAAGGCCGGTTTCAGACGCGCCTTGGGATACTCCGCTCCGACCACGTGCTGCAGAGTAGAGGCGCGTACCATCTGATAGGTGCGGATGCGGAAGGCCGGATCGCAGGACATGCGAATGTACATGTCCTTCGGCTTGATGTCGTAGTCCTCCTCGAGCCACTGCAGCATGTTCGCGCAAGCATCGTAGACACCCTGCTCCATCGGCAGGTTGATGCCGATCGCGACCAGGCTGTCCGGCTTGTCGATGCGCACGCAGGGGACCTGCTTGTTCTTGATCACCTGGCACTTGACCTGGACGGTGGCGCGCGTCTCGTCGGCGATGCCGGTGAATTCGGTATCGCCCTGACCACCGTGGGCGTCGCCGATATAGAGCAGCCCACCCTCGTTGTAGGAGTTCAGCAGGATGGTGTGGCCGGCGCGGATCTCACGACAGTCGATGTTGCCGCCAAAGGAGCCCTGGCCCAGGAGCGAGGTGAAGACCTCGCGCTCGGGTGCTGTCGCCAGAGTACCCAGAAAGGGCATCAGGTCCCAGGTCAGGCTGTCGGAGTACTTGCCCTTGCCGTCGCGGGTCTTGCCGCTGGGCCCAGGCAGGTGTTCGATCACCTGGACATGCGGTTTGGCACAGTCGCCCCACTTGAGCGAGTCCCCATAGGGGCCGATTCCCGGTAGGATTCCGGAGAAGCCATAGCGCCAGGGGTCGATGGACTCGATGGTCACGGCCAGGACGTCCCCCTTCTCGCAGCCCTCGACATGGATCGGACCGACAACGGGATTGTAGAGCGGCGGCCACTGTCGCTGCAGCGCTGCAAAGTGCTCATCATCGACGAACTGGTGCACCTTGGGGCTGTCGCTGTCGTCTGCGATCAGGCCGGTCATGGCATCGTCGGTCTCGACCACGAAGCTCTCGCCTTGCTTGACCTTGAGGCAGACTTCGTCGTTCCGATCGAAAGCATAGCGGGTGACTTCACCGCGCTTGATCATCTGCATGGTCACTACTCCTTCTCTGGTTCCGTTGCGGACAGGGTTTGGCGCAGGCGCCGGGGCTTGGCGGCGCCGAGGTAGATGCGCCGCACGTCTTCGTGTTGTTCGATTTCCGCCAGACTGCCTTCGGCGAAGATGCGCCCATAGTGCAGCACCGTGACGGGGGCGCCGAGCTGGCGGACGAAGGCCATGTCGTGCTCGACCACGATGGCAGCGATGCCTTGTTCATTGCAGCTTCGGATCAATGCGACAGTGGCCTCGGTTTCCTCTGCCCCTAGTCCCGCGCAAGGCTCGTCCAGCAGCAAGAGCTTGGGCTGCATAGCCAGGGCCATGCCGATAGCCAGCCACTGTTTTTGCCCATGCGCCAGGTGACCGGCCAACATGTCTTCTTTGCCGGCGAGCTTCAGACGCTCCAGCATGATCGATATCTCGCCCGCGACATCGCGCCTGCCGTGGTGATGGCGCAGCGGCAGATAGAGGTTGTGACGGACCGTCAGCGCCTCGTAGACGGCCAGGTTCTGAAACTTGACGCCGATGCCCAGAAGCGCGCGGCGATGGGGATCCAGGCCGGTGACGTCCCGCCCCTTGAAATAGATGGAACCCTGATCGGGTCTGATGCTGCCCAGCAAGAGCTTGAAGAAAGTACTCTTGCCCGCTCCATTAGGCCCGACGATTGTGCGTATCTGGCCCGGCGCCACGGAGAAGTCGACCTCCGTGACCGCCAGCACGCCACCGAAACGCTTGGAGAGACCACGGGTCTCTATGATCGGCTCATCCGTCATCGGCTCATCCGTCATCGGCACATCTCGGATTGCGACCGATGCCCAGCCGGTCGAACAGGCGCCCGATCGCTTCGCCCAGACCGATCAGCACCCCTTCCGGCTTCAGCAGCATTGCCAGTACCAGGATCGTGCCCAGCACCACGAAGGCGAGATCGCCCTGTAGAGCCAGCCACTGCGACAACCACACCAGACCGATGCAGCCCAGGGCAGCAGCGGTGAGGCTGCGCCGTCCGGCGACGGCGACCCAGATGACAGGTAGGATGTTGTAAAAGACGCCGAAGACGTTGGGCGTTATGAAATTGCCCCAAGAGACATAGAGCACCCCCGAGATGGCCGAGAGCAGCGCTGCCAAGCAGAAGACCGCAAGCTGAGCCAGCCGGATGTCGTAGCCCAGAGCCTCGGTGCGCTCAGGATCTTCGCGGATTCCCGCCAGTACTTGGCCAAAGCGCGCGTTTACCAGCCAGCGCAGCCCAAGGTAGGCCACCACCCCTAGGGTGATGACGAGGTAGTAGAAGGCGAGCGAGCTGCCCTTGAAGATCACAAGCGATTCGCCGAAGCTGAGAGTGAGCGAGGGCGGTTTGCTGACGACGCCCGAGAAGCGTCCGAGGCCATTGTTGCCGCCAAGGTGTGCCTCGCCGATGAACCAGCCCTGGCCAGCGGTCTGGTTGAGGAAGGTCTCGATCAACAGGGTTACGACCAACATGAGGATGGCAACGTAGACCCCTTTGAGCCGGCCGTAGAACATGATCCAGCCCAGCACCGCAGCGACCAGGACCGGAAAGCCGAGCCCAACCGCCAGCGCCAGCCAAGTGTCGCCGTGCGTCTCGATGAAGTTAATGCCGACGATACCGTAGGCATAACCGCCCAGCCCCAAGAAAGCCGACTGCCCGAGGCTGAGAATCCCGCTGTAGCCCCAGATCAGGCAGAGTCCCAGCGCCAGAAACACGTTGGAGAAGATGTTGGAGAAGTTCAGCAGCTCATAGCGCGACAGGAAGTTCGGCAGGACTGCCAGCAGCGTCACCACGACCAGGAAGCAGAGCCAGAAGGGAAGCGAACGCGCCGGCTCCAAGGGGCCGTTCAAGGGTCCCAGCAGGCGGTCGAGCACCCGGTTCACATTCTGCACGCCGCAGCCGCCCTCAACCACGGCCGGACCTCAGTCGCCGGCGGGCAATCCACTCCGAGATGCCAGCCGGCATGAAACGGATGACGACGAGGGCGAAGACGAGCATCGCCACCTGCCCCATCAGGATATTGTAGTGGCTGGTGAAAATGGTCTTCACCGCGCCGAGAGACAGAGCGCTGGCAAGCAGACCCGAGATCAGCTCGGCTCCGCCGCCGACCACCACGGTGATGAAGGCCTGCGGTGTGTAGCTCTGCCCGTAGAAGGGACCGATGGTCGAGGTCAGCGCCAAGAGCCCGCCAGCAAGGCCGGCAAGCCCCGTCCCCAGACCGAATGTGAAGGCATAGATGCGTTTGGTATCCACGCCCAGCGCCCGCGCCATGGTCGGGTCCTGCATGGTGGCGCGGACGTCAAGCCCAAAGCGGGTGAAGCGGAGCAGCGCCCACACGCCCAGGATCAGGGCCAGCCCCGCCAGAAACAGGAACAGGCGGTAGATGGAAAAGGAAACATCGCCCAGCGCGATGCTGCCGAAGGGCGTCGGCACACTGCGGATGAGCGAGCCGAAGACCAGCAAGGCCCCTTGGCTCAGGATCAGGCTGACACCCCAGGTGGCGACGAGCGAGGACAGCAGCTGCCCGTAGAAGCGCCTCACCACCAAGCGCTCCAGCACGACGCCGGCCAGCGCCGCCCCTAGACCGCCCAAAGCAATAGCGATCGGCGTCGGCACGCCCGCATAGTAGGAGAAAGAGGTGGTATAGGCGCCGATCATCATCATCTCGCCATGCGCCATATTGATGACGCCCATCATGCCGAAGATGATGATCAGCCCAATAGCCGAGAGGACCAGAGTCGCGATCGTATCGGCATATTGGTAGAGGAAGCTTGCGACGTCGGTAAGCGTGTCCATGCCTGGCTTTGCAGAAAGGTTCGGGAGGCGGCCTGGGCCGCCCCCCCGGTCAAGTCGGGATGAAGGTTGTGCAGGCCCGAGTTACTCGGATTTGTACGGGGCGAAGTCGGGATCGTCCCAGGGAAGGAACTGCTTGCCGTCATTCTCTCGCACCAGGTTGACGCCCAGTTTGCGCAACCACCAGGGCTCAATAGGTCCGAAATCGTGGACGAAGACGATGGAGTGATCCTCCTGAACCTGAGCCATGCGCATATCCATGGTCAGGTGGTGCGTCGCCGGGTCGAGGAAGACGCGCCCCTCCGGCGCATCGAAGGAGAGGCCCGATTCGAGCGCCTTGATGGTCGCGTCGGTGTCGGTGCTGCCGGCCTTCTCCCAAGCATCGGCCATCAGGTTGACGGCGATGTAGGCGCTGCGTGCCGGTTGATTGACGTACTCGATGTCGGGGAATTTGGCCCTGATCGCTTCGTTGAAGCTCTTCGCGCTGTCGGCGACCTGACCCACTTCCTCAATGTAGGCGACGGGGACATAGAGATCCTGCAAGGCCGGTGGCGAGAAACGCAAATGCTCGAAGCCCTGCTGCAGATTCACCGTCGAGACCGCCGGAATCTCCAGACCCGCGGCCTGTGCCTGCGGGTAGAATTGGCCCTGATTGGCGCCGACCAGGTAGTGGACCATGAAGTCGGGCTTGGCCTGCTGCACGTTCTGGATGGTCGAGGAGTATTCCGAGTTGCCGAGCGGGATGAACTCCTCGCCCACGATCTCACCGCCGTAAAGGCCCGCGGCCGCCTTGGTCCAAAGCGCGCTTACCTGACCGAAGCCGTAGTCGGCGGCCAGCACATACATCTTCGGCCCGTACTTCTCGATCATGTACTTGATGCCGGTCAGGATCTGCTGCTCGGGGATCGGTCCTGTGAAGAAGGAGTGCTTGTCCGCGATCCCCCCCTCACCCTGGTTGTTGTGCCAGAAAATGGTGCCGTTCTCGCTAGCCACGGCCCTGGCCGCCTCACGCTCAGAGCTGGTGTAGCCCGCCATGACAACATTGGCCTCGTCGTCCAGGATGCACTTCTGTGCGAATTCCTGATGGCGACGGACATCTGACTGGCCGTCATAGTGGATCAGCTCCAGTTCGCGACCGAGAACGCCGCCGGCGGCGTTGATTTGCTCGACGGCCAGAGCCGCTCCCATGGTCTTGGGGATCACTGCCGGCGCGAAGTCGCCGGAGGCATCGTCGATGACGCAGATCTTGATGGGGCCGTCGTCGGCCTGGGCCGGGAGCGCCGCACCCAGGGCGACCGCAGTCGTCGCCAGGCAAAGCCCAGCGCACAAGCGCCGGGCGCGGCCGGAAGTGGTGAAATGTGTCATGCTCCTGATCTCTCTCCTGTTCTGTCGTGTGCCCTCGAAGGCATTGCTCTTGAGCCTCAGGCGCGTGAGGCAACGGCGAACCACGAGACCGCCTAGAGGACACCCATCCTGTTGGGCCACAGGACGACGAGCCAAGGTCTCGCGTGCGTTATCGCCTTCGGGTACAGAGGATCAACGAGCGCCCCGGTCAGGGGCAAGTCACCCGTTCGGGTGACGCCGTTCGGGTGACACCATTCGGGTGACTGGCGGCAGGTCAGGAGAAAAGCCGCATCTCATAGGCGATCGCGACCGCCTGGGTCCGGGTGTTGGCGCCGACCTTGCGCATCGCCCGCTTGAAGTAAACGCGTACGGTCTCGTGCGAAATGCCGAGAATGCTGGCGACCTCGTCGCTGGTCTTGCCGGCTGCCGCCCAGCGCAGGCATTCGACCTCACGGTCGCTGAGCGTCACGTCATCCGATGCCTCGACGAAGGCTGGAAATCTCTGACGCATGGCTTCGTGGAAGGCATGCGTCAGATAGAGGAGCTTCTCCGACTGGCGCTCTACCTTTTCGCACCAGCGGCGGTCCTCGCTGTCACCGAGGACGGTCAAGAATCCGAAATGATTGGGCGCATGAACCGGCACGGTGTAGCCTTGGATCAGACCATAGTCGGCCAGGTAGTGCCAGGCGTCGACCTCCAACGCGGTCAGGTCCGACTGCTCTCGTACTTTCTTCCAATCGAAGGCCATCTGACCGTCGAAGCAGGCGTGGTAGTAAGGGCAGTTGGCATTGAAGTCCTTCCACTCCTGGTCCCAGCCGTCGGGAAAGTTGAAGGCGCGGTAGTGATAGTGGCGCCAGCGACCGTCTACCCGTCGGGGCGAGCCGCGCACGAAGCCGGCGATGAACCGCTCTACGCCGATGGCAGAGACGTTCTCGGCCAGAATGCCCAGTGCCTGGTCGACGCTCTCGCTACCTCGGATCCGGTCGTGCAACTCATAGTGGGACGGCATGGGCGATACCTCCGTCGAACAGTGCTGCAATCGTCAATCATTGCCCGATGCTAACTGGCCTCAGCAGCGGATTCAATCTCAACACCGTCGCGCATAGTGAAGACATTCACATTCTGTCGGTCGATTTCCAAACCTTTGCCAGCAATCTGGAGTCCGGCTGTGAACTGGCCATCAGTTGCAGCGGACAGCTGGCGTAAAGCAAGGGCCTTGTGGATACCCTGCAAGATAGGTTGATGTCGGGGCATGAATTGCAACGCATTGAAGTGATCGAGGGGGGTTGCCAGTCGGCGTTGCCAGTCGGCGTCGCTGGTTTGCAGCGCAGAAGTCGCCGACGATTCGACTGATAATCAAGAACGCTCTTGTGGGTCCCGGAGTAGCCGGCCCTGGAACAGCTGGCTGGGGCGGGCGAAGATCAGGCTTCTCACGGGCATGACGTGGGTGGTCTTCGCGCTCACCAAGGGCCGTAGGCGCCAAGAAAAAGCCCCCGCTCCGTAGAGCGAGGGCCTTGTCCTTTTAGTCTTTGCTGACGCCTAAGCGAACCACCAGCGCTCGCAGCTCTTTTCGCCGTCGAGCTCCCAGTTGTTGCCGACCACCTCTGGCGTGGCGATCTTGTCGTTGGTGCCGTCGAGGTAGGAGAGGAAGGCCGGGATGACGGCGCCGCCGTCGTCGCGGCACAAACGCTGCATCTCGACGTAGATCGCGCGGCGCTTGTCCTGATCCAGCTCCGAACGACCCTCGACCAAGAGCTTCATGAACTTCTCGTTGTCCCACTTGGTCTCGTTCCAGTCGGCACCGGCGGCATAGACCTGGCTGAACATCCAGTCCTCGGTCGGGCGACCGCCCCAGTAGCTGCCGACCCAGGGCTTCACCAGCCAGACGTTGGACCAGTAGCCATCGTTGGGCTCCTGCTCGAGCTCGATGTTGATGCCGATGGGACGGGCCGATTCCTGATAGAGCTGACCCAGATCCAGGGCACCGGTGAAGGCGGTCTCGGCCAGGTGCAGGCTGACGTTTATCGAATCGTAGCCGGCCTTCTTCAGATGGTGCTTGGCCTTGTCGGGATCGTATTCACGCTGCGGGATCTCATCGGTGGTGGCCTTGAACTGATTGGCCGGACCGATCGGAAAGTCGTTACCGAGTTCACCATGGCCTTTGAAAACGCGGCTCAGGCACTCCTCGCGGTTGATCGCCAGCTTCAAGGCCATGCGCAGGTCGTAGTTGTCGTAGGGCGCGGTGTCGGTCAGCATCGGCATGACGCAGTGCTTGTTGCCCGTCGTCTCGATGATGTTGACGCCGCCGGCACGCCGCAGCAGGCCGATGGTCTTCAGCTCCAGATTGTTGATGCAGTCGACCTCGTCGGTCTGTAGCGCAACGGTGCGGGCCGCCGTATCGGGGATAAAGAGAGTCTCGACCTCGTCGAAGTGGCCGTGGCCTTCCTTCCAGTAGTTTGGGTTGCGGGTGGTGAGGGTGCGCAAGCCCGGCTCGTAGCTCTTCAGCACATAGCCGCCGGTACCATTGCCGCTCTCCCAATCGATGCCGCCACCATCCTTGGCCTGACAGATCAGCAGATGATAGTCGCTCATCAGATAGGGCAGATCGGCATTGCCGTCGCTCAGGGTGACGACCACGGTATCCTTGCCGTCCGCCTTCACGTCGGAGATGCCGGCGATGATGCCCTTGGCGGCAGACTTGGTGTCGTCGCCGCGGTGATGGTTCAGCGATTCGACCACGTCGGTCGAATCCATGGTCTTACCGTTGTGGAATTCCACGCCCTGGCGCAGCTTGAAGGTCCAGGTCTTGGCGTCCGGCGAGGCGTCCCAGCTCTCGGCCAGCTCGCCGATCAGCTCACCGGTCGGGGCAATCTCGGTCAGGCAGTTGCGCAGCTGGTTGAAGTTGACGTTGATCATGTAGGTGTCGAGCGTGGTCGCCGGATCGAGGTCGTCGGAGGTCGCACCACCGGTCAACCCCTGGCGGAAGCGTCCGCCCTTCTTCGGCGTCGCCGCTGCGGCCTTGTCGGCCAACAGGCTTGCGGTCGATAGGGTCAGGCCCAGTGCCAGAGCACCGCGCATGAAGTCGCGACGGCCGATCTCACCTGAGATCATGCGTCGGCTGAGTTTATCGATTTGATTGGACATGAGGCCTCTCGTTCCTTGTTCCTGTTCTAGGTCTGCATTTTTTTGGTCTATGCCTGCAGGAGACGCGGCAAGGTACCATATGATCGTTCATTCTGTGAAGAACGACCTTTTATGGAGCACTCAGGGCTTTGCCTTGCCCTGCTCGCCGTCAGTCTAACCTAGGTTTGTTACACTCCCTGTTCCCGCCTATCGGGGTCTTTTGCAACCTCTCTTGCACGGAACACTGTCAACCTAGATCTCTCGTCACCCGAGAGCAATACGGACAAGGCCTGTCAGTCCGTAACCGTCTTGCGGTAGCGCTGCGGCGAGACCCCGGTCCAGGCGCGGAAGGCGCGCGAAAAGGCGGAAAGCTCGGAGTAGCCGACGGCCAGCGCGATCTCGGTCAGCGGCATGTCGCTCTCGCGGATATAGTGCAAGGCCAGGTCCTGACGCACCGCGCGCAAGAGGTCGTTGTAGCTGACCCCCAGATCGCGCAGGCGGCGTTGCAGCGCCAAGGTATCGACGCCCATCCGCCGCGCCAGGGACCGCAAGGTGGAGGAGCCCTCGCCCAGCTGCAGCTTGATCTCCTGTTTCAGTGCCGCGACCACATCGGTCGGCGCCCGCCTGTTGGCGGCCCGCTGTGCCAGGAAGGGTTCGATCACCGCAAAGAGATAGGGATCGCAAGCGCTCATCGGCTGGCTCAGCGCTTCGCGCCGGAAAGCCAGGGCGTTGGTCTTCTGCCCGAAAAGGGTCGGCGCGCCGAAGCGATGCTCGTGCTCGCCGCCGCCATCCGGCTTGGCGTGCTCGAAGTGGACCTCCAAGGGCGCCCAGTCGGGGCCCAGCGCATTGCGAAAGATGTTGCAGAACATGCCGAGCGACAGCTCCGCATCCTGCCGCCGTGCCTCAATTCGCGGATCGAGGATCTGATAGGTCAGCCACAGGAGATCGCGGTCGGCCTCCAGCGAGAGGATCGAGGAATCCTGATGTGCCGGAAAGTAGCGCACCAGATTGTTCAGTCCGGCCGCCAGCGTGGGTGAGGTGATGGAGATGTAGCCGATGGCGCCCAGACGCTGCGGCGCAAACTTTTGCCCGAACTGCAGGCCGAAGTTGTCGTAGCCGGTCTGCCGGGCGGCCTCTTCGAAGAGCGCGCAGAACTGCAGGAGGTTCAGCTCGTTGATCGGCGAGGCCAGCGCGTCGGTCGAGATGGTGGCGCGCCCGAAGATGGCATCGATATCACCGCCGTGGCGCGCAATCAGCTCTTCGATCCCACTGGCTGCCGCCGCCAGGATCTTCGGAGAGAGTTCACTCGCACTCATCGTGCCAGGTGACACAGTGCCAATTGACATGGGCGCCCGTCGTGCTGTGGCGGGGGCGTGCAAACACGGCGTTTGCACAGGCCCGCGGCAGAAACTTAACACAGCCCATCAAAGCGGCAAAGCGGCGCTGATACCAAGCTGCCTTGAGTGGGACGCGGCGCGGCCTGGCACGCCCGTCCGCAGCGTAGCGAGGATAGGCCCGCGTGGCTCTTGAACGCTCCAAGAGATGCAATGAGCGCTCACCCCTGGCGTATCGCATGATAGAGGATAGGAAGACGTCCCTACACCCGGAAGGGATCGCGCACCAGGATGGTGTCTTCGCGCTCGGGCGAGGTCGAGAGCAGGGCGACGGGGGCCTCGATTAACTCTTCGATGCGGCGCACATACTTGATGCAGGCCGCCGGCAGGGCGCCGAAACTGCGCGCGCCCTCGGTGCTCTCGCTCCAGCCTGGCAGCGTCTCGTAGATCGGCTCGGCCCTGGCCTGCAGCGCCGGCAAGGCCGGCAGGTGGTCCTGGAAGACGCCGTCAATGTGGTAGCCGGTGCAGATCTTGATCTCCTCGAAGCCGTCCAGCACGTCCAGCTTGGTCAGCGCGATGCCGTCGATGCCGCCGACCTTCACCGCCTGGCGCACCAGCACCGCGTCGAACCAGCCGCAGCGCCGCTTGCGCCCGGTGACCACGCCGAACTCATGGCCGCGCTGACCCAGCCGCTCGCCGCAGGCATCGTGCAGCTCGGTCGGAAAGGGGCCGGCACCGACGCGCGTGGTATAGGCCTTGGTGATGCCCAATACGTAGGTCGCGGCACTGAGCGAGCTGCCGGCACCGGCCCAGGCCTGCCCGGCCACGGTGTTGGAGGAGGTGACGAAGGGGTAGGTGCCGTGATCGATGTCGAGCATGGCGCCCTGGGCCCCCTCGAAAAGCACCCAGCTACCCCGCCGGCGATGCTCGTCCAGGATGCGCCAGACGAAATCGGCATAGGGCAGCAGCTTGGGCGCGATCTCCTTCAGGGGCTCCAGCAGCTGCGCCAGGTCCCAAGTCTGCGCACCCAAGCCGGTCAGCAGCGCATTGTGGTGTGCCAGCAAACCCTCCAGCCGCTGCTCCAGATAGGAGAAATCGGCCAGATCGCAGAGCCTTATGGCGCGGCGACCCACCTTGTCCTCATAAGCCGGACCGATGCCGCGGCCGGTGGTGCCGATCTTGGCCGCACCGCCGGCGGCGGCCTCGCGCGCCTGATCGAGCGCTGCGTGAATCGGCAGGATGAGGGCCGCGTTCTCGGCGATGCGCAGGCTCTCGGGCGTGACCACGACACCCTGTCCGCCCAGCCGCTCGATCTCGGCCAGCAAGGCCCAGGGGTCGACCACCACGCCATTGCCGATCACCGAGAGCTTGTTGCGCACCACGCCCGACGGCAGCAGCGACAGCTTATAGGCCGTGCCGTCGATCACCAGGGTGTGGCCGGCATTGTGCCCGCCTTGGAACCGCACCACCACGTCGGCCCGCTCGGAAAGCCAATCGACGATCTTGCCTTTGCCCTCGTCACCCCACTGCGAGCCGACGACCACGACATTGCTCATTGCTCTTTACTCCTCGCTGGACGGCAGGGCCTCGATCTTGCCCTCTCGCCACAGGTGGCTGCAGCGCAGGCGCTGTGCTTCTTGCGTTGAATCCTCGTTGGCCTCTAGACCATTCACTGTCGCCCAGCCCTCTTGCCGCAAGGCGACAGCGGCTGTGCGTGGCGTGCCGAGAGGCAAGTAGAGGCGTGCCGGCCCCGCGCCCGGCTCGATCGCCCGCATCACCGTATCGGTGAAGAGCGTGAAGCCGGTACCGGGCTCGCTGCCGCCGTCCAGGCAGTCGGCCAGATAGCGGCCGCCGCGCCCCAGTTCGCCGCGCACCCCCAGGCCGAAGAGGGTGAAGGAGAGGCCGATCTGGTAGACATGCCCGCGATGTTCCACCGGGTCGACGGTCAGGGTCAGATCGGGTGCGGCCTCGACCAGGATCGCCGCCACCTCGGCCAGCCGCGTGATCTGCTTGGCCGCGTCCGGCGGCAGGTCGAGCGCCAAGAGCTGCGGCAGGCTGCTTTCCAACGGTCCGACCGACGCCAAGAGGTCGAGGAAGGGTTGCGCCTTTCCGCCGCCCAGATCGGCCACCGCGGCCGCGTCCTTGCGGTCCAGCGCAGCACGCAGCAGATGCAGTTGACGCTCCGGCAGGCCGAGCGCCTTGCCCATCGTACCAACCAGCGCAGGCAAACAGAGGTCGAGCGAGAGACCGCGCACGCCCAGCGCCGTCAATGCGTCGGCCGCCAGTAGTGCGACCTCGGCATCGGCGGCGGCGGACTCGCTGCCGATCAGCTCGGCGCCGACCTGGGCAAACTGCCGCTCCGGGCGCAGCTGGTCGCCGCGCTGACGCAGCACCTGGCCGGCATAACAGAGCCTGAGCGGCCGGGGTGCTGCGGTCATGCGGCAGGCGGCGATGCGCACCACCTGCGGGGTCATGTCGGCGCGCAGGCCCAGCATGCGCTGGCTCACCGGGTCCATCAGACGGAAGGTTTCGCCGGCGACCGCACTGCCGGCCCCGGCCAGCAGGCTCTCTTCGAACTCCAGCATCGGCGGCTTCACCCGCTCATAGCCAAAGGCCTCGCAGCAGCCGATCAGGCGCGCTACGGCCTCGGCCTCGGCACGGGCCGTGGGGGCCAGCAGATCGGAGAGCCCTGCCGGCAGCAGGGCCTTCTGGCGTTCTTCGGACATGACGGACCTGCCCTTCCTACAGGGGTTGGCGGTCGGCCACCTCTTGCCGCTGGACGCAGCCTGGGTGACAAACGGGGCGCGGCGCCCTTGATACCCAGGGCAAGGCCGCGAGCGCAAAGGGAAAGGTAGGGGTGGCAGCAGATCGCATAGCCGCAGGGCAGGACAAACAGCAGCCGCACAGGCAGTCCCTGGCGCATCTCATCGGCGGCCGCCGCCGCTGGATCGTGGGCCTTATGCTCTGCGCCTCGCTGGTCATGCTGATTGCCGGCTGGATCACGCCGATCATGACCGTCGAGGCTTTCGTCTTCATCGGCGACGAGGTCTCGATCCTCGATTCGGTCTGGCGGCTGTTGGAGAGCGGCGAGATCTTCCTCTTCGTCGTGCTGACGATCTTCTCGATCCTCTTCCCGATCGTCAAGCTCGTGACCGCCTTCTATCTCTGGTTTCTGGCGCCGGTGACCCGGCCTGGTTTCCTGCGCACCCTGGCCTGGATCGAAACGCTGGGCAAATGGTCGATGCTGGACGTCTTCGTGGTCGCGCTCATCGTCGTCGCCCTACAGATCTCCATCGTGTCCGACGTCGCCTTGCATGCCGGCATCTACCTCTTCACACTCGCCGTCGCTCTCTCCCTGGGCACCGTCTCCTACATCGCTGCTCTGGCCAGACGCGTCGCCGGCGCTGCTGGCGGAAAAGCCCCTCAATCCGGAGAAACCTCGCCATGACCTACCGCCGCGAAGAGCTCGACCTCCTGTCGCCCTCCCCCGGTACCCGGCAAAGCCTGGTGCTGCATCGCTTCGGCAGGCCGGGAAGCGCGCCCAAGGCCTATATCCAAGCCTCGATGCATGCCGACGAGATCCCGGCCATGATGGCGGCACACCACCTGCTGCAGCTGCTGGCCGAGGCCGAGAAGGGCGGCCTCGTCACCGGCGAGATCGTGCTGATCCCCTACGCCAATCCGATCGGCCTGGCGCAATGGGTGAACGACGATCACCTGGGCCGGCACGAGCTACGCGGCGGCGGCAACTTCAACCGCGATTGGCCGAACCTGGAGCCCGCGGTCCTCGCAGCCGTCGAGGGAAAGCTGACGCAAGACCCCCTTCAAAATGTGTCTCTCATTCGCACCGCCCTGCTGGCTGCCCTGAAACAACGCCGGATCCGGCACACGCTGGACTCGCTGAAGCACAGTCTGATGGCCGAGTCGATCACCGCCGACTACGTGCTCGACCTGCATTGCGACGACAATGCCCTGCTGCACCTCTACACCCTGCCGCAGCATTGGGCGGAGATCGGCGATCTGGCCGCCGAGCTGGGCGCAGAGGTCGTCCTGACCGACCCCGGTGGGCCCGGCGGTGCCTTCGACGAAGCCAACTCCCACCCCTGGATCGCCGTGCAGGAGCGCTTTCCCGATCACCCCATTCCGGCGGCCTGCTTCTCCACCACGGTGGAGCTGCGCGGAGAAGCCGATGTCTCCGACGCTTTGGGCAGCCAGGATGCCGGCGCCATCTTCCGCTACCTGGTTAGGCGCGGGCTGATCGGCGGCGCGACCGCAGCGGCTCCGGAACTCAAATGCGGCCCAACCGAGATCGATGCCTGCGCAGTGCTGCGCGCACCGGCGGCCGGGATTCTGGCCTACCAGGTCGCACTCGGCGACCAGGTCACGGCCGGCCAGGTGATCGCCGAGCTGATCGACCCGGCGGCAGACCCCGGCGCCGAGCGTCAGGCGATCCGCGCCGAGGCCCCCGGTCTCGTCTTCAACCTGCTGGCCGGCAAGTACGTCCAGGCCCACCACCCCATCGCCAAGATCGCCGGCAAGGAGCGCACGGGTGCCCATCTGGCCTACACCGGCGAGGATTAGGCGTAGAGGGCCAAGCGAGAGGCATTCATGCCGAGGACTATCTAGCGAATCGAAGTCCGCGATTTTCCCCAGATCTTTTCGATGCGCCGACGCGTGCCCGCTCTGCAATGAACCCTGGACCAACGGCGGCCACTTATGGCCCTGGTTGCGTTTCGTCGGGAGCAATACCGCTGCATCAAAAGATTGCTTATCTGACAACGCCCAATCATCCTTAGTCCTAAGAGGCAATTCAAGTCGGGGAAACCAGATGAACCTAAAACCTGTTTTGACCACGCTCCTCTTCGTGCCCAGCCTCCTGTTAGTCACGCAAGCACGCGCAGAAGAGTCCTTACCACAGGCTTTCCGGGACTGCCCGGCGGCAACGCGGCTGCTAGAGGGCGCAGAACCAGATCTACCCTGCCTCTTGCGAGTTGTCTCTGCGCTGTCGGCCCAACAGCTTGCATTGCGGCCATTGCTGAGCACACTTCAGAATCAGACTCGCCTCTCCCCACGCAACGATGCGCTTGCTACCCTCGACGCAGTCTTCGATCGTAGCCGATTGCCAGTCACGTTCAATCCCGAACACAATATGTTTGAACCTAAAGACCTGTCCCTGTCCGATCAGGTTCTTTCACGCTTGTTCGCACAGAACGGCAATATTGGCCTAATCGCAATCCCAAGCGCTGTTGCGCTTCGGCAGGATGAGATGGCTAATAAGTTTCTAAATTACCTCGTTGGTATCTTAAGTGCTTATGGTACAATCAAAACTGATTTTTCCAATAACACATTCAGCAATGTAGATATTATCTCTGATAGCAGGTTTAACCAAGATTTTCTGTATGACTACATGTATCGAATAGTCAGGGCCTTTGGAGAATTAGGTCGAAGTGATGAAGCGGAGACCATCATAAAGGCTGCCGGTAGCGAAACACGTGGTGAACTCTACGCCAATCTAGCCATTGGCTTAGCGAATCGTGCTTATCTAGTTCCGGAATCCAGCCAATTGCTAATGATTAAGTCTGTTGAGTTGTTGCACAAATCCACAATCAACATGCCTGATCAAGCATACACAATGAATTCCTTTCGAATTGATCCGGATCCGATAGTTGCGATGCTCGTAGTGCTAGGGAAAAGAAACGAGATTTTGGAAATTTCAAATTTCTTTCGCCCAAAGAATCAAACATACGAAGTGGCAAATGTTTTCAAGCACCCTCTCTATGCCGGTGCTTTGTTCTTGTATGCTGGAGAAACAGAGTTAAAAATATCAAAGAACCTATTGGACCTTGCTTTATCACAGGCTAATCAATCAACAAGCGTCTCTTACATCACACGTGTAAGTGCTGCTGCTGCAATACTTGGATTAGACAACTCTTCTTTGACGCTATTAGATAGTGCGATAAATAAGACACTCGCAAGGTTCAAGGAATTAGTGAATAAATCAAAAACAGTCTATTCACATTACATCTCTTACTTACCTTCTTTGACCAAACGGTTGCAAGCTCGTGGAATGGATAGAGAGATGATTGAGATTGCAGAGATCTTGGCATCGATGAAAATTGAGAATAGGCTGTCACCATCTCTCAGGAAAGATCTAGATGATTTATTTATTGGGGCTATACTGGCAATTATTAGAGAAAACACACCCTTGACGCCAATTTTGTTTGATAAAGCCAGCAGCGCAGCAAACCATTTCTCCACCAAATCTATACCGATTTTAGTCGCATTGACCTTGGCCGGCAGAGAGGAGGTGGCCTATCAACTCGCATCCCGCGTTGGATCTCAATCGGACGAGGCCCGACGATTGATTGGACTCGCTAGCAAGTCCCTGACCGTCACAACCATCGCCGGTACAGAGACCACCCTTCCATCGGTCAATCCAAGGGATCTGGCCGTGCTCTCCATCGCCTTTCACATTATCGGCGAAACCGATCAGGCGAACATTCTAGCGAAGCAAGCCAACGAGCTGCTTGCTTCTTCTCGGTCGAAACGACGTGATCAAAAGAGCGTGTACCGCCTTTACGCAGCGTGGAACGCTTACCCCGCTATGTTCGACATGATTGCGCGTTTGCCCGAGAGCGGTGATGCACGAGAGTTGTTCTCCGCGCTTGGTGCCCGCCACGCTTCCCTCTCGAAGGGTATCGCCTTCCTTCCCGTTCCGATCATGGATGATCTCAACATCGCGATGGCACAGTGCCTGGACGCCGCAGATCGCGGACTTCCTCAGCCGGAACGAACGGCGATTGGATTGCCGATTTGTGGCGCCCTCGCAGCTGTCGACTGATCCCCAGCGTCCTGGAGCGCGCAAGTGCGCAATTCAACCAGTGTGATGTTTGGCAAAAGGTAGACCGTCTGCCGCCCGACGGGCTTAGGAGATATCTGCGACCTCTGGACGCAATAAACGAGCCTCTCGAAGAGGATCGCCCCAAAGGCCCTTCTATCAAGGCTTCTTCTCCCGCTCTCCCTTACCGGGCGAGGCGATCCCCTGCTGTCGTCTCGATTCGCTGAGGCTCTGGAAGAAGGACATGACGCCCATCTGATGGGTGGCGACAGAGGCCACCACGGCTGAAATCGCAACCGCAAGGGTGATGGAGAAGCCGCCGGTCAGCTCGACCACCATGACGATGGTGGAGACCGGCGCGCCCAGAACAACGCCCGCGACCGCGCCCATACCGACCAGGGCATAGGCGCCGTCGTCGGTCAGGCCGAAGGGGAAGATCAAGGCCGAGGCCATGCCGAAGGCCGCCCCCAGCATGGCGCCCAGCACGATCGAGGGCGAGAAGACACCGCCGACGAAGCCCGCGGAGAGGCAGAGCGCGGTCACCAGCAGCTTCAACACCAGGATCTGCAACACGACGAAGAGCGGGAACTCGCCGCCGAGGACATGCGAGGTCGCCTCGTAGCCCACGCCCAGGACCTCCGGTCGCCAGATCGCAATCAGGCCGAGAATGACGCCCGCTATGCCGGGCCATGACCAACGCGGCAGGCCGGTCCAGACAAAGACGCTGCGAAAGCGGAAGACGCACCACATGAAGGCGGACGCCAGGAGTGCGGCCAGCAGGCCGAGGACGAAGAAGGCCGGCAGTTCCGTCAGGCTGGCAATATGCCAGTTCGCCGGTATGACGAAGGCCGGGTCGTCGCCGTAGACGAAATGCCCGACCAGAGTCCCGATCGAGGCCGAAAGCGCCACCGGTGCAAAGGCAGAGAAGGCATAGCGGCGCACCACCAATTCCAGGGCGAAGATCGTGCCCGCCAGGGTGGCGTTGAAGGAGACGGCAACGGCCGCCGCGACCGCGCCGCCCATGATCAGGCGGCTGGCCGCTGCATTGACCTTCAGCCAGGCAGACAGCTGCCCGGAAAGGCCAGCGGTCAGGTGCACGACCGGCCCTTCGCGACCGACCGAGGCGCCGACCCCGAGGCTGCCGATGCTGCCGATAGCGACCAGCAGGGCGTGGCGCAGCGGCAAGCGGGCTTGGCGCGAGCTTGCAGCCTCGATCACCTCGGCAACGCCCTGCGGCCGCCCGTCGGGCAGGACATAGCGCACGAAGAGGCCGACGGCGATTCCGCCGATGCCCAGAACCATCGGCGGCCACCACCAATCCAACAGCGTCGTCGCACTGGCGCGCAGATCCAGATTGACGCCGTAGAAGAGGTGATTGAGCGCGGTAAAGGCCTCGCGAAAGGCGATGGCGCCACCGGCGCCGAGCGCACCGGCCAGAAGACCGATCCCGCAGAGCTGCGGCAAGGGCAGACCAGCCAGGGGATCCAGGCCGACCGGCTTGCGCGGCAGCAGCAAGCTCACGAAACTGCCTTCTCTCCACTGATCTTGACGGCGATCTGGCGACCGACCGCCGCCGGCCGCGGCAGATCACGGTGGCGCGCCGCCAAGGACGCAAGCTTGTCCGCGATCCCCGCTTCGAAGGGCGCACTGCGGCGCGCCTCCATGTCGACCGAGATCTGCAGCCACTCTGAGGTTGCGGCCAGGAACCCGGCCTCGGCGTGATACATATGATAGATGGTGTGCACACGCTTGCCGTCGAAACCCAGGAACTGCACCGTCACCCTCAGCGGATCGCCCAGGTGCAGCTCGCGCTGCCAGGTAACGTGCGACTCCAAGGCGAAGCTGCTGCGGCCGCTTTGCTTGCGATAGGGTTCCGTCAGGCCGAAGAGGTTGAAGACCTCGTCGACCGCAAGATCGAAGGCCAAGACGTAGTAGGCCACGTTCATATGACCGTTGTAGTCGATCCACTCCGGCTGCACCGAAAGCCCGGTGATGGTGATCAGCTCTTCACCCTGGCCTTCCACTAGTCTCAAGCTCTGCACAGATTCCCCCATGTCTTCCGCCGTATCCTTGCGCATTTGCCACAGGGTGACATCAAGAACACACCACCATTTGATCATCCGATCGGCACATTTGGACTCTCGCCCTCTCGCCCTCGAATGAGTATAAGACAGCGTGAGTTTGCAGCTGTTATAGCAGCCAAGGTCCGCGTCGTGGGACAAAGTCAAGCAGCGTTTGGGGCTTGTCTTCACCCGGGGGGAAACGCTAGGCATGGGAGTCTGGTTGCCCGCGCGGCAAGGAAGCAAGGGGTGGGAAGTCATGAAGAACGGCTGGAGTTCCAAGCGGTGAGGGACGGCTTTCTTCGGGGACCGGGCAAGGCCTGCATGGCAGGCGTTGTTGCGCTTTCTCTACTTGGCGGCTGCGCCAGCAGTCAGGACCAGAACGCCGGGTTCGGGGACGACAACGATCCGCTGGAGTTCGTCAACCGCTTCACCTTTGCGATCAACGGGGCCTTGGATGCCTTCGTGATCCAGCCGGCGGCGGCCACCTATCGCTTCCTGCTGCCCGATCCCGTGCAGAACGGCGTGCGCAACGCCATGCGCAACATCGGCGCCCCGGTGGTCTTCGCCAACGACATCTTCCAAGGCGAGTGGGAGCGCGCCGAGACCACGGCCATGCGCTTCCTGATCAACACGACGCTTGGCGTTGCCGGCATCTTCGATGTCGCGGCCGAGTGGGGCTATGAGTATCACGACGAAGACTTCGGCCAGACCCTTGCGGTTTGGGGCGTGGGCGAAGGCTTCTATCTGGTGCTGCCCTTGCTGGGCCCCTCGACGGCCCGCGATACGGTCGGGTTGGTGGTCGACAGCTTTATCGATCCCTGGCCCTACGTGCTGGATTTTGCGACCAACCTCTCTGACGAAGACATCACCTACATCTTCATCGGCCGCCGGGCGCTAGAAGGCATCGACATCCGCGCGCGTAACATCGAGGTGATCGATACCTTGAAGGCCGATTCCATCGACTACTATGTCCGTTTGCGCTCCCTCTATCGCCAGAATCGCGAGTCGGAGATTCGCAACGGGCGACCTGCGGAGATTCCCCTGCCGGACTTCGATGAGCAACTGGGAAATGACTGATTAGCGTGAAGGCACTGTCCATGATCACCTGCAAGCGCCGTACCCTTTTCGCCGCCCTTGCCGGCGTCTTCCTGTCGGCCACTGTAAGCGGTGCGCCGGCCCACGCCGACATCGAGAGTGAAGCCGATACCTTCCTGACCCAGATGGGGACGCGGGCGATCAGCGAGTTGGCGGATACCTCGGCCGACGAAGCGCAGCGTGTGCAGCGTTTTCGAACCCTCCTGGACGAGAGCATCGACCTCAGGCTGGTCGCCCAGCAGGTCCTGGCCCGCTACTGGCGAGCGGCGAGCGAGCAAGAGCGCAACGAATTCACCATCGCCATGCGCGAGACCCTGATCGTGCGCTTTCTGCCGATCTTCGACGGCTACAAGGGCGAGACCTTCGACGTGGTCAGCACCCGCACCAGCACCCGCAATCCCAACGTGGTCGGTGCCGTGACCAACGTCATCACGCCCGGTGGAGACGTCGCCAGGATCGAGTGGTTTCTGCGCAAGGTCGGCGGCGGGCTGCTGATCTACGATTTCTCCGCCGAGGGCATTCGCCTGACCACCTCGTTGCAGGAGGAATACGCCTCGGTGCTGCGCGACAACGGCGGCAATGTCGCCGACCTGACCCGCCGCATGGAGGCCACGCTGCCCGCGACGGCAGTCCTGGAGTAGCCACAAGACACCAACTAGAGCAGATCGCATTCAGGTGGAGCATTAAAATGCGAGACTCAGCCCTAGGCCGCTGTCTCCAAGCCCTTGTCAGGGTCGCGGATATAGATCCCGCGATCGAGTCGCTCGATGACAGCCTAAATTGACTGCTGCCCGGCTGCTGTCCCCGGTTCCAAGGTCAAGGTCCGGGGACAACGCCGATGGGAAAGTGCCAGACCGCCCTAGTAGCGGTAGTGCTCGCCCTTGAAGGGGCCTTGCTGCGACACGCCGATGTAGTCGGCCTGCTCGCTGGAAAGCTTGGTCAGCTGCACGCCGATCTTCTCCAGATGCAGAGCCGCGACCTCTTCGTCCAGCTTCTTCGGCAGGACGTAGACCTGGCGCTCATAGTTCTCCGGCTTGTTCCAGAGCTCCATCTGCGCCAGCACCTGGTTGGTGAAAGAGGCGCTCATGACGAAGCTGGGATGGCCGGTGGCGCAACCCAGGTTCACCAAGCGACCCTCGGCCAGCAGCACCAGCTTCTTGCCGTCCGGGAATTCGATCACGTCGACCTGCGGCTTCACGTTGGTCCACGTGAAGTTCCGCAGGGCTTCGGTCTGGATCTCGGTGTCGAAGTGGCCGATGTTGCAGACGATGGCTCGGTCCTTCATTGCCCGCATGTGGTCGATGGTGATGATGTCCTTGTTGCCCGTCGCGGTCACGAAGATGTCACCCTGCGGTGCAGCTGCCTCCATGGTGACGACCTGATAGCCGTCCATCGCCGCCTGCAGCGCACAGATCGGATCGATCTCCGTCACCATGACCCGGCAGCCGGCGTTGCGCAGCGACTCGCAAGAGCCCTTGCCGACATCGCCATAGCCTGCGACCACGGCAACCTTGCCGGCCATCATCACGTCGGTGCCGCGGCGAATGCCGTCGACCAGGCTTTCGCGGCAGCCGTACTTGTTGTCGAACTTCGACTTGGTGACCGAATCGTTTACGTTGATGGCCGGCGCCATCAGGGTGCCCTTCTTCGCCATCTCGTAGAGGCGCAGCACGCCGGTCGTGGTCTCTTCGGAGATGCCCTGGACCTCGGCCATCAGATCGCGGTGCTTCTCGTGCAGGATCTGGGTCAGGTCGCCGCCGTCCTCCAGCACCATGTTCAGCTTCCAGCCATCGGGACCGGTCAAGGTCTCTTCGATGGCCCACCAGAACTCTTCCTCGCTCATGCCCTTCCAGGCGAAGACCGGAACACCGGCGGCTGCGACTGCGGCGGCGGCATGGTCCTGGGTCGAGAAGATGTTGCAGGACGACCAGCGCACCGTGGCACCAAGCGCGATCAGGGTCTCGATCAGGACCGCCGTCTGGATCGTCATGTGCAGGCAGCCGGCAATGCGTGCGCCCTTCAAGGGCTTCTCCGCGCCATAGCGTTCCCGCAATGCCATGAGGCCGGGCATCTCTACCTCGGCCAGCTCGATCTCCTTGCGTCCCCACTCGGCGAGCGAAAGGTCCTTAACCTTAAAGTCCTCAGCGGCCATGCCCTCAGCTTCCTTCGTCAAAGTCTATCCTGAAAGCGGAGACCTAGCAGCCGACCGGCCCCTCGACAAGACGGGGAACCGCATAGCGGCCGTGAGATTTGCCTCTGACCCTGCGTTTTGGCGCCTTGGGCGGGCCGCGGGCGACGTGCTAGCCCTAGCGTCATGCGCGGTCCCTTCTCCCTTCTTCTGCCCCTTGCCTTGTCGCTTCTTGCCTCGGCTCCTCTTGATAGGCCGGCAAGCGCGAGCGATGTGCCGTCAACAGCGGCTCTGGGTGGCGAGACCAGTCGCGCAACACGCGGGCTGGCCGCCCTCTCTCTGCCTGCCGCAAACCTTAGCTTCGAAGAGATAGAGCGCTTTTTCCGCGGCTTCTTGCTGTTCCACGGACCCTGGGGCCAAGCGCCGGCGGAGGACCAAGCCGGGATCGGTCTAGGGCCGCTCTACAACGCGACCAGCTGCGGTGCCTGTCACGAGAACGACGGGCGCGGTCCGGCGCCGCAAGCAGGCCTAGCCATTACCCGCTCGACCCTGCAGATCGCACGCAAAGGCGCGGACGGCTGGGGTCCGCATCCAGGGCTGGGCCATCAGTTGCAACCGCTCTCGACCGAGGGCGCCGGCGAGGGTCGCGTCATGGTGACCTGGGAGGAGATCCCCGGACACTATGGCGATGGCCGGCTCTTTCGGCTGCGTCGCCCCCTCCTGCAGGTCCAAGGTGCCGATCTGGATCCAAGCGACAGCTTGTCTCTTCGTCTGGCCCCGGCGCTGACCGGTCTGGGGCTCTTGGAGGCGGTGCCGGAAGAGGAGATTCTGGCAGCCAGCGGACAGCCGCGACGCCTGGAATCAGGCGCGCTCGGCCGCTTCGGCTGGAAGGCGGAGCGTGCCAGGCTGGCCGACCAGGTGGCCTTGGCGGCGCATGAAGATATCGGGCTCAGTTCCGCCAGGCACCCGGACGGCACGGCAGTCCCCGAGCTGAGTGAACAAGCACTCGGCGACCTCACATTCTACAGCCAGGTCTTGGCCGTTCCCTTGGCCGAGACCCTTGCGCAGCAGCAACGTGGGTCTGCGCTCTTCGCGGAGCTCGGCTGCAAGGCCTGTCACCGGCCCACCCTGACGACGGGCGACCACGCGCTCTCGGCCCTCTCGAACCAGGAGATCCACCCCTTCTCGGATCTGGCGTTGCATGACATGGGTCCCGGCCTCGCCGACCGTCGTGTCGACGGCCGTCTCTCCGATCATCCCGATGCCAGACGGTGGCGCACCCCGCCGCTCTGGGGTTTGGGCAAGGCCGAACAGGTCGCCGGAGAACTGGCGCTTCTGCACGACGGGCGCGCGCGAAGCTTGGCCGAAGCCATCCTCTGGCACGGCGGCGAAGCCGAGGCTAGCAAACGAGCCTTTTCGCGGTTGGAGCTTGCCGACCGCCAAGCGCTCTTGGCCTTCTTGGGGGCGCTCTAGAATCAGATCTGGACAAGGGTTTCATAGGGCGAGTGGCGCGCGCTTGTCCGCGGCTTCTACTGTCATACCTGTGCTTGGCGCGTTCGGCTCACGCCATCTCCGCAAGCGCCTACATCACCGCTCCGATCTGCCAGGGCACGAACTCGTAATCTCCCAGCCCCTGCGCCTCCGACAGGCTCTTGCGGCCGGAGGCCACCTCAAGCAGCAGGTCGAAGATCTCCTGGCCGACCTCTTGTACGGAGGCGCCTTCGGTCAGGATGCGGCCGGCGTTGACGTCCATGTCTTCGGGCATGCGGCGGGCCAGGTCGCTGTTGGTGGCGATCTTGATGGTGGGGGCGGGCTTGGAGCCAAAGGCGGAGCCGCGGCCGGTGGTGAAGGCGACCAGGTTGCAGCCGCTGGCGATCTCACCGGTGACCGAGCAGGGGTCGTAGCCGGGGGAATCCATAAAGACGAAGCCCTTGCGGTCGATCGGCTCTGCGTACTTGAAGACACCGGTCAAGGCCGTGGTGCCGCCCTTTGCGGCAGCGCCTAAGGACTTCTCCAGGATGGTGGTGAGGCCGCCCTTCTTGTTGCCGGGGCTGGGGTTGTTGTCCATCGAGCCGCCGTTGCGCTCTGTATAGCGTTCCCACCAAAGGATCAGGTCGGCCAGCTTGCGGCCGGTGGCCTCGTCGGCGGCGCGGCGGGTGAGCAGGTGTTCGGCGCCGTAGATCTCCGGCGTTTCGGCAAGGGCGGCGGTGCCGCCCTGCTGCACGATCAGGTCGACCGCATGACCCAAGGCCGGATTGGCGGTGATGCCGGAGAAGGCGTCGGAGCCGCCGCACTGCAGGCCGAGGCAGAGGTCCGAGGCTGGGCAAGGCTCGCGCCGGGCCTCGTTGGCATAGGGCAGCATCTCGCGTACCCGAGCGATGCCGGCTTCTACGGTGCGGCGCAGACCGGCGACGTCCTGGATGTTCATGGTGCGGAAGAGGGGTCCGCGCTCGATGCCATAGGCCTCCAGCAAGAAGTCGATCTGATTGACCTCGCAGCCCAGCCCCACCAGCAGTACGCCGGCGAAGTTGGGATGGCGGGCATAGCCCCAGAGTACGCGCTGCAGGGCGGCGAAGCCCTCGCCGTCGCCGGCCATGCCGCAGCCGGTGCCGTGCACGAAGGCGGCGACGCCATCGACGTTGGGATAGGCTGCCATCTCTTCCGGTCCGAAGGCATCGGCGATCATGCGCGCGGCGGTCGCCGAGCAGTTGACCGAGGTCAGCACGCCGATGTAGTTGCGCGTGCCGACCCGGCCGGAGGAACGGCGGTAGCCCTGGAAGCTGCGCGCTTCGGTCGGTGGCTCCGGGTGGCGGGCGTCCAGGCAAAAGGCATAGTCGTGGTCGGTGTTGCGGAACGCCAGGTTATGGCTGTGCACATGCTCGCCGGCCGCGATCTCCTCCATGGCATAGCCGATGGTTTGCGCGTACTTGGTGACCGCGGCACCTGCCGGGATGGTCTGCGTGGCGATCTTGTGGCCGCGCGGAATCAGGCGTTTGACCGCGATCCCCTCGACCTCTTCGCCGACCTCGAGCGGGCGGCTGGATATCACGACGTTGTCGGACGGGTTCAGGCGGATGCTTGCGTTCATGGTGCCTCGCTGCAGAAAGATCGGTTACAGGAATAGCGTGGTGAAGCCCCCAATTGCCAGTGGGAAGACCAGGAAGTACGGCTGTGTCGGCAGGCGGATGCACCAAGGTCCTCTGCCTGGTGAAGCTGCGCCTGGAGTTGCGCAGAGGCAGATGCGCAGATCTCGACGGTCAAGCCGCTTCACCACCGGCTGGACGAGAACGGAAGGTCCGGTCTCACTCCAAGGTGATTGGCAGTTTAAGGGCGTCTCTAGGACCATGGCGTTATGACCCAGCCAGCAACCCTGATCGACAGTCCGTCCAGACGAGGTTTCCTCGGTGGTCTTGGCTTGACGGCTTTAGCGGTCGCTTTGCCGATTGCCCCGGCCCTGGCCGCGGAGAGGGGGATCGCCGTCGAGCTCTTCACCTCGCAAGGCTGCAGCTCCTGCCCGCCGGCGGAACGCCTGTTGGCCGAGCTTGCCGATGACCCCGAGATCGTGGCGCTGAGCTATCACGTGCAGTATTGGGATCATATCGGTTGGCGCGACCCCTATGGCGACCCGCGTTGTCAGGAACGTCAGGAGCACTATCGCGCCTGGCTCAACACCCGCTTTCTCTATACCCCGCAGATGGTGGTGGGCGGTCGCTTCGACGTGGTCGGCTCACACCGGGCCGAGGTCGCGCAACGCATCGAAGAGGCTGGCCAGGCACCGCAGGTGGCCATGCAAGTCATGGAGAGCCACGTCGGGCCGTCGGTGTCGCTGCCGACCGGCTCGGTCGGGCCCAAGGGCGCGGTCTTGCTTGCGGTGCGCTACCTGCGCGAAGCGACGACGAAAGTAAAACGTGGAGAGAATGCAGGGCGTACTTTGCGGGAGCGCAACATCGTACGCGACCTGCAGCGCCTGACGGTCTGGGCCGGCGAAGAGCGGATCGTACCGCTGCCGGCGGGCCCGGACCGCGAGCACGGCCAGGCCGTCCTCCTCCAAGATCTCGCCAGCGGCCGCATTCTGGCAGCGGCCAAGCGTCCTGCTGGTTTGGCCTGAACCCGATAGCTTGCAGCGGGCGATTAGCAGCAAATGGCGATGTAAGACCCTTGGTCGCGTGCCTTTCCCTTGGCACGCCGCGCCGAAGCAGGCTATCACGGCTTGCCTATTGGGATAGAGGACCAGCCATGCCGACTGCTCTTTACCGCCGCCTGTCCGTCTTGTTTTCAGTCTGTGTCGTCGTCCTGCTGACGGGCGTGGCCCAGCCGCGCGCGGCCGAGTTCGACAGCTACAAGGAGCTGGGCGTCTTCCGCGACTGGATTGCCTATGAGGGTCAGGCCCAGGGCAAGAAGATCTGCTTCATCGAAAGCCGACCGCAGAAGATGGATCGACGCCTGGCCAATCGCCAGCTGTCCGCCGTGCGCGCGACCGTGGTCAATCGGCCGGGTGACCGGGTCAAGGGCGAGGTGGTGATCCAGACCGGTTTCCCGATCGCCTCGGACGTGTTTGCCGACATCGATATCGACAACAATGCCTACAAGATGGCGACCGACCCTTCCGGAATCCTCTGGCTGCCTAGCCGCAACGAGGCTGCCTTCGTCAGCGCCATGCGCCGCGGTATCTCCATGGTGACCAAGGTGAAGAGCGGCAGCACGGTGGTCAGCGATACCTACTCTCTGCGCGGCTTTACTGCGGCACTGCGGGCCATCGACGCGGCCTGCGGTTGAATTTGGCGGATCGGGAAGCGCCTGCAAGGGCGTTCCCGATCCCCTTGTCCGCGTGATTAGGGTGCCAGATCCAGAGCCATCTCCTTGGCATAGGTCTTCTGGAAGTGGTGCACGCCGTTCTCGCTGATGCCCGGCCGATCCGGATCGATGACGAAGCGCCCTTGACGATAGCCCAGCGACTGCAGACCTTGGTGCACGGAGGTGCAGAGCGACTCGTCCTCCGGCCAGAGGACGTCACCGACGTAGTTGCAGCGCTCCTCTGACGGCAGATCGCCCGGCGCTGCCAGCATGTGCATCTTCAAGAAGGTCTGCTCTGCCTCGCGCGGCATGAAGGTAAAGGCCGTCATCACATTGTCGCCCGGAAGGCAGCCGAACTGCGTATTGGGATAGAGGTGCCAGAAGTTGGACTCCTGGATCGGCGCATCCTTGGCCACCGGGTAGGCCTTGTTGTCGTGGCGCTTGATTTCGCCATGGCTCTTTTGCCAGCGGCCGTGCGAGGTGCAGCTGTAGCTGTTGACAGAGATCAGGTCGACGAAAGCCGGATGCGCCGGGGTGCAGTGGTAACACTCCAGGCAGTTCTCGGCCATGACCTTCCAGTTGGCCGACATGACGGTCTCGTCCAGCTCGCCCTGCTTGGCATGGGGAATGACCGCCGCGTCCTCGACCCAAGGCATGGCCTTGCTCATGTCTTCGAAGAGGCCGGCATAGGTCTCCTGCAAAGAGGTCGCCTGATCGTCCAGATTGACGAAGAGGAAGCCAAGCGCTTCTTCCAGGCGAACCGGCGTCAGGCCGAAGTCGCTGGGGTCGAAGTTCGGCAGCTTCTCCGTCCCGCGCGCGGTGCGCAGGCTGCCGTCCACGCGATAGGTCCAGGCATGATAGGGGCAGACGATGGCACTGCGCGCATTGCCCTGACCCTCTAGCAACTGGTGGGCGCGATGCTGGCAGACGTTGAAGAAGGCACGATTGACCTCATCGCGGCCCTTGATCACGAAGACTTTCTGGCCGGCGATTTCCCAGGTTACGTAGTCGCCCGGATTGCGAAGCTGACTGGTGTGTCCGACAAGCTGCCACTCTTTGAAGAATATCTTCAGCTTCTCCTCCGCCAGGATCGCCGGGTCGCTGTAGAGGTAGCCCGGAAGGGTGAAGGACCGTGCTGGATCTGTGTTCAAGGCAGTGAAAGGCGCCTTGTTGGTGAGTTTATGCATGCTCATCGGCATTTCTCCTGGGATGAGTTCCTCCTGGGTGGTGTTCGTTGGGCCGAAGCCCGGCGGCAACAACAGGCTCGGCCGATCAGGCCGTCGCGCTGTAGTGTTTTGGAAAGAGGCCGGTGAGAATAGCCTTAAAGGCCGTGCGCGCCTCATCCATGTTGGTCTTGTCCGGTTCCGTCAGCAGCTCGAGCCAAAGGCCGTTGACGAGCGCCCTGAGGGCGCGTGCCATGATCAGGGCCTCGCCATGCCTGTAGCCGCCCTCCTGATCCAAGGCTTCGATGAGTCCTGCGATCATCTCCAGGGTTTCCTGGTCGGTCTCGAAATAGCGCTCCTCGTAGACCTTTCGGTACCAGGGATCGGCGTAGAAACAGTACCAGACGGCCATCTTCGTCGGCTCCATGATCGGCGGACTTAGGCTGATCATCATGGTTTCCAGTAGCGTCTGCGCCGGCGTGCTGTTGCTATCGTGCGCCTGGTAGGTCTCTCGAGATGAGTCTCGCCACTCGTGGTTCAGGCTGTCCATGACCTCGATCATCATGGCTTCCTTGGTTTCGAAGTGAAGGTTGATCAGCCCGCGCGACACGCCCGCACGCTCGACCACGCGCGAAACCGTGACGGCCGAGATGCCCTCTTCGGCGATGAGAGAGATCGTGGCCTCTATCAGTTTCCTTCTGTTGTCCTGCTTCCGCAAACTGCGCAGGCTTTCTGTCCCCGGTGGCAAGAGCTCCCTCCTTCCAACCAAGTCTCGGTGTCTCGCTGTGATCTGCAAACTCTTGAATGCAAACGCGTTTGTCGCGCCTTTTTCCTTCTGGTCGCGATCCCCAAACGATCAAACGGAGAGAGTCTGTACCCTGACCCTGCAACACACGATAAGTATACGTTTGTACATCAAATGTGTCAAGACAGGTGCCGCGCAAGTTGGACCTTCAAAATGGCGACACTGACACAGAGTTCGGGCAGGAGCCATTGAACCAGGTCGACCATATCGCCGACCTCTGCGGGATCGGCATCGGCGCTCACCGCGGCGAGCAGGCGATCGGATCCAGCCCCCGGGGATTGGGAAAGGCGGTCACGACCGTCATGGCACGGCGGTCGGGCTAGGCTTTGCCGGGTTTCGGCCAGAGAATCATCTGGGTGCAGCGGAAGAGGGCGATGGTCTTGCCGCTGTCCTCATTCACGGCAAGGCCGTCCCATACTTGCGTACTGCGGCCGCGGTGGGCCGGCGTGGCACGGCCGAAGACCCTGCCGCCGGCCGTCACGGTGCCGGTGAAGTTGCTCTTCAGCTCTATGGTGGTGAAGCTGAGCGCGCCGTCGGGCAGGTTCAGCAGGGTGCCGATGCCGGCCAGAGTATCGACCAGGGCGATCACGCTGGCGGCGTGCAGATAGTCGTTCGGCGCCATGACCGCTTTGCTGACGGCCAGGCGCGCGGTCAGCTCTTCGGGATCTGCGCTCAGGAACTCGATGCCCAAGTGGTCGGGCAGATAGCCCTTGGTCCGCTCGACGATCTGCGACAGTGGTGTCTCTCTCGAAATCCGCATTCCTAGAGACCGGTCACGCTCAAAAGCCAGTTACGCTGCAGTTCAGGTCATGCAGGTGACCGTCTTGCAAGCCGTAGACCACGCCGTGAATGGCCAAAGGCTGCCCGTTTTCCCAGGCTTGGCGGATGACCGGCGTGTTCTTGAGCACGCCGACCTGACGGATCACGTTCAACTCGCAAAGCCGGTCGGCCCTGGCCTCGTCGTCGGTCACCCGCGCCAGCTGGTTCAGGTTGCTGGCTGCCAGGTCGCGGATCGGCCGCAGCCAGTCTTGCAGGATGTCCGGTTGCGGTTCGCCGATCGCGGCCTTCACCCCGCCGCAGCCATAGTGGCCGCAGACGATGATCTCGCGCACTTTGAGATTGGTGATGGCGAAATGCAGAACGGCCAAGCAGTTGCGATCCTTGTCGTGCACAAGATTGGCGATGTTGCGATGGACGAAGACCTCGCCCGGATCCAGGCCGCAGATCTGGTTGGCCGGTACGCGGCTGTCGGAGCAGCCGATCCAGAGGTACTCCGGCGCCTGTTGCGACGCCAGACGCTCGAAGAAGCCCGGGTCTTTGCAAAGGCGCTCTGCAGCCCAGGTTCGATTCTGTTCGAAGATGGTTTTCAGCATGATTGGCGCACAGACTGTCCGCGCGCCCGCCTGCTGGCAAGTGGGAATTGGCACTGAATTGCGGGGCGGGTAGATTGATCCTTCTGCCGAACCGGCAACTGCTATGGCGGTACGCGATCCGGAGGGGCCGGAAGGGAACGCCTTGGCGTTTGCCGCCTGCGACGCCGGCACGGCCTATCGGTCCGATTTGGACGGCTGAGCAGCCTCTGGGTTCACAGGTCTTTGCACTGGCTGGCGGCAGACCCTCGATCAAGAAGGCGTCATTGTCGCTCGACCGGCGCCCGGCCTCTGCTTGAAGACGGCTGAGACACACTGAGAAGAGGGATGCTCGATCCATGAGCCTGAAGGTTTACGAACTTGCCGCGGCCGATCCGGCCATTCGCTTCAGTCCGCATTGCTGGCGCACGCGCATGGCAATCGCGCACAAGGGCCTGGAGGTGGACTACCTGCCGTGGCGCTTTACCGAAAAGGAAAGGATCCAGGCCAGCGGCCAAGGCCTGGTTCCGGTCTTGGTGGATGGTGAGGCCTGGGTCGCCGATTCCGGCACGATCGCCGACCATCTGGATCGCCGCTACCCGGACCGGCCCCTCTTCGCCTGTCCGCAGTCGCGCGCGCATGCACGTTTTCTCGAGACCTGGGTCTCGCGCGTGCTGCACCCACAGATCCTGCGGCAGATCATCGGCGACCTCTTCACCCTGATCGACGCGGGCGACAAGGCCTATTTTCGCGAGTCGCGCGAGAAGCGCTTCGGGACCACGCTCGAGGCGCTTTCCGAGGGTGCCGATGCAGCCCTGCCGGCACTGAAAGCGACCTTGGATCCGCTGCGTGCCACCCTGGAGGCACAGCCCTTCTTCGGCGGCGAGGCCTCCAGCTATGCCGACTATGCCGTCTTCGGTGCCTTCCAGTGGGCCCGCGTTTCGAGCCCCAAGGAGCTGCTGGACGCCGGCGATCCGATCACCGCCTGGCGCGAGCGCATGCTGGACGCCTTCGACGGCGAAGCCAGAGCCATGCCGGCGCGCGGCTAGACCGAGATGACCGCAGCTTGAAACAAACTGCGGTTTGAATCTTGGTCTGTTTTCAAACCGTTAGAGCGCGGAGGGGCGGGCGGCCTGCAGGCGGTCTGCCCCTTGGCTCGCTTCCTCGACCATGCGGTGAATGATGCTGCCCAGCGGTTCGACCCGCTCGGCGAAGGCAGCTGACGGGCCCATCGACAGCAAGCCACGCTCGACGTCGCCGGTCTCATAGGCGGTAAAGGCCTCCTTGCCGGCGACCAGCGGGCGGAAAACCTCGAAGTCCTCCTGGCCCTCGGCCTCCATGGCGGCAACCCGGCGCGCCGCCTCGTTATCGACCACGCGCATGGTGTTGCGGAAGGACTGGAGCACCAGGCGAGAGCCGGTGGTGCCGGCTGACAAGACGCGGTCCTTGTAGGAGGGATCGGCCCAGATCTCCTCGGCGACGGTAAAGCGGGTGCCGACCACGACGGCGTCGGCACCCATCGCCAGGGCTGCCGCCAGCTGCTGGCCGCAACCGATCCCGCCGCCGACCGCGAAGGGCAGCGAGAGCTGGCGCGCCGCCAAGGGGGTCTGCACCATGGTGCCGATCAGGTCGAGACCGGGGTGGCCGCCGCACTCTGCCCCCACCACGGTGATGGCATCGACCCCCAGCTTCTGCGAAGAGACCGCGTGACGAACGGAGGCCACCTTGTGCACCACGGTGCAGCCGGCCTCCTTGAGGATCGGGACCAGGGCTTTCGGCGGTCTGCCGGCCGTCTCGACCAGGCGCACGCCCTCGTCCAGCATCACCCGCGTATGGCTCTTCAAGACCGCGTCGTCGCCGCCGTGCACGGCCAGATAGAGGTTGACGCCAAAGGGCTTGCCGCCGGTGAGGCCTTTGGCGAGGCGCAGCTCTTCGCGAAAGCGCTCGGGGTCGGGGAAGGTCTTGGCGGTGATGAAGCCCATCGCACCGGCATTGACGGCTGCGGCGACGTAGCGGGCATCGGCCAGCCACATCAGGCCGCCGGCCAGGATCGGATGGGTGATGCCCAGAAGCTCGGTGATACGCGTGCGGAAAGCCTGCTCGGTCATGCCGGCTGCTCCTTTCTTTCGATCAGGGCGTCGAGACCCAAGATGTCCCGGTCGGTAACGCGCAGTGGGTTGATCTCCAGCGCCTGCACCTCGTCGGCCAAGGCGGCGATCACCTGCGACACGCGGGCAATTGCGCTTGCCAGAGCCGCGCGATCGGCGGGCGGCCGTCCGCGCGCACCCGCCAGCAAGGGCGCGCCCTTCAGTTCCGACAGCATGGCCAGCGCTTCGGCCTCGCCAATCGGGGCATGGCGGATTGCGACGTCATCGAAGATCTCGGTGAAGATGCCGCCAAGACCGAAGAGGACGAGGGGACCGAAGACCGGATCGACCTTGGCGCCCAGGATGCAGTCGATACCCTCGGGGATCATCGGCGAGATCAGCACCCCGTCGGGGCGGACGTCGGGCAAAGCGGCTTTGACTGCGGCCAGGATCTCGTCATAGGCGGCCGCCGCCGCAGCGCCCTCGACGTTGAGCCGGACGCCGCCGACCTCTGTCTTATGAGCGATCTCGGACGAGGCGATCTTCATCGCAACAGGGCGATCGAATGCCGCTGCCGCCTCGGCTGCTTCCTGTCGGTTGTCTGCCAGACGGTCCTCGACCATCGGCAGGCCGGCTGCGGAGAGAAAAGCCTTGGCCTGACGCTCGCCCAAGGCGCCGCTGGTTAGCGGCGGAACCGGGTCGCCTCTTGTCGGTTCCTCCGTATCTCTTGCGAAGGCCTCACCGAAGCGCATCAGGGCGGCGATGGCGGCGACCGCACGGCTGGGGTCTTCGAAGACCGGAAAGCCATCTTGTTCATAGCCTTCCACGATCTCCGGGGAGGCCAGCATGGACTGCACCAGCAGGATGTCGCGGCGTGTGCCGACGCCGGCCTGGCAGGCAGCGCGCAGCCGCTCGGCCATCAAGGTGGAACCGGCGACGGAGGTCCAGAACGCGATGACCGCATCATAGCCGCCCTGGTGCACGACGATGCGCATGCCGTCCCGGATCAGGTCGATCTCGTTGAAGGCCTGCGCGGTCACGTCGACGGGATTGCGCGCCGTGGCGAAGGGCAGGCGTTCCTTGAATTCCTTCTGTGCCGCTTCCGGCATGGCCGGTACCTCAATGCCGGCCTTCTCGGCGGCATCGGCCATCAAGACGCCGGCGCCGCCCGAGATGCTGACGATGCCCAGCTTGCGGCCGGCCGGGTAGATGCGCGGCCGGGCGACATAGGCGATGTCAAGCATCTCTTCGGTGGTCTCTGCGCGATGCGCGCCATACTGCTGGAAGACGGCGTCATAGACCCGGTCCTCGCCGGCAAGCGAGGCGGTATGAGCCGCTGCTGCTGCAGCACCGATCTCCGAGCGGCCGACCTTCATGAAGATCACCGGCTTGGCTGCACTGCTGGCGGCCTTGAGCGCGGCGATCAGGGCCGGACCGTCCTTGATCTCTTCGGCGTAGGCGGCGATGGCATGGGTTGCCTCGTCCTCGACCAGCAGCTGGATTGCTTCGGACAGATGCAGATCGACCTCGTTGCCCGTCGTTATCATCTTGCCCACACCAAGCCCGCGGCGCCGCGCGGTGAAATAGATATGCGTGCCATAGGCGCCGGACTGGCTGGCAACCGCCAGACCGCCAGGCTTCGGCGGGCCGCGGTCCAGGGTGGTGGAAAAGGTGGCGGTGAAGCCGTTGTCGGCATTGAAACAGCCGATGCAGTTCGGACCGATCACCCGAAGGCCGCTGCGCTGGCAAAGCGCCCGCATCTCCTCCTGGCGGACAGCACCCTCCGCTCCCTCTTCGCGGAAGCCGGAAGAGAAGACGATCGCCGCCTTTACGCCCTTGGCGACGCAGTCTTTCAAGGTGCGATTGACCAGGGCGGCCGGCAGCGCGATCAGGGCCACATCGACCGGCCCCTCCACCGCGGTGATCGTGGGCAAGGCCGGTAGCCCCTGGATCGTCGTCCGCTTGGGATTGATCGGGTAGATCGCGCCCTCGAAGCCGGCCGCGCGCATATAGTGGATCGGGCGCCCGCCGATGCGCGAGGGATCGTCCGAGGCGCCGATGATCGCCACCGCGCGCGGCGCCAGGAAGTCGTCCAGTTTGCTCATCCGGTCAGTCGCCGCGCAGCTTCGAGATGGTGGTATTGGCAGAGATTCCCTGCAGGCTGCTGGCGACAGAGAGAAGGACCGGGCCGGGCTCCTCCAGGAAGGCGGTGACCGCCGCTTCGACCTCGTCTTGCCTCGTGACCGTCAGGCCTCTGGCACCGAAGGCCTCGGCCCAGCGGGCGAAGTCGGGATTGGCGAGGTCGGTCGCCAGGGTGCGATGCGGGAAGTCGCGTTCCTGATGCAGGCGGATGGTGCCATAGCTGCCGTTGTCGGAGACCAGGATCTTCGGCTTGGCCCCGGCGGCGATGCCGCTGGCAAGCTCGTTGCCGGTCATCATCAGCCCGCCGTCGCCGGTAACCGCGATCACCATGCGATCGGGATGGCGCAGTGCGGCTGCAACCGCGCCGGGCACGCCCAGACCCATGGCGCCGCCGACCGCGCCCAGGGCCAGCTGGCTGCCGTCCCAAGGCCAGAGGCAGTTAATCCAGCTGGAGAAGTTGCCGGCGTCGGTCACCAAGATGGCGTCCTTTGGAACCCGCGCGGCCAGGGGCTTGATCACCGCGCCCAGATCGATGCCGTCGTCGAACTGCCGCACCTCATAGCCGCGATAGCGGCCGCTGGCTTGGCCCAGGGTGGCGACCCATTCGCTGCGGCCCTCGGGGAGGGCGGCGTTGCTTCGGCTCAGCGCCGTCAGGAAAGAGGCCGGGTCGCAGGCCAGTCCGAGATCCGTTCGGAAGACGCGGCCGATCACATCCGGGTCGGGATAGACGTGGATCAGCGGTTGGTCGGGCTGCGGCGCCTTGGGCAGCCGATAGCCTTGGGTCGGGACGTCGCCCAGCCGTGTGCCGACCGCGAGGATAAGATCGGCCTCGCTTAGAGCCGTCACCAGCGGATGCGGAATCTTGAAGCCCAGATTGCCGGCATAGAGCGGGCTTCCATTGTCGAAGATCTCTTGATGCTTGAAGGTTGACGCCACCGGCAGCTGGTGGCGTTCTGCGGCGGCGGCCAGGGCGCGGCGCGCCTCCGGGCGGTCGAGCAGGCCGCCGGCGATCAGAAGCGGCCGCTCGGCTTTGGCCAGCAGAGCCAATGTCCTCTCGATGTCGTCCGATGCGGCAGCCGTGCGCGCCACCGGCAGGGGCGCCTCGATGCTGGCCTCGGTCGTCTCGCCCAGCATGTCTTCGGGCAGCACCACCACGGCGGCGCCCGGTGTTCCGGCGTAGGCGGTGTGCAGGGCGCGCGCGATCACTTCGGGCAGCCGGTCGGGATTTTCGACCTCCCACACGCCCTTGGCCATGTCGGAGAAGGTCTTGACGTAGTCGACCTCCTGGAAGGCGCCGCGGCCGCGCTCCCAGCGGGCGACCTGACCGATCAGCACCAGCAGCGGCACGGCATCCTGCTGGGCGGAGTGGATGGCGATGGAAGCATTGGTGGCGCCAGGACCGCGGCTGACCGCAAGCAGCCCGGCGCGCCCGGTCAGCTTGGCATCGGCCAGCGCCATGAAACCGGCACCGCCCTCCTGGCGGCAAACGACGGTATCGATCTTAGGGGTTTCGCTCTCCGGGTGCCCGACCAGGGCATCCAGGAAGGCCAGATAGCTTTCGCCGGGCACGCAGAACAATCGGTCGAGGCCATGCGCCGCCAGGCAGTCGACCAGAAGATCGGCCGCGCGCTTCATAGATGAGCTCCTTGAGCGTGTTGTTACGACAGCCGCTTGTCAGGGCAGTGCGGATGACGCTAGCTTGCTCTGCGAAACTGAGTTTCACAAGCCCCAAGCAGGGGCACTGCTTGACACAAGAGCATAGCATCTGGGAGGAAAATCGATGGTAGCTAGGTTCCTAGGCGCGGTGGCCTTGGCCGTGACGACCGCCTCGGCCGCGTCCTTTGCCGACGAGATCACACTGCCCAAACAGTTGACCTGGACCGCCTATGGCACCGGGTCGGCGGGCTACAACCAATCGGTCGCCATCGGCTCTGCGTTGAAAAACGTGGTCGGCACCGATCTGCGGGTTCTACCCGGCAAGAACGATGTGGCGCGCACCGAGCCGCTGCGGCGCGGCCGCGTGCAGTTCTCCGCGACCGGCGTCGGCGGTTCCTTCATGTCGCAGGAAGGCGTCTTCGTCTTCGGCACCAAGACCTGGGGACCGCAGCCCGTCCGCGTCCTGCTGGCCAACAACGGCGGCGCCATCAATCTGGCCGTCGGCGTTGCCGGCGACATCGGCGTCGAGAGCTATTTCGACCTGAAGGGCAAGCGGATCGCCTGGATCAAGGGCGCGCCGGCGCTGAACGTCAACACCACGGCCTACCTGGCCTACGGCGGACTCAGCTGGGACGACGTCGAGAAGGTGGAGTTCGGCGGTTTCGGCGACAGCTGGAAGGGCATCGTCAACGACCAGGTGGATGCGGCCTTCGCCTCGACCAACTCCGGTCGCGCCTACGAGGCTGCGTCCTCGCCGCGTGGCCTGACCTGGCCGCCGGTCGATCCTGGCAACAAGGAAGGCATCGATCGGATGTTGGCGATCGCACCCTTCTTCCGCCCCAACACGGCGACCGTGGGCGCCAACATCTCAGCCGAGGATCCGGCCCCCGGTGCCACCTATGCCTATCCGGTCCTGATCTCGATGGCCGATCAGGATGCCGATCTGGTCTACAACATGACCAAGGCGATGGTGGAGCTCTTCCCCGACTATGAGGGCGCGGCACCCGGCATCAACGGCTGGTCGATCGATGTGCAGAACTTCGAGTGGGTGGTGCCCTACCACGACGGCGCCATTCGCTACTTCAAGGAGATCGGCGTTTGGAGCGACGCGGCGCAGGCCCATAACGACAGCCTGGTCGCACGCCAGGAGGCCCTGGCAGCCGCCTGGAAAAAGCTCGCCGATAGCGGCACGGCCGAGGGAGACTGGGTCGGCGCCTGGGATGTCGCCCGGCGCGAAGCCCTGAAGAACGGCGGCTTCAAGGTCGTCTTCTAGGACACCCGCACAGCCGACAGACCCTGAGAGGCGGCCGCTCGCAAGAGTGAGCCGCCTCTTGTCTTTTCTTTCTTCTCCTTAGACCGTTCGGGTAGGCGATGACGCAAGAAGCCGAGGCAAGCGAAGATCTGCAGAAGACCACGGTCGAGCGGGCCCGCGAGCCGCGCGGTCTCGTCCGCCTGATCTTCATCCTCTTCACCCTTGCCGCCGTCCTCCTGGCGATCCATCAGCTCTTCAACATCCAGCTCTTCGGCATCGTGATGGTCGAGGGTCGCTACCTCTATCTCTTGGCCGGCTTCTTCTTGAGCCTGGCGTTCCTGACCTTCCGCGGCTGGGGCAGCAACCCCGGCATTCCCCTCTTCGATGTCTTCCTGGCGCTGCTGTCGATCGTCGTCGTCGGCTACTTCGCCTGGACCGCGGAGACCTCGCTGGAGTACGGCTGGGAGTATGCGGCGCCGGAAATCGCGCAGTACGCCTCTCTCATTCTGGTCCTTCTCATTCTCGAGGCAACGCGGCGGGCCGGCGGGACCGCCATCTTCTTTTTCGTGCTCTTCTTCGCGCTCTTCCCGACCTTCGCCTCGCACATGCCGCTGATCTCGGGCGCGCAAGCGCCCTTCTGGGAGGCGATGGCCTACAACATCCTCTCGTCCGAGGCCTCCTTCGGCATTCCCATGAAGGCCTTCGGTAATCTGGTGATCGGGTTCATCCTCTTCGGCGCTGTGCTACAGCGCACCGGCGGCGGCGTCTTCTTCAACGACCTGGCGTTGGCCCTGGTCGGCGGCTTTCGCGGCGGCGCGGCGAAGGTCGCGATCTTCGCCTCGGGCTTCATGGGCTCCATGTCTGGCTCGGTCATCTCCAACGTGCTGACCACCGGTGCGGTCTCTATCCCGGCGATGCGCAAGACCGGCTTTTCGGCCCGCTATGCCGCGGCGACCGAGGCTTGCGCGTCCACCGGCGGCGTCCTCATGCCGCCGATCATGGGTGCGACGGCCTTCGTCATGGCTTCCTTCCTGGCGCGGCCCTACGTCGAGATCGCGGTCGCGGCGGCCATTCCATCGCTGCTCTACTACTTCGGTCTCTTCGTGCAGATCGATGCCTATGCGGCGCGGCGCGGCCTGGTCGGGATGGAACGGCGCGAGCTGCCGCGTTTGGGGCCGACCCTGCGCAGCGGCTGGATGTATCTGCTGGTCTTTGCCGTCCTCATCTTCATGATGGTGGTCTGGCGCATCGACACCTGGGCGCCCTTCTATGCAACCGGCTTGCTGGTGGTGATCAATCAGCTGGTGCCTGCCCATCGCCTGACCTGGCAGAGCTTCCTCGACATGATCGTCGGCATCGGCAAGGCCTTGGCGGAGCTGACAGCTATCTTGCTGGGCGTTGGCTTGATCATCGGCGCCTTCTCGCAGACCGGGGTCGGCGGCACCTTGGTGAACGATCTGGTCTTCCTGGCCGGCGATTCGACCATCGTGCTGTTGCTGATGGGCGCGGTCACCGCTTTCATCTTCGGCATGGGGATGACGGTGACGGCCTGCTACATCTTCCTGGCAGTGGTCTTGGCGCCGGCCTTGGAGCAGGCCGGTCTGAACCAGTTGGCCGTCCACCTCTTCATCCTCTATTTCGGCATGGTCAGCTACATCACCCCGCCTGTGGCGCTGGGCGCCTTCGCGGCTGCCACAATGGCGCGGACCGGGCCAATGGGCGTCGGCCTGACGGCGATGCGCCTGGGCGGTGTTATCTATGTCGCCCCCTTCTTCTTCGTGCTGAACCCGGCCCTGATCGGCGAGGGTACGACGGTCGAGGTCACGGTTACCCTGCTGACCGCGCTGATCGGCGTTACTTTCTTGAGCTCGGGCCTGCAGGGCTATGTGCCCCTGTTGGGACGCCTGCCGGAGAGCGTGCTGGGCCATGGCCTGAAGCTTCTGTTGGTCGTCGGCGGCCTCTTCTGTGCGGCTCCGGGCGGAGACTGGATCGGCATCAGCCATCTGGCGCTGACCGGCCTTGGCATCCTGGTGGCCAGCCCCGCTCTGCTGACCGCCTGGCGCGCCGGGCGACAGGAAAACGCCGCGGCGTTCTAGCCCCTTTCAAATCCATAGGGTTGCGTTAGTGTCCGCCCACGCATAGGCGCTATGCCGAGAATGCAAAGACGCCCGCCGCAGGTGTCCGGAAGGACCGGCAGCGACAAGGGGGGGCGGCGGTCTTGGGCTGAGAGAATTGGGACGGGAAGGAGCCGGATAGCGGTGTTGGAACGTTTTGTGCAGGTGGTCGATCTGCTGAACGAGGGGGTCGGACGCGTGTTCGCCTGGTTCACTCTGGGCTGTGTCCTCGTCACTTTCTCCGTCGTCTTCATGCGCTATGCGATGTCTACGGGCTTCATCTGGATGACCGACCTCTATGTCTGGCTGCATGCCTTGGTCTTCATGGTCGGTGCCGGCTACACCTTCAAGCACGGCGGTCATGTGCGCGTGGACATCCTCTACATGAACATGACGCCAAAAAAGCGGGCCTGGGTCGATATCTTCGGCACCCTGGTCTTCCTGATGCCCTGGCTGATCGTGATCGCCACCTATTCCGCCAAGCCCATTCTCGACGCCTGGGGCATTCAAGAGCCCTCGGCCAATCAGGGCGGCATGCCGGGCCTCTTCGTCATGAAGACCGCGCTCTGGGTCTTCTGCGCACTCGTCGGCCTGCAGGGTTTGGCCCTGGTCGCGCGTTCCATTCTGGTCCTGCAGGGGCGTGAAGAATTCACCCCTGCGGCCAGCCACTAAGCGCCAAGGGGAACCAGAGCATGCACGGCAGCCTTCTCGGAGAGATCGTCGCGCTGGCGATGTTCGCCTGCACCATCGGCATCGTCCTGATCGGTTATCCGGTCGCCTTCACCCTGGCCGGGACGGGCCTGATCTTTGGCCTGATTGGCAACCTTCTGGGCGTCTTCGACTTCTCGATCCTGAATGCCCTGCCACAGCGTTACCTCGGGACCATGACCAACGAGGTCTTGGTGGCGGTGCCGCTGTTCGTCTTCATGGGCGTCATGCTGGAACGATCGCGCATCGCCGATGCGCTCTTGACCACCATGGGCCAGCTCTTCGGCGCCTTGCGCGGCGGGCTCGGCATCTCGGTGGTCCTGGTCGGTGCCCTCTTGGCAGCCTCGACCGGTATCGTCGGCGCCACCGTTGTCACCATGGGTCTGCTGTCGCTGCCGGCGATGATGCGGGCCGGTTACGATCCCAAGCTGGCGGCCGGCGTGATCTGTGCGTCGGGCACCTTGGGCCAGATCATCCCGCCTTCCGTGGTGCTGATCTTCGTCGGCGATTTTCTGCAGAACGCCAACCAGTCCGCGCAGCTGGAGATGGGCAACCTGACGCCCGATCCCCTGTCGGTGGGCCAGCTCTTCACCGGAGCCCTCCTGCCCGGTTTGATGCTGGTCGGCCTCTATGTCGGCTGGGTCCTGATCAAGGCCTACACCGACCCCAAGGCCGCACCGCCGCTGCAAATGGACGAGTCCGAGCGCAAGGGCCTGGCCAAGCGGGTGCTTTTCGTCCTGGTGCCGCCGCTGACCCTGATCGTCGCGGTGCTGGGCTCGATCCTGGCGGGAATCGCCACGGCGACCGAGTCCGCCGGTGTCGGCGCGGTCGGCGCGATAGTTCTGGCTATCGGTACCGGCCGCTTTAACCTGACGGTCCTGCAGGATGTCATGCGTTCGACCCTGAAGGTCAGCAGCCTGGTCTTCGTCATTCTGCTGGGCGCCTCCGTCTTCTCCCTGGTCTTCCGCGGCCTGGGCGGCGAGAAGGTGGTGGAGGACGTGCTGGGCGCGCTGCCCGGCGGTCAGGTCGGCGCCATCATTGCCGTCATGGCGTTGATGTTCTTCATGGGCTTCTTCCTGGATACCTTCGAGATCATCTTCATCATGGTGCCGATCACCGCCCCGGTGCTGATCAAGATGGGTGTCGACCCGCTCTGGCTGGGCGTCATCATCGGCGTGAACCTGCAGACCTCGTTCCTGACGCCGCCCTTCGGCTTCGCCCTCTTCTACTTAAGAGGGGTCGCGGGGACGATGATCAACACGGTGCAGATCTACCGCGGCGCCATTCCCTTCGTCGGCGTGCAGCTGCTGGCCATCCTGATCCTCTGGTTCCTGCCCGAGATCGCCACCTGGCTGCCGGGCGAGATCTACTCGGTCGAGCCCATCGCCAACATCGGCGCCGACGGCGAACCGGAAACGCTGGACGATCTCTTCAACGCACCGCTCTTGGACGACAACAGCGAGAGCCTGATCCCCAGCTTCGAGAACTAGGCAAGCAGCTCATTTTCCTCAGTCAACGAGATTGACCGAGGAGAAGCGGCACCGGCACGCACCCCCACCCGGCCGCCCATTGAGCATACTGACGTGAGCGGCCGGGTGGGGCTGCGTGCCGGTGCCGTCAGCTAAAACTATAGCAGGATGATGTCAAATCGAAGCGATTTGCCATCTGAATCCTGTTATACAGGTGTGAAACATAGAGCAGATTCACGCGAACAGGTGATTCCAACTGATCGCGATCTGCTCTAGGCCGCCAACGGTGCCTCGCCGGCCACTGTGGTTCGGTGCAACAAGCGCCGGTGGCCGTCATAGTCGTTGATGGCCAGGTGCAGGGTCGCACGATTGTCCCAAAGCGCCAGGGTGCCTGGCTGCCAGCGCAGGCGGCAGGTGAACTCCGGCCTGACGCTGTGCTGATAGAGGAAGTTCAGGATCGGTGCCGATTCTTCGCGTGTCATACCGTCGATCCGCTGGGTGTAGACCGGATTGACGAAGAGGGCGAGGCGGCCGCTTTCCGGGTGCCGGCGGACGATGGGATGGGCGATTTCCCTGTCGGCCGAGGGATCGCCGCGTGCCATCTTGACGGAGCGGCTGAGGCCCTCCTCGTCTGCTTTCGGGCCGGTGGTGCCGTGCGGCCAGCCGGTCTGAATCGCACGCCGTCCAATCAGAAACTCCTGGTAGGCGGGAGAGAGCGACTCGAAAGCCAGGTACTGATTGGCCCAGAGGGTATCGCCGCCGGTCGGTGGGAGTTCGCGCGCGTAGAGCAAAGTTGCCATGGGCGGGCGTTCGAGGAAGGAAAAGTCGCTGTGCCAGGTGCCGCCGAAGGTGGCGATGCGCTGCTCGTCGGCCTCCTTCAGGACCGCGATGATGTCCGGATGCTCTTCCATGTGCGCGACGTAGGGCACCCGAAAGGGCGGACCGAAGCGCGCCGTCATGGCGACCTGTTGCGCCGGCGTCAGCTCCAGATCCCGGAAGAACAGCACGGCATGGCGGGTGAAGTGCGCGCGGATCTCCTCCCAGGCCGCCTCGCCGGCCTGACGTGGATCGAAACCGAAGACCTCCGCACCCAGGTGCGGGGTGACCGGCTCTATCCGCAGCGCGTTACGCATGAAGGGCAGCCGCAAAGGCGTCGATCTGGCGAGCGAGTTTCTGGTCCAGGGGCGAGAGACCATCGCAGCTGTGCGTGGTCAGCACGATCTCGACCCGGTTGTAGACATTGGACCACTCTGGATGATGGTCCAGCTTTTCGGCTGCAAGCGCGGTCTGGGTCATGAAGGCCCAGGCTTGCTTGAAGTCCTTGAACGTGAAGCTGCGCTGAATCGCATCGCGGCCCTCGACCAGCTGCCAGTTCGACAGCTCGGCCAGAAGTGTCTTGCGTTCGGCATCCGTCAGTTTCTCCACCATCTCTTTTTCCCTTCTGTCTCTTATAGCGACCTTCCGCCGCGGTCACTGCCGGACTCGTGACGCTTGCCTGCAATTTCTATCCCTTGGCGCTGGGGTCAAGGATACTTAGCTAGGCTTACATGGCTAGCCTTATGCGTAGTGGGCTCTTTTCGACAGCCCCGACCCTCAAAGACTTGGAAGCATTGGCCGACGAGGCCGTGTCGTCCCTACCGAGCGAGATTCGCCGCTTCCTTGGCGATCTCGTCGTCCATGTCGAGGAGTTTCCCGACGAGGAAACTCTGGACGAGATGGATCTGGAGTCACCCTTCGAGTTGATGGGACTCTATCGCGGCATCTCTCTGGGTCACAAGGATTCGGGTGCGCAAGCCCACGACGTCGATCACGTCTTCCTCTACCGCCGCCCGATCCTGGATTACTGGTGCGAAAGCGGCGAGGACCTGACCCGCCTGATCACCCACGTCATGGTGCACGAGATCGGCCACCACGTCGGCTTTTCCGACGAGGACATGGAGCGGATCGAGGCAGACGCTGCGGCTAGTTAGTTCAGTCAGTAGCGATAGATAGAGCGATGTCCGCTTGCATGCGCTCGGTTCCAACGCTCTCTGCTTTCGTTCCACATAGCCAATCGTCGTTGCAGGTGAGTTCAGCTGCTCGGGATTTGCTGGCTAGAAATCCGGCCATTCGTTCAAGGTGATGAGCGCCGGGAAGTAGGGCGAGAGGCCAAGCTGGGCGCCGAACTGGGTGAGGTAGGCAGCACGGCCGAGCTGATCCTCCGGCCAGGCGCCATTCAAGAGCTGGAAGGCCTGCGTAGCCTGTCCCTTATAGATCATCGTCAGCATCTCGCGCCAAAGCTCCGGCACCGGCTTGCCGGCCTCGGCCATGTCTTTGGCGAGACTCGTCACCTTGCGCTCCAGATCGTTCTCCGAGAGTGGCTCGGCGCGCATCAGCTCGGGTGCCGGCTGGTAGCCGTCGGGGGACCAGCGCAGGTAGACCAGCGGAGAGGGCGACTCGACGAAGGGCGCATGCCAGTAGGCGAAGGTCCAGTCGACCAGTTCTACGACGTAGGCTGCCTCGCCCTCGCGTTGTTGCAACAGCGGCGGGGAATTCTCACCGTCGACCGAGGCGATCTTGGCGAAGCTCTGGCCAAGTGCATAGACCTCCAGGGTGAAGCAGCAGTGCGCGCCGCCGGAGAAGGAGAGCAGCACGAGATCCGGCGTCCCGTCCCCGGTGACGTCGGTGCCCGGTGCGATTGGAAAGGCGGAGTTGCGGCTGCCAGGCGCCTCGTCCAGAGAGCCCAGGTGGGCGATGAAGGGGCCGTCATAGACCTCCTGAGCGTCCTTCTTTACGCGCAGTCTTGCGGTGAAGGGGATTTCCGGATCGGCTACGAACTGGATCTCGTAGCCTTCCAACTCCAGGGTCTTTGTCACCTGGCCGTTGGCGCCTGCCGGGGCTGTCAGGAAGAGCAAGACGAAGCAGGCGGTGACCAGAGCGCTGACTGCGCGCATCGAGAGTTCTCCTCGGGTTTCGATTGCTGTTGAAAGCGCCGCTAACCTAGCAGGCTCTGCACGCGATGGCGAAGCGTCGGCAACAGCTCTTTCTCGAACCAGGGATTGCGCTTGACCCAGGCGGTGTTGCGCCAGGAGGGATGCGGCAAGGGCAGAAAGCGCGGGTGATAGTCTCGAAAGGCCTGCACCGTCTCGGTCAGACTGCGGCGTCGCTCCTTCCCCAGATAGTAGGCCTGCGCATAAAGCCCGACCAGAAGGGTCAGCTCGACCGCCGGCATCAGCGGCAAAAAGCGCGGATGCCAGGTTGGCGCGCAGATCTTGGTCGGCGGCTTGTCGCCCCCGCGCGGATCGACGCCCGGATAGCAGAAGCCGGAGGGTAGGATGGCGATCCGGCTCTCGTCGTAGAAGGTCTCGGAGTCCACCTGCAGCCAGTCGCGCAGCCGATCGCCGGAGCGGTCGTTCCAGGGAACACCGCTCTCGTGCACGCGGGTCCCCGGTGCTTGGCCGACGATCAGCAGGCGCGCGCTGGCCGAGACCCGAAAGACGGGCCTCGGCCCCAGCGGCAAGTCTTTGGCACAAAGCGTGCAGGCCCGCGCCTCGCGGCTTAGGCTCTGCAGAGCATCAGGCAAGCAGTTCGACCTCGCGTGTTTCGAAGTTGAAGACACCGCCGGCCAGCTTGACCTGACCGGAGGCGACGCTTTCGGCCAGGATCGGCTTGGCTTCGGCCAATTGCCGCATGCCCAAGGTCACGTTCGCGTCGATGGCGTTTTCCAAGAGCGAACCTTCCATTCCCATCGCTTCGTCGACAGCCGGTTTGATCGAGGCCACCAGACCCGGCAGGTGGCCCGGCAGTTCCAGGCCGTTCTTCACCACCTCGATTGCGGCCGCGACGGCACCGCAGGCTTCGTGCCCCACCACCATGACCAGTCTGGAGCCGAGCACCTTTGTGGCAAATTCGATGCTCGCCAGCCCGTCGGTCGTCAAAATGTTGCCGGCCACGCGTACGATGAAGAGCGCACCGGGCACCTGATCGAACATGATCTCCGGTACGACGCGCGAATCCGAGCAGCTGAGGATCGTGGCGAAGGGTGCCTGGCCTGCCGAAAGCGGCGGCTTGTCGGCCAGACGCTCCAAGACCGTGTTGCCGCCGGCGACGTAGCGCGCATTGCCGGCCATCAGCTCTTCCAAGGCCTGCTCACCGTCCTTTTCGTTGACCGGCGCATCGTCGGCACGCGCCGGTCTGACATAGGCCTGTGTGGCGAGTGCGGCCATCGATAGGGCCAACCCGCCACCCGCAGTTAGAAATCTGCGTCTGCTCTGTCCAACTTTATCGCACATAGTCTCTCTCCCCAATCCAAGCCGCCTCCACCGGCACACTCACGCATTTTACACAAAAAGGCTAGGGTTATTCCGTATACTCGATCAAGAGGTCCTTGGCATCGACCTGGGTTCCGGCCGGTGTCACCAGGGCCTTCACCGTGGCGTCGCGCTCGGCATGGATGGCGGTCTCCATCTTCATCGCCTCGATGGTCAGCAAGAGATCGCCGGCCTTGATCTTCTGCCCGGCGGAAACACCGACAGAGGCCACCATGCCCGGCATCGGGGCGGCGACGTGGCAAGGGTTGCCCTCCTCGGCCTTCGGGGTCTTGCGGGCGGCTGCGGCGGCACGGCGGTTGGCGATACGCACCGTGCGCGGCTGGCCGTTCAGCTCGAAGAAGACGCGCACCTCGCCCTCGTCGTCCGGCGCGCCGATGGCCTGGCAGCGCACCACCAGGGTCTTGCCGGGTTCCAGATCCACGGCGATCTCCTGGCCCGGCTCCATGCCGTAGAAGAAGACCGGTGTGGGCAGGACCGAGACCGGGCCATAGTCCTCGGCGCGCTGGGCATAGTCGGTGAAGACCTTGGGATACATCAGGTAGGAGTTCAGCTCTTCGTCGGTCACCGGCCGGCCGATGGCCGCCTCGACCTCCTCACGCCTGGCCTTCAGGTCGTCGTCGGGTAGCGCTGCGCCCGGTCGCCCTTCGATCGGCGCCTCCCCCTTCAGCACCTTGCGCTGCAGGTCTTTGGGGAAGCCGCCGGGCGGCTGGCCGAGCTCGCCGCGGAAGAGGCCGATGACCGACTCGGGAAAGGAGATCTCGCGTTTCGGATCGACCACGTCGTTGGGCGTAAGCCCGCCCGACACCATGGCCAGCGCCATATCGCCCACGACCTTGGAACTGGGTGTGACCTTCACGATGTCGCCGAACATCTGGTTCACCTTGGCATAGGCGCGGGCGACGTCGTGCCAACGTTCGGCCAAGCCCAGGCTGCGGGCCTGTTCCTTAAGGTTGGTGAACTGCCCGCCCGGCATCTCGTGCAGATAGACCTCGCTGGCGCCGGCGCGCAGGTCGCTCTCGAAGGCGGCGTACTGCAGTCGCACCGCCTCCCAATAGTCGGAGATCTCGCGAATCCGGTCGGGATCTAGACCGCTGTCGCGCGGCGTGTGGCGGAGCGATTCCACCAGCGATCCCAGGTTCGGTTGCGAGGTGAGGCCGGAGAAGCTGTCCATCGAGGCATCGATGGCATCGACGCCCGACTCGACGGCCGCCAGCAGGCTGGCCGCGGCGATGCCGGAGGTGTCGTGCATGTGCAGGTGGATCGGCAGGCCGGTCTCTTCCTTCACCGCCTTCACCAGCTGGCGCGCCGCGGTGGGTCGCAATAGGCCGGCCATGTCCTTGATCGCCAGCACCTGCGCACCGGCATCGGCCAGTTCGCGCGCCATGGCGACATAGTAGGCCAGGTCATACTTCTGCCGGTCGGGATCCAGCAGGTTGCCGGTGTAGCAGATCGCCGCCTCGCAGACCTTGCCGGTCTCCAGCACGGCGTCCATCGCCACCCGCATGTTCTCCACCCAGTTCAGGCAGTCGAAGACGCGGAAGATGTCGACGCCGCTCTGCGCTGCCTGATGGACGAAAGCGCGCACCACATTGTCGGGATAGGTGGTGTAGCCGACCCCGTTGGCACCGCGCAGCAGCATCTGCAACAGGCTGTCCGGCAGGGTGCGGCGCAGATTGGTCAGACGCTCCCAGGGGCATTCCTGGAGGAAGCGCATGGAGACGTCGAAGGTCGCCCCGCCCCAGCATTCCAAGCTGAAGAGACCCGGCAGGTTGGCGGCATAGGCCGGTGCCACCTGCAGCATGTCGTATGAGCGCATGCGGGTCGCCAGCAGCGACTGGTGGGCGTCGCGCATGGTGGTGTCGGTGAACAGCACCTTCTCTTGCGCCAGCATCCAGTCGGCCAGCGCCTTGCCGCCCTGCATGTCCAGGATGTCCTTCGGCAACACCGGCTGGTCGGGCGCCTGCAGCCTGGGTAAGACCGGCGCCAGCGCGTGTTCCGGCGGCTTCGGGCGTTCGGCGACTTCCGGATGTTGGTTCACCGTGATGTCGGCGATGTAGCGCAGGATCTTGGTCGCGCGATCCTTGCGCGGCGCCAGATCGAAGAGCTCGGGGTGGTTGTCGATGAAGCGCGTTGTGTAGCTGTTGTCGCGAAAGTTGGGATGGCCGATCAGGCCCTCCAGGAAGGCCAGGTTGGTGGCGACGCCGCGAATACGGAACTCGCGCAGCGCCCGGTCCATCCGCTGAATCGCTTCGTCGGGCCGCGGCGCCCAGGCGGTCAGCTTCTCCAGCAGCGAGTCGTAGTAGCGGGTGATGACCGCGCCCGAATAGGCCGTACCGCCGTCGAGCCGGATGCCGAAGCCGGTGGCGCCGCGATAGGCGGTGATCCGCCCATAGTCGGGAATGAAGTTGTTCAGCGGGTCTTCGGTGGTGATGCGGCACTGGATGGCGTGGCCGCGCAGCTGGATGTCTTCTTGGCGGGGGACGCCGCAGCCCTCCAGATCGCCGATCTCGGCACCTTCCGCGATGCCGATCTGCGCTTTGACGATGTCGATGCCGGTGACCTCTTCGGTGACCGTGTGCTCGACCTGAATGCGCGGGTTGACCTCGATGAAGTAGAAGGCGCCCGTGTCGATATCCATCAGGAACTCGATCGTGCCGGCGTTGCAGTAGTCCGCCGCCGCGGCGATCTTCAGCCCGTAGCCGGTCAGCTCTTCGCGTTGTGCGGCGTCCAGATAGGGTGCGGGCGCGCGCTCCACGACCTTCTGATTGCGACGCTGGACGGAGCAGTCGCGCTCGAAGAGGTGCACCAGATTCCCCGCAGCGTCGCCCAGGACCTGCACCTCGACATGGCGCGCGCGCTCGACCATCTTCTCCAGATAGACAGCGCCGTTTCCGAAGGCGGCCTCGGCCTCGCGGCGGCCGGCCAGCACCTCTTTCTCCAGGCTCTCCGGCTCGCGGATCGCCCGCATGCCGCGTCCGCCGCCGCCCCAGCTGGCCTTCAGCATGAGCGGATAGCCGATCTCTTCGGCCAGGCGGCGCACCTCGACCATGTCCTCGCCCAGCTCTTCGGTGGCCGGCACGACCGGAACGCCGGCAGCAACCGCAACCGCTCGCGCAGAGACCTTGTCGCCCAGCTTGCGCATGGTCTCCGGCGTCGGGCCGATGAAGGTGATGCCGTGAGCGGCGCAGGCAACCGCCAGCTCCGGCTTCTCCGACAGGAAGCCATAGCCCGGATGGATGGCGTCGGCACCGGCGTAGCGGGCGACCCGGATCACCTCGTCGATGTCGAGATAGGCCCTGACCGGCCCCTGACCGACGCCGATCTTGTAGGATTCGTCCGCCTTGAAGCGGTGCAGCGACAGCTTGTCTTCCTCGGCATAGAGGGCGACGGTGCGCTTACCCAGCTCGTTGGCGGCACGCAGGATGCGGATCGCGATCTCGCCGCGGTTGGCGACCAGCAGTTTCTCTATCTTCGCCATAGCGACTCCGTTCCCATTTTTGAGGTCGACGACCGTCTGCGAGCCTGTTTGGCACAGCGCGGCAGAAGGCCTATCTTAGCGCGCTCTCGTGGCGACTGCCACGCCGCCGGCCGCCAAGGCCATGCCGACCCAGGCGAGCGGCGGCAGCGCTTCGCCCAGGACCAGGTGCGCGACGAGCGCTGCGGTGGGTGGCGTCAGGAAGAAGAGCGAGGAGACCCGCGCTGCCTCTCCGCGCCGCAGCATGGCCAGCAGCAGGGTGACCGAGATCAAGGAGTTAGCGATCACCAGATAGGCAAGCGCAATGGCGAAGTTCGCCGTCACCTCCAGCCGCATCGGCTCCAGCAGGGCAGCCATCGGCAGCAAGAGGCCAAAGCCTATGATGAACTGGATGATGTTGGCGGAAACGGGATGCGCCTCGATCCCGAAACGGCGCTCGTAGAGGGTGGCAGCGGCCAGGCCCAGCAGGGCCGCGACCGAGAGGATGACGCCCAGGGTCGCCGTGGTCTCGACCTCCGAGCGGGCCAGAATGACCAGTCCGGCACCGCCCAGACCCAGGGCCAAACCCAGCCAGCGCGCCCGTCCGACCTTTTCTCTCAGCAGCAGCGGCGAGGCCAACGCCACCAGGATCGGCTGCAGAGCCGCGATCAGCGCGTTGGCGCTGGCCGAGAGGCCCTTGGTGACGGCGAGGTAGGAGAAGCTGAAATAGACCACCTGGATCAGAAAGCCGACGACGGCGATGTGCATCCAGGCCCGCCTGCCCTTTGGCCAGGGCGGACGGATCACCAGCGCGATCGGCAGCAGGATGATCAGCACCACGGCATAGCGCAGCATCAGGAAGGTCAGCGGGTCGGCGTCTTCCAGGCCAAGCTTGGCGAAGGCGAAACCAGACGACCAGAGGACCACGAAGAGGAGAGGCGCCAGCCAATGCCAGAGCGCCTGGTTGCTGCTTGTCGGCATGGCGGTCAACCGCGTTCGACGGCGGCGAGCAGGCTCTTCAGATAGTCCGGGACGACCTGGCTGGCAGGCCCATGGTGGGCCTCGGCGAAGAGGTGCGATCCCTCCGAGGGTTCCAGATTCAGCTCGACCGTGTGCGCACCGGCGAACTTGGCCTCGGAGACGAAGCCGGCGGCCGGATAGACATTGCCAGAGGTGCCGATCGAGATGAAGAGGTCGCAGCCGGCCAAGGCCTCGCCGATCCGCTCCATCTGAAAAGGCATCTCGCCGAACCAGACGACGTTCGGGCGCAGGTGTCCCGGCAGGCTGCACTGCGGGCAGGCGCTTGTCGGTGTGACATCGTCGCGCCAGGCGCTGACCGCCTCGCAGGCCAGGCAGGCAACCTCCAGCATGGCGCCGTGCATGTGCAGCAGCTTGGTCGAGCCGGCGCGCTCGTGCAGATCGTCGATGTTCTGGGTCACCAGCAGGAAGTCGCCGGGAAAGTGCGCCTCGAAGTCGGCCAGGGCCGCGTGCGCCGGGTTGGGCGCGATCGCCGGATCCAGAATGCCTTGGCGTCTGGCATTGTAAAAGGCCTGGACCTTCGCTGGATCGCGTCGGAAGGCCTCCGGCGTTGCCACCTCATCGATGCTGACCTTGGACCAGAGTCCGTCCTTGTCGCGAAAGGTCTCCAGCCCGGACTCCTTGGAGATGCCGGCTCCGGTCAGGACGACGATTTTCAAGGGCGGCCAGTGCAAGGGCGGCCGGTGCACAGGGGCCATGCGTTGCTCCTTCCTTGCGCGCGATGCTAGAGCAGGCGATTGTCAAACGGGAGCCCCCATTAGGATGACAGCAGCCATGACGAAGGAGACGGATGCCAAGGCCGTCGAAGAGCGCCTGGGCCTCGGGATCCTGGCGGCCGTCGCCTGCTTCTTCTTTTTCTCCAGCATGGATGCTCTGGCGAAGTGGCTGGGTGCCACCTATGCCGTGACCCAGTTGGTCTTCTTCCGCTCGCTCTTCGGCTTCATACCGGTCGCGGTGGTGACCTGGCGCGAAGGCGGTGTGCACAAGCTGAAGACGAAACGTCCCTGGCTGCACACCTTGCGCGGCCTCTTCCTCTTCGGCGCGCTTTCCTTCTTCTTTGAGGGCTTGCGGTACCTCCATCTGGCAGAGGCGCTGGCGATCGCCTTTACGGCACCGCTCTTCATGACGGCACTCGCCGGCCCGATCCTGGGAGAGAAGGTTGGTCTGCGCCGCTGGTCTGCGGTTCTGGTCGGCTTCGTCGGCGTTCTGGTGATGGTGCGCCCGGAGCCGGAGAACCTGCAGCTGGAAGGGCTGTACATTCTGGCCTCGGCCTTCTGTTTCGCGCTCACCAGCCTCACCACCCGGCTGCTGACCCGCACCGAAAGCTCCTCGGCGATCATGCTCTATTCCACCCTGGGTCTCTTCATACCCTCGGCGGCGGTTCTGCCCTTCGTCTGGATTACGCCGGACCTCGGCGCCCTTGGCCTCTTCTTTCTGATGGGAATGTTGGGGGGTCTGGGGCTGCTGCTCTTGACCACGGCCTACCGCAACGCGCCGGCCTCGGTCATCGCCCCCTTCGAGTATTCCGCCCTGATCTGGGCCGTGCTCTTCGGCTGGATCGGCTGGAAGCAGTTCCCGGAGCCCTCGGTCTGGTACGGGTCGGTCATCGTGGCCGCCGCCGGGCTCTACATCGCCCAGCGCGAGGCCAGCCTGAAGAAGCAGAGCCGTCAGGCCGCCGCTGCCAAGGGATAGATCGCTTCGGCCTGATAGATCGGCCCTTCGCCAGTGAGGTAAGAGCGATAGAGGATAAAGTCCTCCACCGGAAAGGGACCGATCCGCAGCAGACTGTGCTGCAGCACGAAGGGATGCAGGGCTTCGCCCGGCGTGTTCTTCAGCCGGGCCAGGGTGACGTGCGGGGAGAAGCGCCGACGCTCCGGCTTGCAGCCGGCGCGCTGGAGGGCGTTCTCCACCTTCTGCTGCAGGCGCACCAGCGGCTCCGTCTTTTCCACCTTGGCCCAGAGCGCACGTGCCTTGTGCCCTTCGCCCCAGTGGCCGAGGCCGCAGAGCGAGAGCTCGAAGCCGCGGCCGTCCAGGCCGTCCAGTTCATGCGCGATGTCCTCGGCAAGGCCGCCGTCGACCTCTCCGATAAAGCGCAGGGTGATGTGATAGTTGTCTTCGTCCAGCCAGCGCGCGCCGGTCAGGCGGTTTGCCACTTGCCCCAGGCGCTCGCGCACCTCATCGGGCAGGCTCAGGGCTACAAAGAGGCGCAGCATGGCGTCCATCGCTCCCTAGATTTGTCCGCACGTTCCGCCCTCGCCTCATGCTCACGGGCAAGGGTAGGTATAGGATCTATGAATCGCTTCGATGCCGTCCAGCACATCTTGCGATAAGGTGATCTCCTCCGCGGCGATCTGGTTCTCCAGCTGGGCCAGAGAGGTGGCGCCGACGATTGCGGCCGTGGTGAAGGGCCGCGAGAGGACGAAGGCGGTCGCCATCTGCACCGGGTCGAGGCCGTGTTCGCGTGCGAGTGCCACATAGGCAGCGGTCGCCTTGGGTCCGTTCTCGGTGAAGTAGCGGCGGTTCTTGGGAAAGAGGGTCATGCGCGCGCCCTCCGGCCGGGCCCCGTCCAGATACTTGCCCGAGAGCGCGCCGGCCGCCGCCGGCGCATAGGCCAGCAAGCCACAGTCCTCACGACAGGCGACCTCGGCCAGACCGACCTCGAAGCTGCGATTCAGAAGGTTGTAGGCATTCTGGATCGAGACGATGCGCGGACCCCGGCCGGCCTCGGCACCCGTCAGGAAGCGCATGGTGCCCCAGGCGGACTCGTTGGAGACGCCGACATAGCGCACCTTGCCGCTGGCGACCAGGCGCTCCAGTCCCTCCAGCGTCTCCTCGATGGGGGTCGTCTCCTCTTCCGGATCCGGGTGATAGCCCAGCACGCCGAAGGTGTTGGTCGAGCGGTCCGGCCAATGCAGCTGATAGAGGTCGATGCGATCGGTCTTGAGGCGCTTCAGGCTGGTCTCGACCGCTGCCTCCATATGGCGGGCCGTCAGCCTGGTCTTGCCGTCGCGAATATAGGGAAAGCGCGCGCCGGGACCGACCACCTTGGAGGCCAGGAAGACCGAGTCACGCTTGCCCCTGCTCTCGAACCAGGTACCCATGATCTCTTCGGTGCGGCCATAGGTCTCCGCACTGGGCGGGGCGGAGTACATCTCGGCCGTGTCCCAGAAGGTGACGCCGCGGTCGAGCGCCAGGTCCATCTGCTGATGGCCCTCGTCTTCGGTGTTCTGCAGGCCCCAGGTCATGGTGCCCAGGCAAATCGCCGTCACCTGCTCTTGCGTGCGGCCCAGCCGGCGCGTCTCCATGGGTTTTCCCCCTTCTGCCTGTAGGTTGTGACGTGTCTTTGGCCTATAGCGGATTCAAGACAGCAGCGCCAAGACCCCGGTGTAGCCGTAGAGGCGTTCGCCGGCGATTTCTCCTGCTGCATAGAAGCCGGTAATCGGAATGTCGCCCAGTCGCTCGCGCAGAATCTGCAGCTCTGCACCCTTGGCGCCGAAGAGCTGCGGGCCGCGGGCGACGCAGGAGACATAGACGGCCGCTTGCGGCGCCTGTTTGGCGCGGCCCAAGACGATGTCGGCCATGCGGGCAAGGTCGGTTGCGGCAGCCTCGGCATCGCGGCGGCAGAAGAGGATGCGCCGGCCGGGCTCTACCAGCTCGCCGACCGCCAGCCAGCCCTTGTCCGGGTCCAGTCCGACGAAGTCGCGCACCAGATAGTCGCTGCGTTCCGCGCCCAGCACAGGAAAGGCCGGGTGCAGCCTGGGCCAGGCACCGGCTAGATCGTTGTCGAAGTCGCGCTCGACCAGGTCCAGAATGGCGTTCAGCGCCGGTTGACCCTCGATTTCTTTGACCACCTGACCGTCTGCTGCGGTGATGACCATGGGCTCGGTCAGGGGCACGCAGCTCTGCGTCAGACCGACGGAGACCGGGATGGCGTCGCCCAGGAACACACCGCTGAGGCCGGGGTCGTGGCTCGTCTTGACGCCCGCTGCGGCCTGCCCGCGCCGCGACGCCGTCAGCCCGCCCAGGCAATAGGCATGCCCGCCCTCTGCCAGATCGCCCAGCATGGCCGGCAGGTCCACGGTCCTGGGATCGGCGGAAACCAAGGCCAGGTTCAGCGCCTGACCTTGAGTCCAGGCAAGCAAGTCCGCAGGCGCATCTTCCCAACCGTTCTGGAAAGGTCCGAAGCTGTGGAAGGAACCGTCCGGCAAGGCCATGGTCATGACGGAGAGACAGGGCCGGTCGAAGCGTTCGCCGCTGCGGTCGACGATACCCATGCCGATCGTGCCGACGACTTCCGCGATGCCGCAGCGCAGTTTGATGGCCTCGACGAGGCCGGGAAAGTCCTCGGCGAAGTGGTCGCTGGCATAGAGCAGCGCCAGATTGGCGCCCGGCGGTGGCGGCCCGGCATCGAGCGCGCGCGCGAGCGCCACCTCGGCCTCTTGCGCTTCGCCGAAGCCGACGGCGTAACGGCGGGTCACGAGCCCTTCAGCTGCTTTTCGTGGACGGCCCGGCGCATCAACTCGCGCGCACCCGGCAGAAGCGTTTCGACCACCACGTCTACCCCCTCGGCATTGGGATGGATCCCGTCTGCCTGATTCAATTCCTGCACCAGGGCAACACCATCCAACAGGAAGGGCGTCAAGACCAGCTGATATTCCTCGGCCAGGTTGGCGTAGATGGGGTCGAAGTCGGCGGCATAGTCGGGGCCGAGATTGCGCGGCGCCAGCATGCCGGCCAGCTGGATCGGCACGCCGCGCCGGTTCAGCTCTTCGATGATGGCGCGCAGGTTGGCCTCGGTTTCTGAGGGCTCGAGCCCGCGCAGACCGTCGTTCGCACCCAGAGCCAACAGCAGGGCATCGGGCCGCTCGGAGAGTGTCCAATCCAGGCGGGCCAGACCGGAGGCGGAGGTATCGCCGGAATTGCCTGCGTTCAAGACAGTGACGTTCCAGCCCTCTTCCCTGAGCGCTGCCTGCAGCTTCTCGGGCACGGTGTCGCCGGGCGCCAGGCCATAGCCGTGGATCAGGCTGTCGCCATAGGCAGCCAGGACCAGTTGTGGGCTTTCCGCGTGTGCGCTCTGCATCAGGCCGAAGCCAAGAAGCGTCAGAGCAGAGGCCAGCGCTCGCCGCGATAGGGTTCGCTTCGTCATCAGCTGAGATGTGGGCCGCGCGCGGAGGAGATCAAGCAAGGCAAGCGAGATGCCACAAGACTGCCGCGATAGGGTTTCCTTGGCGCCACCTTCTGGGCAGTCCCGCTTGATCGCTGCCCGTATGACGCCATATCGCTCCTGCAGCATAGAGTGATGCCGGGGGTATTTCAGTGTCTTGCCCGGCGCTAGCGAAAGGCCAGTGACGGCATGATCGGATTGAAGGCGGTGACCCTGACCCTGGGCTCTCAGGCTGGGCCGGTGGAGATTCTGAAAGGCATCGATCTTGCGGTCGGCGCCGGCGAGACCGTGAGCCTGGTCGGGCCATCGGGTTCGGGCAAGACCTCGCTTTTGATGGTGATCGCCGGCTTGGAGCGGGCGACCAGCGGCCAGGTGAGCGTCGGCGGCGTCGACTACGCCGGGCGCAGCGAGGATGAGCTGGCGCGGCTGCGCCGCGACTCGGTCGGGATCGTCTTTCAGGATTTTCACCTGGTGCCGACCATGACGGCGCAGGAGAACGTGGCCATTCCGCTGGAACTGGCCGGCGCGCGCGACGCCTGGAAGCGTGCGGCCGGGGCCTTGGACAGCGTCGGGCTGGGCCATCGCCTCACCCACTATCCGGGCCAGCTCTCCGGCGGTGAGCAACAGCGCACCGCCCTCGCGCGGGCAGTTGTCGCCAAGCCCTCCATCCTCCTGGCCGACGAGCCGACGGGCAACCTGGATGGACAGACCGGTCAGCATATTATCGATCTGCTGTTCAGCCTGCGGGCGGAGAATGGCGCGACCCTGCTGTTGATTACCCATGACCCAGTCCTGGCCGGGCGTTGTTCTAGACAGGTCGGTCTGGCTGATGGCCAGATCGTCAAAGACAATCAGCAAACGGCGGCGGTCGCCTGATGGGCGCCCGGTGATGGGTGATTGGGCGCTTTCCTGGCGCTATGCGCGGCGTGAGCTGCGCAGCGGCCTCGGCGGCTTTCGCATCTTCCTGGCCTGTCTGGCCCTGGGGATTGCGGCGTTGGCCGCTGTCGGCACCATCTCTGCCGATCTCTTGACCGGACTGCAGCGCGACGCGCGCAACCTGCTGGGCGGCGAGGTCGACCTGCGTCTCTTCAACCGCGACCTCACGACCGAGGAGCGCGCCTGGCTGCTGGCGAACTCCCAGGCCTTCTCCGCCACCGCAGAGATGCGCGCCATGGCGAGCGATCCCGAGACCCGCGAGCGCCGCCTGGTCGAGCTGAAGGCCGTCGACAAGGCCTATCCGCTCTACGGCGACCTGCAGCTGGAGCCGCCGCAGTCCACCGAGAGCGGCCTGGAGCTGCGCGACGGTGCCTGGGGTGCATTGGCGGCGCCCGAGCTGTTCCGGCGCTTGGATCTGGAACTGGGCGATAGGGTCAAGGTCGGCACCGAGACCTTCGAGCTGCGCGGCGAAATCCTGAGCGAGCCGGACAGTGCGGCGCGCGCGATCACCCTGGGCCCACGCCTCTTGCTGCCCCTGGAGCGCCTGGAGGCTGCCGGCCTGGCGCAGCCCGGCAGCCTGGTCTATCGCCACTGGCGCCTGGTTCTGCCGGAGGGCGAGCCCTTTGCCGATTGGGAGGCGCGCGTGAAGGCGGCCTTCCCGGACGCCGGCTGGCGCATTCGCGGTCTGGACAAGGCCGCACCCAGCGTGGCGCGCTTTATCTCGCAAGTGCGCCTCTTCATGACCCTGGTCGGGCTGACGGCGCTGGTCGTCGGCGGCGTGGGCGTGGCGAACGCCGTGCGCGCGCACCTGGATTCCAGGCGCGACACCATCGCAGCCATGAAGTGCCTTGGCGCCTCCGGCTCTTTCATCTTCAAGCTCTATTTCATCCAGGTTCTGCTGCTCTCGCTGGTCGCGATCGCCATCGGGCTGCTGTTCGGCGGGTTGGCACCGGTGATTGCCGCACCCTTCCTCACCGACCTCTTCAACATCGGCCTCGGCGGGCCGCCGGATGTGCTGCCGCTGCTGCGCGCTGCTGCCATGGGCCTGCTGACCGCCTTGCTCTTCGCGCTGCTGCCTTTGGCCCGCGCGCAAAGCCTGCCTGCCGCCAGCCTTTTCCGCGGCCAGATCGACATGCGCCGCATGCGCGCGCCGCTTTGGCTCTGGCCGGCCTTGCTGGTGATTGCCGGCTTGTTGGTGGCCCTGGCGGTCCTGGGAGCGGCGGACCAGGTCTTCGCGCTGGGCTTCGTCGGCGGCGCGGCGGCCGCCTTGCTGCTGTTCCGCCTGGCGGCCTCCGCCGTCATCTGGGGCGCGCGCGCCCTGCCGCGGCCCCGGCACACCACCTTGCGTCTTGCTCTCTCCAACCTCTACCGGCCAGGCGCGCCCACCGTCGGCATCCTGCTCTCCCTGGGGCTGGGCCTCACCGTGTTGGCCACCGTGACCTTGATCCAGGCCAACCTCAGCAAGCAGGTGAACGAGGAGCTGCCGAAGGACGCGCCGACCTTCTACTTCATCGATATCCAAAACGATCAGGTCGCCGCTTTCGACAGCCTGGTTGAGGGTTTCGATAACGCCACCGGTGTCGAGCGTGTGCCGATGCTGCGCGGCCGCATAACCGCGGTGAACGAGATCCCGGTTGCCGAGCTGGAGATCCCGCCCGATTCCGCCTGGGTCTTCGAGGGCGATCGCGGCCTCACCTGGGCCGAGCGCCCGGATCCCGGCATGCAGCTGACCGCCGGGGCCTGGTGGCCGGAGGACTATCGCGGTGCGACCAAGGTCTCGCTCAGCGACGAGCTGGCGCAGGAGTTGGGCCTGGGCGTCGGCGACAGCCTGACCGTCAATGTCTACGGCCGCGATGTGACGGCGGAGATCGCCAATCTGCGGCGCATCGACTGGCAGAGCCTGCGGATCAACTTCATCATGGTCTTCTCGCCCGGTCTGCTGGACAAGGCGCCGGCCTCGCACATCGCCACGGTCAGGATCGACGAGGCCGGCGAAGGCGCGCTTGCCGACGCCGTCTCGGACGCCTTCCCCAATGTCTCCGGCATCCGCGTGCGCGCCGCCCTGGAGAGCTTCACCCGCATGCTGGACAGCGTAGCCGCAGCGGTGGGCGCGACCGGCAGCGTTACCCTGCTGGCAGGCCTGCTGGTCCTGGCCGGCGCGATCGCCGCCAGCGAGCGGCGCCGACGCTACGATTCCGTCGTCCTGAAGGTGCTGGGCGCCACCCGGCCGGTCCTGGCCGGCGGCCTGGCCTTGGAGTTCCTGCTGCTGGGCCTGGTGAGCGTGTTGATCGCAGCCGTGATCGGCGGTCTGGCGGCTTGGGTGGTAATCACCCAGGTGATGAATGCCGAGTTCTCACTACTGGTGGCACCCTTGCTGATCACGCTTGGCGCCGGGCTGTTGATGACCCTGGTCTTCGGCTTGGCTGGAACCTGGCGTGCGCTTGGAACGCCGGCGGCTCCTCTGCTGCGCAACGAGTAAGCGTCTCTCGCTAAAGCCCATTCGGGCGCTGTGAATTCCCGCTTGAATCGTGCGGTTTTAGTTGATCCTGGGCGGGATCTGGCCAATATATCGACACGAAGAACGCTTAGGCTTGAGCAACACTGTTTTGGAAGGAGTGCACACCACATGGTAGGACCCAATCAGCAGGTCTATACCCGCACGCAGTCGGCGGAGGCCGTTGACGCCGGCCTTCGCAGTTACATGCTGCGGGTCTACAACTACATGTCCTTGGGCGTCGCCTTTACCGGCGCGCTTTCGTTCCTGATCGCATCGAACGAACAACTGGTGATGAGCCTGGGCGGTCTGTCCCTGGTCTTCTTCATCGGCATCTTGGCCATGGGCTTCATCGCACCGAAGATCATCATGACCAAGTCCATCGTGGCCGCACAGGTCGCCTACTGGGCCTATGCCGGGCTCTGGGGCGTGGCCTTGGCGCCGATGTTCTACTACTACGGCCAGCTCGATCCCTTCATGATCGTGCGCGCCTTCTTGATCACGGCCGGCGCCTTTGCCGGTGTCAGCATCTACGGCTATACGACGAAGCGGAACCTCTCTGCCTTCGCGACCTTCTTCACCATGGCGGTGATCGGCTTGCTGATCGCGCTGGTGGTGAACTGGCTGTTCGTCGGCAGCTCCATGATGTCGCTGCTGATCTCGGTTGCCGTGGTTCTGATCTTCTCGGGCATCACCGCCTGGCAGACCCAGATGATCAAGAACATGTACCTGGAGCAGGACATGGGCGAGGGCGCCCAGCGTAAGGCCATCTTCGGCGCTTACATGCTCTACGGCAGCTTCATCACCATGTTCATCTACATCCTCTCCATCCTCGGTATGATGCGAGAGTGACGCTGAACTGAAGCAGCTAGAAAAAGGGCCCGGGCGGAAACGTCCGGGCCTTTTTCTTTGGGAAGTCAGGAAAGCTAGGGGAAGTCAGGAAAGCTAGAGCAAAACCCGAGCAGGTGGACTCACCTGCGACGACGATTTGCTATGTGAAACAGAAGCATAGAGCATTGGAACCGAGCGCATGCGACGGGACAATGCTCTAAATCCCGCCTGGCCCGCGCAGGCGGGCGATCAGATCGTCCAGCTGGTCCAGGTTGGTGTAGTGCAGCGAGAGGTGCCCGCCCTCGCCGCGGTGGTCCAGGATGACCTTGAGGCCAAGCGCGTAGGAGAGATCGCGTTCCAGCGCCAGGGTGTCGGCGTCCTTCGGAACCGCGCCCGACGCGCCGCGCGGCTTTGCAGGCGGGCGCGTCTCCGGGTTTTGCGCCCGGCGTTCTGTTTCGCGAACCGACCAGCCTTCGGACACAGCAGTTTCCGCAAGGGCGATCGGATTTTCTGCCGTCAGCAAGGCACGGCCATGTCCGGCAGAGAGACGGCCCTCGTCCAAGGCCCGCTTGATCGGGTCCGGTAGGCCAAGCAGGCGCAAGGTGTTGGCGATATGGCTGCGGCTCTTGCCGACGGCCTTGCCAAGCTCGCTCTGGCTGTAGCCGAAGTCCTCGATCAGGCGACTGTAGGCATCGGCCTCTTCCAGAGGCGTCAGGTCTTCGCGCTGCACGTTTTCGACCAGCGCGATCTCCAGGGTGGTGCGGTCGTCCAGGTCGCGCACGACCACCGGCAGAGCGTCCAGCCTGGCGCGCTGGGCAGCCCGCCAGCGGCGCTCTCCGGCGACGATCTCGTACTGGCCGACCTCGCTGGGATGCGGCCTGACGACAAGCGGCTGCAGCACGCCCTGTCGGGCGATGGACTCTGCCAGCGCCTCCAGCGCCTCCTCGTCGTAGTGACGCCGCGGCTGTGTGCGGTTCGGGTGGATCAGATCGATCGGCACCGGCTTGGCACCACTGGGGCCGCTTGCTTGGCCGCCCGCTTCACCCTGTGCGGCAGCGGCCTCCTCTTCGCCGAAGAGGGCCGAGAGACCGCGGCCCAGGCCTTGTTTTTTGTTGCTCTTGGTCATGCGGCTTGGCGATCTCCTTCCCGGCGCAGCAGCTCGCTCGCCAGCTTCAGATAGGCTTGCGATCCCCGGCACTGCAGATCGTAGAGCAGGGCCGGCATACCGTGCGAGGGTGCCTCCGACACCCGCACGTTGCGTGGGATCGTGGTCTCGTAGACAAGCGCGCCCATGTGCTCGCGCACATCGGCCTCCACCATATCCGACAGCGAGGTGCGACGGTCGACCATCGTCAGCACGATGCCGTGGATTTCCAGACGTGGGTTCAGGCCGCGCCGCACACGCTCGATGGTGCGGGTCAGATGCGAGAGCCCTTCCAGCGCATAGTACTCCGCTTGCAAGGGGACCAGGACGGCGTCGGCGGCGACCAGGGCATTCAAGGTCAGAAAGCCCAGTGAGGGCGGGCAGTCGATCAGGACGTAGTCATAGTCGCCGGCGATGGCGGCCAGGGCGCCGGTCAGGCGTCTTTCGCGGGCAGTGCCTGCCGCCAGCTCGACCTCGGCTCCGGCCAGGTCGACCGTCGCCGGCGCCAGGGTCAAGAGCGGCACCGCGGTCTTCACCAGGATTTCTGTTAGCGGCCGCTCTTCGATCAGGACGCCATAGATGCTGTCCGGGGCGGTGGGGCGCTGTTGGCCAAGTCCCGTCGTCGCGTTGCTCTGCGGGTCGAGGTCGATCAGCAGGCAGCGCTGTTCGCAGGCCGCCAGGGCGGTGGCGAGATTGACCGCCGTCGTGGTCTTGCCGACACCGCCCTTTTGATTGGCGATGGCAATGACGCGTGCAGAGGTGCTGGCATTCATGCGCTGGTCTACTCCCCTGCCCTCGTGTCCTTGGCTCTCGTGTTCCTGGCCCTCGTGTTCCTGGCCCTCGTGTCCCTGGCTCTCACGTCCTGGGCCCTCGAGCGCGTCTTGGCGGCCAGGTCCTCGATCACCAGGAGGGCACTCTCGGGATCGCTCAGGCTGGGTCGCTCGCGGAGGCTCATGCTCCATTGCTGGAGGGCCAAGGTCAACTCACCTTCTCGGGTCCGTCCCTTCAGAAGCAGAGCCCGCCCGCCTGGGACCAGATGCCGCGCCACGTAGCCCAGCAGCTTCGGCAGCTTTGCCAGCGCGCGGGCGGTGACGCAATCGGCCTTGAGCGGCGCCAAGGCCTCGATCCGCTCGGCGTGGATCGTGACAGCGACCCCTGTTTCACGTGAAACAGCCTCCAGGAAAGCGGCCTTGCGTCCGTCCGATTCCACCAGGTGGACATCGCCCGCTCCCAGGATCGCCAGGACCATCCCGGGGAAACCGCCGCCGCTGCCCAGGTCGGCAAGGCGCAGTGGGCGATCGGGGCTTGCGGCCGGTAGCGCCTCCAAGAGCTGGGCAGAATCCAGCATGTGACGCTCCCAGATCTCGCCGGGGTTCCGCCGCGAGATGAGATTGACCTTCTGGTTCCACTCCAACAGGAGCGCTGCGTAGCAGGCCAGGGCCTCTTGCCTTTCCTTCGACAGGCGATAGCGGGCAGCGAGGGCAGCCAATCCCGGATCCGCAGCGGTTTCAGCGATCATCGATCAGGCTGCCTGCCGATTGCGCTGCCGTTTCACGTAGCGCAGCAGCAGCGTCAGTGCGGCTGGGGTCATGCCGGGTAGTCGTGCTGCCTGGCCCAAGGTCTCAGGCCGGGCGCGCTCAAGCAGTTGGCGCACCTCGGTCGAGAGCCCGGCCATCTCGGCCAGGGGGAGATCGGCGGGCAGGCGCAGGCTCTCGTCCCGGCGATAGGCGGCGACATCCGCATCCTGGCGTTCCAGATAGCCTTGATAGGCGGCATCGATCTCCAGCTTCGCCCTGATCGGTCCGGTGATCGACCCTAGAGTCGGCCAGTGCCGCAGCAGATCATCCCAGCCGATCTGCGGGTAACGGAGCAAGGCAAAGGCGCTGCGACGCTGGCCGTCCTTGTTGACCATAATCCCCGATCGCTCCAGCTCCTGCGGTGTCGCCGTCAGCTCCGTCAGCAAGCCGTGGCCTGCGGTCAGGGCCTGCTTCTTCTCCTGCCACACCCTGGCACGGGCTTGGCCGACCAGGCCCAAGGTCAGACCGCGATCGGTCAGGCGCTCTTCGGCATTGTCGGCGCGCAGGCGCAGGCGGAACTCCGCACGACTGGTGAACATGCGGTAGGGCTCGCTGACCCCGCGGGAGACCAGGTCGTCGATCAGCACGGCGATATAGGCATCGGTCCGCTCCAGCTGAAAAGGCTCCGCGGAGCCGCCGGCGCGTCGGGCCGCGTTGATCCCGGCCATCAGACCCTGTGCCGCCGCCTCTTCGTAACCGGTGGTACCGTTGATCTGACCGGCGAGGAAAAGACCCGGAAGCCGCCTTGTCTCCAGAGCGCGGGTCAGCTCGCGCGGGTCGACATGATCGTACTCGACGGCATAGCCAGGCTGCAGGATGCGGGCGCGTTCCAGGCCGGGAATCGTGGCCACCATGGCCTCCTGCACGTCGCGTGGCAGAGAAGTGGAGATGCCGTTTGGATAGACCGTGTCATCGGTAAGGCCTTCGGGCTCCAGGAAGATTTGGTGGCGTTCGCGCTCGGCAAAGCGCACCACCTTGTCCTCGAAAGAGGGGCAGTAACGCGGTCCGGTCGAGTCGATCTGTCCGCTGTAGAGCGGTGCGCGGTGCAGGTTGGCTTGGACGAGCGCGCGGGTCTCGGCCGTGGTATGGGTGATGTGACAGGGGATCTGCGGGGTGGTGATCGCCGCCGTCAGGCTGGAGAAGGGCTCCGGCGGATCGTCGCCCGGCTGTTCGTCGAGTGCCGACCAGTCGATCGTGCGGCCGTCCAGCCGCGGCGGAGTTCCGGTCTTCAGGCGGCCCAGTGCGAAGCCAAGCCGCCGGAAGCTCTCGGCCAGACCGATCGCCGGCGCATCGCCGACGCGGCCGGCGGCGCGCTGCTCTTCGCCAATGTGAATCACGCCATTCAAGAAGGTGCCGGTGGTGATGACCACCGCGCCGGCGGAGAGCGCGCGTCCGTCCGCGAGGCGCAGACCGTGGACTCCCTGCCCTTCGGTGAAGAGAATGTCCTCCACGCTGCCGGCCAGGATCTCTAGGTTTGCTTGTCCGCGCAGCAGGCTCTGGATGGCGTCGCGATAGAGCGCGCGGTCGGCCTGGGCCCTGGGGCCGCGGACAGCCGGGCCCTTGCTGCGGTTGAGCACGCGGAACTGGATGCCGGCGGCGTCGGCGGCCAGGCCCATCATCCCATCCAGGGCATCGATCTCGCGGACGAGATGACCCTTGCCCAGACCGCCGATGGCCGGATTGCACGACATGACACCGATGGTCTCTGGCTTGTGCGTGACCAAAGCCGTGCGCGCACCAAGCCGCGCGGCCGCCGCCGCAGCTTCGCAGCCGGCGTGCCCGCCGCCGACGACGAGGACGTCCCATTTGCTCCGAGTGCTCATGTCCATGGCGCTTCTATAGGACCCCTGCGTGGCCAAAGCAAAGCCTCCATAGCGCGGAGCAGCCAGGCTGTTTCTGTTTCACGTGAAACAGCCTACTTGCCGATGCAGAACTCTCCGAAGAGCCGATCCAGGACGTCCTCGACGTCCACGCGCCCGGCGACACGCCCAAACGCGCGCAAGGCAAGGCGGATCTCCTCGGCAAAGAGTTCCGGCAAAGGGGCCACCGCTCCGCGATCCAGAGCCTCTAGAGCGTCCTGCAGAGCATTTCGCTGTCGGGCACGTGAGACAAGCGCGGCTTCGCCATTGCTCGCCGCCATCAGGCTCTCTGCCTTATCGGTCAAGAGCGCGAGCAGCCTATCCAGACCCGCGCCCGTCTTGGCCGACATGGCGAGATCCAGGCCGGCAAGATCGCTCGGGCCGAGGTCTGCCTTGTTCCCCACCGTCAAACGCCGCTCCGGAGGGATCTCCGCCAAAGCGTCCGGTAACGCCTCCGATCTGGAGAGATCCACGACCAAGAGCGCCAGGTCGCTTTGCTCGGCGCGCTGCAGAGAGCGACGGATACCCTCACGCTCGATTGGATCCTGGCTGGCCCGAGCGATACCGGCCGTGTCGATCAGGGTGACGGGCAGACCCGCCAGATCCAGAGAGACTTCGATCGGGTCCCGTGTCGTACCCGGACGGTCGGTGACGATGGCAGCGTCGCGACCGGCGAGTGCGTTCAGCAGCGAGGACTTGCCGACGTTGGGCGCGCCCAGCAGGGCACAGCTTATGCCCTCGCGCAGACGCTCGCCCCAGGGTGCACGGGCCAGCACGCCGCGAATCTCCTCGGCGACGGCAGCGGCCTGGCCGCTTGCCCGGGCTGCCAGGCCGTCGGGAATCTCTTCGTCGGAGAAATCCAGCTGCGCTTCCACCAGGGCGGCCGCCTGCAACAAAGCCTCGCGCCACGCGGCTAGCCGGGCGGAAAGCGTGCCCTCTGCCTGGGCCAGGGCTTGGCGACGCTGCGCGCCGGTCTCTGCTGCGACCAGATCGGCCAGACCCTCGATCTGTGTCAGGTCCAGCTTGTCGTTGGCGAAGGCGCGGCGTGCGAACTCACCGGGCTCGGCCAGGCGCAAGCCCGGCTCGGCGCTGAGTGCGTCGAGCAGGCCGGCGACAACGGCGGGTCCACCATGCAGATGCAGTTCCACCACGTCCTCCCCGGTGGCGCTGGCGGGACCGGGAAACCAGAGCACCAGGGCTTGGTCCAACCCCTCCCCCGTCGTCGGGTGTTTCACGTGACGCAGACTGGCGCGCCGTGGTTTCGGCCTGTTCCGATCGCAGAGGCGATCCAGGGTGCTGCCGGCTGATGGGCCGCTGATGCGGATCACGGCCAAAGCAGAACGCCCCCGCGCGGTGGCGGGGGCGAAGATGCTGTCCAGTCCGCTCGTGATGGACCTGGGATTGCCATCGGATGGCATGGGTGAGTCTCAGTTATGGTTGTTTTTCAAACAGTTAGCGGAAAAAACGCGGTTCGCTTCTCTCGGCTGTGCCTGGTCCTGCCTTAGGTCGTCCAACTCATCAGATGGTCTTCGACCTTGGGGCGGACCTTGCCGCTGGGCGGACGCTCGGCTTGCGGTGTGCCGACGTGTATGAGGCCGATCAAGTGATCCTTCGGCTCCAGGCCCAGCGCCTTCTTGAACTCCGGATCGTAGGCCCGTGCCCCGGTCACCATCACGGCGCCATAACCCTGGGCGTGGAAGGCGGTCAGCAGAATCTGCGCAGCACAGCCCGCGGCGACCACCTGCTCCACCTCCGGCGCCTTGGGATGGCCCTTTCGAACCACTGCGGCAACGGCAATCATCAAGGGGGAGCGCAGGGCCTTGGCCTGTGCGGTCTCCCAGACCGCGGGGTCGACGTCGGGTTGTGCGCGCTTGGCGGAGTCGTAGTAGAGCTGCCCCAGCCGCTGCAGGCCCTCGCCCTCGAACTCGATCAGGCGCCAGGGGCGGATCGCGCCGTGATCGGGCGCGCGCATGGCGGCCTCATAGGCTTGGCGGCGGTGCTCGGCACTCGGTGCGGGTTCCATCAGGTACTTGGCCGAGACCGATTCACGGCTCAACAGGGCATCGAGGGTATCCATTCAGGTGCTCTCCTTGTCGTCGTCCGCCGAGGGCGCCATCCCCGGCCAAAAAAAGCGGCGCATCTGTTCCAGGCTCTCCAGGCCCGCCTTGCCGGCGATCGGCGCGGCCATGGGCATCAGGGTCTGCCAAAGCTCTCCACTTTCCATCTGCTTCAGTCCGGTCTTCAGCCGCTCTTCGACCTCCGCCATCAGACGCTCTTGCATGGGCGCCACGTCGGGAAGTCCGAAGAACTCGCGCGCCTCCTTCGGCGTACAGTCGATATCGATCTTGATCTTCATCGCTGCAAGTCTCCTTTTCACCAAATCCTGCACTTGAGGCCAGGCTGTTGCGCCCTCACCTTATACCAACGGCCATCAAGGATGACCGTTGAATCTAGGCAGCACCGGCCCGCTCCCCCTCCCGGCCACCCAATCAGAATACATACGTGGGCGGCCGGGAGGGGGAGCGGGCCGGCGCGAAGCGGTGCGTCAAGCACCGCAAACTTGAAACAGTCTAGCATGCCGGGCGGGCAAGGATGATCAGCATCCCGATTCTTCGGTTACGCGACGGCCAATAGGTCTGGCCGAGACTTCCAGCCGATAGGAGAGCAGAGATGAACCGTCTGGGTGATGAGACCAGCCCCTACTTGCTGCAACACCGGGACAACCCGGTTGACTGGTGGCCCTGGGGGCCGGAGGCGCTGGCCGCGGCCAAGGCGGAGAACAAGCCGATCCTGCTCTCCATCGGCTATGCCGCCTGCCACTGGTGCCACGTCATGGCGCATGAGTCTTTCGAGAACGAAGAGATCGCGGCCTTGATGAACCAGCTCTACATCAACATCAAGGTCGACCGCGAAGAGCGCCCGGAGATCGATGCGCTCTATATGCAGGCCCTCCACCTGCTGGGCGAGCACGGCGGCTGGCCGCTCACCATGTTCTTGACCCCGGACGGCGAGCCTTTCTGGGGCGGCACCTACTTCCCGCCTGCCGATCGCTACGGTCGGCCGGGTTTCCCCAATGTGTTGAAGGGCATCAACCAGATCTGGACGGAGGCCCAAGACAAGGTCTGCAAGAACGTGGCAGCGCTCACCAATGGCCTGGCCGACTGGGCCAAGAGCAAGCCCGGCGGTCTGGTGACCCCGGCAGAGCTGGGCGAGATTGCCGGCAAGCTGTTGGGTGCCATGGATGGCAAGGAAGGCGGTCTTGGCGATGCGCCGAAGTTTCCCAATCCCCCGACCTTGGAGCTCTTGCGTCGGGCCTACTGGCGCGGCGAGGGCGAGGGCCATCGCCAGGCCGTCAGCTTGACCCTGGAAAAGATGAGCCAGGGCGGCATCTATGATCACCTGGGTGGCGGTTACGCCCGCTATGCCGTCGACGCCATCTGGCTGGTCCCGCACTTCGAGAAGATGCTCTACGACAACGGCCAGATCCTGGAATTGCTGGCCAGCGCCTATGCGGTGGAGCCGCGGGGCCTCTTCAAGCAGCGTGCCGAAGAGACGGTCGACTGGCTCTTGACCGAGATGACTGCGGCGGCCAGCGAACCCGGCGTGACCGATCGTGGGCGGCCCTTGGATGCCCGCGTGGCCGCCTTTGCGGCCTCTTACGATGCCGACAGCGAAGGCGAAGAAGGTCTCTTCTACCTCTGGACGCCGGAAAGTTTGCGGGCGGTCTTGAGTGATGAAGAGGCCGCCGTCATTGAGACCGCGTACGGGGTGACGGCCAGCGGCAACTTCGAAGGACAGACGATCCTCAATCGGCGCCACGCCGGCGGCGAGGTCGATCCTGAGGAAGAGGCTCGCCTAGCCCCCTTGCGCCGGCGGCTCTACGACGCCCGCGCCGAGCGCATCTGGCCCGGTTGGGACGACAAGGTGCTGTCGGACTGGAACGGTATGGCGATCGCCGGCCTGGTGCAGGCGGGTCGCGCATTTGCGCGCGCGGACTGGCTGGAGGCGGCCCGGGCGGCCCTCTTCTTCTTCCGCGACGAGTTGATGGAAGGCGGGCGTCTGCATCACTCCTGGCGCCGCGGCGTGGTCAAACATCAGGCGACCCTGGACGATCATGCCCATCTGGCCCGCGCTGCCCTGCTGCTGCATGAGGCCAGCGGCGATGCGGAGGCCCTGGCCTTCGCCGAACGCCTTGTGGCGCTTGCCGTCGAGCACTACGAGGACGCCGATGCGGGCGGGTTCTTTATCGCGGCAAAGGATGCCGAGGCCCTGCTGGTCCGCGCGAAGTCGGTCCAGGATTCCGCCGTACCCTCCGGCAACGGCGTCATGGTCGAGGTCTTGGCGCGCCTCTTCTATCTCACCGGAAACGCCGACCATCGCGTCCGTGCCGAGCGCACGGCGGCTGCCTTCACCGGCGAGATCGAGCGCAACTTCTTCCCGCTGGCAACCCTGTTGAACGCGGCCGAGTTCCTGGAGCGCGCCATCCAGGTCGCGGTGATCGGCACCCGCGGCGAGACCGAGACCGAGGCCCTGATCGATGCTGCCTGGCAGGCCGGCAACCCCTGGCTGGTGCTGCAAGTCCATGGCCCGAACGAAGCCTTGCCGTCCGGTCATCCGGCGACAGGCAAGACGCAGGTCGAGGGCAAGCCGACGGCCTATGTCTGCCGCGGACCTGTCTGCTCGCTGCCGATGACTGCGGCAGATGCATTAGGGGAGGCAGTCGCGAAGCGCGGCTGAGATAGAGCCGAGGCGGACGACCTGATCCAAGCGGTCTAGCCTGAGGAGAAGCGTCTTGCTAATTGTCGTGTTAATGCTATATTAACGACAGTTGTCAGGAGGAATCGATGGTTCATCTTCGCCTCGTAGAGCAGCCCGCGATGACGGCCGGGCTGGATTTCTCAGCCGACGAGACGGTCGCGATGCAGCGGGCTGTGATACGGCTCTTCGATCGCTGGGGCTTGAGCGAGAAGGAAGCAGCGGTCCTGCTTGGCGACATCTCCGTTCGCACGCTCCAGCGCTGGAAGCAGGGCGTCTATGGTCGTGTGAACAGGGATCTGGCCGCCCGTCTGTCGAACCTCATGGGCATTCACAAGGCACTGCGCTTGCTCTTCAAGGAGAAGACGCGCGGCTATGGTTGGATTAGGCGGCCCAATGCAGCCTTCGGCGGGCGCTCGGCCCTGGAGGTCATGCTTGGAGGTCAGCTGACCGATCTGATGCGCGTGCGCCGCTATTTGGATGCGCAGCGCAGCCTGTGGTGAGTTACGGGGGCATTTCCGCCCCGACAACCCCAGTCAAATGGCGTCGATATCATCGGCTGATCAACTCGGCCTATCCGCCCATCGATCTCTTCGAAGATATCGCCGACCCGGAGGATTGGGCGCTGCTGGCCGCTGCGGAGAGCAAGACGAACCCGCGCTTGGCCGAGACTATCGGCAATCTTGATCAGGTGCCGGCGGAGCGGCGGGTGGGCGGTTCCGGCGCCTCCTACGTCATGGCACCCTTCACGCACTGCGCGCCGGACCGGCCCGGACGCTTTCACGATGGGCATTTTGGCGCCTTCTACGCCGCCAAGACGTTCGAGACGGCACTTGCAGAGGTTGTTCATCACACGGGCCTCTTTCTAAGCGCGACCGCCGAGCAAGAGGGATGGATCGCCGAGATGCGCGAACTGACCGGCCGCATAGATGCCGACCTCATCGATCTTTGCGGAGAGGGCTTCGACGTCCTGCTCGACCCGGACGACTATGGGGTCTCGCAGCGCTTCGCCGCTGCTGCACGCGCCGAGCAGGCTGACGGCATCGTCTACCCGAGCGTCAGGCAGGATGGTGGCCTCTGCTTTGCCGCCTTCTGGCCTGACGTCATGTCGGTTCCCCATCAGGGGCGACACATCGGCTATCATTGGGATGGGAAGCGGATCGACTTGATCCAAGAAAGGGAGAGCGAGGGGCAGGGCAAGATCTACCGATTATCGTATCGCTGAAGAAGGGCGCTATAGCCCCTCTCGCACCCGTTCTCTTAGTGCGAACTTCTGAATCTTGCCGGTCGAGGTCTTGGGGATCTCGGCAAAGGCGAAGCCCTTGGGGACCTTGAAGCGGGCCAGGTGGCGCCGGCAGTGCTCGCTCAGCTCCTCGGCCGTGGCGCTCTCGCCCTGGCGCAGCTCGACGAAGGCGAAGGGGGTCTCGCCCCAGCGCTCGTCCGCCTTCGCCACGACGGCGCAAGCGGCAACGGCAGGATGGCGGTAGAGCGCGCCCTCGACCTCGATCGAGGAGATGTTCTCGCCGCCTGAAATGATGATGTCCTTGGAGCGGTCCTTCAGTTCGACATAGCCATCGGCATGCCAGACACCCAGATCGCCGGTGCGGAACCAACCGCCCGCGAAGGCCTCTTCGGTGGCGCGCGGATTCTTCAGATAGCCCTTCATCACCACGTTGCCGCGCAGCATCACCTCGCCCAGAGTCTCGCCGTCGCGCGGGCAGGGCTCCAGGGTCTCGGGATCGGCCACCATCATCTCTTCCAGGACCGGATAGGCGACGCCCTGACGGGCCTTGATCCTTGCCTGTTCTTCCGAGGAGAGGCCGTTCCACTCCGGCTTCCAGTCGCAGACCACGGCGGGGCCATAGACCTCGGTCAGGCCGTAGACGTGGGTGACGTTGAAGCCGAAGCTGGTCATCCGCTCGAGGATGGCTGCCGGCGGGGCAGCACCAGCCGTCATGAACTCGACCGTGCGACCGCCGAACTCGCGGCGCTCCTCCGCGCCCGCGTTCATCAGCATCTGCATGACGATGGGGGCACCACAGAGGTGCGTGACGCCGGTCTCGGCGATCAGGCGGTAGATCTCCGCCGGCTCGACCGCGCGCAGGCAGACGTGGGTGCCGGCCAGCGCGGTGATGGTCCAGGGAAAGCACCAGCCGTTGCAGTGGAACATCGGCAGGGTCCAGAGGTAGACCGGATGCGGCGGCATATCCCAGGTCATGATGTTGCCATAGGCCAGCAGGGCCGCACCGCGGTGGTGATAAACCACGCCCTTGGGATTGCCGGTGGTGCCGGAGGTGTAGTTGAGGCAGATGGCCTGCCACTCGTCGCTCGGCCAGTCGCCCCGCGCGGTGGGATCGCCTTCCGCCAGGAGGTCTTCGTAGGCGACGTCGCCGAAGCCCTCGGTCATCGCAACGAAGGGGTCGTCGAGCGCGATTACCAGGGGCCGGTGCGCGCACTCTGCGAGCGCCTGCTTGGCCACAGCTACGAAGGCCGGATCCACCATAAAGACCTCGGCCTCGCCATGTTCCAGGATGAAGGCCACGGTTGCGGCGTCCAGTCGGGTGTTGATGGTGTTCAGCACGGCGCCGGCCATGGCCACGCCAAAATGGGCTTCGAACATCGGCGGCGTGTTGGCGGCCATGATGGCGACGGTCTGGTCGCGCCCGATCCCGCGCGCCTTCAGGGCCGAGCCCAGGCGGCGGCAGCGCTCCAGCACCTCCGACCAGTTGCGCTGGATCGGGCCATGCAGCACCGCGGTGCGCTGTGGAAAGACCTCCGCCGCGCGTTCCAGGAAGGTCAGCGGCGTCAGCGGTGCCGTGTTCGCCGGTCCAGGCTCCAGGTTCTCTTCAAACGGATTGTGCAGGGTCATCCTCTGCCGCTGCCTCCCAAGCGTGTTTCCTTCTTCGCGGCGATTGTGGTCGGGCGAGGGTGAACTTGGCAAGCTTTCGCAGTTGATCTGCCTCAAGGCTTGCAGAGCGAAGCAAGCTAAGGTCTCTTTCGACAAGAAGACGATGATAACGAGGAGGGTCAGGTACCATGGGTGGCTACGCTGAGATGCACCGCCGTTCGCTCGAGGATCCCGAGGGCTTCTGGGGCGAGGCCGGCGCCGAGATCGACTGGATCAAGCCTTGGGATGCGGTTCTGGACCGCGATGCCCAGCCGGTGCCGCGCTGGTTCGTGGGCGGCCAGCTGAACACGGCGCACAACTGCCTGGACCGCCATGTCGCCGCCGGACGCGGCGATCAGGCAGCCCTGATCTACGATTCCGCCATGACCGGCGAGAAGCGCACCTACAGCTACAGCCAGCTGCTGGATCAGGTCGCGCGCTTCGCCGGCGCACTCTTGGGTCTGGGGGTGGAGAAGGGCGATCGGGTCATCATCTACATGCCGATGGTACCCGAAGCGGCGATCGCCATGCTGGCCTGCGCGCGGATCGGGGCCGTGCACTCCGTCGTCTTCGGCGGCTTTGCCGCCAACGAGCTGGCGACCCGGATCAACGATTCCAACCCCAAGCTCATCATCGCCGGCTCTTGCGGGCTGGAGCCGGGGCGGGTGGTCGCCTATAAGCCCCTGCTGGATGCCGCGATTCAGATGGCGGTGCACAAGCCCGACCATTCGATCATCCTGCAGCGCCCGGAACACCAGGCCGAGATGCTGGAGCGCGACCTCGATTGGGCCACCTTGGTAGCCGAGGCAGAGCCGGCCGCAGCCGTGCCGGTCGCGGCCACCGATCCGCTCTACGTCATCTATTCCAGCGGCACGACCGGGCAGCCGAAGGGCATCATTCGCGATACCGGCGGGCATGCCGTGGTGCTGAACTGGACCATGGAGAAGCTCTATGGCGTGAAGCAGGGAGAGGTCTTCTGGGCGGCCTCCGACGTCGGCTGGGTCGTCGGCCACAGCTACATCGTCTATGCGCCGCTGCTGGCCGGCTGCACCACGCTTCTCTACGAGGGCAAGCCGGTCGGCACGCCCGACGCCGGCGCCTTCTGGCGGGTGATCGAGGAGCACAAGGTCGTCAGCCTCTTCACCGCACCCACCGCCTTTCGTGCGATCCGCCAGCAGGACCCCGATGGCGACTTCATCGGCAAGTACGATCTCAGCCACTTTCGCTACCTCTTCCTCGCCGGAGAGCGCTGCGACCCCGATACCCTGGCCTGGGCGCAGGAGAAGCTGCAGGTGCCGGTGGTGGATCACTGGTGGCAGACCGAGACCGGCTGGTGCATCTGCGGCAACTTCCTTGGTGTCGAGGAACTGCCGGTGAAGCCGGGGTCTCCCACCAAGCCCGGCCCCGGCTGGGACATGCAGGTTCTGGGCGTCGACGGAAAGGAAAAGGCGCCGGGAGAAATCGGCTCTCTGGTCGCCCGCCTGCCGCTGCCGCCGGGTACCTTCCCGAACCTCTGGAAGGCCGAGGATCGCTTCCGCAAGAGCTATCTGGAGACCTTTCCCGGCTACTACGAGACCGGTGACGCCGGCGTCATCGACGAGGACGGCTATGTCTTCGTCATGGCCCGCACCGACGACATCATCAATGTCGCGGGCCATCGCCTTTCCACCGGCGCCATGGAAGAAGTCCTGGCGGCCCATCCCGATGTCTCGGAATGCGCGGTCATCGGTGTCGCCGACGGCCTGAAGGGTCAGGTGCCGCTTGGTTTCGTCGTCTTGAAGAAGGGGGCCGAGATCAGCGAGGCCGACTTGGCCAAGGAACTGGTGGCCATGGTGCGCGACCGCATCGGCCCGGTGGCCTTCTTCAAGCAATCGGCTGCGGTCAAGCGCCTGCCGAAGACGCGTTCCGGCAAGATCCTGCGTGCCACCATGCGCGCGATTGCCGACGGTGAACCCTATAAGGTCCCTGCTACCATCGACGACCCGGCAATTTTGGACGAGATCGGCGAGACCCTACGTGGGCTCGGCTATGCAAAGGAAGGCGGATAGCGCTACCCTTGGGGTAAGGCGCATGAAGGTTCTGGGGATCGACTTCACCAGTGCGCCCCGACGCGCGAAGCCGATCACCTGCCTGCATTGTACGCTCGAGGAGGGCTGCTTGCGGGCGGTCGAGATGGAGGCGCTCGCCTCCTTCGCGGCCTTCGAAGCGCTGCTGCAGCGTCAAGGCCCCTGGATCGCCGGTCTCGACTTTCCCTTCGGTCAGTCGCGGACCTTCATCGAGAACATCGGCTGGCCGAAGAGCTGGCAGGGCTATGTCGGTCATGTCGGCTCGCTGGAGCGGGCGTCCTTTCGGCGTGCGCTGGAAGACTACAAGGCGCCGCGCAGGGCCGGAGACAAGGAACATCGGCGGGCCTTCGACGTCGCCGCCAGTTCCATCAGCCCGCAGAAACTCTATGGCGTCCCGGTCGGCCTGATGTTTTTCGAGGGCGCACCGCGCCTGTTGGCCAGTGGAGTCTCGATTCCGCATCTCCGCGAGGGCGACCCGAGCCGGATCGCCGTCGAGGCCTATCCCGGTGTCCTGGCCCGTCGCCTGATCGGCCGGCGGAGCTACAAGAACGACGAGAAGAAAAAGCAGAGTGAAGCGCTTCGCCAAGCGCGCCTTGCGCTCTTAGACAAGCTGGTGCGGCAAGCGCCGGAGATCTATGGCTTCCGCGTGGAGGCCGATCCCGGTCTCTGCGAGGATCCCAGCGGCGACCGCTTGGATGCTTTGCTTTGCGCGGTACAGGCTGCCTGGGCCTGGCTGAACCGTGATGAGGGTTGGGGCGCGGTGCTACCGGTCGATCCTCTGGAAGGCTGGATCGCCGATCCCTCGATAAGCGAAACCCCGCCACCCAAAGCGCGCCCTCGAAGCAGGTCGAAGGCAGAGGCCGGAAGCCGAGGCGAACCGCTCTTGGCGCGCATCGCCGAGTGGGGGAGCACGCCGGACCTTCCCCTGTCTCCCGACGTCGACAAAGAGGTCCGCCTGGCGATTATCGACACTCTGGCTACGATCCTTGCCGGTCGCTCCGATCCCACGGTGGCGAAACTCGTGAAGGCTCTGCGGCAGGATTGCGCAGCGGGTCCGGCGGCGCTTCTTACCTCGGGAGGCACTACGGATGGACCTCGTGCGGCATTGCTGCATGGCTTTGCGGCCCATGTTCTGGACTTCGACGACTACGAGGGGCTGGCTTCGACCCATCCAAGCGCCGTTCTGGTGCCTGCCCTCCTGGCGCTCAGCGACCTTCGCCCGGTGACCCTGGGCGCAATCGTCTCTGCCTATGTCGTCGGCTACGAGACCATTGTCAGGCTCGGTCTTGCCTTGGGCGGTTATCGCCACTATGCCCGCGGCTGGCACACGACCGCGACCTTGGGGCCCTTTGGCGCCGCTGCAGCGGCGGCCCGGCTTCTCGGATTGTCGGCGCCTGCCTTTGCTTCGGCACTGGCGATGGCATCGAGCGCCAGTGCCGGCCTGAAGGCGCAGTTCGGCAGCGATGCCAAGCCGCTGCATGCCGGACTGGCCGCGCGCAACGGCCTGGAGGCCGCTCTTCTCGCCGGGGCCGGCCTCTCGGGACGATCGGACGTCATGGAAGGCCCTTATGGTTTCCTCGCGCTCTATGGCGATCCGCGTTTCGGAAGATCTCTTGATGGAGCGCAGCTTGCCATTGAAGCAGCGCCGATCTTGCGCAAGCCCTGGCCGAGCTGTGCTTACACCCACCGCAGCATCGAAGCGGCGTTGACACTGGCCGCGCAACCCGGCTTTTCCCGCGAGTCGGTCGTGTCTGGTGTGATCGAGGTGCCGGAGCCCTACTACCGAGTGGCGCGTTTTGGCGTACCGCAGAGCGCAGCGGAGGCGCGTTTCAGCCTACCCTATTGTGTCGCTGTCGCGCTGCTGGAGCGCTCTGTGCTGCCGGAACACTTCGGGGAAGCGGCGCTTCGGCGCCCGGAGGTCATGGACCTCGCCGGCCGCCTTGCGGTATCGGCCTATGACACCGGCCCGAACCTTCAGGATATGAGTCCCGATGCACCCGACAGGGTGGTCCTGCGCATGGCCGAGGGGAACAGTCGCGCGCACAGCGTCGGTCATGTCAGGGGCGGTCCGAAGAACCCGATGTCACCCGCGGAGGTCATTGCCAAGCTGCAGCAGTGCGGCGGCTCGGAGGACTTTGCCGTCAGGCTCCTAGAGAGCCCCGCAGAGATGCCTTGGCGCTTTGCCGACGAGATTTCCGGGCTTGAAGCCCAACCCTAAAGCGCCTTGCTTTCGGTGACCGTGTGGATCTTCAGGTCGCGATCGCTGATGCCCAGCTCCGGCCCCTGGCTGCGCCACTCGGCGACGTGGGCGCTGGCGGCGTGGGCCTTCAGATCCTCCAGGCTCTCCCACTCTTCGCTGATGCGAATGAGGGTGGGGTCGAGAACGTCGAGGGCGTAGGCGTAAGAGATGCAGCCCTTCTCGGCGCGCGAGAGGCGCAGGACCTTCTCCATGATCGGGCGTGCTGCCGCCAGCTTGCCCTCGGCGATGCGGACCGTGCCGGTGATGACGATCATGCCTGGTCCGCCGGCTTGGTCTCTTCGCTCTCCGGCGGCTCCGCTGCGATCTCCTCGCCTTCCGGCAGCTCTGCTGCGCTCACATCCGGCGCATCGACCGGGGGCTCTTCGTCCGGATCGCTGTCGTCGCGCGCGTCATGGGCTTCCTGGATGGCGTGCTTCTGTACTTCGCGGGCCTTCAGAGTCTCGGCGTGGGCGACCGCGGCATTCAGCTCTGTCTGGGTACAGAGGCCAAGCAGCACAGGATCGCGCGGCTTGATGTTCTGCGTGTTCCAGTGGGTGCGCTCGCGGATCGCCTGGATGGTGTTCTTGGTGGTGCCGATCAGCTTGGAGATCTGCACGTCCTTCAGGTCGGGGAAGTGCTTCAGCAGGAAGGCGACGCCGTCGGGCTTGTCCTGGCGCTTGGCCACCGGGGTATAGCGCGGGCCTTTGGTGCGCTTCATCGGCTCCGGCAGGTCCTGCTTGCGCATCACCAGGCGGCGCTTGGTGTCCTGCTCGCAACGGACGATCTCTTCCTTCGTCAGCTGGTTGTTCATCACCGGATCCAGGCCCTGAATGCCCTTGGCCACTTCGCCATCCGCGATGCCCTGAACCTCCAGGACATGCAGGCTGCAGAACTCGGCGATCTGCTCGAAGGAAAGGCCCGTGTTGTCGATCAGCCAAACGGCCGTCGCCTTCGGCATCAAGGGTTGAGACATCGAAAAACTCCTCGTCGGCGGCGCGCTCAAAGCGGTCGGCTTCGGCGGCCGTTATCTACCGCTTCCGGCAAGCGGGTTAAAGTCTTGTCCAGGAACCGCAGAGATATAGGCGTAGAGCCGCCTCTGTGCAAAGCCCTCTTCTTTGCTTGCTTTGCACAGAAGACGACTCTGCCCGTCGAATTTGGGCCAGACAGGTGGCTCTATCGCAAGGGAGCCTGACGCAGCAGCCAACCCGAAGCGAGGCACCGATGCCAAACAGCCACCCGTCGCCCGAGTCAGTCCTTCCGCCAAGCCCTGACGACACTCTAGGCGGTTTGGAATGGACACCATTGCGCCGAAAGCGTCTGGATAAGGTGCGCCAAGCCTTGCAGGCCGCCGATGTCGCCGGCCTGCTGCTCTACGATCCGATCAACATTCGCTATGCCACCGGCAGCCGCAATATGACGGTTTGGACTCTGCACAATGCGGTCCGCTATTGCTTTATCGCAACAGAAGGGCCGGTAATTCTCTTCGATTTCCACGGCTGCGGACATCTGAGCCGTGGATTGGGCACGGTGGACGAGGTGCGGCCGGCGATCGCCTGGTTCTACTTTGGCGCCGGCGCGCGTGGGCCTGAAAAGGCCAAGCAGTGGGCGGCCGAGCTGGCCGATCTGGTGCAGCGTTACGGCGGCGGGAACAAGCGCCTGGCCATCGACCGCTGCGACCCGCCGGGCAGCTTCGCGCTGCGCGACCACGGCCTGGTCCTGGAGGAGGGGCAGGCCCTGATGGAGGTGCTGCGCGCCATCAAGCTGCCGGAGGAGCTGGAGCTGATCCGCCAGTCCATGGTGGTCTGCGAGGCCGGGATGGCGCGCATGCAAGACGCGCTCCGACCGGGCCTCAGCGAGAACGAGCTCTGGTCGCTGCTGCACGAAACCAACATTGCCAAGGGCGGCGAGTGGATCGAGACGCGCCTCTTGACTGCCGGCAGCCGCACCAATCCCTGGTTCCAAGAGTCCTCCGACCGCGTCATCCGGCCGGGCGAGTTGGTGGCTTTCGATACCGACCTGATCGGTCCCTTCGGCTACTGCTCCGACGTCTCAAGGACCTACTTCTGCGGTCCGGGCAAGCCCAGCGCGCGGCAGAAGGAACTCTATGGCCTGGCCTATGAGCAGATCGAGACCAACATACCGCTCTTTCGTGCCGGGCGTACGGCACGAGAGATCGCCGAGGCTGCCTGGCGCATACCCGACCGCTTCCTGCCCTACCGCTATGGCTCCCTGGCGCATGGCGTCGGCCTTTGCGATGAGTATCCCAGGATCGCCCACGACATCGACTTCGCCGCCAGCGGCTTCGACTTCGTGCTGGAGCCCGGCATGACGATCTGCGTGGAGAGCTACATCGGCGAGCCCGGCGACAGCGAAGGCGTGAAGCTGGAAGAGCAAATACTCATCACCGAAGGGGAGCCCGTCAATCTCTCGACATATCCCTTCGAGGCAGCGCTGCTGCCGGCCCGTTGGGTCTAGAGGAGGCACGCATGGCACCCGAAGCACCGCAACCACCCTTCACCCCCTCCCCCGACGCCCGGCGCGCCGCCAGCGTCGCCATGGGGCGCAGCGACACCGAGGCCGGTTTGGATCTAGCCGCGCTTCGAAGCGAGCGTCTGGCCCGGGTGCGCGCCGAGGTCAAGAAGCGCGATCTGGCCGGCGTGCTGCTCTACGACCCGATCAACATTCGCTACGCCACCGGCAGCCGCAACATGTCGGTCTGGACCCTGCACAATGCCGCACGCTCTTGCTTCGTACCGGCCGAGGGGCCGGTCGTGCTCTTCGACTATCACAACTGCGATCACCTGAGCGAAGGCCTGGAGACCGTCGACGAGATCCGACGTAGTACCAGTTGGTACTTCTTTTCTGCCGGCTGGCGGGTCGAGGAGAAGGTGCAGAAGTGGGCGGACGAGATCGATGATCTGCTGCGCCAGAACGGCGGCGACAACCGCCGCCTTGCCATCGACAAATGCGACCCGGCCGGCACCTGGGCCTTGGAAGAGCGCGGCGTTGCGCTGTCGGATGGACAGGAGGTCTTGGAGCAGGCACGGCTGATCAAGTCGGACCTGGAGCTGCAGGCCATGACCCACGCCATCGCCGTTGCCGAGATCGGCATGGAGCGAATGCGCGAGGCGCTGCGGCCGGGCATGAGCGAGAACGAGCTCTGGGCGATCCTGCATCGCGAGAACATCGCGCGGGGCGGTGAGTGGATCGAGACGCGCCTGCTGGCCGCCGGCCGGCGCACCAATCCCTGGTTCCAGGAATGCTCGGCGCACCTGATCCGGCCGGGCGACCTGGTCTCCTTCGATACCGACCTGATCGGCCCCTTCGGCTATTGCGCCGACATCTCGCGCACCTTCCACTGCGGACCCGGCAAACCGAACGAGACGCAAAAGCGCCTCTACGGTCTGGCCTACGAGCAGATCGAGACCAACATCGCGCTGCTGCGCCCCGGACTCACGTTCCGCGAGATCAGCGAGAAGAGCTGGACGCTGCCGGCAAGCTGCACGCCCAACCGCTATTCCGTGGTGATGCACGGCGTCGGCCTCTGCGACGAGTACCCCAGCATCTACTACGCCGAGGATTGGGATGCCGCCGGCTACGACGGCGTGATCGCGGCCGGCATGACGCTCTGTGTCGAAAGCTATGTCGGCGAGGTCGGCGGCGACGAGGGCATCAAGCTGGAACAGCAGGTTCTGATCACCGAGCGCGGCGTCGAGCGCCTGTCGCGCTTTCCCTATGAAGAGGACCTATTGCCGGCGCGTTGGCTCTAAGGTTTCCTTGAAAGTCGGTAGAGAGGCCGATTTTCGACCAGGGCACTGGCCCGCTCCCCCTCCCGGCCATCCACGCAAGTATCCTATTGGGCGGCCGGGAGGGGGAGCGGGCCGGTACCGTGTAGAGTCAACCGGTGCCGTGTAGAGTCATACGGGCGCTTGCGTCTCCTTGCCGGCACCGGCTCTGCCGTGCTAGAGGCGCGGCTTCACCGAAGGGAATGGAAGCATGAGCGACAGCCAGACGCCTGCAGCGCCGCCGCCCGGCGTGCAGCAACCCAAACTGCTGATCCTGACGCAGTACATGAAGGACCTGTCCTTCGAGAACCCGAACTCGCCGGTCATCTTCGGCCAGACCCAGAATCAGCCGAAGATCACCATCTCGGTCGACGTCAAGGTCAACCCCATCCAAGAGCGTCTGGCCGAGGTCATTCTGGCGTTGCGGGTCGAGGCCCAGGTCGGCGAGAAGAATGCCTTCCTGATCGAGCTGGACTATGCCGGGATCGTCAATCTGCAGGAGGAGGTGGACCCCGAGGAGGCGGAGCGCTGCTTCATGATCGAGGCACCGACCATGCTCTTTCCCTTCGCGCGCTCCATCATCGCCGCGCTCAGCCGTGACGGTGGTTTCATGCCTTTCCTGATGACGCCCATCGATTTCGAACAGCTGCACGCACAGCGCAAGGCGGCGGCTGCCGCCGCAGGCGAGCAAGCGCCGGCCGAAGCTGCCGAGGGCGAGGCGGCACCCGAAGGGGAGTAGCACCAAGCCGCTAGAGCGGATCGCGGCCCGTTGTTTCCAGTTGGACGCGAAGCGCTCTATAGCAGGATGATGTCAAATCGAAGCGATTTGCCATCTGAATCCTGCTATACAGGTTTGAAACATAGAACAGAGTCTCGCGAACAGGTGATTCCACCTGATCGCGATCTGCTCTAGGCGGCGCAGGCCGTCACGACTCGAGCTCGCTGTCCCAGTAGAGATAGTCGCCCCAGGACTTGTGCAGGTGGTTGGGCGGAAAAGCCCGGCCATTTTCCTGCAGCTCAATGGTCGAGGGCTGCCGCGCCGGGCGCAGCGGCAGCATGCCGCTTTCGCGCGGGGTGCGGTTGCTCTTCTCCAGATTGCAGCCCTGGCAAGCGGTGATCACATTGTCCCAGGTGGTGCGGCCGCCGCGCGATCTGGGCATCACGTGATCGAAGGTCAGATGCTCGGCTGGCAGGTTGTCGCCGCAGTACTGGCACTGAAAGCGGTCGCGCAGGAAGACGTTGAAGCGGGTGAAGGCCGGCCGCCGATCCAGGTGCACATACTCTTTCAGGGCGATCACGGAGGGCAGGCGCATCTCGTAGCTGGGCGAGCGCACCACGCGGTCGTATTCGTTCAGGATATTGACGCGATCGAGGAACACCGCCTTCACGCTGTCCTGCCAAGCCCAGAGCGACAGCGGAAAGTAGCTAAGCGGACGATAGTCCGCATTCAACACCAAGGATGGGAAGGCGCCTGCGGTTATGCCCAAGGGTGCCGTCTCCTTCTTTCCTGTTCCGGACCCGAGAACGCGTCTGGATGGGTGATGACATAGCAAAAGCTCTCGCATCGCGACAAGTCGTGGCGAGACATCACGCAGCAAACTTCACCGGCTTGTCACCTTGGCGACCTGCCTCCCAGCCTACCAACGGCCCCACGCCAGCACGGCACCTTTGCCCGCCAGGCTAGCCCGCATGGGCCAGGCGTGATTACATCCATAAGACACACAATCGGAGGAAAAATCTTGAGTGAGAAGCCTGAGGCCGGTGGAGCCATGCCGGCAGTTACCCTGAAAACCCTTGCCGGCGAGGAGGTGACCACCGGTGGCGCCGGCGGCTGGCGCCTGGTCGTGGTCTATCGCGGCAAGCACTGCCCGCTCTGCAAGACCTATCTGGCACGCCTGGAGGAGGTGAAGGGGCTCTACGACGCGCTCGACACCGAAATCCTGGTGGTATCGGGCGATCCCAAGGAGAAGGCAGAATTCTGTCGGAAGGAATGGGACATCAAGCTGCCTCTGGCCTACGACCTCTCGGTCGAGCAGATGCGCACCCTGGGCCTCTACGTCTCCGAACCGCGTTCGCCGGAGGAGACCGACCGTCCCTTCGCCGAGCCCGGTGTCTTCCTGGTCAATCCCGAAGGCAAGATCCAGGTCATCGACATCTCCAACGCGCCGTTTGCAAGGCCGGATCTGGAATCGCTCTCCAAGGGCTTGGCCTTTATCCAGAAGAACGACTATCCGATCCGCGGGACGCTTGCCTAGCCGGTACTGCGTGCCAGCACCTGGCTGATCTCGCTCAAGGAGCGGCCGCTTTCGTCCGACCAGGCGTTGAAGGCGGCCTGCACCTTGGCGAGCGCGCCTTTCGAGGTCGCGGGCTTCTCGATCACGCCCTCGCGGATCAGGGCGGCGGTCACGTCGCGTGACAGCACGAAGGCGGGCTTGCCGAGGAAGCGCAGCGTGTACTGTGCGGTGCCGCCGCCAAGCCGGCTGCCGCGTCGCTTCAGAAGATCGAGCAGGCCGACGAAATCCTCGTCCGGCCAGTCGGCGAAGACCTGCCCGGCCGGTCTGCCTTCCTCCTTGGCCAGATCTGTGAGGAAGACCGCGTTCTCGAAGACAGAGCGGATCTTGGTGGCGTGCCGCACGATCCGGCGGTCCTGCAACAGACGGTCCAGATCCTCGTCTGACGCCATCGCCCAGCGGCCCGGCTGAAAGCCCTCGAAGGCGATCTCGAAGTCCGGCCACTTCTTCTCGATCACCGACCAGTTGAAGCCGGCTTGAAAGACCCGCTTGGAAAACGCCGAAAGCCAGCGGTCGTCGCTAAGCGCGCGCAGTGCCGCCGGGTCGCCAGGGCGCGTGATCAAGGCTTCCAGGGCCGCCTCCCCGCCCTTCCGCTCGGCTGCCAGAGCATAGATCTCGGCAAAGGCACGCATGACGTCTCCCTCCTTGTTGCCGCTGCTGCTGTAAGCTGCGTCAGACCGGGGGTCTGAGGCAAGCGGGGGTGTTTACAGGCCGTAGGAGCGTCGTGACTCATTTTCTTCGTAATTCTTCTCATGAAAAATTGTTTCTTCTCCTTGCTTATCTGGCGTGGCTGCGCTACCTCTCCTGACCAGACGCAGTAAGAGGATGAGAAGCATGTGTGGAATCGTCGGACTCTACGCCAAGAACCCGGCCTTTCGGGACAGTCTGGGCGCGCACCTGGCAACCATGCTGGTGGAGATGAGCGACCGCGGGCCTGACTCCGCCGGGGTGGCGCTCTATCGCCCGACCGCCAAGGCCGGCACGGTGAAGCTCGTGGTCTATGGCGCCCAGGATTTCGACTGGCAGGCTTTGCGCCTGGGTGTCGCCAAGGCCTTCGACCCGGATGTCGATCTGGACCAGCGCGGCCGGCACGCGGTGATCACGGCTACTGCCGGGCTGGAAGACCTGCGCGGCTGGATTGCCGAGCACCATCCCGAGCTGCGCCTGGTGTCGGCCGGTGAGACCATCGAGATCTTTAAAGAAAAGGGGCATCCGCGCGATGTCGTGCAGCACTTCGGCCTTGAAGGGCTCAGCGGCAGTCATGGTCTGGGTCACACCCGCATGGCGACCGAGAGTGCGGTGACGACCGAGCACTCGCATCCTTTCTCGACCGGCCGTGACCTCTGCCTGGTGCACAATGGCTCGCTCTCCAACCACAACCGCTTGCGGGCCCGGCTGCGCAAGGTCGGCGTGGAGATCAAGACCGACAACGACAGCGAGGTCGCTGCGGGCTATCTGGCCTGGCGACTGGCCGAAGGCGATTCCTTGACCGAAGCCCTTGACCGCGGAATGCGCGAGCTGGACGGCTTCTACACCTTCGCCATCGGCACCAAAGAGGGATTTGCCGTGCTGCGCGATCCCATCGCCTGCAAGCATGCCGTCCTGGCCGAGACCGACGATTGGGTGGCGATGGCGACCGAGTACCGCGCCATCGCGCCGCTGCCGGGCGCCGACCAGGCGGAAATCTGGGAACCGCAGCCCGGCCGCATCTATGCCTGGGGCGCTTGAGGGGAGACCGCGATGATTGATATCGACCTGGCAGAAGAGACCTTGCGCAACGCCAACAAGCGTATGCAAGGCATCCAGCCGGACGACAACGAGCGCAGCTTCATTCTGCGCAACCCGCGCGGAGCACATGCCGTGGCCGCTGGCTTGAACGCACCCATGGACGTCACGATCGAGGGGCACGTCGGCTTCTACTGCGCCGGCATGAACAAGGAGGCCGAGGTCACGGTAAAGGGGCATGCCGGTGTCGGCCTTGCCGAGAATATGATGAGCGGCCAGGTGCGAGTCACCGGCAATGCCTCGGAATCGGCCGGTGCCACCGGACACGGCGGCCTCTTGGTGATCGAGGGCGACACCTCTTCGCGCTGCGGCATCTCGATGAAGGGGATCGACATCGTGGTTGGCGGCTCGGTCGGACACATGAGCGCCTTCATGGGCCAGGCCGGCTGTCTCGCCGTCTTGGGCGATGCCGGACCCAGCCTGGGCGACTCGATTTACGAGGCACGCCTCTATGTCCGCGGAAAGGTCGACAGCCTGGGCGCGGACTGTAAGGAGAAAGAGATGACCGCGCATCACCTGGACAAGCTGGGCCGCCTGCTCGACCGGGCGCAGATCTCCGCCAATCCGCGAGACTTCCGCCGCTACGGCTCCGCCCGTCAGCTCTATCACTTCAAGATCGACAACGTGGGGGCCTATTAGTCCGATGAGCCAGCAACCCAAGACACCCCGCACACAGCCGCGCAGCTCTTCGATCTATGACGCCTATGCCCTGTCGGAGATCCGGCGGGCTGCTGCCACCGGCGTCTATGACATCCGCGGCGGTGGCGCCAAGCGGCCGATGCCGCATTTCGACGATCTGCTGTTCCTCGGTGCGTCGATGTCGCGTTACCCGCTGGAGGGCTATCGCGAGACCTGCAACACCGCGGTGACCCTGGGCGACCGCTTTGCCGAGAAGCCGATCGAGCTGAAGATCCCGATCACCATCGCCGGCATGTCCTTCGGCTCGCTTTCCGGTCAGGCCAAGGAAGCCTTGGGCCGCGGCGCCTCTGCCATGGGCACCTCGACCACCACGGGCGACGGCGGCATGACGCCTGAGGAACGCGGGCATTCCACCCAGCTGGTCTATCAGTACCTGCCCTCGCGCTACGGCATGAACCCCGACGACCTGCGCAAGGCCGACGCCATCGAGGTGGTCGTGGGCCAGGGCGCCAAACCCGGTGGTGGCGGCATGCTGCTGGGGCAGAAGATCAACGAGCGTGTGGCGCGGATGCGGACTCTGCCGCAGGGCATCGACCAGCGTTCGGCCTGCCGGCACCCCGATTGGACCGGCCCCGACGATCTGGAAATCAAGATTCACGAGCTGCGCGAGATCACCAACTGGCAGAAGCCGATCTACTGCAAGATCGGTGCCTCGCGGCCCTACTTCGATACCGCGCTCTCGATCAAGGCGGGCGCCGATGTGGTCGTCCTGGACGGCATGCAGGGCGGCACCGCGGCAACGCAGGAGGTCTTCATCGAGCATGTCGGGATCCCGACCCTGGCGGCGATCCGCCCGGCCGTGCAGGCCCTGATCGATGCCGACATGCATCGCAAGGTGCAGCTCGTCGTCTCCGGCGGAATTCGCAATGGTGCGGATGTTGCCAAGTGTCTGGCGCTGGGCGCCGATGCCGTCTCGATCGGCACGGCGGCCCTGGTCGCGCTCGGCGACAATGACCCGCGCTGGGAAGAGGAGTACGAGGCGCTTGGCACCAAGGCCGGCTGCTACGACGACTGGCACGAGGGCCTGGATCCGGCCGGCATCACCACGCAAGAGCCGGAGCTGGCCCAGCGCCTGCACCCGGTCGAGGCCGGGCGGCGCCTGGCAAACCTGCTTGCGGTCATGACCCTGGAATGCCAGACAATTGCCCGGGCGAACGGCAAGAGCGACGTGCGCAACCTGGAGCCCGAGGATCTGGTGGCGCTTACGGTGGAAGCCGCCGCGATGGCGCGCGTTCCCCTGGCGGGAACCGATTGGATCCCGGGGCAAGGTGGTTTTTGAGGTTTCCCAGCGGTGAGTTAAGCTCACCGCTCCGGGCCGCTGGGTGCGGCCAGAAGACAACTGGCAGAAGCAGAAGAATAGGGAGCAGGTGGGCATGACGATCGATCTGGCAAAGGCAGCCAAAGACAATGGAATCAAGTACTTTCTAATTTCCTTCGTTGATCTCTTCGGCAATCTGCGCGCCAAGTTGGTGCCGGCCAGCGCCATCGGCGACATGCAGAAGAACGGTGCTGGCTTTGCCGGTTTCGCCACCTGGCTGGATATGTCTCCGGCGGATTCCGACATGTTCGGCAAGCCCGATCCCGAGAGCTTGATCCAGTTACCCTGGAAGCCGGAAGTCGGCTGGCTAGCAGCCGACCTCTGGATGGACGGTCAGGAGGTCGAGGCCAGCCCGCGCGTAGCGTTGAAGCGCCAGATCGCGGCTGCCGCCGAGAAGGGCTGGCGCATGAAGACCGGCGTCGAGTGCGAGTATTTCCTGGTGAATGCCGACGGCAGTGCCATCGCCGATGAGCGCGATACGCAGTCCAAGCCCTGCTATGACCAGTCCGCCCTGATGCGCCGCTATGACGTCATCACGGGGATCTGCGATGCCATGCTGGAGCTGGGCTGGCAGCCCTATCAGAACGATCACGAGGATGCGAACGGCCAGTTCGAGATGAACTGGGAATACGACGACTGCCTGAAAACGGCCGACCGTCACGTCTTCTTCAAGTACATGGTGAAGACCATTGCCGAGAATCACGGCCTGCGCGCCACCTTCATGCCCAAGCCTTTCGCCAATCTGACCGGCAACGGTTGCCACGCGCATGTCTCGGTCTGGGGCACCAAGGGCAAGAAGAACCTCTTTGACGATCCCAAGGGTGAGTTGGGCCTCTCGGACCTGGCGTACTCCTTCCTCGGTGGCATCATCCACTCCGCCCCGGCCCTGGCGGCGATCTTCAATCCCACGGTCAATTCCTACAAGCGGATCAACGCCCCGCGAACCCTGTCGGGTGCCACCTGGTCGCCGAACAGCGTCTCCTATGGCGGCAACAACCGCACCCACATGGTGCGCATCCCGGAACCCGGCCGCTTCGAACTGCGTTTGATGGATGGTGCCGCGAACCCCTACCTGATGCAGGCCGGCGCGCTCGCTGCCGGTATGGACGGTGCCGCGAACGAGCGCGCCCCCGGCAAGCGCTACGATATCAACATGTACGAAGAGGGTCACAAGGCTCGCGGCCTCAAGAAACTTCCGCTGAACCTCCTGGATGCCATCCGCCTCTTCGAGTCCAGCAAGGTCCTGAACGAGGCGCTGGGCGCACCGCTCTGCAAGGCTTACGCCAAGCTGAAACGCCAGGAGTGGAACGCCTACACCAGCTCCATCAGCCAGTGGGAGCGCGACAACACGCTGGATTGCTAGTGGATTGCTGGCAGGTTTGGGGCGGGTCTATAGCAGGATGATGTCAAATCAAAGCGATTTGCCATCTGAATCCTGCTATACAGGTTTGAAAGATAGAGCAGAGTCACGCGAACAGTTGATTCCAACTGATCGCGATCTGCTCTAGCCCCTCTCCTGCGACGCCTCGCGGCCCTTCTCGGCGAAGGAGCGTTTTAGGACCAGTTCATCGTCGCTGGGGTTGGGCTCGACCAGGTAGAGGCCGATCAGGATGAAGACGACCGCGCCCCAGGCGACGATCGAAAGTTCCTCATTCAAGAGCAGCATGCCCCAGACGATGCCGGCGATGGTCATGGCGTAGGCGCTCTGGCTGGCGAAGACGGCGCCCGCGGTGGCGATCAGATGGAAGCAGAGCAGCAGCGAGGCGGCACCGCCGATCCCCATCAGCAGAACAAGGATCTCCAGGCGGGTCACGCCGCCAGTGAAGAGCGGCATGAGTTCTCCGGTGTAGATCGCCATCGGCGTTAGCAGCATTGCCGAGAGCAGCATCATGATACCGACCGAGGCGAAGAGATCGATATGCTCGGGCCGTTGCGAGGCCAGCAGGATGCCTTCGACCGCGAAGAAGAAGGGCAGCAGCAGGGCGATGAAGAGCCAGATGTCCTCTGACTGGCCGTCCACCTCGAAGCGAGTGTAGAGCACGGCGGCGACGCCGACCAGGCCGACCAGCAGGCCGGCCAGCCGGCGCGGGGTCGCCTTTTCCAGCTTCATCATCGCGGCGAATGCGAAAACCATGAAGCCCTGCAAGGTGACGATGAGGGAGAGCACAGCTGCCTCGACATGCTCCGTCACCCAGAAGGTCGTCAGGCGCTGGAAGACACCGGCAATCACCGCCCAGGCAAGAAAGAAGCGCAGTTCGCGCCAACCCAGCTTGGGGAGGCGTCCGCGATAGGCTGCGACCCCCAAGCAGCAGACGGCGGCGATGCCGTTCACCCAGATGGCGAGACCGATCGGGTTTGAGCCAAGACCGGAGGCCATGCGCGAGAGCGCCGGGGTCAAGCCCCAGACGACGCCGACGGCAATCACCAAGAGGCTGCCCTGCAGCATCTGGACCGCGCGGCGCAGTCGCAGCTCGCGGTCGTAGATCTCTTCGGCCATACCGCGGAAGACGGCGGCCAGACGACCCAGTGCATCGTCGCGACGGGCAAGCTGATCCAGCTCCAGGTTGTCCGGGCTGAAGCGGCCGGATTCCACCACCTCGGCTGCTTCGGTCAGACGCTCGACGCGGCGGAAGTACTCGCGCTCTTGATCGCGGAAGCGCTTCTTGGTCAAGGAGGCGCCCAGGCGCGCATTCAAGAGGACCGGATCGAAGTCCTTCGGTAGGAAATCCTCTGCCCCCAGTTCGATTGCCTTCACCACGCTTTCGGTCTCGTCGTCCAGCGCAGAGATGACGATCACCGGGATATCGCGCAGATCCTCGTCGGACTTGAGCGCGCGCAGGACGTCGAAGCCGTCGAGGCCGGGCATGAGGATGTCCAGCAGGACGGCATCGAAGGGTCTTGCGCGCAGGGCTTCAAGCGCGGCCAGGCCATCTTCGGCGACCTCGGCCTTGTGGCCGAGATTGCGCACCGCCATGCGTAGCTTAATCCGGTTGGTCGAGTTGTCGTCGACCACCAGGATTGATGCCGGCTGGCCTGCCGGCGCAGAGGGCTCCTTGTTGCTAGCCTGGTCCAATGTCTTCGACTCTGAGGCTCGTCAGGGCCTCGCGCGCTTTCTGCTCCTGTTCCACGATCATGGCGATCGTGATCTCCGGGGTTTCCAGCGCCTGGTCTTTACATTGCTGTTCCAAGCTGGCGCAGAGGTCGGCCAGTTGGATCGCACCGAAGTCGCGGGCATTGGACTTCAAGGTGTGCGCGGCGATACGGACGCTATCCCAGTCTCCCGCCCCTCCGGCGCTTTCGATCTTGCCGGCCAGGTTCGGTGCATTGTCGATGAAGTCGTCAATCAGCTCCTGCAGGTCTTCGCTCTCGCCACCGATGACGTCAAGAAGTCGCTCCAGCGCCGCCTTGTCGATAATGGTCTCGCTCACGATGCGAGCCCCGTGTCCTGCGGTACGGCTTGGGCGGGAGATCCGAGTTTGCTGCGGAAGTCCGCGGCAGCGCGAAGGCTTTCGGAGAGCGCTGCGACGTCGATCGGTTTGCTCAAATAATCGTCCATGCCGGCACGCAGATAGGTCTCACGCTCGGACGCCATGGCGTTTGCCGTCAAGGCCACGATGTAGGGCCAGGCATTGGCGTCGATCTTCTCGTGAATGATTCCGGCTGCAGTGATTCCATCCATCTCAGGCATCTCTATATCCATAAGCACCACATCATAATTACCCGAGAGACAAGACTCTATTGCTTCTGCGCCGCTGCTCACCACGTCACAGTTGTAGCCCAGACGTTTCAAGATCTTCTTCGCGACCTTCTGGTTAATCATATTATCGTCGACCAAGAGGATGGATAGGCTGGCAACGTCGGTTGCTTTTGTGATTCCGACATCCTGGTCACTCGCGGTGTCTGTGGCCGAACCGTCGCTTAGGACCGCCACCAGAGCATTGAGAAGATGCCCGGACTTGGACGGTTTTGTCAGCACGGCAGAGAATCCGATCTCCTCCACGCCGGCACGGAAGTCGGGTTCGACGGAGGAGATTGAAGAGAAGAGGATCATCGGCGGCGCCTTGGCCTGCTTCATCGCCTGGATGCGCCGCGCCAACTCGAAACCCGACATCTCCGGCATCTTGTAGTCCAGGATGCAGGCATCGAAGGTTTCCTCGCCGCTAAGCCATTCCAGAGCCTCGCTTGGCTCCCCGGTTGCGCGCGACACCAGCTCCCAGCTCCGCAGCTTCTCGTTCAGGATCAGGCGATTGGTACGATTGTCGTCGACCACGAGAATGTGCCGCCCCTTGATTGCGGCCAGTTGCTTCTGACGGAGTGCACGATCTGGAAGGGCTGTCATCTCTCCTGGCAAGGTGAAGGAGAAGGTCGTGCCGCGGCCGACGTCGCTCTTGACCGATATCTCGCCACCCATCAACTCGACCAGTCGTTTTGTGATCACCAGGCCCAGGCCGGTACCGCCGTAGCGTCGTGTCGTAGAGGCATCGACCTGGCTGAAGGACTTGAACAGGCGGTTCATACGGTCGGCGGGTATGCCGATGCCGCTGTCGCGGACAGACACGGTCAGCAGGGTCTTTTCGCCCGGCTGCAGGGTGTCGGCTGCCACCATGCTGGAGACGGTCAGCAGCACCTCGCCCTTGTCAGTGAACTTGACGGCGTTGTTAAGCAGGTTGAGCAGGATCTGTTTCAGCCGCGTCGGGTCGCCGATGATGCCCGCGGGAACGTCAGGGTCGATGCGGCAGGCAAGCTCGATACCTTTCTCCGCGGCCTTGGAGGCGACCAACTCGACCGAGCTCTCGAAGGTCTCGGCCAGATCGACCGGCATGCGCTCCAGTTCCAGCGCACCGGCCTCGACCTTCGAGAAGTCGAGGATGTCGTTGATGATGGTCAGTAGGGTGTCGGCTGCCGTTGCGATCGTGGTCGCAAATTCGCGCTGTTCGGCGTCCAGTTCGGTTCCGTTCATCAGCATCGACATGCCGATGATGCCGTTCAGCGGCGTCCGGATCTCGTGGCTCATGGTTGCCAGGAAGGCGCTCTTGGCTTCGTTGGCCGCTTCTGCGGCATCCTTGGCGCGTTTCAGTTCATCGGATATGCGCTTGATCTCGGTAATGTCGGAATGCACGGCGACCGTGCCGCCCTCATCGGTGCGGCGATTGCTGATCTGCTGCCAGTGATTGCCGGCGATCTCTTGAATGAAGGGCTCCGCAGCCCGGCGGTGGCGCACGATCTGTCGCTGGATCCAGTCTTCCGTCTTCTCCTTGGCGTTGGGGAAGCGGGTCGAGGTCGCGGCGCGCTGGGCGATGTCGTCAAAGCTGGTTCCCACCTCCAACTCGGCCGAGCCGTTGCCGAACATGATCTCTCGGTAGCGCTTGTTGGCGACGACCAGGCGATCTTCCTTGTCGAAGAGGGCGAAGCCTTCGGAAATGCTTTCGATCGCATCGGTCAGAAGTCCGCGTGCCGACTGCGCTTCTGCCTCTGCCTCGGCCAGCTCCGATGTCCGCTCGCGCACCCGCACTTCCAGCTCGTCGCGCGATGCCCTAAGGCGGGCTTCGTAAGCGTCCTGTCGGCTCTGCATCTCGTTGAAGGCGATCACGACGCGGCCGATCTCGTCATCGCTTTGCCAAGCGACAGCTTTTCTCGGCCCGGAGCCTTGGGCGCGATTGATCGATTCCAGCAGCAAGGCCAAGGGCTGTCCGATGGTCTTGCGGTTGGCAACCAGTGCTGCCCCGATAACGGCAATCAAAAGGATGGTCGCCAGAACCACGGCCAGCGTCAGGCGCGAGGCGGCCAGCGCGGTCAGGCGCGCGTCGGTCAGGCCGATTGCAAGCATCCCGATCGGCACCGCATCGCCGTCGCCCGTATAGACAATCTCGGTTTCGGCAAAGTAGGTCTGGCGATCCAGGTTCTCGATGTCGCCTGCGGATGCGACCAGACTGTCACGCTCGTCATAGACTGCCGCACCGACCACATCTTCGTCGGTCATCAGGGCCACCAGGGTGAGCTTGATCTGATCGTCGGCCACATTCCAGAGCGAGTCGGCAATGACGGCGCTTTGGATATCGACCAGCTTGTTCAGTTTGTTCTGCAGCTGCTCTTCCGCAGAGCGGCGCGCGTTCAGTTCGAAAAAGCCGAAGACCACCACCGTGGAGACCAGGACCAGCGGCACCACGAAAGCAAGGAACTTGCCCTGCACCGATTTGAACCGAAACCAGCGGCGCCGTCCCGGGGGCGGCGGCGATGCGACGCCGGCGTCGGTGCCTGCTGGCTCAACATCAGGCTTCTGCCAGCCCTCTTGCATTAGAATTCATTTTCGAAATAAGCGTTCAATATTGCTTCAATGTCGGCGGTCTTCAAAGCCTGGTTAAAGGTGTCGCGCAGGGTCATGCCCTGCTCATCATTCACAAAGCAGAGGTACAGGGTCTTCACATCCAGCGGCTTCTCGTCGAACTTGATCGTATCGGCCTTACCCTTGAGCGCCGGCTCGGTCGCCAAGAGGTATGAGAGGACCAGCTTGTCTATGACGGCGGCGTCGATGCGTTGGCGCAGCAGCTTCTTGAGGTTGGTCAGATCGTCTTTGGCAGCGATCGCCTGGATCCAGCCGGTTCCCGCCTTCTCGTCGAACTCGTCGGTGTTGGCATAGCCCAGCACGGTACCGATCTTCAGCTTCTGCTCGCCCAGATCGTCGATGCTGCTCCAGGTGACGGGATTGTCGACATGTTCGGCGAGGCCAAGCGGCCCGGTCCCGATCGGGTCGGACGCGACAAAACCCTCGACATGGCGGCAGTGATAGCCAGGAAAGTAGGCAACCGCGACATCGTCATTCTTTGCCATCGCGATGGCGCGCTTCCACGGCAGGATTTCTACTTCGACGTCAATTCCGGCCGCCTCGAACACCTGGCGCACCACCTCGGTCGTCGCGCCCTCTTTGGGAAGTGCATCGCCGGTGTAGGGCGGCCAATCCAGTGTGGTCACCACAATCCGGTCCGCAGCCTGGGCCGCCGCGCCAAGCGTGAGTGACATAGCCACTACTACGACAAAACCGACCAAAACTTGTCTCATCCGACCTCCCCATCACAGCCCTGCGAGATGCTGCTTGGACCCTGACAAAACCCTAACAGTCATACATCCAATGGGCAACGACAAAGCCCGATCGGTAAAGAAACTGTAGGACGCGAGGCCCCGAACAGACGCTAAGCGACTCGCTGTAGAGGCAATTTTGGAAGCACTGTCATCTACCTCCCTGTCAGTCGTAGTGACGTTGATCGTCGATCACCTTGCCGTCGTTGGCGAGACTGCCTGGCACGACCAGTTCCACAGCTCCCTTTAGTTTGGTGACCTGCAACAAGCTGTCGGTAACTGCCGCAGCCAGGGCTTCTGTGTCACCTACAACTTCGCAGTGCAAAGTCATCGCGTCCTGTTCGTCCGCTCGTGTGACCTCCAGCCGGCCCTTCGTAATCTCCGGGTGTCGGGCCAGGACTTCGGCGATCTGCTCGGGGCGGACAAACATGCCCTTGACCTTGGTGGTCTGGTCGGCGCGGCCCATCCAGCCCTTGATGCGCTGGTTGCTGCGGCCGCAGGGGCTGGGCTCGTCCATCAGGGCGGAAAGGTCGCCGGTGGCCAGCCGGATCATCGGATAGCCGCTGTTGAAAGAGGTGATGACCACCTCGCCGACCTCGCCTTCGGGGACAGGCTCGCCGGTACCCGGGCGCACGATCTCTAGAATCAAAGCCTCGTCCAAGACCATGCCGGGATTTGGGCTGCCATCCGCAGCGGCGCTCTCATAGGCGATCAGGCCAAGCTCGGCGGTTGCGTAGCACTGGAAGCAGGAGATGCCGCGCGCGCCGTACTCCTGGCGCAGCGAGGGGAAGAGGGCGCCGCCGGAGACCATGGCATGACGGATCGACGAGAGGTCGTGGCCGCTCTCGACGGCCTTATCCAGAAGAACCTTGAGGAAGTCCGGCGTACTGCAGAAGCCCTGCGGTCTCAGATGCTGGATCGAAGCCAGTTGTTGCTCGCTGTTGCCGACACCGGCCGGGACCACGCCGCAGCCGAGCGTTCTGGCACCCCAGTCCAGCATCCATCCGCCCGGCGTCAGGTGATAGGACAAAGCATTGTGCACCAGCATGCCCGGCCGGAAGCCGGCGGCGAAGAGCGCGCGGGCAAAGCGGGTGTAGTCGCTCTCGCGTTCATCCAGCTCATAGATCGGACCGGGCGAAGAGAAGACGCGGCCCACTGCCCCGGCTTCGCGGGTGCTGAGGCCGCCGAAGGGCGGCGTTTCGGTCTGAAGCGCCTGAACCTCGCTCTTGCGCAGAAGCGGCAGCTTTGCGAGCGTGGCGCGATCGGTGACCTTGGCCGCATCGACCGCCGCCAAGCGCTTGGCATAAGCAGGCGCGTGGGCCTTGGCGTAGGCGATCTGTGCTGGAAGTGCAGCGAAGAGTGCAGCTTCTCGGACCGCGGGATCGCGAGTCTCCAAGCTATCGAAGTGGTCTGTCTCCGCCATAGCGAGAAGTGCTCCTGCCTTGTCCTAAAACGCCGTTCGTCTCGTCACGCTTGCGCTCTTTTGCTTGGCGTTCGTGTTACGCCAACCAGCGCTTGCGCCGCTTGTAGTGCTTGACGTCGCGGTAGCTCTTGCGCCCGGAGGCGGAGAGGCCGAGGTAGAATTCCTTGACGTCCTCGTTGCTGGAGAGCGAGGTGGCCTCGCCATCCATCACGACCCGTCCATTTTCCAGGATGTAGCCGTAGTTGGCGTACTTCAGCGCGACCGAGGTATTCTGCTCGGCCAAGAGGAAGGTGACGCCCTCTTTCTCGTTCAGGCGCTTCACCGTCTCGAAGATGACCTCGACCAGCTGCGGGGCCAGACCCATGGAGGGCTCGTCCAGCAGGATCATCGAGGGACGGCTCATCAGTGCGCGGCCGATGGCGCACATCTGCTGTTCGCCGCCGGAGGTGTAGCCGGCCAGACTGCTGCGCCGTTCCTTCAGCCGCGGGAAATAGTGATAGACCATCTCCAGGTCTTGGTTCACCGCGGCCTTGCCGTCTCGGCGCGTGTAGGCACCGGTCTGCAGGTTCTCTTCGACGGTCAGATGGGCGAAGCAATGCCGCCCCTCCATCACCTGGATGACGCCCTTCTGCACCAGCTCGTGCGGGGTGCGCGCATCGATGCGCTCTCCCTCGAAGTGGATCGACCCCTTGGTGACCTCGCCGCGCTCGGCGCGCAGCAGATTGGAGATCGCCTTCAAGGTGGTGGTCTTGCCGGCCCCGTTGGCCCCCAGCAAGGCAACGACGCCCTGCTTCGGAACGCTGAGTGAAACGCCTTTCAGAACCAGGATCACATGATCGTAGATCACCTCGATGTTCTGCACGCTCAAAAGCGCTTCTTGTCCGTTGGGTGCCTGCGCCGCCTCGGCCATCGCGTCCGCCGTTCTTGTTGGTCAGAGAAAAGAAGAGGGCGAGGGGAAGCGCGCTCCCCCTCGCCGTTAATCAGGACCTATTGGTTCTGATCGCAGTTCCGGGGCGTGATGCCCTTCTCTTTGGCATACTGATCGGCCGAGGCCTCATACTCCGGCCAGAGCGCATCACGGTTGGGGTCCATGAAGCCGGTGATCGCCACCCACTTCTCGCCGTCCCACTGCTGCACCAGCGCGGCACCGCCGCCTTCGTGATTGGCGCAGGTGAGGTCGACCGGGCTCATCAGGCCTTCCATGCCGGCCTCTTTGATCCGCTCTGCGGTGATGACCAGGTGGTCGAAGCCCCACTGGACCTCTTCACCCTTCAGCGGCCGCTGACCGAACTTGCCTTGTGCGGTGCGCACGGCCTCGGTCACCAGGAAGCCGTTGACCACGGCGCGATTGTAGAGCACCGAGCCGATGTTGGCCTTGTCGGCTAGTCCCTCGCCTTCCTCGTGCATCTTGATCATGTCCTGGATGATCGAGAAATCGGTGCCCACACCGGTGATGTTCAAGGACTTGTAGCCCTTGGCGGCGTCCTTGGCCGGGATCACGTCGGCCTCGGCGCCGGACCACCAGATGCCGATGAACTTGTCCATCGGGAAGCCGACGGAGGCAGCCTCCTTCACGGCGGTCGAGTTCATCACGCCCCAGCCCCACATGAAGACATAGTCGGGCTTGATCTGACGACCGATGCGCAGCCAGGTGGCCTTCTGCTCCAGGCCCGGATGGGCGACCGGGAAGAGGCTCAGCTCATAGCCTTCGATCTCGGCCAGGCGCTCCAGGGTCGTGATCGGCTCCTTGCCGTAGGCGCTGTCGTGATAGACCAGCGCGATCTTCTTGCCGTCCAGGCTGCCGCCTTCCTGCTCCTTGGCGTACTGCACCATCACGTCGGCACCGGCCCAGTAGGTGATGGGTGCGGTATAGACGTAGGGGAAGACAGAGCCGTCGGAGGCATCGGCGCGACCGTAACCCATGGACAGGACCGGGATCTTGTCCTGCGTGGCTCGGCCGATCAGCGCGTAGGTGATGCCGGTGGAATAGGGGTTGAAGACCGTGGCGCCCGAGGCACCCTTGTTCTTCAGACGCTCGTAGCACTCCACGCCGCGGTCATTGTTGTACTGCGTCTCGCACTCCTCCCAAGAGAGCGGCACGCCGCCGATGCCGCCGTCCTTCCAGTTGACGTACTTGAAGTAGTCGACGAAGCCGTCGGCCAAGGGAATGCCGTTCGGGGCATAGGGGCCGGTGCGATAGACCAGCAGCGGAATGAATTGATCGCCCTCGGCCGAAGCCGTGGTGACTGGTGTCGCGGTAGCGGCGACGGAAAGCGCGACGGCCGCAGCCGCCAAGCGCAGGGACGTTTTAAGACCCATCGGTGTTGATCCTCCCATGGTCGGACTGAGCCCCCTGTTTAGGGCTCATCCGGTCACGACGCCGAAGGCATTTACTTGGCATGAGGTCTCGGCGTCCTTTGACCCCCGCATGCGTTGAGGCCCAACCTTAATAGGGGAAGGGCCAAAGGCGAAGCTTCTCTTTCCCGATCTGCCACAAGCGGGCCAAGCCGTGCGGCTCGACGATCAGGAAAAAGATGATGAGACTGCCGAAGATGACGAGCCTGAGATGCGAGACCAACTCGATCGAGAGCGGTATTCCCAGCAGTGCCGGCAGGTTGTCCAAGAGGATCGGCAGCAGCACGATGAAGGCCGCCCCCATGAAGGACCCCATGATCGAGCCCAGCCCGCCGATGATGATCATGAAGAGCACCTCGAAGGAACGGTTGATGTCGAAGGCCAGGGCCTCGACCGAGCCGGTGTAGGTGAAGGCCCAGAGCGCGCCCGAGATGCCGATCATGAAGGAGCTAACGGCAAAGGCCGAGAGCTTTGCCAGCATCGGGCGGATGCCGATGATTTCGGCCGCGATGTCCATATCGCGGATTGCCATCCAGGATCGCCCGACACGGCTACGCACCATGTTCTTGGCCATCAAGGCCAGGAAGGAGACCAGCAACAGCAGGAAGATGTATTTCGACTCCGGCTCTGCGCTCGCACCGGTGACGGTGACGTTGCCGAAGACCTCGCGCGGCGGTGCCGAGATAACCCCGGAGGGGCTGTAGTTGGTCCACCAGCCGAACTTGTTGAACATCCAGATCAGGAAGAACTGCGCGGCCAAGGTGGCAACGGCCAGATAGAAGCCCTTGATACGCAAGGAGGGCAATCCGAAGAGCACGCCGACCAAGGCGGTTCCCAGGCCCGCCAGCAGGAATACGATGATGATGTTCACCTCGGGAAAGGCAATCGTAATCTTGTAGCTAAAGAAGGCGCCGCAGGCCATGAAGCCGCCGGTCCCCAGGCTCAACTGGCCGCAATAGCCGGTCAGGATGTTGAGGCCGAGTGCGGCCAGCGAGAAAATCAGGAAGGGGATCAGAATCGAGTTCAGCCAGTATTGCGGCGCGATCAGGGGCACCACGACCAGGGCGAAGGCGAAGAGGATGAGGATCCCGACCTTATCCTGGCGGATCGGATAGATGGCCTGATCGGCGGCATAGCTGGCCTTGAACTGCCCGGCCTCGCGGTAGAACATTGCCTAGACCCTCTCGATGATCTTTTCGCCGAACAGCCCCTGCGGGCGGAACAGCAGGAAGAGCATGGCCAGCATGTAGGCAAACCAGTCCTGGATCGCACCGCCGACCAGCGGACCGAGGAAGACCTCGCCTACCTGCTCGCCCGCACCGACGATCAGCCCGCCGATGATGGCTCCGGGGATCGAGGTGAAGCCGCCGAGGATCAGCACCGGCAGGGCCTTCAACGCGATCAGCGACAGCGAGAACTGTACGCCCAGGCTGGAGCCCCACATGACGCCGGCCACCAGGGCGACGATGCCGGCAACCGACCAGACGATGGCCCAGATGGTCTTCAGCGGGATGCCGACCGATAGCGCTGCCTGATGGTCGTCGGCCACCGCGCGCAGCGCCCGCCCGACCTTGGTGTACTGGAAGAGCACGGCCAGCAGGGCCACCATCAGCGCGCCGACCACGGCAGCGACCAGCTCCGTCGGATCGAGGTACATGCCGTTCGGCAGCAGGCTGCCCTGGAAGGCGACAATCGGTTGGCGCGAGATGCCGATGTCGAGCGCCTTGACGTTGGAGCCCCAGATCGTCTGCCCGACCCCGTCCAGCACGAAGAAGATTCCGATGGTCGCCATGAAGAGGATGATGTGCGGCTGGTTCACCATGGGCCGCAGCACCACCTTCTCGATCAGGAAGGCGACCAGGACCATGACGACGCCGGCCAAGAGGAAGGCCGGAATCCAATGCACGCCCCATTCCATGAAGCCGACCATGGCCAGGGCGGCGAAGAGCACCATGGCCCCTTGCGCGAAGTTGAAGATCGAGGAGGCCTTGAAGATCAGCACGAAGCCGAGCGCCACCAGGGCATACATCACGCCCTGCAGCAGGCCCTTGACCACGACCTCCGCGTAGAAGTCCCAGGCGAAGAAAATCGCCGGATCCAGCTGCGAGAGGCCTTGCAGGAGGAAGCCGACGATGGGGATCGCCAGCAGGCCGGAGCCGATACCGATGGTGAGGCTGCGTAGGTTCATGTGCTTGTCCGTCCTCGCCCGCGCCTAATGCGCCACGCCCAGATAGGCGTCGATCACGCCCTGATCGCTGCGCACTTCGTCCGGCGTGCCGTCCGCCAGCTTGCGCCCATAGTCCAGGACCACCACCCGGTCGGAGATGTCCATCACCACGCCCATGTCGTGCTCGATGAGCGCGATGGTCATGCCGAACTCGTCGTTCACGTCGAGGATGAAGCGGGACATGTCCTCTTTTTCCTCGACGTTCATCCCGGCCATGGGCTCGTCCAGTAGCAGCAGCTCCGGCTCCATCGCCAGCGCGCGGGCCAGCTCGACGCGCTTCTGCAGACCATAGGGCAGGCGCCCGACCGGAGTTTTGCGGATGTCCTGGATCTCGAGAAAGTCGATGATCTCTTCGCAGTAGGTCCGCTGGCGGATTTCTTCCTTCTCGTTCGGCCCCCAGTAGAGGCACTGGGTGACGAAATCCAGCGCGCCGGCGCCGAACGACAAGACGTGATCCAGGCCCCAGACACCGGTCTCGGGCGCGCGCACGTTGTGCATCTTCAAGATCCGCCCGGTCATGATGTTGTCCAGGGTCGACATGCCCTTGAAGAGCGCGACGTTCTGGAAGGTGCGGGCAATTCCTTGCGCTGCCGCCATATGCGGGCGCATGGCGCTGCGCACATTGCCCTTGTAGGTGATGGTGCCTTCCTGCGGGTGATAGAAGCCGTTGATCACGTTCAGCATAGAGGTCTTGCCGGCCCCGTTCGGGCCGATGATGGCGCGGATCTCATGCTCCAGGATGTCGAAGGAGATGTTGGTCAGGGCCTTCACCCCGCCGAAGGAGAGCGAGATGCTGTCCACCGTCAACATGGGCGCGCCGAATCTGCGTTCCGGCGGCGCCATAGGATTTGCCTCGGCCGTCGCGGGCGCTGCGGTCTCAGTCATAGAGCGATCGGCCCTCTCTCCTGTTCTGCCACCTAGGCTGCCTCCTTCCGGCTTTGGTTCTGGCTCAGATCCACGATCTCCAGATCGGCCTTCAAGACCCCTTCGCGACCGTCTTCGAAGGTCACTTGCGTTTCGATGTGAACCTGATCGGAGCCATCGTAGAGCGCCGTGATCAGCGGTTCGTAGCGCTCCAAAATGGTGCTGCGGCGCACCTTGCGGGTTCGGGTCAGCTCGCCGTCGTCGGCGTCCAATTCCTTGTGCAGGATGAGAAAGCGTCGGATCTGCGTCGGCGCCATCTGCGGATCCTTCGCCAGATCGGCATTCACCTCGCGGATGTGTCCCTCGATGATCTCGCGCACGCGGGGATTGCCGGCCAATTCCTGATAGCTGGCGTAGGAGACGTTGTTGCGCTCCGCCCAGCTGCCCATGGCTTCCTGGTCGAGGTTGATGAAGGCCGTCACATAGTCGCGCTGATGACCGAAGGCCACGGCCTCCTTGATGTTCGGATAGAATTTGAGTTTGTTTTCCAGGAACTTGGGCGCGAAGAGGCTGCCGTCGTTCAGCTTGCCGACGTCTTTGGCGCGATCGATGATTCGAAGGTGGCCCTCTGACGTCATCATGCCGGCGTCGCCGGTATGGACCCAGCCGTCCGCCGTCTTGGTGTCGGCCGTGGCCTCGGGATTCTTGAAGTACTCCTTGAAGACGCCGGGGCTGCGGAACAGCACCTCGCCGTCATCGGCCAGCTTCAACTCGACACCGGGGATCGCTTTGCCGACGGTGTCGGCGCGGATCTCGCCGTTCGGCTGGATGGTGACGAAGACGCTGGCCTCGGTCGAGCCGTAGAGCTGTTTCAGGTTGATGCCGAGCGAGCGATAGAACTGAAAGATCTCCGGCCCGATGGCCTCGCCGGCGGTATAGGCCAGACGGATGCGGGTGAAGCCCAGCACATTCTTCAAGGGGCCGTAGACGAAGAATTCGCCCAGACGGTACTTGATGCGATCGCCGGGCGATACCGCTTCGCCGTTCAGAATCTTCTCGCCCACGCGCTTGGCCAGGTCGAGGAAGTACTTGAACCAGCGCTGCTTGAAGCGGCTGGCGTCCTGCATGCGGATGGTGACCGAGGTCAACAGGTTCTCGAAAATGCGCGGCGGCGCGAAGAAGTAGGTCGGCCCCAGCTCGCGCAGATCATGCATGACCGTGGCGCCGCTCTCCGGGCAGGAAACGCAGAAACCTGCGACATAGGACTGCCCGAAAGAGAAGACGTGATCGCCGACCCAGGCCATCGGCAGGTAGGCCAGAACTTCTTCCTTGTCGGTCAGCTTCTCGAACTCGACACCGGCCTTGGCCATGGAGAGCACGTTGTCGAAGGTCAGCACCACGCCCTTGGGCTTGCCTGTCGTGCCCGAGGTGTAGAGCATGATGGAATCATCGGCACCCTTGGCGGCATCGACCTCGCGGTCATAGCTGCCGGGCTCCTTGGCGAGCACCGCGCGACCCGCATCCAGCACCGCTGGATAGTTCTTCAGGAAAGGCTGGGTGTAGTGCCGCAGCCCGCGGTCGTCCTGATAGATGATGGTCTCCAGGCTGGGAACGTCGTCGCGGATCTCCAGCAGCTTGTCGACCTGCTCTTGATCTTCCACCACCGCGACCCGGGCACCGGCATGGTCGACCACATAGGCCATCTCCTTGGCCACGGAGTCTTGATAGACCGGAACCGGCACCGCGCCGATCGCCTGCGCCGTCACCATGGTCCAATAGAGCTTCGGGCGATTGTCGCCGACGATAAGAACCTTGTCGCCGCGCTTGATACCCAGGGCCCGCAATCCCATTGCGAAAGCCTTGACCTCTTCTTGCGCTTCGCTCCAGGTCCAGGTCTGCCAGATCCCCAGAGACTTCTCGCGCATCGCCGGTCGCCCGCCGCGCACCTGCGCATTGTGCCGCATCAGCTTTGGAAAGGTATCCAGCGCGCTCGCGTCGGCCATGGCCAAGCCATCCTCCCGTTCGTCTGCCTGCATTGCGACATCGGGAGGCAAGGCGCCTTTCTGGAAACAAACGAGGGCTCGCGGACCCAGGGTTTTACCCAGGTGACCACTGTAGATCCCGTCAGCTTCAGCGCGGCCTGAGCCTCCCAAACACTCTTATCTTTTGTGCCGCATAAGCTAGACTAGGTTGCTAGCGACAAAGGAACTGGCGGTCAAGCGGCCCCGCGAACGCGCGGCTTATTGATCAAAATATCAATTATCTTTTTGAACAGAGACCAGCGGCCAGGTTTGTAACGGAGGCGTGAGAATCGAAACAGTTAAGGCGCAGACATTGCCAAGCAAGTCTGCGCCCCAGCCAATTCTAAACGTTGGCACGCTTTGGTGCCCCTAGTTTGTACTCTGTTGCGATCGCGGGCTAAGAGCCCAGTCGATCACGATAGCGCGCTGCCAAGATCTCCCGCGCCTCGACGATATCGCCGTGCATATACCCGATGTCGTGCAGGGTGCGCTTGTCCAGCAGCGCCAGGCTGTGCAGACGCGCCGAGCGTACCCGTGCATCATGCCACCGGCGAACGCATTCCTTGACCCAGGCGAAGACGCGCCGGCCGGTCTTTTCGTCCTGCCGCGGTGGCGCCCAGCGGCTGGCATAGAGCGGCGCGCCGTGGCCGCTTGCGTAGAGGCTGCTGCTCGGCTTCAGGCTGTCGTGAACGATGGACATGGTCCCTCTCCTTCCTCGGCTCCTTGGCACCGGATCGCCCGGTGCTCCATGGATTGGAAGGTGCGCGTCGAAGGCCGCAATGACTAACGAAAGTCCGGCAAGGCGACTTGAGCTAGATTCAAGTTAGTTTTCCGAACCGACCTGCAGTGGGCTTTCCGCCATTTGGCGCAGCCATCGCGCGACCGCACGCGCGGCGGCCGTCAGCTCCACGGCGCTGGCGTGACAGAGGTAGTAGCCTGTCTCCCCGGGGGTCGGCAGTCCGAAGGGCGCCACCAGGGTCCCGCGCTTCAGCCGGTCGTCGACCATGGGACGCCAACCGATCGCCAAACCCAGGCCGCGCTCGGTCACTTCGAGCACCTGTTCCTGGCCTTCCAAGGCCAGCGCTTGCGAAATATCGGGTGCCGGCAGACCATGTGCTGCCGCCCACTCTGCCCATTCTTCCCTGTTGAAGCGATTGACGATGAGGCGCGCCTTGGTGAGCACCTCCTTAAGCGGCAGACCGGCCAGCTTGCGCATGAAGTCCGGACTGGCAACCGGCATTGCCGTCTCGCGCATCAGGAAGCTGGCCTCGACCTCCGGCCAGCTGCCGCGACCGTGCCGGATCGCCAGGTCGATCTGCTCGCGCCTCAAATTGCTGAGTCTTGCGGTGGTTATCAACTGCACATCGACGCCCGGACAGGCCTCCTCCAGCCCGCCCAGATTGGGGATCAGCCACAGCATCGCCAGCGAGGGCGGCAGGGTGAGCGCCACCCGCTTGCGCCCGGCGGTGCCGACCAAGGCGGCCGTTGCCTCTTCGATCCGCCGCAGGGCCGGATCGATCTCTTCGAAATAGTGCTGTCCCTCCGGCGTCAGGACCATACCGCTGCCGTGGCGCTCGAACAGTGCCATATGCAGAAACTCCTCCAGCCGCCGGACCTGATGCGAGATCGCCGACTCGGTGACGCCCAGGCTTTCGGCTGCATCGCGAAAGCGATCGTGACTGGCCGCGGCGTGGAAGGCACGCAGTGCCGGGAAGGGAGGGATGGGCATGATGCACCTCTCAAGTTGGACTTGAGTGCTGTTCAAGTCCTCTTGCCTCAACTTCAATAGTAAACGCCGAGGTGAGTGTCAATGTGAACCGCAGTCGGGAATGAAGTGATCCCGCAGCATGACACGGAGGACCCGGAAATGAACAGCACACAGGCATGGACGGAGACCCGAGAGGAGCCACGGATAGGCGCGCAGCAGGACGGCAACACCCTGGGCAAGGTCGGCTACCTGGTTCGCGGCAAGGAACGAGCGGTGAGCGTGCTGCCGCCGGAGGAGAGTGGCGATGCGCGACAGCGTCTGGCTGAATACGAAGAGCACACCATCTCGGTCGAGAACCTTCGGCCCTTCGCCGCGGACCTCAGCCTCGATGGCGACGGCGTGATCCTGCGGGCACGGCCGACTGCCGCTGCCGACCTCTACGACGAGACGACGATCGCGCAGACCTACTATCCGGAGATCGAGGCGCTGCTGAAGGCAGAGACCGGCGCCAAGCGCATCGTGACCTTCGACCATACCCGCAGGGTCGAGGGCGATGGCAGTCTGGAAGCCAAGTGGAGCAGGCGTCCGGTGCGCACCGTCCACAACGACTACACCGACAAGTCCGGACCGCAGCGGGTGCGGGACCTCTTGGGCGCGGAGGCCGATGGCCTGCTCGCCGGGCGCTTTGCCGTCATCAATACCTGGCGCCCGATCCGCGGGCCGGTGCTGCGCGCGCCCCTGGGCTTCATCCATCCCGAGAGCCTGGCGCCGGAGGATGTCTTGCCGGCCGATCTGATCTACGAAGACCGCGTCGGCGAAATCTACGAGGTGGCCTACAACCCCGGTCACCGCTGGCTCTACGTGCCGGAGATGACGCGCGAGGAGATCCTGATCTTCAAGTGCTTCGATTCGGCCCGGGACGGGCGCGCCCGCTTCCTGCCGCACACCGGCTTCGACGACTTCGCCACGCCCGAACTTGCGCGGACTCGCGAAAGCATCGAAACCAGAAGCCTGGTCTTCTTCTAGGCAAGCGCGGATGGCATGGCATGGGGGGCGCCGGGCGGCTGCTTGGCGCCCCGTGCCGTCTTGCCAACAGGTCTCTCCTGACTCATTCCCTTGGCAAGGATGACGCAAGGGCGGCAGGTGGTGCCGCTTGCATGTTCTCCTCTGGCGCGCGATTGCTGCACTCTTCTTGCGCAGCACGGGAGTGCTTGCGGCGCCATGGCGTCCCCTCCGCTTGGGAGCATGAGAGTGAAACAAGAAGAAGCCGGCCGACTGCTCGATCCGGTCCCGCAATGGGGCATTGAAGGGGATGACATGGACCAGGTGCAAGGGCTGCTGTGGCAGGCCTTTCACGCGGTTGCCAAACAGCGCAATCCGACAGTCCTCAGCCTGCTGGAGGGGAAAGCGCAGCCGGAGGGCGGACCGAAGAACGGCGATCTTCAGGCAATTGGCATCTGGTTCCAGCTGCTGGCGATTGCCGAAGAGAATGCGGCCATGCGCGCCCGCCGGCGGCTGGAGAATGACGGCGGACCGGATGCCCTGATCGGCAGCTTCGCTTCTGTCATGAAGGATATCGCAGCTCAGGGCACCGAGGCCGAGGAGGTGACTGCGACTCTAGACTCGGCGCTTGTCATGCCGACGCTGACCGCGCATCCGACCGAGGCCAAGCGGGTCACGGTTCTGAAGATTCACCGGCGCATCTATCGCCTGCTGATCGAGCTGGAGCAGGCCCGCTGGACTCCGCGCGAGCGCGAGCTTCTGGCCCAGGCGCTGCGTCGCGAGATCGATCTGCTGTGGCTCACCGGCGAATTGCGCCTGGAACGTCCTGGTGTCGAGCAAGAGGTTGCCTGGGGTCTGCACTTCTTCTCCGAGGTGCTGTTCGAGGCGACGCCGCAGCTCTTGGAGCGCTCCGAGGCGGCGCTGGCTCGGCACTTCGCGGAGCGACCGCCGCGTCAGACCATGCTGTTGCGCTTCGGGTCCTGGATTGGCGGCGACCGTGACGGTAATCTAAACGTGACGGTGGAGACGACGCGCTTTGCCCTGACCGAGGCGCGCGACCTGGCGCTCAAGCATCTGTTGGACCGTCTCGAGCAGCTGGCCGAACTGCTGTCCCTCTCGACCGAAGTCATCGGGCCGCCGCAAGCCTTTCAGGAACGCCTGGAGCGCCTGCTGCTGCAGAGCGGCAAGGCACGGGAGATCAAGGCCCGCAATCCCAACGAACCCTTCCGGCAGTTCTTCGTCGCCTGTGCCCTGCGGCTGAAGCCGCTGCTGCAGAGTCGCCTGGGTGAGGTTGTGCCGGCCACCTACCGCAGCACCAGAGAGCTGGTGGAAGACCTGTCGCTGGCCGAGCGAAGCCTGCACGACCTCGGTGCGCGCGACCTGGCGCGGGGCCTGGTCCGTCCACTGCGCTGGGAGGTGGAAACCTTCGGCTTCCGCACCGTCAGTCTGGACCTCAGGCAGAACACCACGGTCATCAACCGCAGTCTGGCTGAAGTCTGGAAGCTTTTGGGAATAGCCGATGTCGAGCCCGGCGCTGCGGCCTGGCCGTCGAGCTTGCGCGATGCCCTGCGCAAACCGCCACCGGCGATGCCGGAGCGCTCGGCGCTCTCTGCCGAGACTCGCGAGACCCTGGCGCTCTTCGGATTGATTGCAGAGATCTACGACGGCCCCGACCCCGACGCGCTCGGCGCCTTCGTGCTCTCGATGACGCACAGCGCCGACGATATCCTGGCGGCGATGGTCCTGGCCCACTACGCCGGGCTCTCGCCCGGTCACGAGGGTCCGCAGGCGATTCCGCTGCCGATCGTGCCGCTGTTCGAGACGATCGAGGATCTGCGCGCCGCCCCGAAGATCCTGCGCAGCCTGGTCGAGGTGCCGTCTGCCAAGCACAGCCTGCATGTGCGCGGCAATCGGCTGGAGGTCATGCTGGGCTACTCCGATTCGAACAAGGACGGTGGCTTTCTCTGCGCCCAGTGGGAGGTCGCGAAGGCGCAAAAGTCGCTGCTGGCCGCAGCCAGTGCCGCCGGCCTTTCCGTGCGCTTCTTTCACGGCCGCGGCGGCTCGGTCAGTCGCGGCGGTGCGCCGACCGGGCGTGCAATCGCAGCGCAACCGGCCGGCACCGTTGCCGGTCAGCTGCGCATAACCGAACAGGGCGAGGTGGTCTCGACCAAGTTCGCCAACCGCGGCACCGCGCTCTACAATCTGGAGCTGCTGACTGCCAGCGTGCTGGCGCACAGCCTGAAGTCCAAGCACGAGCCAGCCGATCCGCCCGAGTTCGCCGAGGCCCTGGAGGCGCTTTCCGGTGTTAGTCAGGCGCGCTTTCGCACTCTGGTGGAACTGCCGGGCATGCTGGGTTACTTCACCGAGGCCAGCCCCGTCGACGAGCTGGCGCGCCTCAAGATGGGGTCGCGTCCGACCCGGCGTTTCGGGGCCTCCAGCCTTGGCGATCTGCGCGCCATTCCCTGGGTCTTCGCCTGGAGCCAGAACCGCCATCTGATCACCGGCTGGTATGGCGTCGGCACCGCCTTGGAGAACTTCATGCGGGTCCGCGGCCCCGAAGGCCGGGCATTGCTGCAGCAGATGTTCAAGACCTCGCGTCTGTTCCGCCTGATCCTCGACGAGGCGGAAAAGACGCTCTGCCTCGCCGATATGGAGCTCGCCGCCGCCTATGCCGAGCTGGTCAGCGATCGCGCGGCCGCAGAAGAAATCCTGGGGCGGATCCGCCGTGAGCACGCCTTGAGCCTGGAAACCGTGGCGGAAATCAGCGGCGAGGCGCATCCCGGTCGACGCTTTCCAGCCTATCTCAGGCGGCTTGAGGCGCGGCTGCCGCTGATCGATCAGGCCAACCGCTGGCAGGTGTCCTTGCTGCAGGCCTGGCGCAAGCGCGATCCCGAGGACGGAGAAGACAAGAAGATCCTGGAGCCGATGATGCTGTCGATGAACTGCATCGCTGGCGGGCTGGGCTGGGTCGGCTAGCGCCGCTTTGCGCCATAGCGTCTATTTAACACTGTCTGATAGAGAGATGATTTTGTCAGGTCGCGACCTACTTTAGGGTTACAGCCCAAGGGGACACCTGAAGTGGACACCTGAAGTGGACAGGGGGGGGGAGCTCCCGAGCCTCAGGTTTGCGAGTTCGGAACGGGAATCGATGAGCAGAGCCGAAACAACACCAGCGGAACCGGGAAGCAGGAGGCTAGCGTTTGCGCGGGGCACCATCCTGGTTGCCGTCGCGCTTACCATTACCACTCTGCTGTGGCTCTGGGGCCGTCTCGCCCTGCCGCTTCCTGCGGCTTTCTTTCCGTGGCTCGCGCTCTCGCAGATCGTGATGCTCTGGTCCTTCACCTGTGCGGCCATCGCGTTGCTGGCGGTGGTGCGCGCGCAAGCGCTGGAGCCCTTGTTCGGCGGGCTGGATCGTGCCGTGCGCCTGCATCGGCGGCTGGGGCTCGCCGCCTTCGTGCTCCTGGTCGTGCATGTGATCGCCTTGGCGCTGCACGCTGTGCAATTGGGCAAGTCGGTCGGCGTGATGCTGGTGCCTTTCTGGTCGGACGAGGCGCGGACGATCGACATCGCCGTCTTCTACCTCTTGATCGGTCTTGGAGTGCTCGCCTACGACAAGCGGCTGCGGCACGAGCGTTGGCTGGCCCTTCACCGCTTTATCGGCTTGCTGTTCCTGCTGGGCACGGCCCATGCCGCCATCGAGCCCGGCACCCTTCACTCTTTCGAACCCTTGCGTACCTGGATGATCATTCTCCTGCTGGTCGGATCGGCGGCGTGGATCTATCGCATCTTTCTCTTCTCTTCCTTCGGGCCGCGCTATCGCTATGAGGTCAAGGAGGCAAAGTCCACAAGCGAGGACACCGTCGATCTCTGGCTGAAGCCGCACGACCGGCGCATGATGTACGAGCCCGGCACCTTCGTCTTTCTGCGCGTGCCTTCCTTTGCCGAGCAGGCCAAGGAGCTGCACCCCTTCTCGCTCTCCAGCACGCCGGTGGCACGCGACCTCCGGATCTCCGCGCGGCAGGTCGGCGACTTCACCAAGCGGCTCTCCAGCTTGGAACCCGGCAAGCAGGTCGATGTCTTCGGTCCCTTCGGCAGCTTCACCCCGCAGCGCTTCCATCCCTATCGGCGCATGGTCTGGATCGGTGCAGGGATCGGCATCACGCCCTTCTTGGGCATGCTCAGCTTTGAGCTCTCGAACGACGATTTCCGCCGCATCTGGTTCTACTACATCGCCCGCAGCAAGGAAGAAGCGGTCTACGACGCCGAGATTCGCGACCGCTTTCTCAAGGCCGATTCCTTCATCGACTATCACCTCTGGCTGACCGGCGAGCAGGGCCGCCTGACCGCCAGGCAGATCGCCGAAGAGGTGGCGCCGCTGGACGACTATGCCGTGATGATCTGCGGCCGCGCCCGCTTCGCCAACGACATGCGCCAGCAGTTCCGCAAGCTGGGCCTGCCGCGCGAGAAGATCATCATGGAGGAGCTGCAGTTCCGTTAAGCTGAGAGAAAGGCCTCGGTCTCCTGGAAAACCTTCGAGGCCGCCTTTTCTGCCATAGCGAAATGCGAGGCCTGCGGGACGATGCGATAGTGGCGTTCCTTGGTGCCCAGGGCGTCGTACAGCCGGCTGGTGTCGCTGTCGGTGCTGGTCGGATCGTCGGCGCCACGCAACAGCAGGACCGGCAGGCGGATTTCTGCCGGGTCGTAGAGCGGATGACCGCTGAAGACGGCGTGCAGGTCGACCAGGGTGCCGTTGGGCACGCGGAAGGCCGGCGGGCTGCGTGTCTGCCACAGAGGGTCGGCTTCAAGTGCGGAGCGGAAGAGGCTCTGGAAGACGGCTTCTTCGCGGTAGACGGAGGTGTCGGCCGTCGGGATCTCGCCGTCCCAGCGCTGGCGGATTGCCGCCTCCTCGACCCAGCGGTAGGCGCCAAGGTCGGGGTTGGGTCGCCCCGGATCGCCCGGCGCGCCGCAGATCGACAGCCAGGGGTCGTTCCATTCGCCATAAAGCGGGGCATAGAGGGCCAGACGCCGAACCTTGCCGGCATTGGCGCCCGAGGCATAGATGCCGCAGGTCACCGTTCCCCAAGAGCCGCCGATCAGGTCGATCCGTGTGTCGCCAGTCTTAGCCCGCACGGCCTCCACGGCCCGGTCAATGTCGGTCAGGACCTCTTGGGCCCTGGCGTAGGGCGGGGCCTCTGCCGCCGGTCGATCGAAGCTGGGCGGGCGCTCGGACAGCGCATAGCCGCGTAGATCCACGGCAAAGGCCTCACGGCCCGCCTCAGCCGCTGCTTCCATCCAGGAGTAGCCGGGTATGGGCAGGTCGTAGAGTTCGGACGCAAAGGTGGCGCCATGCACGAAGAGAACGGCACCCCGCCGCGGCCCCTTGGCCGGCCGATGGCGCAGCGCCAGGCGCGGTCCGCCGTTCTCCAGATAGAATATCCTGCTTGTCTGCATCGCCACCCCTCTCGCACAGCTCTCGCAACCAAGTCACAAGAGGCGACCAAAGCGCAAGCCTCCATGCGAAGCGACTCTGAGTCCCAGGTCACGGGGGCCTGCCCTCACGCGATCTCAGGGGTTGGAGCGATATGACCAAGTTCCATATGGAACGATTTGTGTTATGAAGCGGTATGACGTGGAGAGTGCAGCAAACAGGCGAGGCAGCGAGCGGCGATCTGCACGCGATGCTGTTGAGCCATGCTCCGGCCCTGACGGCCTATCGCCTGACCTTCGTGGCCGAGAGTTTCCTTGCCCGCCTCAATGGCCGCATGGAGGCGGAACGAGGCATCGCCGGCGCGCAGTTTGCCGTGATGTTCTGCCTGTCGGTGCGCGACGGCACCACGGCACAGGAGATCGCCGATGCCACCCAGCGCCCGAAGAACAGCCTTTCTCGCGCGGTGCGGGCGCTTGAGGCCAAGGGCCTGATCGAACGCCGCCAGGATCCGGTCGATCAGCGCCGCCAGCCGATGGGTCTCAGCCCCGAAGGCCGCCGCCTCTTCCGCCGACTGGAAGCGCTCGCCGCCGAACAGGAGGCGACTATGCTGGCGCCGCTGACCAGCGAGGAGCGGAAGACTCTGGCCGGTCTCTTGATGCGGATGGCCGGGACGTTCTGAAGCGTTTGGACTTGTCCTGTCGAAGCAAGCCGGGTACGCATTCCGGCTGCCTGCAACTACAAGGCTGCTGACGTAACCATCGCAACTCTCACCGCACGCCCTAGTCCTTCAGACCTTGTTGTTGCTCCAAGCAGGTGGTTCCCCCAACCCGTGCCAACCAGGGCGGGGAGGAGCGGCACCAGAGCTCCATTTGCGGCTGTAGTTCGGCGCGCTGTCTGGCCGTTCCCAGGCGCAGATTGAAGAAGCGCGAGCCGGAGGAGGCTGCGGTGGAGTAGAGCGGGGAGGCGCAGTCCGGGCAGAAGACCTGGTGGTTTGTGTTGCCGCTGTCGGCGGTCTTGACGTAGGTCTTCGGCGTCCCCGAGAGCAAACGGAAGGCCTCGGCCGGGATCGTCACCGCCCAGCGAAAGGGCGACCCTGAAATGGCCTGGCAGTCGTTGCAGTGGCAGAGGTAGACGCCCTTGGGATCGATCTCCGCCTCATAGGTGATGGCGCCGCAGTGGCAGCTTCCGTCGACTTTCATTGGCTTTCCCTTTTCAGCAGCCCTCTACGCAGGTGCCCGTTCCATCGAAGCTCATGGTCCGGCCGCTGAGTGGGATATGCACCGGCGTTTCGACCGCATCGATAAAGGTCTGCGTGCGTGTTCCGGGCAGAACCTTGCCGCCTTCCGTGGCCTCTTCGTTGGCGTGGCTGGCGATTACCGCCTTGGGGCGCACCAGATCGTCGATGACGTAGGCGGCTTCCATAGGCCCGGTGGTGAAGGTGTCGCCAATGTTGATCACGGCCAACGCCGCGCCGTAGTAGTCGCGCACCACCTTCTCCTGCTCGGCCGTGATGCCGGTATCGCCGGAGAGATAGACGACAAGGCCATTGGAAAAGGTCAGCACGTAGCCGGTCGGTGGGCCGAGGTAGGCGGTAATCCCGGCAGCCTTCATGTCCGCGCCAAGCTGGCCGCCGACAAGGAAAGGCGAAAGACCGTTGGAGTGGGTTGCCGGCACCGTGGTGATGGTGACCCCGCCAATCTCCTTGCTGGCGCCGAAACGCACCAGGATCGAGTTCTTGGGATCGCCGCCACCGGCCGCCAGCTTGCCGGCGAAGAAGCGCGGCATCTCGCTGCCGGTCACGATCTTCGCGTCCTTGCCAAGCGCGATCTGCACGGAGTTGGAGAGGGGTGCGGCATCAATTGAGAAATCCGGTTTGGCACAGGTGCCGGCATTGACCGCCACGGTATGGCGGTCGCCGATGTGGTCACCGTGTACGTGGCTGACCAGCACCACGTCGATTTCGCCCAGGCGCGGATCCTCAGGGCCGGCAACCGTACGCCCGGCGTCATAGAGCAGCCGTGTGCCGGTAGGATCTTCCAGCACCAAGGCGCGATCCAGGCGGCAGAACTCGCCATCCTGCCCACCCAGCGGCGTGATTTTCACCAGCCCCTGTGCAGAGGCCGTGCCGGCCAGCACCACGAACGCCAGCAGCGTCCCGAAACCCAGAGTTCTGTTCATGATCACTTGGCCTCCTTGCCTGGTGTCCAATCGATAAGCTTCACCGGTTCCCCAAGCGGCGAGGGCGTGCCAATCCGGCTAGACGTCCAAATTGGCCACACTCAGCGCGTTCTGCTGGATGAACTCGCGGCGCGGTTCGACGACGTCGCCCATCAGGGTGGAGAACAGCGTCTCGGTCTCGTCGGCGTGGGCAACGCGGACCTGCAGCAGGGTGCGCGCCTCGACATCCAAGGTGGTTTCCCACAGCTGCTCGGGGTTCATCTCGCCCAGGCCCTTGTAGCGCGAGATGGTGATGCCCTTGCGGCCGGCCTGGAACACGGCATCGGCCAGGTCGATCGGCCCGTGGATCACACGCTCCCAGTCCTTGCCGGTCAGGGTCGCCTGTTGATCGTAGATCGCCGCGAGGTCGCCGGCCCTGTCGTTCAGGCGTCGGGCTTCGCTGGAGGTCAGGACGGCACTGTCGATCTCGCGCCGCTCGGTCACGCCACGCAGGACGCGCTCGACCAGATAACCGCCGCGCTGCTGGTTGGCTCGGCCGCGCCAGCCGCGCTCATGCTCTTCGGCGACCCGGTCCAGGCGAATTGCCAACTTGGTCGCCGCGTCCGCAGCCAGGCCGGTGTTGCGGACCAGATCGACCGAGAGCGCGCCGGCGATCGCCGCCTGCTCGACCACCTGCGGGTTGACCACCCGGAGCGCCAGGGTCATCAGCAGCTGACGGAAGAGGGCGGCCTGGCGCACCAGGTCGGCCAGATCTTCGCCGGCATGCTGGGTGCCGTCGTTCAGGGTCAGCACGGCGTCCTGCAGGCCGCTGCTGATCAGGAACTCCTCCAACGAGCGCTCGTCCTTGAGGTAGGTGAGCCTGTCGCCCTTCTTGGCGCGGAACAGCGGCGGCTGGGCGATGTAGAGGTGCCCGCGCTCGATGATCTCCGGCATCTGGCGATAGAAGAAGGTCAGCAGCAGGGTGCGGATGTGGCTACCGTCCACGTCTGCGTCGGTCATGATGATGATCTTGTGGTAGCGCAGCTTCTCGATGTTGAACTCATCGCGGCCGATGCTGGTGCCCAATGCCGTCACCAGGGTGCCGATCTCCTTGGAGCCCAGCATGCGGTCGAAGCGGGCGCGTTCCACGTTCAGGATCTTGCCGCGCAGCGGCAGAATGGCCTGGAACTTGCGCTCGCGCCCCTGCTTGGCCGAACCGCCGGCGGAATCGCCCTCGACCAGGAAGAGTTCCGAGAGGGCCGGGTCCTTCTCCTGGCAGTCGGCCAGCTTGCCGGGCAAGGAGGCCACATCCAGCGCGCCCTTGCGCCGGGTCAGCTCGCGGGCCTTGCGCGCGGCCTCGCGGGCGAGTGCCGCCTCGACGACCTTGGAGACGATGCGCTTGGCCTCGTTGGGATGCTCCTCGAAGAAGACTGCCAGGCCATCGGCGACGACCTGCTCCACCACCGGGCGCACCTCGGAGGAGACCAGTTTCTCCTTGGTTTGGCTGGAGAACTTGGGGTCAGGCACCTTGACCGAGAGCACGCAGGTAAGGCCTTCGCGGGAATCGTCGCCCGACAGCGAGACCTTTTCCTTCTTCAGCAAGCCGGACGCGGTGGCATAGGCGTTGACCTGGCGCGTCAGCGCGCCGCGAAAGCCGGCCAGATGGGTGCCGCCGTCGCGCTGCGGGATGTTGTTGGTAAAGCAGAGCGTGTTCTCGTGGTAGGAATCGTTCCACTGCAGCGCGCAGTCGACGACGATGCCATCGCGCTCGGCCCGGACCAGCACCGGCTCTGGCAGCAGCGGTTGCTTGGCCTTGTCCAGCCAGGCGACGAAAGCCGCCACACCACCATCATAGTGCAGATCCACTTTCTTTGCCTCGGCATGGCGCTCGTCGGCCAGCAGCAGATGCACACCGCTGTTCAGGAAGGCCAGCTCGCGCAGCCGATGCTCCAGGGTCGCGAACTCGAAGTCGATCACGTTGTGGAACACGTCTTGCGAGGGGGTGAAGGTGACCTCGGTGCCCTTCTGGCCGGGTTCGGCCGCGCCGGCCTCGGTAAGCGGGGTTACGGTCTTGCCGTCGGCGAAGCGCATCTCATAGCGCTTGCCGTCGCGCCAGATGACCAGCTGCAGCTCGGCGGAGAGCGCGTTCACCACGGAAACGCCCACGCCGTGCAGGCCGCCGGAGACCTTGTAGGAGTTCTGGTCGAACTTACCGCCAGCGTGCAGATGGGTCATGATGACCTCGGCCGCCGACACGCCCTCCTGCTCGTGGATATCGACCGGAATGCCGCGCCCGTTGTCGCGCACCGTGACCGAGCCGTCGCCGTTCAGGATGACCTCGACCAGATCGCAATGACCGGCCAAGGCTTCGTCGATGGCATTGTCCACCACCTCGTAGATCATGTGGTGCAGGCCCGAGCCGTCGTCGGTGTCGCCGATGTACATGCCGGGGCGCTTGCGCACGGCCTCAAGCCCGCGCAGCACCTTGATGGATTGGGCGTTATAGGCCTCTTGCTGGCCGCTCGCCGGAGTATCGCTCATACCGTCCGCTACCTTGTCACCAGGAGTTCGCGGGCCAGGAGAGGCCGCGCGCCTAATCATTCGTTTCCTTCCAACCCCACCAGCCCCTCGGCGACCGCGAAGGCCTGCGCTGCTCCGACCAGGGGGTCGAAGACGGCGGGCTCGGTACCGGTCAGCCAAGCCTGCAGTCCGAGCGAGAGAATCTCACTATATAGGGTCTCGCGCCGCGTCGCATCGAGATGTGCGGCGACTTCGTCGAGCAGCAAGAGGGGCGGACGTCCCCTTTCTATCGCAATCAGGCGGGCATGCGCCAGCACCAGACCGATCAGCAGGGCTTTCTGCTCGCCGGTCGAGCAGAGGCCCGCGGGTGCGTCCTTCTCTAGATGGCGTGCGGCAAGGTCGCTGCGATGCGGTCCGACGGCGGCACCGCCCAGCTGGGCATCGCGCGCCCGACTGTCATGCAACGCCGCGCGCAGGCGCTCTTCTGTCGCCAGCGCGCTGCCCTCTTCCAACCAGCGATCGAGATCGCCCTCCAGGCTGAGCCCGCAGCGGGGAAATCCGCTGTCGGCTTTGCCTTGCTCGGTCTTACCCAGGATTGCGCGGCTTAGGCGCGTGACCAAGCTGCGGCGGGCCGCGGCGATCGCCACCCCGCGCTCGGCCAGGCCTTCCTCGAGCGCCGAGAGCCAATGCGGATCGGCGCGCCCCTCCTGCAGGAGCTTAGAGCGCTGCCTCAGACTGCTCTCATAGCCGCTGACCCGGCCGGCATGAGCCGGATCGAAGGCGAAGACCAGGCGGTCGAGAAAGCGGCGGCGCTCGCTAGCACCTTCGCGCCAGAGCCCATCCATCTGCGGCGTCAGCCAGACGATATCCAGGATCGCGGCGAGCGCCGACTGGCTCTTTTCGTTGCGTCCGTCGATGCGGATCGCGCGCCGCTCGCTGCCGCCGGGGTCTCGTCCGGTACCGATCTGGTGGCTGCCCTCTGCGCTCTCGACCCGGGCCGCGACGGTCCAAGGGGCCTCGGCGCCCAATCCTTGCAACTCTTGCGCTTTGGCCCGCCGCAGACCCCGGCCGGGAGCCAGCAGCGAGATGGCCTCCAAGAGGTTGGTCTTGCCCGCACCATTGGGCCCGGTCAGCAGCACCGGACGTGAATCAAGATCGAGGGTGGCCGCCGTGTAGTTCCGAAAATGCGACAGCGAGAGGCGCGCGAGCCAAAGGGCCGGCGCCTTGCTCCGCAGTCGTTTCGCAACCCCCTCAGGTGGTCGGGTCACGGTCGGAAGGAGGACACGCGTTGCGCGCGCTCCTAAACCCGCATCGGCATCAGGACATAGAGGGCGGCAGGATCCTGGGCGTCCTGTATCACCGCCGGCGAGGCGGAGTCGGCCAGCGCGAAGGACATCACCTCGCCGGAGACCTGCTGCGCCACCTCCATGAGGTAGCGCGAGTTAAAGCCGATCTCCATGCTGCTGCCGCCGTAGTCGACTTCCAGTTCTTCTTGTGCCGTGCCGCTGTCGGGCGCGTTGGCCGAAAGCACCAATTGCCCCTCGCTGAGTGCCAGCTTCACCGCGCGGCTCTTCTCGGACGAGATGGTGGAGACGCGATCGACCGAGGCCCGAAAGGACTTGCAGTCGACCTCCATCATCTGATCGTTGCCGCTGGGGATGACCCGTTCGTAGTCGGGGAAGGTGCCGTCGATCAGCTTCGAGGTCAGCACCGTATCGCCGACAATAAAGCGCACCCGGGTTTCCGACAGAGAGACATCGATGCTGGCCTCGGTCTCTTCCAGCAGTTTGCGCAACTCGTTCACGGTCTTGCGCGGGATGATCACGCCGGGCATCCCGGCCCCGCCCTCGGGCAGCGGAATCTCAAAGCGCGCCAACCGGTGTCCGTCGGTGGCAACCGCGCGCAGCAAGGCCACCTCGTCCACCTTGGTGTCGTGCAGATAGATGCCGTTCAGGTAATAGCGCGTCTCCTCCATGGAGATGGCAAAGCGCGTGCGGTCGATCAGGTTCTTCAGCGCTTCGGCCTGCAGTGAGAAGTTGCAAGGATACTCGCCCTGGCTCGAAGCCGGAAAGTCCTCGCGCGGCAGGGTCGCCAAGGTGAAGCGCGAGCGTCCTGCGGTCAGCAGCAGCTGTTGCTGGTCGCCGTCTGCCTCGAAGGTGACGTCCGCCCCCTCCGGCAGCTTGCGGACGATGTCGTAGAGCGTATGCGCCGAGGCGGTCACCGCACCGCTGGTCGCGATCTCGGCCGGCGTGACCTCGATGATGGTCAGGTCCATGTCGGTCGCCGTCAAAGCCAATCCATCGGGACCCGCAACCATCAAGACGTTGGACAAGATGGGAATGGTGTTGCGCCGTTCAACGACACTTTGCACGTGGGCCAGTGCCTTGAGGAGCACTGCGCGTTCGATCGTGAGCTTCATGACACTGCTTTTTGCTTTGACGAAAACCGGGATGACGAGCGTCGGTAGGATGGCGGAAACCTCCCTCCGACCCCCGTCCAGTCACCCGGATCGGCAGCAGCGAGAAAGCGACGCGACGACCCGGACCCGAACGGGAAGCGGATCATAGCGAGGTCGCGGCAATTAGGAAAGCATTACGCGGCCTTCCGACGATGCTGCTATCTGCGAATCCGGTCGCGCGCCATTGCGCGTCGGAGGGTCATGTCGAAAGCGTCGAGCCGAAGCTTTCATGCCGACGCCGCAAGGGGCGCAAGGGGTGCGCCCAATCCGGCTGAAATCAGGCGTCCAGCATGCGCCGAAGCAGCTCTACGTCCTCGGCAAAGGCCGGATCGGTTTGCCGGAGCTCCTCCACCTTGCGCACCGCGTGCATGACCGTGGTGTGATCGCGGCCGCCGAATTTCCGGCCAATTTCAGGCAAGGAACACTGCGTCAGTTGCTTGGAGAGATACATGGCGATCTGGCGCGGGCGTGCGACCGCCCGGGCCCGGCGCGGCGAGGACATCTCCGACAGGCGGATCTTGAAGTGTTCCGCCACCTTCTTCTGGATGTCGTCGATCGAGACCCGCCGACTGTTCGCCCGCAAGAGGTCCTGCAGCAGTTCTTGCGCCGATTCCAGGGTGATGCGCCGCCCGACCAGCGAGGCATGGGCGGCGATGCGGGTCAGAGCCCCCTCCAGCTCGCGCACGTTGGAGGTGATGCGGTGCGCCAGGAACTCCAGCACCTTCATCGGGACATCGCCCTGAATCTGCTCGCGCTTGGCGGTCAGAATGCCGAGGCGCAGTTCGTAGGTCGTGGGATGGATGTCGGCCACCAGGCCGTAGCCCAGGCGCGATCGCATCCGCTCCTCCATCCCCTCCAGATCGTGCGGGGACTTGTCGGCGGAGATCACCACCTGGCGGTTCTGATCGACCAAGGCATTGAAGGTATGGAAGAATTCCTCCTGCGTTGCCTCGCGGCCGGCGATGAACTGCACATCGTCGATCATCAGCACGTCGATCGAACGAAACTGCTCCTTAAAGGCCATGGTGTCGCGTGTGCGGAGCGCGCGGACGAACTGATACATGAACTTTTCGGCCGACATGTAGATCAGGCGGCGGCTGGGGTGCTGCTTGCGGATCTGCCAGGCGATAGCATGCATCAGATGCGTCTTGCCAAGGCCGACGCCGCCATAGAGGAACAGCGGATTGAAAGGGACGACATCGGCTTCGGCGACGCGCCTGGCCGCCGCATAGGCCAGCTCGTTGGGCTTGCCGACGACGAAGTCATCGAAGGTGAAGCGCGCATCCAGAGGGGCTGAGAGTGCATTGACCGGCGCGTTCACCGGCATCGGCGGCTGGATTTCGTCACCCTTCGGCAGCGTGGTCTTGGCGCCGCTCTCGTCGTCGTTGGCGCGCTTGGCGGTTCCTTTGGGCTGGGAGGTATTCCCCTTTCCATTGATACGCGGGTCGCCGGGCTTTGCCACCGGCCGCTGCGGCGGCTGGATGATGATCTCAACCTCCTTGACGCCTTCGGCTGCCTCGAGCAGGAGCTCGGTCAGGAGCTGCAGATAGTTGCCGCGCACCCAATCGCGCATGAAGCGGCTGGGGACCGCCATGCGCTGGACGCCCTCGCGCAGGCAGACCGGCTCCAGCGGCGCCAGCCAGGAGGCGAAGGCGTTCTCGCCGACGCGGTCGCGCAGTTTGCGGCGGACCGCCTGCCAAACGTCATGTGAGATACCGCTGTCCGGCGCTTCCGATTCCTCGCTTGCCACCTCTTCTTGCCCCTTGCTGCCTGCCTCTGCACCGCTCTGATCCGGGTTCTGAACGGGGTTCTGATCCGGGCTCTGATCCGGGCTCTGATCCGGGTTCTGATCCGGCGCTTCTGTTTCCCGTGTATCGCTTGTCGCCTTGCTCTCGTCGAAGTCCCGCACAGCTCACCTCTCCTCAGGCGCAGCCACGGGTCCCCCCCACAAGGCTGCACGTTGCGCTAGCGTCGTCCTGTCTTAAGAGGGCGTGACGGCGATGGCCTTTGCATCGCCAAAATCGAAACAAACACCCGCTTCCCTCGGGTTACCCCAGGGATGATGTCTCTGCGCCCTACTTACGTGATTTGCCTCAGCGGCGGTAAACGCTTCGGCTTGGCCAACGACACGATCTTGTCGTTCTGCTCTTGGCTGCCTCTTTACCCTGTGCTGAAAGCGTCTCTTTACAGGCAGTTATGGCCTGTAATGCTCCCGGAAAATGAAAACATCGTCTTTATATGAATCAATAATCGCCGCACCCCAAGCCATAACAAGCCTCCGTCCCAGAAAGCAAAATTCGAATATTTACATCACTCGGGCGCATTTTGCACTTTTTCTTGTTGGTTTTGTTTGGCCACCAGCCGCGCCGTCGGTCACTATGTAGCCACAGACCGGATCGTTAGACAAGCGATCACACTTGGTCCAAGGCCACTTAAATTGCTTGACTCAGGCCGCCGGCCGACTCTGGGACGCGCACCTGGTGCGCTAACGCACCAGGTGCGCAAAACACGTCAAAGGGCGCCGCGACCGACCGATCGCAGCACCCTCTTAAGACAGTTCTGGAAGAAGCGTTGGGAGGTCTAACCCAGCGCCTTGATCTGCTTGGACAAGCGCGAAATCTTGCGGGAGACCGTGTTGCGATGCATGACGCCCTTGGTCACGCCGCGCATCATCTCCGGTTGTGCCGCGCGCAGGGCTACACCGGCTGCTTCCCGATCCCCAGCGAGGATGGCGTTTTCCACACTTTTCACATGGGTGCGGATCCGCGACAGGCGGGAGTGGTTGATCAGAGTGCGTCGCTGCCGGCGCCGGTTGCGCTTCTCTGCAGACTTGTGATTGGCCATGTGTCGAGCGTTCTTTCACTCAAGAGATTAGGATGGGTCGGAAGCCGGCGGATATAGCCAGGCCGGCGGCTCTCGTCAAGCCGCAGGACGGCCGCTATGCGGGCTCTGCAGGACTATATCTATAGCGATGCACCCGCATCACAAGCCCGCATCGGCCCGCTCTTCCTCCCCCTCCCCCTTTCAGATGCGGCTGCGAGTAGGCGCAAAGGGGGAGGCGGCAGGTGTCCTGTCAGCTGGCCTGATCTAGTGATTCTTGAAGTCGGCTTTGCGCTTTTCGGCGAAGGCCGCCATGCCTTCCTTGCGATCGTCCAAGGCGAAGGTCGAATGGAAGAGGCGTCGCTCGAAGAGGACACCCTCGGTGAGCGTGGTCTCGAAGGCGCGGTTGACCGATTCCTTGCAGATCGCGACGACAGGCTGGGACAGCGCGGCAATCTCTTTCGCCGCCGTCATCGCGGTCTCCATCAGGCTATCGGCGGGGACGACGCGCGCAACCAGGCCGGCACGCTCTGCTTCTTCGGCGCCCATCATCCGGCCGGTCAGGCAGAGATCCATGGCCTTGGCCTTGCCGACCGCGCGGGTCAGCCGCTGGGTTCCGCCGGCGCCGGGGATGGTGCCAAGCTTGATCTCGGGCTGGCCGAAGCGGGCCGTGTCGCTGGCGATGATCATGTCGCACATCATCGCCATTTCGCAGCCGCCACCCAGGGCGAAGCCGGAGACCGCGGCGATCACCGGTTTGCGCAGCGTGGATGCGACCTCCCAATCGTCGGTGATGAAGTCCTCGCGCTGGACGTCCTGAAAGCTCTTGTCCTTCATCTCCTTGATGTCGGCACCCGCGGCGAAGGCCTTTTCGGAGCCGGTGATGACGATACAGCCGATGCTGTCGTCGGCATCGAAGGCCTTGAGCGCCTGACCGATCTCATCGACCAGCTGCGCACAGAGTGCGTTCAGCGCCTTCGGCCGGTTCAAGCGGATCAGGCCGACGCCGTCCTCCCGTTCGATTTCGATCATCTCGTAGCTCATGCCTGTCTTGTCCTTGCTTTCTGTTGGCCTCTTGCCGCGGTCTCAAATCCGGGCAGGGCGGCCCTATATCATGCCAACCCGCTCAAGGCCTATCGTTGGCAGCGCGGGCAGTAGAAGCTGGAGCGGCCGGACTGGACCATTCGCCGCACGCCGCGGCCGCTGTTGCAGGCGGTGCAGGCTTCGCCCTCGCGTCCATAAACCGCCCACTGGTGTTGGAAATAGCCGAGTTCCCCGTCGCTTTGAACATAGTCGCGCAGCGAAGAGCCGCCAGCCTCAATCGCCCGGGTCAAAACATCTTTGATCGCCAGTGACAGGGCATTGGCGCGCGCGCCCTGGACGTTGCGGGCCAGGCGTTTCGGCGAGAGGCCGGCATAGAAGAGCGCCTCGCAGGCATAGATGTTGCCGATTCCAGCCACCAGGCGTTGGTCCAATAAAGCGGCCTTGATCGGGGTCATCTTGCCGGCCAGCGCCGCGGCCAGATAGGCGCCGTCGAAGCTGGGCGCGAGCGGTTCGGGCCCCAGGTTTGCAAGCAGACGGTGCCGGGGCAGTTCCGCTGTTGCCAAGAGGTCCAGCATGCCGAAGCGGCGGGCGTCATTGAACCGCAGTTCCACGCCCTCGTCGGTTCGCAGCATCAGGTGGTCGTGCTTCTCCACTGGCCGGTTGCTGCCGCGCGGCAGCACGATCATGCGCCCGCTCATGCCCAGATGCGCCAGCAGAGTCTCTTCGCCCTCCAGCGCGATCAGGATGTACTTGGCGCGCCGCGAGAGCCCAAGCACGCGCCGTCCGGTCAGGCGCTCGGCCAAGGCCGGCGGCAGCGGCCAGCGAAGAGCGGGCACACGAACCTCGGCCTCGACAATGCGCCGTCCCATCAGCGGCGTCACGAGCCCGCGCATGACGGTTTCGACTTCCGGCAGTTCCGGCACCTGCTGCGTCCCCTTTCCACATTCTTGGCGAGACGCTAGCTCACCGGACCGCCAATCGCTATCTTCCTGGATAGTCATGCAGAGTTCTCAGCCCCCCCAAAGCGACAGGCCGGAAGACGCGGCCGCGACGCAGCCCAGCGATCCGGCCAGGACGGCCGAAGAAGCGACCACGCATTTCGGCTTCGAGGAGGTGCCGGCCGCCGAGAAGGGCGCCAAGGTGCAAGAGCTCTTCGGCCGCGTGGCCGCTCGCTATGACCTGATGAACGACCTGATGTCGGGCGGGGTCCATCGTCTATGGAAGGACGCCATGATCCGGCGTCTGGCACCGCGCAACGGCGAGCGCTTCTTGGATGTGGCCGGTGGCACCGGCGATATAGCCTTCCGCATTGCCAGGCGCGCGCCGGACGCCGAGGTCGTCGTCCTGGACCTGACGCCGGAGATGCTCGCGGTGGGCCGCGACCGGGCGCTGGACCACGGTCTGGTCGAGGGCCTGACCTGGGTGGCCGGCGACGCGCAGGCCTTGCCGCTGCCGGACCGTTCGGTCAATGCCTACACCATTGCCTTCGGGCTCAGGAACGTGACCGACCCCGGCTTGGCCTTGTCCGAAGCCTACCGCGTGCTGAAACCGGGCGGGCGTTTCGTCTGTCTGGAATTCTCGCAGGTGATTCTACCGCTGCTGGATCGGCTCTACGATCTCTATTCCTTCCGCGTGCTCCCGCTTATCGGCGCGGTGGTCGCACAGGATCGTGCCGGCTATCAGTACCTCGTGGAATCGATCCGGCGCTTCCCGCCACAGGCCGAACTGGCCCAGATGATGCAGGACGTGGGCCTACGGCGCGCGCAGTGGCGCAACCTCAGCGGCGGTATTGCCGCGCTTCACTACGGCTGGCGGCTCTAGAGCATTGTCCCCTCGCATGCGCTCGGTTCCAATGCTCTATGCTTCTGTTTCACATAGCAAATCGTCGTCGCAGGTGAGCCCGCCTGCTCGGGATTTGCGCTAGAATCGGAAAGGCAGCGATGCTGCTCTCGTTGCGCATGATTGCCCGTTTGCTCGGCATCCTTCGGGTCTTGGCCCGGCACGATGCCGCCGAGGCTTTCGAGAGTATGGGCTTGCGCGGGACGCCGCTGTGGCTGATGCAGAAGCTGGGGCGCGGTCGCGGCGAGGGCCGGCCCGGGGTGCGGCTTGCCGCGGCGCTGACCGAACTCGGTCCCAGCTACATCAAGCTTGGCCAGTCGCTGTCCACTCGCGCCGATATTCTGGGTGATGAGCTGGCAGCCGACCTCTCGGCCCTGCAGGATCAAATCCCGCCCTTCTCCTTCGCCGAAGCGAAGGCAGCCATCGAGGCGGAACTGGGTGCTCCCTTGGCGACGCTCTTTGCCGAGCTGGAAGAAGAGTCGGTCTCGGCTGCCTCAATCGCGCAGGTGCATCTGGGTCTGGTGGCGGAACCACAAGCCGATGCGGAGCTGTCGGAGGAAGGCGAAGAGGCCGAGAACGGCGAGAGCGATCCGCCGGCGCCGGAGCTGCGCGCCGTTGCGGTCAAGATCCTGCGGCCGGGCATCGAGCGCGCCTTCGAGCGCGACTTGCGGCTCTTCTTCTGGTTGGCGAGGCTTGCCGAGCGTACGCAACCGCGTCTCAGGCGCCTGAAACCGGTCGCGGTGGTGCAGCTTTTCGCCGACCAGGTGGCGCTGGAGATGGACCTGCGCTACGAGGCCGCCGGCATGAGCGAGATTGCGGAGAATTTCGAGGGCGACGACAGCTATCGCGTGCCTGAGGTCGATTGGCACCGCACCGCCAGGCGCGTGCTGACCATGTCGCGGGTCGGCGGCATTCCGATGGATGATCGCGAGGCACTGCTGGCCGCCGATCTGGACTTGACCGAAGTGCTGCGGACCGCGGCCGGCATCTTTTTCAAGCAGGTCTTCCGCGACGGGCTGTTTCATGGCGACCAGCACCCGGGGAATATGATGATCGACGACGAGGGCCGTGTCGTTGCCGTCGACTTCGGTATCCTCGGTCGGCTGGATCAGGACACCCGGCTGGTCCTGGCCGACATGATGATCGCAACCCTGCAGCGCGACTATCGCCGCCTGGCCGAGATCCAGGTGCAGGCCGGCTATCTGCCCAACGACCGTTCGCTGGATACCTTTGCCCAGGCGCTGCGCTCCGTCTGCGAGCCGATCATCGACCGGCCGCTGCAGGAGATCTCTTTCGCCCAGCTTCTGGCCCAGCTGTTCCAGCTGACCGAGTCCTTCGCCATGCCGGTTCAGCCGCAGCTGTTGTTGCTGCAGAAGAACATGATGATGGCAGAGGGGATCAGCCGCAGACTGGCTCCGGAACTCAACATCTGGACGCTGGCGCAGCCTTTGATTGAAGAGTGGATTATCCGCAACCGCAGCCCGGCAGCCCGCCTCCAGGAGGGCGCGCGCTCTCTACAGCGCATCCTTCAACGCGGCCCGCAGGTGCTGAGCGACCTCGAGGCCATCGCGAAAGAGGTCCGCGAAGGCGGGCTCAGGCTCGTGGTGCCGGAGATCGAGCGCTCCGACGGCGCTGCTACGCGCCGTGTGGCCTACGTCGCAATCGTCCTATCGGCACTGGCGATCCTGTCCGCACTGATCGATTAGCGATTTCGGCCGGCTCATTTTACAAGCTCGCTTGAGAGTCTCGGTCGCTGGCCCTAAGTTGCGATATTGCGCGGAGATCTGTGCGAGAATACCGATAAATGACGGGCGAGGGACCGGGGAGAGGTTTGGCCGCATGCTTGCCGGCAAGCGTATACTATTGATTGTAAGTGGCGGAATCGCCGCCTACAAGTCATTGGAACTGATCCGCCGTCTGCGCGAGCGCCAGGTGGCGGTGAGCGTCGTGCTGACCGCGGCGGCCGAGCAGTTCGTGACCCCCCTGTCGCTCTCTGCCCTGAGCGAGGAGAAGGTCTATCGAGAGCTCTTCTCGCTGACCGACGAGGCCGAGATGGGGCACATCCAGCTCTCCCGCTCGGCCGATCTTGTGGTGGTGGCGCCGGCCAGTGCCGACATCCTGGCGAAGCTGCGCGCCGGTCTGGCCAACGATCTGGCTTCGACGCTGTTGCTGGCCACCGACAAGGAGGTGTTGGTGGCGCCGGCGATGAATGTACGCATGTGGGATCACCCGGCGACGCAGGAGAATCTGGCCTGCCTCAAGGCTCGCGGCCTTGCCGTCGTCGGGCCGAACGAAGGGGCCATGGCGTGCGGCGAGTTCGGTTTTGGCCGGATGGCAGAGCCGGCGGAGATCCTGCAAGCGATCGAAGATCGGCTCGGCCAGGGCGGTCCGCTCGCCGGCCGTCGTGCCCTGGTAACCAGTGGCCCGACGCATGAGGCAATCGACCCGGTGCGCTACATCGCCAACCGCTCCTCGGGCAAGCAAGGCCACGCCATTGCCGCTGCTCTGGCACGCGCTGGTGCAGAGGTCACTCTGGTGAGTGGGCCGGTGCAGCTGCCCGACCCGCCGCGGGTCACCACCGTTCATATCCAGTCGGCGCGCGACATGCTCGCTGCCTGTCAGGCGGCGCTGCCGGCTGAGATCGCGGTCTTCGCGGCCGCCGTTGCCGACTGGCGCGTGGCCAGCGAGTCGGGGCAGAAGATCAAGAAGCAAGACGGCCGCGCGCAGCCTGCCTTGGCGCTGACGACCAACCCCGACATACTGGCGCAGATCGCGCAGCTGGAGAGCGGCCGGCCCGAGCTGGTCGTCGGCTTTGCCGCCGAGACCGAGCGTGTGGTCGAGCAGGCCACGGCCAAGCGCCGGCGCAAGGGCTGCGACTGGATTCTGGCCAACGATGTCTCACCGCAAGAGGGCGTCTTCGGTGGCGACAGCAACCGTATACATCTGATCGACGACACGGGCGACGAGCCCTGGCCGCTGATGGACAAGGCAGCCGTCGCCGAGCGGCTGGTCGCCCGGATCGTCGACAAACTGACAAAGGAAGGATGAGGAGCCCCGATGGCCGACCCGATGATGCCGCTCACCGTTGAGATCCTGCCCCTGGCCCACGCGGAGGGACTGCCTCTGCCCGGCTACGCAACCGATGGCAGCGCCGGCATGGACCTCTATGCGGCGATCGAGGCGGAGATTGCCTTGGCGCCACTCGAGCGGGCCTTGGTCCCTTGCGGTTTCTCGCTGGCCCTGCCGCCACAGTGGGAGGCGCAGGTACGGCCGCGCTCCGGCTTGGCATTGAAACAAGGCGTTACCCTGTTGAACGCGCCGGGGACGATCGATTCCGATTATCGTGGGGAGGTTTCGGCCCTTCTCATCAACTTCAGCAAAGCTGAAGTCAGCATCGAACGCGGCATGCGGATCGCACAGCTGGTGATTGCACCGGTTGCGCGCGTTTCTTGGTCGCTCAGCCAATCACTAGCGGATAGCGCGCGTGGGGCCGGTGGCTTCGGCTCCACGGGGCTGCGCGTAGGCGGAGAGGTCTGAGGCCATGCTGCGACTATCGAAAAAGCTCCTTTTCGCCATCGAGGCGGTTGTCGACATCGCCTACTTCTCGGTCGCCCAGCCGATGCGGTCCAGCGACATCTCCGATCGCCAGGGGATCCCCAGACGCTATCTGGAGCAGGTGCTGCAAGAGTTGGTGCGCAGCGGCATCCTGGCCGGTCAACGCGGCCCGCGCGGCGGCTATCGCCTGGCCCGTCCGGCATCCGAGATCTCGCTTGGCGAGATCATCCGCATCGTCCGGCGGTTGGAGGGGACGCCGGACCCCATGGCAGACACCGGCGGGTCCGAGATTGGGCTGCGTGTGGTGCGCCCGATCTGGACCGATATGCAAGGGACGATGATGGCCCATCTCGACAGTCTCACCATCGAGACACTCTGCGAAGATGCTCGACGCAAGGGCATCCAGGATACCAAGACCGACGCAGACGCCGGCTGATCGTACGCTGCTCTGGCATTGAGCCAGGCAGTCAGGCTTGCTACCTAGATGCACAGTCCCTCGCGGGTGCTTGCGCCCGACCTGGGTGCCTTCTTCTTTGGATGAGAGAGGGCGGGATCGGCTGCGGAAACCCGACGCGACCCGCTACAGCAGTCAATGACGTCACAAGCCGAACGCGACCTGAGCGATCTGGAGATCGAACGCTACGCCCGCCACCTGGTGCTGCCGGAAGTGGGGGAAGAAGGACAGTTGCGCCTGCTGCGGTCGCGCGTGCTGGTGGTCGGCGCCGGCGGATTGGGCGCGCCGCTTGTGCAGTACCTGGCAGCGGCCGGTGTCGGCACGCTCGGCCTGGTCGATGACGACATCGTCGATCTCAGCAACCTCCAGCGCCAACCCCTGCACGGCAACAGCGATCTGGGTCGGCTTAAGGTGGACTCCGCCGCCGACTGCGTCGAGGCGATCAACCCGCAGGTCGAGGTGGTTCGGCATGCCGAGCGTCTGACGGCCGAGAATGCCCTGGAGATCATCTCCGCCTACGATCTGGTTGCCGACGGCAGCGACAATCCGGCGACCCGCTATCTGATCAACGATGCCGCCTATCTGGCCAAGCGGACCCTGGTCACTGCAGCGGTCATGCGCTTCGACGGGCAGATGACCACCTTCAAGGCCTACGAAGAGGGCGCACACGGCCCCTGCTATCGCTGCCTCTTCGGCAGCGACGTCGGCGACACCAAGGACAGCTGTGCCGATGTCGGGGTGCTGGGCGCCCTGCCGGGCATTCTTGGCAGCCTTCAAGCCATGGAGGTGATCAAGGAGCTGCTGGGCATCGGTGAGAGCTTGGCCGGGCGGCTGTTGCTCTACGACGCTCTGACCACCAGCTTCCGCTCGATCCGAACCCAGGCCGATCCCACCTGCCCGCTATGCGGACCGCAGGCCTCGATCCGCGAGATCAAGGCAGATACCTATATCGCCGGCTGCGCGGCTTAAGACTGGCCGGCACCACCCTTACGGAAGCGCTCTAGCAGAAGCTTGGCTGCCCGTCCCGGCAGGATATCGCCCCTGGAGACCCGCGCTTCCATCTCTGGCAGTGCCGCGGCAATGGTGTCGTCTGCCTGGAAGGCTTCGACCAAGCCCGCCTGCAGTTCGCGCCAGAACCAGGCATGGGCTTGCGCCGAACGGCGTTCGGCCAGCCCGGCGTCGCCAAGCGAGCGGCGATGCGCTTGCACGGCTTGCCAGACTTCGTCCAGGCCGCGCTTCTCCAGGGCCGAGGCCTGGATGACCGGGGGGATCCAGTTGGCGGCCGCGGGACGCAGCATACGCAAGGCACTCTTATACTCGGCAGCCGCACGGCGTGCGGGTTCCACCAGTGCGCCGTCGGCCTTGTTCACCACCACCAGATCGGCCAGCTCTACCACGCCCTTCTTGATCCCCTGCAGCTCGTCGCCGCCGGCCGGCGGCAGGATCAGCAGGAAAGTGTCGACCAGTTCGGCCACGGCGGTCTCGGATTGACCGACACCCACGGTCTCGACCAGGACCACGTCATAGCCGGCGGCCTCGACCAGCAGCATGCAGTCGTGTGTGCGCCGCGCCACGCCGCCCAGGGTGCGGCCGGCGGGCGAGGGGCGGATGAAGGCGCCGGCGGCGCGCGACAGCTCCTCCATACGGGTCTTGTCGCCCAGGATGGAGCCGCCGCTGCGCTGCGAAGAGGGGTCGACCGCCAGCACCGCCACCCGGTGGCCCTGCTCCAAGAGATAGAGCCCGAAGGCCTCGATGAAGCTGGACTTGCCGACGCCGGGCGGGCCGGAAAGCCCCAGTCTTACGGCCTTGCCGCTGGCCTGCATGACCTCGGCCAGCAGCCTTTCGGCCGCTTCGCGATGATCGGCGCGCAGCGATTCGGCGAGCGTGATGGCCCGTGCCAGTGCGCGACGTTCTCCGGCCAGAAGCGGCTTGGCCAGATCGCTCACAGCGCGGCCTCCTCGCTTCTGCGGCTCTGCTGCTTGGCCCAGAGCGTCGCATAGTGGCCCTGCGCCTCCAGCAGCTCGTGATGGCGGCCGCGTTCGACCACGGCGCCGCGATCGAGGACCAGGATCTGATCGGCGTCGATCACGGTCGAGAGGCGGTGGGCGATGATCAGGCTGGTCCGCCCGCGCGATGCCGTCTCCAGATCGGCTTGCAGTGCCTGTTCGGTCGAGGAATCCAATGCCGAGGTCGCCTCGTCCAAAATCAGGATCGGTGGGGCCTTCAGCAGCGCGCGGGCGATGGCGACACGCTGTTTCTCGCCGCCCGAGAGCTTCAGGCCGCGTTCGCCCACCTTGGTGTGCCAGCCGTCGGGAAGCTGGTCGATGAAGTCGAGGATGCGGGCCAGGCGTGCGGCCTCGCGGATCTCGTCTTGGCTGGCGCCGATACGGCCATAGCCGATGTTGTAGGCGATCGTGTCGTTGAAGAGCACGCTGTCCTGCGGCACCACGCCGATCGCGGCCCTGAGCGAGGCTTGCGTCACGTTGCGGATGTCCTGCCCGTCGATCAGGATGCGGCCGTGGTTCACGTCATAGAAGCGGAACAGCAGCTTGGCGATGGTCGACTTGCCCGATCCGGTGGCGCCGACGATGGCTAGGCTTTGTCCGGCCGGAACCTCGAAAGAAAGGTCCTGCAATACGACTCGTCGCGGATCGTAGGCAAAGCCGACCTTCTCGAAGGTGACGGTCCCGCCACGCACCTGGAGCGCCGGGGCGCTGGGGGCGTCGGCAATCTCGACGGCCTCTTGCGTCAGCATGAAGAGGCGTTCCAGATCGGCCAGGTTCTGGCGAATCTCACGATAGACAGTGCCCAGGAAGTTCAGCGGAATGGTCAGCTGGATCAGGTAGGTGTTGACCTCGACAAAGTCGCCGACCGTCATCGCGCCGGAGGCCACGCCTCGTGCGGCCACCAGCATGATCGCGGTGACGCCGAGCGCGATCAGGAAGGCCTGGCCGGTGTTCAGAAAGGCCAGCGAGGTCCGGCTCTTGATCGCGGCGGCCTCATAGCGCGCCAAGGCCATGTCGTAGCGCTGGGCCTCGTGCTCCTCGTTGCCGAAATACTTGACCGTCTCGTAGTTCAAGAGGCTGTCGATGGCCTTGGTGCCGGCCTCCTGATCGCTCTCGTTCATCGCGCGGCGCAGGCGGATGCGCCAGTTGGTCACCAGAGAGGTAAAGACGACGTAGATCGCGACAGTGCCAAGCGTGATGGCGGCATAGACCCAGCCGAAGGCCCACCACAGCAATCCGGCGACCAGGATCACCTCGACCAGGGTCGGCAGGATCGAGAAGATGACATAGAAGAGCAGCAGCTCGATCGACTTGGTGCCGCGCTCGATGGCGCGGGTCATGCCGCCGGTCTGGCGTTCCAGGTGGAAGCGTAGGGAGAGGCGGTGCAGGTGGCGGAAGACACCCAGCGCCAGACTGCGCATGGCATTCTGCGCCACCTTGGCGAAGAGCGCATCGCGCAGCTCCGTCCCCGCCATGGCCAGCACGCGTGCCGCGCCATAGGCCAGTATCAGTCCCAAGGGGATGACGATGGCCGCACTCTCGCTCGGCGAGAGCGCATCCACGGCCGAACCCAGCAAGGCCGGGACGGAGACGAGAAAGCCCTTGGCGACGATCAGCAGCACGCCGCCGGCAACCACGCGAGCCTTCAGGTCCGGTCGTCCGCGCTGCCAAACGTAGGGCAGAAAGCGGCGCAGGACGGTGAAGGCGGAGAGGTGTTGACCGGTCGGATCCTCCTCCGGTGGCGGGCGGGCCATGGAGGCGGTCACGTCCGCACGACCTCAAGCAGGACTGCTGCCATGCGCTAGTCCAGCAGGCCCGCTTCGCCGCGGCCGGTCTCGCCTGCCAGCACGAGGTAAAGGCGTCCGAGGTCGGAAGTGACGAAGAGCGCGCTCATGCCGCCGGTCGGATCGGCCTCTCGGCTGTCTTCCAGAAGCGCCTCGAAGCCCTCCATGAAGCGATCGGCAACAGCCTTGAACTTATTGTCGTGGCGGTAGTGCAGCACCAGTCCGCGCCGGCCCGAGCGATCTTTCAGGCGCGGCAGGCGGCGCAGCAGCAGAGCGTAGTCGCCCGCCTTCAAGGCCTCGCGAACCTCCGCTGGGGTCTCTACCTTCATCAGGCTGTTCAGCTCGACTGCCTTGTCGTTCAGGTGTGCCACCACATCGCGCGCATCGGCCAGGAAATCGACACGGCGCAGGCCTTTGGCCTCGACCTGGCGGGCGTCGGTCAGGCGCGGCGGCGCGATCTTCAGACTGCCGGCCTCGTCGCGCAGGCTGCGGGCTTGTTGCTGCAGGTTGCTGACCGCCGCTTCGCCGCTCTCGGTCAGCTGGCGGATCGCCTCCATGAGGCGGCGCTGTTCCTTCGTCAGGCGGTCGTCGAGCTGCATCAGCGGTTCGGCCGCATCCTTCAGTGAGGCGACATGACCGACGAGCGCGCGCAGCGAGCCCTCCGTCGTCTCCACCCGCTCGCCGAAGGCACGCATGTCGCCCAGGACGCCGTGCAGATGACCGGCAAGCTCCGCCATGGGCTCGGCCACCTCGACCAGCTCGCTGCGCCTAATCTCGGCCGCCGCGGCTGCCTCGCCGATCTGGCGAGTGGCCGTCTCGGTCGCCTCCTTGAGCGCAACGATCTCTGCCTGAAGCTGTGCCTGCTGCGGCCTATCCTGCTCCTGCGCGGCCTTCTGTGCCTCTTGGGCCTCCTTTTGCGCCTCTTGGGCAGCAGTCACCTTGCCTTCGATGCGCCGCAGCATCTGATTGAAGCGGTTGCTGCGCCACACGCTGGAGGCCAGCAGCCACACCATGACCGGCACCACGGCGACCGCGATCAGTGCGCCAACGCGCATCGGTAAGGCAAAGCGCGCCGGGTCGACGACGTTCCAGACATCGCCCAGCAGATAGGCGGCCGTCCCCAGCCATACCAACGAAATGGCGATCGCCAGAAGGATCGCCAGACCAATCATGACCCACTTGCCCAAGCGCGTCACTCCTCATGCTAGCCGTCTGCGCCCCACCCCTTCACTGGCACGAAAGACCGCGGTGACGCAATGGTGAGGCCTTGCCAAATGACAAGGAAGCCGGTTGGGCTTGTACCGCGGGCCTACCAGACGAAGCGGTGCACGGCCGCCTGCGGCGCCAAGCCAAAGTCTTCGGCGAGCCCTGCCAGCGCGGCGGAATCGATCGCACCGCTGTCGTCCGGGTCCAGTTCCTCGCGGTGGATGCCATCGACGACGAAGAGGGCATCGATCCCGGCATTGGCAGCGCCGCGAATGTCGGTCGCCATGGAGTCGCCGATTGCCAGGCAGCGTTTCCTGGGCACCTTGAGCAGCTCCATGACCGGCTCGTAGATCGCGGCGTGCGGCTTGCCATGGTATTTGACCTGGCCGCCCAGCCGCTCATAGCGCTCTGCAATGGCGCCAGCGCACTCTTGCCGCTTGCCGGCCACCACCACGACCTTGTCGGGATTGGCACAGACCATCGGTAAGCCGCGCGCGACCGCACGGGCCAAAGGTTGCTCGTCGATCGGCGAGCTGCCGTCCTCGTGTGCCGAGCCAGTGTTGAAGATAAAGTCAGCGGCTTCGACGTCGGTGACGAAGTCGAAATCCAGACCGTCTCGCGCAGAGATATCGCGGGCACCGCCGATGTGCAGACAGCGCCGGCCAAGGCCGCGATAGAAGGCATCCGGTCGGCTGGAGAGGTGCTGCCATGTGGCCTCGCCGGAGGTCATCAGCCCGTCGATCAGGCTGTCGTCGAGACCGAGGCCGCGATTGCGCTCTTCGGTCACCGCAACACGCCGCGGTGCGTTCGACAGCAAAACCACGCGCTTTTCGGCACTGCGGAGACGGGCCAGGGTGTCGTTGACCCAGGGAAAGATGGTACGGCCGTCATGGATCACGCCCCAGAGATCCAGGACGAAGCCGTCATAGCGCTCCACAAGCGGGCCGATGCCCGGCAGGATCGGTATCGACATGGCGTCTGCTCTTTTCTTTGTCGTGCGGCCGATGGAAGAGATCTTGTGGCAGAGACCGCGGCGAGCCGCAGCAGGCGAGACGACGCGGACTTGCCTCTTTACCAACAGGCAGACAGCGCGCAAGCTTTCTCTTCAATCAAAACAGGGAGCGAAACAATGGGGCTCTTCCAAAAGTCGTTATCTGTCACAGCTGTTGCCGCTTTGGCGCTGGCGCCCAGCCTGGCTGCTCTGCCAACGGCCAAGGCGCAAGAAGCGGCCATCTACTCCTCCATGGACCGGATGCATCCGGTCTGGGCGGAGCACGGCATGGTGGCCTCGCAGGAGGCGCTGGCGACCGAGATCGGCGTTGCCGTGCTCGAGCAGGGCGGCAATGCCGTCGATGCCGGCGTGGCGGTTGCCTTCGCCCTGGCGGTCACCCTGCCGCGGGCCGGCAACCTGGGTGGTGGCGGCTTCATGCTGGTGCATGACGCCAAGAGCGGCGAGACCGTCGCCATCGACTATCGCGAGATGGCCCCGGCGGCCGCGCACCGCGACATGTACCTCGACGCCGATGGCAATGCCGTAAGCAAGCTCTCGCGCTTCCATGGGCATGCGGTCGGTGTGCCGGGTACCGTCGCCGGCATGGAACTGGCACTCGAGCGCTATGGCACGATGAGCCTGGCAGAAGCGGTCCAGCCGGCCATCGCGCTTGCCAAGGGCTTGACCGTGACGCCCGATCTGGCCGATTCGTTGCAGCGACTGGAAAGCCGCCTCAAGGCCTGGCCCAGCTCTGCTGCCATCTTCTTCAAACCGGACGGCAGTCCCTACCAGTCCGGCGAAACCCTGGTGCAGGCCGATCTGGCGGCAAGCCTGGCCTTGATTGCCGAGCAGGGCGCCGATGGCTTCTACAAGGGTCCGACGGCCGAGAAGATCGCGGCTGCCGTGCAGGCGGCCGGGGGCAGCATGACGGTCGAAGACCTTGGAAACTATGTCGCCAAGGTGCGTGAGCCGGTGAAGGGCAACTACCGTGGCTATGAGGTTCTCTCGATGCCGCCGCCCTCCTCCGGCGGCGCCCACATCGTGCAGATCCTGAACATCCTGGAGGCCTATCCGATCGGCTTCCTTGGCCTGAACTCGGCCGACACCATCCATCTGATGGCCGAGGCGATGAAGCGTGCCTATGCCGATCGCAGCACCTATCTGGGCGACAGCGATTTCGTCGAGGTGCCGCTGGCCGGCATTACCCACAAGGACTATGCGGCCGAGCTTCGCCGTCAGATCAGCCGCTTCGAGGCGACGCCCTCCAGCGGCATTCGCGAGGGCGCACCGCAGCCCTACGAGAGCAACGAGACCACCCACTTCTCGATCATCGACAAGGACGGCAATGCCGTCTCCAACACCTACACCATCAACTTCTCCTACGGTTCCGGCCTGGTGGCGGAGGGTACCGGCATCCTGCTGAACAACGAGATGGACGACTTCTCGGCCAAGCCGGGCGTGCCCAACGCCTATGGCCTGATCGGTGGGGCGGCCAATGCGGTGGAAGCCGGCAAGCGGCCGCTGTCGTCGATGAGCCCGACCATCGTGATGAAGGACGGCAAGCCCTTCCTGGTGACCGGCAGCCCTGGCGGCAGCCGTATCATCACCACGGTGCTGCAGGTCATCATGAACGTGATCGACCACGGCCTGAACGTGGCCGAAGCCACCGCGGCCTCGCGTATCCATCACCAGTGGCTGCCCGACGAGCTGCGGGTCGAAGAGGGGCTGAGCCCCGACACGCTGCGCCTGCTCGCCGCTATGGGTCATGACATCGCGTTGAAGAGCGCGATGGGCTCGGCCCAATCGGTGATGATCGACCCGGCGACGGGCTTCCGTCTGGGCGCCTCCGACCCGCGTCGGGCCGGTGCACTGACGGCGGGGTATTAGGCTTCAATCAAGGATTGAGAAAGTCGGTAAAATGAAAACAGGTGGCACGCGCATCGCTGCACGGCCACCTGTTTTCGTTTTCTTCGGTGATCTGCTGCCGGTCTGGTCAGCAGATCACCTCTGTCTGTTGTCTGCCGTTAGGCCGCGCGGAAGAAGGCGCGGTTGTGATTGGCGACGGCAACGCGCTGGTCGACGATGTTGCTCTCGAGGTCGGCACGGGAAATGCCAACGTCGGAGAGCAGACGGTCGTTCAGGCGCTGCAGGTTGTCCAGGGCGCTGAAACCCCTGCGGACGGCATGGCCTGCATTGCTGAGCGCGCCGTGATTGTCACGCTGGTAGGAAGCATTCCGCTTCTCCATGGTGGCCTCTACCGTCTCGACCAAGGTGCCGGGCTCCAGGCCGATGTCGCGAAGCGCGGCATCGTCCAGCCGCGACAGCTGCGTCAGGGTAGCCCTACGGGCGCGTGCAGCACGAAGACTGGAAACAAGCTTCGAGAGCAGGCCCTTCTTGGCCTCTTCCGTCCGTGTCACACCACGTGCATTAACAGCCTCGACTGCGAACGAACGTGCGGTCTTGGGCGTATCTCCGGTGCTCAACAGCAGATCCGACTTCAAAACGCCGGTCATCTCTCTCAACTCCTATCTACGCGGCTTCTCGCCAGGGTTTAGCGGAGGTCCTCTTGCCGCCGCTGTGATCAGGCCGAGATAGGCCTCTCTAAGCCCCGCGAGAAGAGGGCTTGCCGCACCGCTGAAATGCAATGCGGACATATCTCTAGGCCCTTGTTTTCCAAGGGCTTGCCACGGTGTTGCCGCGGCGGTTAGCCTGCTGGCCATGCCTCTTGATTTCTCGGCCCAGAGCGGCCGCCTAAACGCCCTTCGCGACGCCCTTAGAATTGCCGGAGTCGACGCCTTTCTGGTGCCGCGCGGCGACGAGCATCGGGGCGAATATGTGCCGCCGAGTGCCGAGCGCCTGCAATGGCTTACGGGGTTTTCCGGTTCCGCCGGACAGGCCGTCGTTTTGACCGAGAAGGCAGCCCTCTTCGTCGATGGTCGCTACAGCCTGCAGGCCGCCCAAGAGACGGCCGAGACGCTCTACGAGATCCTGCAGATTCCCGAACACTCCGCCGAGCGCTATCTCGAGTCTGCCCTTGGCGAAGGCCAAGTGCTGGGCTTCGATCCCTGGCTGCACAGCCTGACCGAACGCCGCCGCCTGGAGGCACTGGCCGCGCGTTGCGGGGCGCGCCTTCTGGCGCTGGCGGACAATCCGCTGGACCGCGTGTGGGTGGATCGCCCCAGCCCGCCCTGCGGGACCGCGCAGCCGCATCCGCTGGAGTTTGCCGGCGAGGACAGCCTTTCCAAGCGGCGCCGTCTGGCGGTGGACCTGGTACGGCGTGGCGTTGCGGCTGCGGTGCTGAGCCTCCCGGACTCGATCGCCTGGCTCTTGAACGTCCGCGGCGAGGATGTGGCGCGCACGCCCTTCGTCCTCTCATTTGCGATCCTGAAGCAGTCGGGCGATGTCGACTGGTTCGTCCAGGAGGAAAAACTCTCGCCGGCGCTGCGCGAGGCGCTCGACGGCGGCGTTGAGGTCCGGCCGCCGGAGACCCTCGGCGCAGTGCTTGACGGGCTTGGCGGATCTGAGGTTCTGCTGGAACCGGCCAGCATCCCGGCCTGGATCGCCGCAAGGCTGGAGAGCGCCGGCGCCGCCTTGGTGGAAGGCGAGGACCCTTGCCAGGCACCCAAGGCGGCCAAGAACGCGGTCGAGCAGCAGGGCGCGCGCAATGCTCACCAGCGCGACGGTGCGGCACTCACCCGCTTCCTCGCCTGGTTTCATCGCGAGAGCGCCGCGGGCGCCGTGTCGGAGTTGGCCTGCAGCGACCACCTGGAAAGCCTCCGCCGCCAGAACAATCACATCCGCGACCTCTCCTTCGACACCATTGCCGGCTCCGGTCCGAATGGCGCCATCGTCCACTATCGCGTGACGCCCGAGAGCGACCGGACGATGCGCGCCGGCGAGTTGATGGTGCTGGATTCCGGCGGGCAGTATCTGGACGGAACGACCGACGTCACCCGCACCCTGGTGATCGGCACGCCGGGTGCCGAGGAGCGCGAGCGCTTTACCCGCGTGCTGCAGGGCCACATCGCGCTCGCGACCGCTCGTTTCCCGCCGGGCACCAGCGGCTCGCAGCTCGATGTCCTGGCGCGGCGCCCGCTCTGGGCAGCCGGCCTGGATTATGACCACGGCACCGGGCATGGCGTCGGCAGCTTTCTCTCGGTCCATGAGGGGCCGCAGCGGATCTCCAAGCTGCCGAACCGTGTGGCCTTGGAACCCGGCATGATCGTCTCGAACGAGCCCGGCTACTATAAGACCGGTGCCTACGGCATCCGCATCGAGAACCTGGTCATGGTGGTCGAGAGCCCCAAACAAGCCGGCGAGGAACGCCCCATGCTGGCCTTCGAGACCTTGACTCTGGCGCCGCTGGAGCGCGCCCTGATCGTGATTTCGCTCTTGTCTGCCGAAGAGATCGCCTGGGTGGACGCCTACCACGCGCGCGTTCTCGCGGCTCTGGGTCCGGCACTGGAGGGCGAGGATCGCGCCTATCTGGAAGCGGCCTGCCGCCCGCTCGACACCTGAGCGCAGTGCAGGCGGCCCCGTCGCGGCTTGCATGACGGGTTCGGGCCGATCTGAACTATGGTCCGGGCCATGACCTTCACCGCAACGGAAGATTCGGCCGGCCGCGTGCGCGGCTGCCTGCTGCTGATCGCCGGCGTCTTCTGCTTCTCGCTTTTGGACACGACCGCAAAGGTGCTGGTGGTCGACTATCCCGTCGGCCAGCTGGTCTGGGTGCGCAACCTGGGCGGCCTGATCTTTGTCATGGCTTTCGCCCTGCCGCGCCACGGCATCTCCGTCTTCCGCACGAAGCACCCCTATTTGCAGAGCCTGCGTGGCCTGCTGCTGGTCGGTTCGACGGCGGCCAACTTCATCGCCCTCAGCTATCTACCGCTCGCGACCAACGCGGCCATCCTCTATACCGCGCCGCTGCTGATCTGCGCGCTCTCCGTCCCGATCCTGGGCGAACAGGTGGGCTGGCGGCGCTGGTCTGCGATCTCGGCCGGATTCCTCGGCGCCACGATCGTCGTGCGGCCTGGCTTTGCCGGCTTTCATTGGGCCGTCCTCTTCTCCTGTACGGCCGCACTGTGTATCGCCGTCTACAGCCTGGCGACCCGTCAGGTTGCGGCAAAGGATTCCTCCTACACCTCGCTGGTTTACGTCTCTGTGGTCGGCACCATCACAGCCACTCCCTTTGCCTTTCTGGAGTGGCAGACACCGCATGGCTGGGACCTGCTGCTCTTCTGTCTGCTCGGTGTCTTCGGCTCGCTGGGGCACTACCTGCTGATCGTCGCGCATGGTTTGGCGCCGGCTTCGGTGCTGGCACCCTTCACCTACGCCCAGATCATATCCGTGGCTTTGCTGGGCTATCTGGTCTTCGATCACATTCCCGACGCCTGGGTCTGGCTCGGCGCGGCGGTAATCTCCGCCAGCGGCCTCTATCTCGGCTATCGCGAGCGCAAGGTGAAAGGCCTGGGTTAGGGCTTTTTGCCTGCCGGCCTGCGCCAGGCGTAGGTCGGAAAGCTGCGGAAGTGGTAGGGGACGCGACCCAGGACACGGTCATCGCTGGGCGTCAGCGAAAAGCGCTGGCGGTAGCAGCGCGTCATGTACTCCGGGTTGGAGAAGCCGCAGGCGAGTGCGATTTCCAGCACCGAGAGATCGGTTTGCGTCACCATCCCGCGCGCCCGATCGAGGCGCCGGTCCAGGTAGTAGCGTAGCGGCGAGACGCCGGTGTAGTCGCGAAAGAGGCGGAGCAGCTGGCGTTGCGAGAGGCCGGCCGTCTCGGCGACCTCGCCGATCGGCAGAGGTTCCTCCAGGTGCGCCTCCATCAGTGACAAGGCACGACGCAGGCGCTCCGGCAGGCTGTAGCCCAGGGGCTCCTGCAAGGAGGGGACCTGCGCCTCGCCGGCAGGCCGCAGGCGGTCGTGAAAGATGTAGCGCGAGACGGCATTGGCCAGACTGGCGCCGAAGCGCTGCCGCACCAGGCTCAGCGCAAGATCGCCGGAGGCCACGCCGCCGCAGCCGGTCAAGCGGTTGCGGTCGACGACGTAGAGTGCGTTGCTGACCTTGACCTTGGGAAAGAGCTCTTCGAAGGCTTCCAGGTGCTCGTAGTGCACGGTCGCCGCATAGCCGTCCAGCAAGCCGGCATAGCCCAACACGAAGGCACCGGTATCGATTCCGCCCAAGGCGGCACCCAAGCCGGCCTGGCGACGCAGCCAGGCATAGAGGGTCGGATCGCGATAGCGCTCCGGCGCCCAGCTGGCACAGACGAAGACGGCATCGAAGGCCGTCTCGCCTGCCTCGGCAATCGGCGTGGCGACGACGCTGAAGCCGTTGCTCGCCGCCACCGTCTGCGCTCCGCCGCCCTCTCCTAGCGTGAGGCTGCTCCAGGAGTAGAGCGATGCAGGCTCGACTTCGGGTCCGCGCAGATAGTTGGCGGCGCGAAGCGGATCGATCAGCGCGGTCGCCGCCAGCGCATTGAAGTTCGGTAAGACCAGCAAGGCGATCCGAACGGCCGTTTCGCAGGAGAAGACGCTCACTGGCTAGACCTCCTTGGTTGATCGGAGCCCGTAATGCAGGGCGAATAGATCATATGGCGGATTTTTACGGAAGGCTGGCGAAAATCTACTGAGGCTACTTGGCAAGGCAGTGGATAGTGTGCTTGCGCACTGGAAGACGGAGGACGCCATGACCGCCATGTTGACCGCACGCGACCTCGCCGAGGTCGGACAGGGTTTCGATCCCGACCCCGCACGCTCCAAGTCCTTGGGTGCCAAGAGCTATACCGACCCACGCTTCTTGGCGATCGAGCGCGAGACGCTCTTCTATCGCTCCTGGCAGTGGGTTTGCCATGTGGAGAAGCTGCGCCGGCCGGGCGACTACATCGTGACCGAGGTGCAGGGCCGCTCCATCGTCGTGGTTCGCGATCGCGACGGCGGGCTGCAGGCCTTCTACAACGTCTGCAAGCATCGCGCCCACGAGCTCTTGAAGGGGCATGGCCGCACCAAACTGATCGTCTGTCCCTATCACGCCTGGAGCTATGATCTGCAGGGGCAGCTCAAGGCCGCGCCCAACACCCAGCATCTCGTCGACTTCGACAAGAAGGAGATCTGCCTGGACCGCGTGCAGGCCGAGGCCTTCTGCGGCTTCGTCTATGTGAATCTGGACCCCGCTGCCGACAGCTTGGCCAGCCAGTCCGGCGCGCTGGGCGAAGAGATCATGGCCTTTGCGCCCGACGTCGAGGACCTCACTCTGGCGCATCGCCTGACCTTCGACATCCGCTCCAACTGGAAGAACGTCATCGACAACTTCCTGGAGTGCTATCACTGCCCCGTTGCGCACAAGGATTTCTGCACCCTGCTGAATATGGAGACCTACAAGGTCACCACGCACGGCCTCTACTCCAGTCACATGGCCAAGGCGGCGAAGGGCGCGAACTCCGCCTACGACATCGAGGGCGCCACGGTCGACGATCACGCCGTCTGGTGGCTTTGGCCGAACACCTGCCTGATGCGCTATCCCGGCCGCGGCAACTTTCTGGTGATGCACGTGACCCCGCTCAGCGAAGATCGGACCCTGGAGACCTATGACTTCTATTTCGAGACCGCCGAGCCGACGGAGCAGGAGTGGGAGGCCATCAAATATGTGCGCGAGGTCCTGCAGGTCGAGGACATCGATCTGGTGGAAAGCGTACAGCGCGGCATGTCCACGCCGGCCTTCGACAGTGGCCGGATCGTCAACGACCCCTCCGGCTCGGGCAAGAGCGAGCATGCCGTGCACCACTTCCACGGGCTGATGCTGGACGCCTACGCCAAGGCTTTGAGATAGGAACCGGAACCATGTCAGAGCTTAGCTTGGACGGACGGATCGCATTGGTAACCGGCGGACGCGGCGGCATCGGATCGGCGATTTCCGCACGCTTTGCCGCCGAGGGAGCGCGGGTCTGGGCCGCCGACCTGGCCGAGGGCAGCGGCGAACTGCCCGACGGCGTCTCCTACGCCAAGCTGGATGTCACCGACGAGGCTGCCAGCCTTGCGCTTGCAGCCGAGATCGAGGCCGAGGCCGGACGCCTGGACATCCTGGTCAATGCGGCCGCCATCGAGATCGAGAAGACCATCGAGGACACCACCCTCGACGAGTGGAACCGGATCTTTGCGATCAACGTCACCGGCACCTTTCTGGTCTCCAAGGCGCACCTGCCGCTGCTGCGCAAGGCCGGCGGCGGCTCCATCGTCAACTTCGGCTCGTATGATGGCTTCATTGCCGATCCGGGGCTTGCCGCCTACTGCGCGACCAAGGGAGCAGTGCACGCCCTGACCCGTGCCATGGCCTGCGACTACGGACCGGAGAACATTCGCGTCAATGCAATCTGTCCGGGCTTCATCGACACGCCCATGCTGCAGAGCTTCTTCGGCAGTTCCGGCGACATCGACAGCCTGAAGCAGAAGGTGCGCGACATTCACCCCATGCGCCGCTATGGCACGCCGGACGATGTCGCCGGTCTGGTGCGCTGGCTGGCCAGCGACGAAGCGCGCTATGCCAGCGGTCAGCTTTGGGTCCTGGATGGCGGTCTTACCGCCCAAGTGCAGCAGATGGGGCTTTAGCGGTCATGAGCAGGCGTCTTGAAGGCAAGCGCGCCGTCGTCACCGGCGGCGGTCGCGGCATCGGGCTGGCGATCGTCGAGCGATTTCTGGAAGACGGGGCAAGCGTCGTTACCTGCGGCCGTGGCGAGCGGCCGGCAGCCCTGCCGGCCAGCGTGGCCTACGAGCGGGTGGATGTCGCCCAGAGTGCAGCGGTCGATGCTTTCGCCAAGAGGGCCGAGAGCCTCCTCGGCGGCGTCGATGTTCTGGCCAACAACGCCGGCATCAGCATCGAGAAGACCGTCAAGGACAGCAGCGATGCCGACTGGGACGCACTGATGGGCGTTAATGCCAAGGGCGTCTTCCTCTGCTGCCGCGCCTTCCTGCCGATCATGATCGCCGGCGGCGGCGGCAGCATCGTCAACACCGGTTCGATCAGCGGGCGCGTCGCCGACGGCTCCATGGCGCTCTACAACGCCTCCAAGGCCTTCGTGCACGGCCTCACGCGCGCAATTGCATCTGATCATGGCCCTGAAGGCATACGCTGCAATGCGGTCGCCCCCGGCTGGATCATGACCGAGATGGCGGACGTCGCCTTCGAGCTGGCGCAAGACCCGGCCGTCGCCAAGGCCGATGCACTGCGCCGCCATCCGATCGGGCGCTTCGGCAAAGGCAGCGACATCGCGGCAATGGCCAGCTGGCTGGCCTCCGACGATGCCGGCTTCGCCACCGGCCAGGTCTATGTCGTCGACGGCGGGCTGACGGCAAGCTCTCCCCTGCAGCCCGGCTTCTTCTAGAGCACGACGGCGGAACGAGAGAGTTACGCCAAGCGGCGCTGCGTTCCATACAACGCACTTTGGTATAGGTCTTCATCCCTCTATTTGTGGCCCAAGGCCCGCGACAGGCGCGGCAAGAAGGCGACAAGCACCAGGGCCGTGGCCAATCCGGTAATCCCATAGGCCAGGAACCAGCCGCCGAAAGCGCTTGCGCCCGAGATCTGCTGTGGGACGGCCAGCACGCCGGCCAGGTAGACGGCGGCGGCGAAGGAAAAAGACCACATGCCGACCGCATAGCCGCTGAGGTGCTGCGGTGCCAGGCGCGCCGTCAGCGCCAGGCCGAGCGGCGCCAGCAGGATCTCGCCGAAGCCCAGGAAGCCGTAGAAGCCGACGATCCAGATCATCGAGGCCTTGCCGTCTTCGTCGGTCACCTCGACCACCACGGCCAGCAGCAAATAGGCCAGGCCAAGGCCAACCAGGCTCAAGGCCAGCTTGCCCAGGTCGCCCAGGTGAAAGCCGCGCTTGGAGAGCCAGGGCCAGAGCAGCGTCAGAAGCGGCCAAAGCAGCAGCAAAGCCATGGCGCCCAAGGCGGTGGTCGAGGAGGAGGGCAAGACCCAGCCGAACAGGCTGCGGTCGACATCCTGTTGCGCATAGAGCAGCACCGAGAGTGTGTACTGCTGATAGACCGCCCAGAAGATCATGGCGAAAAACAGCAGCGCCAGATGCACGAAGAGCCGCCGGCGGACGTCGCTTTCCTGACGCAGAATGACCACCAGGTAGGTGGCGACGATAACGATCCCGAAGATGCCCAGGATCCAAGCCGTCCAAGCCTGATTGCGCAGCAACAGGGCGCCGACGACGGCCGACAGCAGAACGGCGACCACGGCCAGGCCTTGCGCCCTTGCCGGGTGCTTCAGGCCAGGCGGCGGGCCGTCGTGCATCGAGACCAAGCGGCGGCCGGCCAGATAGGTCGCAACGGCGATCAGCTTGCCCATGCCGGCGACGATGAAGGCGGCTTCGTAGCTGTAGGCCTGGGCGATCATGCCGGCGAAGAGCGCACCCGCCAGCACGCCGATGTTGATGCCCATGTAGAAGAGCGTGAAACCGGGACCGCGCCGTGGGTCGTCCTCCTGGTAGAAGCGCCCCAGCAGGGCAGCGACATTGGCCTTGAAGAGCCCGTTCCCGGCGGCCAGCAGGCCCATCGCCCAGTAGACCCAAGAGGGATCGGCCAGCCCCAGCACGAGATAGCCACAGGCGATCAGGAATGCCCCCAAGAGGATGGCCCGGCCGAAGCCCAGCGCCTTGTCGGCCAGTATCCCCCCACCCACGGTCACCAGATAGGCGAAGGAGATGTAGGTGGAGAAGATCAGGAAAGCGCGGTCGCTGGGCAGGTTCAAGCGGTCGGTCAGATAGAAGGCGAAGATGGAGACCAGCGTGAAGAAGCCAAAACGCTCCCACAGCTCGGTCATGAACAAGAGGTAGAGCGCCTTGGGTTGCCCCCGTGCCATCAGCGCTGGATCCTGGTTTCTTGGCTCGCTTGGGTGTCAGGCTGCCGAAACTGCCGGCAGAGCGCAATGCTGTCAGTCCGCCTCCTAGACCTCTCGTCGGCGACCAGCATTCTGCGATTCTACTGGTGCAACCAGTTAGTGGTCCGAATCACCGAACGCTTGGATCCCAAGCGTTCGGATCGGGCCACTCTCATGATCGCCTTTTCAAGATGCAGGCGCGTTGATTTGTGGCTTCCGAGGAAGCTATCGGTTTCAAGCCTTAACGGGCAAGGCAGGAAGCGCGGTCGTTGAGACGACGGTCGATCAAACT
>JAVJSY010000006.1:0-2742 GCA_040219175.1 Kiloniellales bacterium
GACGACGAAGGTATCATTGCCCGAACCGCCGACACCGGTGTCGCTGCCCTCGTTGCCGTTCAGGATGTCGTCGCCCGAAAGCCCGCTCAGGACATTGGAGAAAGTGTTGCCGAGGATGGTGTTGCCGATCTGGCTGCCGCCGAGGTCCGCATCGCCGATGTTAACGTTAGCGCCCATGCGCTCGACGAAGCCGAAGGCCCCGCTGGTCAAGGTGAAGTCGGCCGCGTTGGAGCGCAGGACGTCCTCCGGTCCGCCGGTTGCGGTCTCGCGCACCAGGTCGGCGCTCGTATCGATGATGAAGGTATCGTTGCTTCGTCCACCGAAGGCCGTATCGGCGCCACTGGCACCGTTCAGCCGATCGTTCTGCAGGCCGCCGAACAGGGTGTCCGATCCGGTACCGCCGACCATGCGATCACGGCCGGTATCGCCGGTCAGCTGATCGTCCTGCGCGCCGCCAAAGAGTATGTCGTTGCCATCCCCGCCATAGACCAGGTCGTCGCCGCTCTGTCCGCGGACCTGATCGGCCCCGCTGTTGGCGAAGAGGAAGTCGGCGCCATCCTCGCCGCGTAGGTCGTCGCCGCCGGCACCACCATAGAGCAGATCGGTGGAGGAGCCGCCGAAGAGGGAGTCACTCCCATTGCCGCCATTGAGGAGGTCGACGCCGGAGTTACCGGAGAGGATGTCGTTGTCGTTGCCTCCGAAGATGCGGTCGGTGACGGCGACACCTTTGATGATGTCGTCCCCGTCCAAACCGACGACGGAGTCGAAGCCCGTGCGGCTGGAGAAGCTGTCGCTGGCCGTGGTGCCGCGCAGCAAGGTGACGTCGACGCCGGACGAAAAGATCGATAGGGCCTGGAAAGTTGCCTGGAAGTGGACCGAGAGGGTGTCGGTTCCGCTGCCGCCGACGAAGGTCTCAAGGGCGGAGTTGCCCAGAACGAAATCGCCAGGATCGACAGGTAGGATATCGTCACCGCTGCCGCCGAAAACAGCGTCTACGCCCGAGCCACCGCTCACCGTGTCGTTGCCGACGCTGCCTGCCGCATCATCATTCCCCGAGTCGCCGAACACGCGGTCGTCACCGGCACCGCCCGATACATAGCCGTCGTCGCCATCGCCGCCATAGACCGCATCGTCGCCGCCGGCGCCGCTGACCATGAACTCGCCGCCCGGACCGCCGAAGACGCTGTCGTTGCCAAACCCACCGGTTAGATAGTCATCGATGCCGAAACCGCCGTAGAGCGTGTCGTCGCCCGAGCCGGCGTCGAAGAAGAATTCTCCGCCGGATCCCAGGAAGACCGTATCGTTTCCAGAGAAACCGCCGCCATAGTCACTGCCCGACCCACCGAACAGGACGTCGTCGCCGGCATCGCCGACCAGCTCATCGGTGCCAAGGCCGCCGTACTGGGTATCGTCGCCATAGCCACCGTAGAGCTGATCCGATGCATCTCCGCCGATAAGTTCGTCATCGCCGGATGCACCTGTCAGGCTGTCGCTCCCATCGCCGCCGCTCAGAGAGTCGTTGCCATCACCGCCGTAGAGCGTATCGAAGCCGCTGCGCCCGAGCATAATGTCGGAGCCCGAGAGACCATAGAGCGTGTCGTCTCCAGAAAGACCGTCAATGAGGTCCGCTACGTCCGATCCGGTCAAGACATCGGGACCGGTGGTTCCGAAGATAACTGCCATCTCTACATCCTCCGTTCATCTCGTTTGGACTAGGGTCTAGTGGACTAAACGAAAAGGCAATGCTTCTGCTTGCGCTGCGACACTCCTAATGTCGGTGCAGGCAGGCATCGACCCGCTGTCGTCGGGCCGCTGCCCGCCCCTGATCGTCGACTAGAGCAGGATGACGTCATATCGAAACGACGTGTCGTCCCAATCCTGCTCTACAGCTTTGCAACAGAGAGCGGAGTCTCGCATTTTCGTGAGCCCACCTCAATGCGATCTGCTCTCTAGAGCCAGACGAAGTCCGTAGAGGTCAGGAGCCCGGCGTTGCTGACCCCATCGACCAGGAAGGCCTGATCGACGTTGCCATCGCCGTCTTCGTCGACCTGGATCTGGCGGTTGCCGGCAAAGCGGGCCTCCGAGTTGCCACCACCGGAGAAGGCGGCCCCGCCAATGTAGGCGAAACTGCCGACTTCCAGGCCGGTCGCGTAGACCAGCTTGTCCTCGCCGTTGGCGCCATTGACCAGCTCGCCGTCGAAGTCGCGGATGACCGGGCCGCCGGAGCCGCCAAAGCCCAGATTGGCCCCATTGAAGCGGAATTCGTCCGCTCCCGCTCCACCGAAGGCGGCGTCATCCTGGCCGATGGCGAGGGTGTCGGCACCGCTGTCGCCATCCATGCGATCGCCGCCGGCACCGCCGAAGAGCGTGTCGTCACCGTCACCGCCGATGATATGGTCGACGCCCTGGTTGCCGGCCAGGCGGTTGTCGCCGGTGTTGCCCAGCACCGTGTTGTCCAGGCTGTTGCCGGTCCCGTCGATGTTGCCGAAGCCCTGCTGCATGCGAAGAGTCTCGATAAAGGCGCTGGCAGAGCCGGTGGGCAGGGTGTAGTCGGTCTCGGCACGCACCAGGTCGGTGCCCTCGCCGGCGAACTCTTGCACGACATCGGTCGCGGTATCGACGACGAAGGTATCATTGCCCGAACCGCCGACACCGGTGTCGCTGCCCTCGTTGCCGTTCAGGATGTCGTCGCCCGAAAGCCCGCTCAGGACATTGGAGAAAGTGTTGCCGAGGATGGTGTTG
>JAVJSY010000007.1:0-193371 GCA_040219175.1 Kiloniellales bacterium
GGGGTGCCGATACCCATGCCCTCATCCGATCCGTCATCGGAACCGGTCGACTGCAGGGATTTACGCCCCATCAGGCCCTCTCAAAGGCGCTCGACGGCAAGTCCCTCTTCGCTACCTGACCAACACCCTGAGCAATTACGATAACTCTAAAATACATCGCTGGGATACAGAAATAAGAGCTACATTGTCAGGGCGTGATGGAAGTGAAGTAATTGATGAGGTGATCAGTATTTTCAATGAGCTGAGCGTTTTATCTGGTGTTCCGGTCGTTACTGGAAAAGGATTTGCGAATTTTATAATTGTTGTGGATGAAGATCCGTTAGGGTATTTTCTTAGAAGCATAAATGAGGAACAGCGCGAAATTGTGTTTGGGAATGATAGTTATTATATCAATCAACTTCGTGCTGATATGAAGGTTGATGCAGAGCCAGATTGTGCTGGATTTGTTGTTATCGGCGGTCATCCTAAGAATGCTAAACCGATCAACAATATCATAGATCTTTCAAGTAGCATTGGATTTACTTTGGTTTTAGTGCAATATTCAGAAAATAAAGGGAAGAATTTGCGGTGCTTGTATGAAGAAATGTACCAAGGATTTGGATTGTTTAATGATCAATCTGGTGCAATCTGCACTATGTTTGATAATGAGTTGACTCCCAGTTCACCTACCGGTTTGGATAGATTGCTTATCTATTTATTATACTCTGAAGCTGTACAGTCAGGCATGACAAAACCAGAAGCGTTGTTGTCACTCGCTCAATTCATAGGAGAAACTGAAGAGCTAAGCATGCTTATGGAGAGAGACGCATCATGTGTAGAATAGAAGGAGAGATTTCCTTCCAGGATAGGAAGATCTATTCCCTAACGTTCAACTTTTTTACCGCCTCTAACTCATTAAGCTCCCCAGATTTTCTTGATGACAAAGTGGCTCCTCAAAGCGAACCACTCGGATTCCCTGACGCACCTGTGCCGGTTCCATCTCTGGCTTCCCAAGATAACCCCCTCTTCAAATACCTTCCAAAACCGATCATTTCCAGCGCTACAGAGTCCGTCCAACTCATATGCTGCGCCAAAAGCCGCGTGCAGCAATTGACGGCCTTGCCCAAGCTGGATAACATCCTCTCGTTCGCTGCTCATGGTCGGCTGTGAAAGCCGCGGCGAACAGGGCAACGATGCCTCCGTAGTCAGAGCGGCTCCGGCTTGCCGCGGAACCCCCAAGGGTTTCGTGCCATTGGTCTGCAGGCGACGCTCGTTAACGACAAAGCCTCCCAAACCTTCGCGACCTTGCTGTCGCGAAATCCATCGGCCGTTTGACCGCTGCGTGCATTTGCTTGTGCGTGCAGCTGGCGGCGGTCCCCGGCGCCTTGCCCCGGTGCCTTGCAAACGAGGAGAAGCCAGATGCTTCACGGAGATATCTCTAGCAGTAACGATACCGTCGGCGTTGCCGTCGTGAACTATAAGATGCCGCGCCTGCACACCCGCGACGAGGTCTTGGCCAATGCCAAGAAGATCGGCGAGATGATCGAGGGGATGAAGATCGGCCTGCCGGGCATGGACCTGGTGATCTTCCCGGAGTACTCGACCCACGGCATCATGTACGACAAGAAGGAGATGTATGAGACGGCCTCCTCTTGCCCTGGCGAGGAGACCGAGATCTTCGCCGCCGCCTGCCGCAAGACCAAGACCTGGGGCGTCTTCTCGCTGACCGGCGAGCGTCATGAGGAGCATCCCGACAAGGCCCCCTACAACACCCTGATCTTGATGAACGACGAGGGCGAGATCGTTCAGAAGTATCGTAAAATCATGCCCTGGGTCCCGATCGAGGGCTGGTATCCCGGCAACTGCACCTATGTGTCCGAGGGGCCCAAGGGGCTCAAGATCAGCCTGATTATCTGCGACGATGGTAACTACCCGGAGATCTGGCGGGACTGCGCCATGAAGGGGGCGGAGCTGATCGTGCGTTGCCAGGGATACATGTATCCGGCCAAAGAGCAGCAGATCATGATCTCCAAGGCGATGGCCTGGGCCAACAATGTCTATGTGGCCGTTGCCAATGCTGCCGGCTTCGACGGGGTCTATTCCTACTTCGGACACTCGGCCATCGTCGGTTTCGACGGCCGCACACTGGGCGAATGCGGCGAGGAGGAGCACGGCATCCAGTATGCGCAGCTCTCGACCTCTCTGATCCGCGACGCTCGGCGTAACGGTCAGTCGCAGAACCACCTCTTCAAGCTGCTGCACCGCGGTTACACCGGCAAAATCGGCTCCGGTGAGGAAGCCGAGGGCGTCGCCGCCTGCCCCTACGACTTCTACAAGAAGTGGATCACCGATCCTGAGGGGACGCGCGAGATGGTCGAGGCCATGACCCGCGAGACGGTCGGCACCGACGAATGCCCGATCGAGGGTATTCCCAACCAGAAGACCGGCACGCACCGCTAGTGCCCTAAGAATAGGTGAGCCGACGACCGCCCGCTCGGGTTCGTCGCCGGCTCGCCGCATTCCATAACTGAGTTGTTGGACAGGCCATGACACTGGACGACTATCTGATCGATAGAGAGCCCTTCTATCGTCCGCTTGGCGACGAGATCGCGCTCTTTGAGGCCTCTTGGGCCGCGCGGCTCCCGATCATGCTGAAGGGGCCGACGGGTTGCGGCAAGACCCGCTTCGTCGAGCACATGGCCTGGAAGCTGAGCCAGCCGCTGGTCACTGTTTCCTGCCACGAGGATATGACGGCCTCCGACCTGGTCGGCCGCTACCTCTTGGATTCCGAGGGCACGAAGTGGCATGACGGGCCGCTCACCCTGGCGGTGCGTCACGGCGGTATCTGCTATCTGGATGAGATCGTCGAGGCCCGGCAGGATACCACGGTGGTCATCCACTCGCTAACCGACGACCGGCGGATCCTGCCGCTGGAGAAGAAGAACGAGGTGGTTCGGGCGCACCCCGACTTCCTGCTCGTGATCTCCTACAACCCCGGCTATCAGTCCGTCCTGAAGGACCTGAAGGAGAGCACAAAGCAACGCTTCGCCGCGCTGGACTTCGGCTATCCCGAGCATGAGCTGGAATGCGCGATCGTCGCCAACGAGGCCGATGTTCCGATCCAGGAAGCAGCCCGCCTGGTGCGAATCGCCGAGCGCTCGCGGAACCTGAAGGGCCATGGGCTGAACGAGGGCGCCTCGACCCGGATGCTGATCCATGCTGGCCAACTGGTCCGTCGCGGTGTCAGCCTGCAGGCCGCCTGTCATGCGACCATGGTTCTGCCCCTGACCGACGATCCCGATCTGCGTGACGCGCTCAACGCAGCCATCGCCAGCTGCATCGCTTGAAGGGCGGGTCATGGCCGGGAGCGAGCCTTCATCTCCCCTGCGGCTGGTAGAGGTCGGCGCCGGCCGCCCGGTGCCGGGGTCGGAGATGGATGGCGTCAGCGCGCAAGCCCGCCAAGCCTTTCCCGGCCCTTTGCTGGCTCGTTGGCTGCATCAGGGGCGCGAGCTGGAGAAGGTCGGCCTGTACGGCGGCATCCTGGTCTCCTATCAACGCTATAGCCCCTCGATCGCCGAGGCGGTCGCCCCGCAAGCCGCCTTCGACTTCGTGCGCGCGATCAAGGACATGGCCTTTGTCGCCGGGCGCCAGGCGGCCATCCTGCTCTGCTCTGCCGGTGCCTTTGCCGCCAATCGTCTGCGCGATCCCGACGCCTTCGCGGGCTGGAGCCGCGCGATGGCCGAGACTGCAGAGCAGGCCCCGGAGTCAGCCACCGCCATCCTGGAGCGGATGGAGATGCTGCTGCGGCGGTTGGACCTGGGCGGGCTTGAGTCCTGGCTGGCGACCGGTCTGCGTGTCGGCGGCGGGGATGCACAGAAGCGCTACCAGTTCTTCTCTTTCGCCGATCCCATCGCCGAGCGGACCCTGATCCGCGAGACCGGCGATGCCCTTTTCGCCGACCGGGAGTATCGCCTGCGCAGCTTTGCCACCGCGCTTTGGGGGCAAGAGATGGTGGTGCGCGAGCATGGTCTTCTGGCCAGTGGCTTAAGCCCGCGGCGGGCCAGTTTCGACGGCAACTTCCTGCGCGTTCCGCCCTCCTATCCAGGCGTCAGGGGCGGGGCGGCAGAGGCGCTCTACCGTGCCTCCCTGGCGCATGTCGCGGCACACCTGCGCTTCGGACGCGGCCGCTTCGATCTTGGCAGCCTGAAGCCGATGCAGATCGCGCTGGTCTCTCTGATCGAAGACGCTCGGGTCGAGCAGTTGGCCATGGCGGAACTGCCGGGCCTCCGGCGCCTTTGGCAGCCCTATCACCAGGCCCGCGCGGGGACCAGTCTGACCGCTGAGTTGCTGCTGCCGCGGCTGGCCAGGGCTCTGATCGATCCCGACTACGAAGATGAGGATGCCTGGATCAGCAAGGCGCGCGCGCTCTTCTTCGATCGGCGTGCGGACTTGAGCGATCCTGCCACCAGCCGACGCATCGGCAACCTGCTGGGCAACGACCTGGGCCAGATGCGCATTCAGTTCAATGCGCGCACCTTCGTCGTCGAGCCGGCCTATCGGGACGACAACCTGGGGCTGTGGGATCATGACGGGGCGGATGCCGAAGCCTTGGAAAGTCTGCAGGAGGTGGTGGAGTCTCTGCGGCTGGAGCAAGGCGAGGAGGCCGATGCCCAGCAGCAGAAGAAGGCGCCCGACGACAGCCAGGGACAGCCGCAAAGAGTAAACCCCGAGGCTTTGCCGGAGGAGACCGGGATCCCGGTCGCACGTCTGCCGGAGTGGGACTATGCGGCCGGGCGACAGCGCCCGCAGTTCGTCACTATCTGGGAATGGCCGCAGACGCCGGGGCCCGGCGACTGGGTGAAGCTGGTCCTGCAACGGCGTCGCGATGTGGTTCAGCGCATCGATTCTCTCGTCAAGGCAGCCAAGGTCAGCCGTCCGATCCGCGTGAAGCGCCAGCCCGAGGGCGAGCAGCTGGACCTGGATGCCTGCATTGCCGCCGAGATCGATCGGCGTCAGGGTCGCGAACCCGATCCCGGCCTCTACATGCTGACCGAGCGGCGCCAGCGCGACCTCTCCATCCTGCTGCTGCTCGATGCCAGTCAGTCGACGGAGGACCGGGTCCAGGGCTCCACGCAAAGCGTGCTGCAGGTCGAGAAGGAGGCTGCCGCCCTGCTGGCACATGCCATGGATGGGCTTTCCGACCCCTTCGCGCTGCATGCCTTCTCGTCGAACGGACGCGAAGAGGTGCGTTATCGACGGCTGAAGGATTTCGATCAAAACTACGACGAGGCTGCGCATCGAGCCTTGGCCGGCCTGGAGAGCGGTCTCTCGACGCGCCTCGGTGCTGCGATGCGCCACGCCGGCAGCTTCCTCGACAAGCAGAACACCCACCGCAAGCTGCTGTTGCTGGTGACCGATGGCGAGCCCTCTGACATTGATGTCGAAGACCAGCGCTATCTCACCGAAGACGCCCGCCAGGCCGTTCAAGGCTTGGCACTGCAAGGCATCGACTGCTTCTGCGTCGGGCTCGAGTCCGGCGCCGATTCCGCCCTGGCGCGCATCTTCGGTCGCGCCAACAGCCTGACCCTGGATCGCCTGGGCCACCTGCCCGACCGTCTCCCTCAACTCTATTTTCGGCTGACGAAATGATGGCAAGTTCGGAACCGCTACGGGTTGGCGTGCTCTTCTCCGAAACCGGGGTGACAGCGCTCATCGAGCGCGCGCAACGCAACGCGACCCTCTTGGCAATCGAGGAGATCAATGCGGCCGGCGGTATTGACGGGCGACCGCTCGAGGCCGTGGTTCACGATCCGCGCTCCGATCCGGCGCGTTTCGGGCAGCTGGCGGAGATGCTGGTCGCCGAGGAGGATATCTCGGTGCTCTTCGGCTGCTACATGTCCAGCTCGCGCAAGGCGATCTTGCCGGTGGTCGAGCAGCATAGGGCACTGCTGTTCTATCCGACGCTTTACGAGGGCTTCGAATACTCCAATCACGTGATCTATACCGGCGCTGCCCCGAACCAGAACAGCGCGCAGCTCTGCCGCTATCTGCTGGAACGGCACGGCAATCGCTTCGCCTTCATCGGCTCCGACTACATCTACCCCTATGAATCCAACCGCATCATGCGCTCCATGCTGCAGCAGGTCGGCGGCGAGGTGGTGCTGGAGCGCTATTTTCCTCTGCGAAGCGGACAGGCCGACTTTGCGTCTGTCCTGGCAGAGGTCGGCGACAAGCAGCCGGATGTCATCTTCTCCACGGTCGTGGGTCAGTCGACGGCAGCGCTTTATCGGGCCTATCGCGCGACCGGCCTGGATCCCGCACGCATGCCGATCGCCAGCCTGACCACCTCGGAAGCCGAGGTGCAGGCCATGGGGCGGGACTCCGCCGAAGGCCACATCACGGCGGCACCCTACTTCGCCAGCCTCAAGACCGAGAAGAACAGAGCCTTCGTTGCCGCCTATCGCGCGCGCTACGGCGAGGAGTCTCCGGTCAATCACTGTGCAGAGGCCGCCTACTTTCAGGTCTACCTCTTTGCCAAGGCTCTGGGATTGGCCGAACAGGGCAGCTTCGAGGCCCTGGTCCGTGGTTTGAAGGGCCAGGGTTTCGAGGCGCCGCAGGGGCCGGTGCGCATCGATCCGGAGAACAATCACACCCATCTCTGGCCACGGCTGGGTCGGGTCGATAGCGCCGGCAATTTCGAGATCCTGCAGGAGAGCAAGACGGCGGTTGCGCCGGATCCCTACCTGGTGACTCCGCGGATTGACCAGTGGTCGCTGGTTCCTAGAGAAGGGGAGCGAGCCGGTGCACTGCGGTAGCCGACACAGCACGGCCAAGCGCATCGGACAGCCGGCGACCGCGCCTTGCTTCAATAGGGGTTAGGGGCAGTCGTGTCGTCGTCTATCCTGAACCAGCTTCGCGGGCTCAAGGTCTGTGTGGTGCATCGCCCGGACCGAGAACGCGACAGCCTGATCCAGCACCTCAATCGGATCGGCTGCGAGGTGCGTGTCGCCTGGCCGCCGCCGGACAGCCTCGATCAGGCGGTCGACGTCCTCTTCTTCGCGATGTCGCACGAGGAACGTCATCGCTTCTTGAAGCTAAGGCGCTCTTGGGGGGCGAACCCGCCGACCCTGCTGGCGCTCGTCGACTACGAAGATCCCTCGACCTTACAGCTGGTCTTGGAGAGCGGGGCTGTGGCCTCCGTCGGCAAGCCGATCCGGCCCTTCGGGTTGTTGAGCAACCTGGTGATCGCGCGTGCGATCTGGCAGCAGCAGCGCGAGGCCGAGGCCAAGAATACCAAGCTGGAGAAGCGCTTGGCCGGGATCCGCAAGATCAATAAGGCAAAGGCAATCCTCATGAAGAATCAGGGGCTTATCGAGGAAGAGGCCTATGAATCGATCCGTGCTCAAGCCATGTCCAAACGTGTCTCCATGGACGAGATCGCCATGGCCATCATCAATGCCAATGAGCTTTTGAGCTATCGCCCCAAAGGCGTTGGGAAGGCACCCGCACCTCAGGCTGCCCGCGGCAGGAGGGATGACGCATGAGTTTCTGCAGATGCCAAGCTCCGACGAGACGGGTGCTGCACCTCCAGCTTGACGGAGACGCCTCGGGAAAGGCTCTCTATCCCTCTGGAAGCTTTGGAGGTTTTGCATGACGGATGCCACGACAGAGGCGGGGGAGGGACTCTTGCTGACGGAGATACTGGGCGCTGCGAGCGAGCCCGACCTGCATGAGGCCCTGCATCGGCTGGAGCATCACGACGCCGTCGACAGCGTCACCCTAGACCCGGCCGACCTGGCGCGCCGACGTATGCGCGTGACCAGCGCCCGCGGCCGCGACTGCGCGATCGCTCTGCCGCGCAGCTCGAAACTCTTCAACGGCGCGGTGCTGGTCTTGGAGCAGGACTGGGCGCTGGTCGTGCGGGTGAGCGAAGAGCGCTGGTTACGGCTGCAGCCACGCGATGCGGCGGCCGCCCTGGAACTTGGCTATCACGCCGGCAATCTGCACTGGCGCGTGCGCTTCGATAGCGGTGATCTGCTGGTGGCGCTCGAGGGGCCGGAAGAGACCTACCTGGCCCGTCTTGAACAGCAGCTCGCCGATGGCATTTGCCGGGTGGTGGACGGCGATGACTGAGGCCGATCCTCTCGCACTCTTGACGCTCGCCCAGCTGGCCGACAGCGGTTTTCCCAGCGGCGGTTTCGCCTTCTCGCAAGGCTTGGAGACCTTGTTGGCAGAAGGGCATGTCCGCGGCGAGGCCGGGCTGTACGCCCTGCTGGAACACCAGCTGCAGGATCGCTGGCTGGTCTTCGATCGCTATTTCATCACGCAAGCACACCGCCAGGCCGATGACGTCGCGGCACTCTTCGATCTGGACCGTGAGATCGAGGCCATGTCGCCGGCAGCCGGCCTGCGCGAGGGCTCGAAGCGCAACGGCATGGCGCTCTTGACCAGTCACGACAAGATCGGGACGGCGCCGGCGAGCGCCTATCGAAAGGCGGTCATGGCAGGCGACGCCCTGGGACATCTGCCCCTGGTGCAAGGTCTTGTTCTGCAGGCCCGCGGCCTAGACCTGACCCAGGCATTGGTCGTTGCCGCGCATGGCTTCTTGGCCGGTCAGGTGACCGCGGCCGTCCGCTTGGGCGCGATCGGCAGCCTGGCCGGTCAGCGCATCATCACCGATCTGCATGCGACGCTGGCGGAGGCCTTGTCGCTGCCGCTTTCGCCGGACACGCCCTGGAGCTTCACGCCGCTGGCCGAGATCGCCGCCATGCGCCACGAAACGCAAGCCGTTCGCCTTTTCACCACCTAGGCGGAGCGAAAGAGGGAGGAGAGACCCCATGTTGCTGACCCCGACGGAAATGGAGCGCCTGACGATCTTCACCGCAGCCGAGTTGGCGCGACGCAGGAAGGCAAAGGGGCTGCGCCTCAATCATCCCGAAGCCGTTGCCTTCATCGTCGACGAGATCCTGGAGGGAGCCCGCGAGGGCCGCAGCGTGGCTGACCTCATCGCCTACGGCTCCACCATCCTGACCGGAGACGACGTGATGCCCGGCGTGGCGGCATTGATGCCGATGATCCAGGTGGAGGGAACCTTCCCGGACGGCACCAAGCTGGTGACGGTGCATGATCCCATCCGTCCGGGCACGCAAGCCGAGGAGGCGCCCAGACAGCCGGGCGAGATCCTGCCGGCCGAAGGCGAGATCGAGCTCAATGCCGGGCGAGAGCCAACCAGCCTGGTGGTGGTGAACCAGGGCGACCGGCCGATCCAGATCGGCAGCCACTATCACTTCTTCGAGGCCAATAAGGCGCTGGACTTCGATCGCGCCGAGAGCTTCGGCAGGCGCCTGGACATTCCCGCCGGCACGGCCGTGCGCTTCGAACCGGGGCAGAGCAAGGAGGTGAGCCTGGTCGCCTTCGGCGGCAGAGGCGAGATGAGTGGGCTCAATGCCTTGGCGGAAGGCGATCTCAGGTCCGACGCTGCCAAGGAGGCGGCTTTGGCCAAAGCCCGTGCAGCCGGTTTCAAGGGAGCCTGAACCATGGTGACGATCAGCCGAGCCGCCTATGCGGAACTCTATGGACCGACCACCGGCGACTGCGTGCGCCTGGGCGACACGGCGCTGCTGGCCGAGGTCGAGAAGGACTTTGCCGTTCCGGGCGAGGAATGCCTGCACGGTGGCGGCAAGACCTTGAGGGACGGGATGGGCATGGCTTCCGGTGTGACCAGCGCAGAAGGCGCGCTGGACATGCTGATCTGCAACGTCGTGGTGATCGATCCGGTGATCGGGATCGTCAAGGCGGACATCGGAATCAAGGAAGGGCGCATCGTCGGCATCGGCAAGGCCGGCAATCCGGCGCTGATGGATGGCGTCGATCCGCGCCTCATCGTATCGGCGGCGACGACGGTGCGCGACGCCGAGGGCCTGATCGCCACTCCGGGCGCCATCGATGTGCATGTGCATTTCGATTCCGCCCAGCTTTGCGAGCATGCGATCTCCTCCGGCATCACCACCATGCTGGGCGGCTCGCTGGGGCCGATCACGGTGGGCATCGATTCCGGCGGTCCCTTCAACGTCGGCAAGATGCTACAGGCGGCCGAGCAGTGGCCGATCAACTTCGGCTTCCTCGGCCGCGGCAACTCCTCCAAGCCGGCCTCCCTGGTCGAGCAGATGCACGCCGGCTGTCTGGGGCTCAAGATCCATGAGGACTGGGGCTCCATGCCGGCCGTCATCGACTGCTGCCTCTCGGTCGCCGACGAGCTGGACTTTCAGGTGCAGCTGCACACCGACACCTTGAACGAGTCGGGCTTCGTCGAGGACACCTTGGCCGCCATTGCCGGTCGCGCCATCCACATGTATCACACGGAAGGCGCCGGCGGCGGGCATGCGCCCGACATCATCCGGGTGGCGGGTGTGGCCAACTGCCTGCCGTCCTCTACCAATCCGACCAATCCTTACACGGTCAATACCTTCGACGAACACCTCGACATGACGATGGTGTGCCATCACCTGAAGCCCTACATCCCGGAAGACGTGGCCTTCGCGGAGAGTCGCATCCGGCCGCAGACCATTGCCGCAGAGGACGTCTTGCACGACATCGGCGCGATCTCCATGCTAGGGTCGGACAGCCAGGGCATGGGGCGCATTCACGAGGTGATCTGCCGGACCTGGCAGCTGGCCAGCAAGATGCGCGAACAGCGCGGCCGTCTGCCCGAGGAGACGACGGCGCGCGGCGACAACGAGCGCATTCGTCGCTACATCGCCAAGTACACCATCAATGCGGCCAGGACCTTCGGCATCGATGCCCATGTCGGATCCTTGGAAGACGGCAAGATGGCCGACGTGGTGCTCTGGCGGCCCGGCTTCTTCGGCATCAAGCCCGAACTGGTGGTCAAGGGCGGCTTCATCGCCTGGGGCGCCATGGGCGACAGTGCGGCCTCGCTGATGACCTGCGAGCCCTTGGCTATGCGGCCGCAGTGGGGGGCCTACGGTCGCGCCAAGCAGGCCCTGTCTGCCTGCTTCGTCCATCCCCTGGCGATCGAGGCCGATATTGCCGGAACGCTGGATCTGGCCAAGACTTTGCTGCCGGCTGTCGGCACGCGCAGGCTGACCAAGGCGGATATGCTCCATAACGACGCCTGTCCCGAGGTACGGGTCGATCCGGCGACCTTTGAGGTTTTTGTCGACGGTCAGCTTGCAACCTGTGAACCTGCAGACCAGCTGCCTCTGGCCCAAACCTATATGCTACGGTGAGAAACGGATGAACGAGAACAGCCCCTTTTCTGCGAAGCCCGCAAAGTCCGGAGAGGCCGCCCGGGTTGGCATCGGCGGCCCTGTCGGCTCCGGCAAGACGGCTCTGATCGAGAGTTTGATCCCGATCCTGCAGCAGCGCGGCGTCGAGCTCGCCGTGGTGACCAACGACCTGGTGACCAAGGAGGATGCGGAACGCTTGCGCCGCTCTGGCCTGATCGACCCGGCGCGAGTCTCGGCGGTGGAGGCGGGGGCCTGCCCGCATACCGTAATCCGGGAAGATCCGACCCTGAACATTGCCGCAGCCGACCTTCTATGCGCCACCTTTCCCGATCTCGACCTGGTCATCATCGAGAGCGGCGGCGACAACCTGGCCTCGACCTTCTCGCTGGACCTGGTCGACTACTGGCTCTTCGTCATCGACGTGGCGCAGGGTGACGATATACCTAGAAAACGCGGGCCGGGCATCGTCACCTGCGACCTGCTGATCGTGAACAAGCTGGATCTGGCGCCCTATGTCGGCGTCGATGCGGATGCCATGCTGGCAGAGTCCAAGAGCGTGCGCGAGGGGCGTCCCGTGATCGGCTGCAATTGCAAGACCGGACAGGGTATCGAGGCCGTCGCCGAGCAGCTGAGCAGAGACGTGCTCTTCACGGCATGAACCTGATCGAACCAAGCCTCGCAAGCAAGACGACGATTGCCGAACTGGTCTTCGCCAAGGCCATCGGGGGGCGGACTTATCTTGCCCGGCAGTTCACGCCTTATCCCTTTCACATAACCCGGCCCTTCTATGTGGATGCAGAGCCGGCGGCTATGGCAACGGTCTACCTTCAGTCCGCTTCGGGCGGCGCCTACCGGGGCGACCGCTTGGCGCTTTCGCTTGGCCTGGAGGAGGGGGCGGCCGCGCATGTGACGACCCAGGCCTCGACCCTCGTGCATGCCGGGCGCGGCGGCCAGACCAAACTCACGCAAGAGATCGATCTGGGGCGTGAGAGTTTCCTCGAATTCCTGCCGGATCCGCTGATCCTCATGGCCGAAGCGGACTGCGTGGTGCGCAGCGACGTCCGCTTGGCCGAAGGGGCCAGGCTGCTCTTCAGCGATTCCTTCCTGACCCATGATCCCGAAGCAGGCGAACGGCCGCCCAAGGCCTTTCGCTCAAGCCTCACTGTCCGTGAGGCCTCTGGCAGGCCGCTGCTGATCGATCGTTTCGGTCTGGGTGAGGGCGCCATGCCGCCGGCCCGGCTCGGTGCCTTGCCCTGCCACAGCTCTGTGCTGTTCGTAGCACCCGAAGCCGATGCCCCCCTGGCAGCGCACCTGCTGGCGAGCCTGAAGCAGGTCGAGGGGCTCTATGCCGGAGTCTCGGCCTTGCCGGGAGCGCCTGGATTGTGGTTGCGTCTGCTGGCGCGTGACGGGGTGGCCCTCTCCGCCGGACTTCAAACAGCCTGGCGAAGCCTGCGGTCGGCCGTCACCGGCCAGCCGCCGGCGCCTCGACGCAAATAGGGCGTGCTTAAGCGAGCGCTAGGGCGCCGATCCACTGCTCGACCGAATCGCCGCTGCTCATGCTGGGGTCGATCACGCCATTGACCATGAAGGTCGGCGTGAAGTGCGCGCCGTTCTGGCGGGCGTACTTGGAATGCCACTTCATTTCCCGATCGAGGTCGGGAATGCGGAAGGCCTCGGCAATGGCGATCCCGCTGTAGCTTTCGATCCTGGCGATGATCTCGTTGGGCGTGCAGTCCAGGTTGGGTCCGCTGCAGTGATCCTCGAACTCGAACTCTTCGCGATGCGCGGCGACTGCCGTCATGACCGCCTTGGCCGCGGTCTTCCCGCCGTCCGTGGTGGAGGCCGCCAGGATCGCACGGACGATGATGCCGGAGATCAGATGCCAGGGCTGCGACAAGAGCCGTATCTTGATCGTCAGACGGTCTTCGCCTGCTTTGGCCAGGAGCTCATCCAGCTTGCCGAGCGTGCGGCAGGAGAAGGGACAGGTCGGCTCTTGGAAGGTCTCCAAGGTCACCGGTCCCCGTCCCCAGGTAAGCGGGTCCGCTCGCCAAGTCTGTTTCGGCTCTGCCATTTTCATCCCAATCTCGTGTTTGCGACGTTGCCCGCAGATCGAAGCCAAACGCCGTCTGCAGGTCAAGTGCTTGGCGAGGACAAGGAGATCGGCATCGAGAACCCAAATGAGGCAGGGGAGAGCGAGGGTGGAGGTGTAGCCCTACGGTTGCCTGTGTGCCCTCTCGCGTGCACCTTGCCAATATGGGATTGCTGGTAAACGCAGCCTGGCTTTCACTCCGGTGACATCTGCCGCACTGTAGGTCACGCTATGCCGCCGCAAGAACTCCCACGCTCGATCGACACGATAAGGACCTACATTACCGAACAAGGCATCTCGCACATCAAGATCGGCTTGGTGGATTTGGACGGTGTGATCCGCGGGAAGTATATGTCGCGCGACAAGTTTCTCTCGTCGCTGGAGAAGGGCCTGGGCTTCTGCAAAGTCGTCTTCGGATGGGATTGTAGCGACCAGCTCTACGACGTGGCCTACACGGGCTGGCACAATGGCTTTCCCGATGACGAACTGCGGATCGTCCCGGAAACCGTGCGTCGCTTGCCGAACGAGCCGGCGCTGTTCTTTCTGTGCGACTTTACCGGCGAGGGGGCCAAGCTATGCCCGCGCAATCTGGCGAGCCGGGTGCTGGCCCGCGCTGCCGAGGCAGGTTTCGCCACTTTCTCCGGCTTCGAGTTCGAGTTCTTCGGCTTTGACGAGACGCCGACCACTGCTCGCGAAAAGGACTATCGCAATCTCAAGCCCCTGACGCCCAGCACCGGCGGCTATTCCGTCCTGCGCAGCTCCGTCCAGGCAGAGCTCTTCACCGCGCTGTTGGAGCTTGGAGAACTCATGGACTTTCCGATCGAGGGCCTGCATCCCGAAGCCGGCGAGGGTGCGATGGAAGCCGCACTCTCGCCGGCGGCAGGACTCGAATCGGCAGATCGCGCCGTTCTCTTCAAGACCTTCGCTAAAGTTATCGCCCAAAGGCGCGAGACGACGCTCTCCTTCATGGCCCGACCGCTGATGGACTTGCCGGGCTGCGGCGGGCACCTGCATCTCTCGCTCAGATCCACCGCCGGCGAGCCGGTTTTCTATCAGGAGGGTGCGCCAGGCGGGCTGTCGGAGATTGGCCGTGCCTTCGTCGCCGGCCAGCAACGCTACATGCCCGAGTTCTTGGCGATGACGGCGCCGACGGTGAATGCCTTTACCCGCCTTGCACCCGGCTACTGGGCGCCCACTGCAGCGACTTGGGGCTTCGACAACCGAACCTGCGCGCTGCGTGTCGTCGGTCAGGGGCCGCAGTCCTTGCGGATCGAGTATCGCGTGGCTGCTGCCGACGCCAATCCCTATCTCGTCTTTTCCGCCGCCTTGGCCTCAGGCCTGGCCGGTATCGAGCAAGCGATCGAACCAACCCCGGCCATCACCACCAATGCCTATGAGGCCCAGATGGCGCCGGACCTGGTGTTCCCACGCACTTTGCACGACGCAGCGGGGCACTTGCGCGCTTCCAAGGTCGCGCGCGACTGGTTCGGCGATGCCTTCGTCGAGCATTTTGCCGCGACCCGAGAATTCGAGGATGCAGAGTATCGCCGTCATGTCTCCGACTGGGAGTTGCGGCGCTACTTCGAGCTGATCTGATAGCAAGCTGGCCTTGCGTGCAACTGATCGCGGTTTGGCAAGCGCGACCGCAGCGAAGCGAGGATGAAGCTCACGTGGCGTTGGAACGCAAGAATGAGCTCCATGAGTCATCACCCATGTCGCTCGCTATCAAGGTTTCTCTAGGCGCCCAGATAGGCCTTCACCACGTGTTCATTGTCCAGCAGGTCTTTCGAGCGCCCTTGCAAGGAGATCGTGCCGGTCTCTAGAACGTAGGCGCGGTCGGCCAGTTCCAGGGCCAGGGCTGCATTCTGCTCGACCAGGACGATGGAAAGGCCGGCGGCCTTCAGGGCTCTGATGATGCTGGCGATCTCATCGATCATGATCGGCGCCAAGCCAAGTGAGGGCTCGTCCATCACGATCAGTCGGGGTTGCGCCATCAAGGCGCGGCCAAGCGCAACCATCTGCTGCTGCCCGCCGCTCAGGTTCTTGGCCTGCTGCTTCTGTCGTTCGCGCAGCATGGGAAAGTGATGATAGACCTGCTCGAAGCTATCCTTCAGCTGCCGCTTGTCTTTCTGTAGGTAGGCGCCCAGGCGCAGGTTGTCGTGCACCGTCATCAAACGGAACAGGCGGCGACCTTCGGGGACATGGGCGATGCCTAGCTCGACGACCCGGTGCGGTGCGGCACGGTCTATCCGCTCGGAATCGTACCAGATCTCGCCATGGGAGGGGCGGACCAGGCCGGAGATCGCCTTCAAGATCGAGGTCTTGCCGGCACCGTTGGCGCCGATCAGCGTGATAACCTCGCCCTTGTCGACGCCCAGGCTGACGCCCTTGACCGCCTCGACCTTGTCGTAGTGGATCCGCAGGTTCTTGACCTCAAGCAACATTGGCGCTGGTCCCAAGGTAGGCCTCGTGCACCAGCGGGTTCTTCAAGATCTCCTGAGGCGTTCCCTCGGCGATTTTGGTGCCAAAGTTCAGGACGGTGATCTTGTCGCAAAGGTGCATCACCACTTTCATATCATGTTCGATGAGCATGATGCTGGTTCCATCCTGGCGTATCCGCTCGATCAGCTCGATCATGGTACGAGTCTCGTCGCTGTTCATGCCGGCACAGGGTTCATCCAACATCAATAGCTGGGGCTCTGAGGCCAGCGCGATGGCGATGCCCAAGGCCCTTTGATGCCCGTGCGGCAGACTGGACGCATCGTCGTCGGCGACGGCGGAGAGGCCGACGAAGTCCAGAATCTCGCGGGCGCGGGTTGCATTCTCAGCCTCGGCGCGGCGCGTGCCGGCGCTGTTGATCAAGGCGCCCCAATAGCTGTAGCCGGAATGCAGATGGCGCCCCACCATCATGTTCTTCAGCACGCTGAAGTCCTTGAACAGGGTCACGTGCTGAAAGGTACGGGCCAGTCCCTGGGCCACGATCTTGTGTGGCTTCAGGCCGTTGATCGCCTTGTCCTTAAAGCGAATCCGGCCTTTGGTCACCTTGTGGCGACCGCTTATCGCGTTGAAGAGCGTGGTCTTCCCGGCGCCGTTCGGCCCGATGACACCATGTATCGTGCCCGCCTCCACGGTCATGCTCAGGTCCTTGATGGCAACCAGGCCGCCGAACTGCATGGCAAGATGGTCGATGGTCAATAGCTGCATCGCACTATCCCCCCTGCTCTTTGCGCGCCTTCATGAGGCGCCGCAGACGTCCGGGAATGGTCTCCAGGCCACCAGGTAGCAGCAGTACGGTCGCGATCAATATCACTCCGAAGAAGATCACCCGGAAGTACCCGGTGGCACGCAGCAACTCGTCGACGATCGTCAGCGATATCGCCCCGATCACCGGGCCGCCGATGCTGCTAAGGCCGCCAACGATGACGTGTACTAGAGCGAACTCCGACTTCCAGATGTCGAAGGACTTGGGGTTGATGTAGGTGTGATAATGCGCGTAGAGGGCGCCGGTCAGGCCAGCGAAGACACAGGCAACGGTGAAGCAGATCACCTTATGGCGGAAGATGTCGATGCCGACGTGCTGTGCCAGGGTCTCGTTCTGGTGAATACTCCAATAGATCATGCCGGTGCGCGAGGCGTTCAGCCGAGCGATGGCCAGCACGATGAGGGAGCAGACGATCAGCGCCAGATAGTAGTAGGCAATGCGCGATGCGAAGTCGATCTCGAGGCCGAAGAGCAGCAGTTTCGGCGGGGCGATGTTGAAGATACCATCCCAACCGCCGAAGAAGTCGCGGTAGTAGGCGAAGACCCGCTTGATGACCTCGCCGACGGCCCAACTGGCCATGAAGAAGTAGACCGCTCGGGTGCGCATCAAGGGCATGCTGATCAAGACTGCGACCGCACCGGCGACCATCGCACCGAACCACATGCCAGCCCACATTGGCCAGCCCAGCTTGGTTAGCAACAACGCTGACGCATAGGCGCCGATACCCATGAAGCCGGCGTGCGCGAAAGAGATAAACCCCAGGGTCCAGATCAGCCAAAGGCTGGTTGCCAGTGCGACGTTGAAGGTGATGGTGATCGCGACATGCAGGATGAAACGATCGTATCCGCACAAGACCGGCAGGAGCAGGGCGACGATCGAGGTGGCAAGCCAGGTGAGTTTTCTTGTCATATCGTCAAGCGTTGCCGAGGTGACTGGGGCATGGCGAGCGGTCAGCCCTTAGTCCCACTGCTGGCCGAAGAGGCCAGAGGGGCGAAACACCAGGATGAGGAAAATGACCACGAAGCTCATAATGTAGGCGACATCGGCACTGACCAGCGTGGTGACGAAGCTGTCGATCATGCCCAGGATCAGACCTCCGACGAGGGCGCCGGGAACGCTGCCTAGACCGCCCATGATGACGATCATGAAGGCCTTGATGGTCGCCAGGAAGCCCATAGTCGGAACAATCGAGAGCAGGGTACCCATCAGGCAGCCGGCGACGGCCGCCAAAGCGCTGCCCAGGCCGAAGGCGATCCAGTGGATGCGCTGGGTGCGGATGCCCTGCAGGGCGCTGACCTCCGGATCTTCCGAAACGGCGCGCATCGCCATACCGATGGTGGTCTTCTGTAACACGAACCAAAGACTGGCGATCAGTCCGGCGGAGAAGAGCGATATCACCATGCGCTCGTAGGAATAGAAGGCGCCCAAGACCATGGTCCCGCCGGAGACCACGCTGGGGATGCCCTTCACCGTGGTCCCGAATACCAGCAGGCCGCCGCTGGAGATGATGAAGATCAATCCCATGGAAACCGCCAGCGGATAGAGGATGTTCTGCCCTTGCAGGGGCCGGAACAGCAGCACCTGCAACAAGGCGCCGACAATGAAGATGACCACCGCACTGGCAGCAACGCCGATCCAATAGGGCAGACCCCACTCGACGAACCAGTAGTAGAGGAAGAACGCGCCGAGCATGAAGAGCTCGCCATGCGCATACTGGATGATGCGCATGACCCCGAAAATCAGGGTCAGACCGATCGCAATCAGGCCGTACATCAGACCCAGATTCACGCCGGTCAAAGACATCTGGACGAACTCGTCGAGGGACACGCCCATTCCTCCTTCGTCTGCCGTAGCCGCCTGTTGCTCAGCCCGGTGTCAAGGACCGGATGACGCCGCGAGGCGCCGCCCGGTCCCGGCAAAAGTGTCGGCTTAGTAGCTGTCCGGCAACTCCGGATAGCGGACGTCGGCCAGACAGGCCTTACCGTTCTCGATCATGGTCGTGTAGCAGTCATAGACGCCCTGTCGCTTGATGCCGAAGGAGTTCTGACCTTCCCAGGCAACGCGGCCGACGTAGGTGTCTTCCAGCACGACGTTGGCAAGCGCGTTCGCCACAGCCTCGGTGTCCTCGGCGGTACCGGCCTTCTCGTAGGCAGCCGCCAGTGCATAGATCCACCAGGAGTAGTTTCCGGCCAGCGCGTTGAAGGTTCCGAAATGCTGCAGAAAACGCTCCTTGATCTCTTTCTGGGAGGCGGTTTGCGGATCGACGTTGGTGACCGGCAGGACCACGTCGGTGGCATATTCGCCGGCGACCTCCAGGATCGTCTTGGTCTCCGAAGCGGCCGGTGAGCAGATCGGGCCCTTGTAGCCCATCTCCCTGGCCGACTTGACGATCGAGGCGGTGATGCCGGGCGGGGAGGGGCTGGTCACGATGAAGGCAGGCTCGGCCTTAATCGCCTTCGTCACGATCGGGTAGAAGTCGGTGTCCTCCCAGTTGAAGTACTCATCGCCGCGCTGTTCGATGCCGTAGTAGTCCATCAGGCGCTGGTAGGAGAAATGCGCGTCATGGCCGTCTTGGTCATCGGGTCCGATGAATGCACACGATGACAGACTGTCCTTGCCGTAGTGTTCTTGCATAAAGGGGATGTAGGCGAAGCCCTGTTCGTAGTCCGACATCTCCGCACGGAAGTGGAAGGGGAAGTCCTTACCGAAGAGCTTCAAGTAGCCCCAGCAGGCCACCATCGAAAGCACGCGCGCGGGTTCGGTCACCTGCAGCATGCCGACCGTGCTGGCTGCGGCTTGGCTATAGACGTATTTGCACTCGTCCTGTTCGACCAGGCGCAGGGTCGCGGCCCGCGAGTCGGCGACCTCTCCTTTGGTGTCGTAGGTGATGATCTCTAGCTTATGCGGTTCACCAGCGATGTTCACGCCACCGTTTGCATTGATCACAGCAGCGCCATCGACGAAACCCTGCATCGTCGAGATACCCCAATAGGCCACCGGCCCCGAGAGCGGAACGGCACCGCCGATCTTGATCACCTTATCTGCTGCGCGAGCACGGCTGGTGATGATTGCCGGCATCATGCCAAGGCCGACCGCCGCCGCGCTTGAGGCCTTAATCAGCCGTCTACGCGACAGGCTCCCTGACAGGCTGGGCCCACCCGAAGGGATGGTCAGTTTGTTCTTGTTTCGCATAATCCAATCCTCCCATTGTGACTGCCTCCCCTTTCCTAGGCGGCAGGTTAGCAGCCAGCTATCCGATATCGGCAAGATGGCTTCGCTCTGCCTGTGGCTATCCCCGGAGGTAAAGCGCCTTGACTGCGATCTCATGATCTCCGAGCATTTGTTCCCGGAGAAGGAAGCAGGTGAGCCGGTGGGAGAGGGGCGACGGTGGTGCTCTCGACAGCCCAAGCGGGTCGAATTGAAGGTCTCAAAGTGTGCAAGAGCAATGACATTCATGCTCAAGCAGCGCTCTTGGACACCTGGGATCAGGAATATTGCCAGCTCTCCTGCGGCCAGTTCTCAGGCTCTGTTGTTTCGACATGGGCAGGCGACGTCCGGTTTTTTGTCGAGAAGATGAACAGAGCCGTGCTGCAGCGTGGCTGTGTCGGCAGCGATCGCATCGGCATCGGTCTGCCGATAAGGCTGCCGGGAAAGTCCAACCTTTGTGGAGAGGCGGTCGAGCCGTTAAGCCTTCTGGTTTTCTCGGGCCAATCGGGTTTCGAGTTTCTGTCGCCTGGAGAGTTCCTCTTCGTCGGGATGGAGATCAGGAGTCGGCCTCAGCAGGATCCGCGACTGGCCGGGTTGATCAAAACCTTGCGTCGCGCGCTCTACGGCAGGCGGCGGGTCGTGCCGATCGGCGCCTCGGAAGCAAGCGCGTTGGCGACCTCGTTGGTCTCGGTGGTCAACCAACTGACCAAGACGCCGGAACTGCTGCGCGACGAAGCCCGCATGCGTACCCTGCAAGCCTCTGCCATGGGAATGACCATCGACTGCATCTGCGAAGCCGAGGCCGAGGAGCAAGGCGCCTCCCCGAGTGACACCAACTATTGGCAACTGATCAATCAGATTCACGACCTGGTCGTCGATCTTCCCGATTGCCCGCTTTCAGTTGCTGAACTGGCCGATCGCCTGGGCGTTTCGCGACGCACGGTGCAGTACGCCTGCAACAGGGCCCTGGATCTCAACCCGGTGGCTTATCTGCGTGCCCTCCGCCTCAGTGGACTACGGCGCGACATCAGGCATGCGGACTCCGTAACCGAGGTGGCGACCCGCTGGGGATTTTGGCACTTCGGCTACCTCGCGCGGGACTACAAAGCCATGTTTGGTGAACTGCCCTCAACAACACTAAAACGCGAAAGCCTTCGCATCTAGGGCCGGGTGTTGAAGAGGGGATTGAGGGTGTCGTACCGGCAGCCGAACCGTCCTCCGACTTGGCCTGCGCCTTCAGCGCTCCAACAAAGATGTGTGAATGGGGTAGCAGTGGGCCTGGGACAACCTGGCCACAATTCGGCTTGATGATCGCCTGGTCCAGCAGGGTGCATCGGCGATCTCGCCCAAGGTGCTTCATTCGGCCTCCTGGGTCTAGCTTCGGCTTGACTGGTGCAGTAGCAGTGCCCAAAAAGCCGAGAGAGCCTTCGCAGAGCGTGGGCGCAAGGATGGGACAGGATTTGACATGACGAACCCAGCGGAGCGGTGGGGATTGATCGGGCATACCGGGTTCGTTGGAAGCGTCCTGAAGCAAGCGGGCAGCTTCACAGACCTCTACAACTCGAAGAACTGCGAAGACATGAGGGATGCGGCCTTCGATGGCGTCGTCTGCGCCGGTGTCTCGGCCGTCAAGTGGTGGGCGAACAAGAATCCGGAAGAAGACTGGACGGCGATCGAACGCCTGATCGCGACCTTGGACAAGACCGAGATCGCCGAGTTCGTTCTGATTTCGACCATCGACGTCTACCCCGACCCCGGTCTTCCCCTGGACGAGACTGCGGAAATCGATCCTGAGGCAAATCATGCCTACGGGCGACATCGCTTGCGCCTGGAAAACTGGGTGCGGGAGCGCTTCGACACTGTGCGCATTGTCCGCTTGCCGGCACTTTTCGGGCCGGGTTTGAAGAAGAACGCGCTCTTTGACCTGATGCACGACAATGGGGTCGACAAGATTAATCCGGCAGCCGCATTTCAGTGGTATCCTCTGGTTCGCCTCTGGTCGGATTTGCAGATTGTGCGCGCGCAGGATCTGCGTTTGGTCAACCTCTTCACCGAGCCCTTGGCGATGCGCGGCATTATCGGACGCTTTTTCCCGACCGCTGCTGTCGCTGCGGAGACGCAACCTGCGCCGCATTATCAGCTGAAGACTTGCCATGCGGAACGCTTCGGCGGTGCTGATGGCTACATCATGTCGGCTGACAGCTGTCTTGACGCCATCGGCGCATTCATCGCCGCAGACGCGGCGCCGGCTTCGTGATGGAACAGCTTGCCCGAACGTCGATCTCTAACATCGCCTGGCCCAAGGAGGCAGAGGAAGAGGCGCTGCAGCTTATCGGCGAGCTTGGTTTCGCCGGTATCGAGCTGGCGCCCGGAAAGGTCTTTTCGAGCCGGACGGCGCTTGGCGAGGCCAGGGACTATCGCCGCCAGGCAGCGGACCGGGGCCTGGAAGTCGTTGCCTTCCAAGCGCTCCTCTTCGGCGATCTCGATGTTGCGCTCTTCGGCACGGCCGCGCAGCGTGATGCCCTGGCCGAGCACCTGAGGGCGATCGCGCGGCTTGCTGGTGCCGCCGGTGCCAAGGCTTGCGTCTTCGGTGCCCCTAAAGTGCGGGCGCGCCACGGACTGCCCGAGAGCGAAGCCTTCGAGCAGGCCGTGGCCTTCTTCGATACGCTCGCCACTGCCTATGAGGCGGAGGGCGTGGCGCTGGCGGTGGAAGCCAATGCAGCGCACTACGGCTGTGACTTCCTGACCCACACCGAGCAGGCCGTCGCCTTGGTCAAGGCCGTCAATCGGCCGGGAATCCGGCTTCAACTTGATACCGGCACGCTCTTGTTGAACGACGAAGCGGCCGAGGAGATCGGCAAGGCAGTGCCCTGGGCCGCGCATTTCCATGCCAGCGAGCCGGATCTGCTGCCTTTGGCAAGCCCCAGGCACAAGGCGTTCGGTGCTGCACTAGGGGCGGCCGGTTACAAGGGCTGGCGGTCGATCGAGATGCGCACGAGTGAGCCCTGGCAGCGGGCCATCGGCCGGGCCAGAGACCTGATGATGGATTGCTATCGAGCGTGACAGACGAACGGTCTTTGCATCCTTTGATCCTGAACGAGGCGTCCTGGGAGGTCCCGGAAGCCGAGTTCGCCCAACTCTCCGGGAAGCGTCATCGCTACGCCTTGGTGATCCCGGTCATCAACGAGGGCGAACGGATCCGCCGGCAGTTGCGGGCGCTCGCCGATCTTGCGCCGTCACTGGACGTCATCGTCGCCGATGGCGGCTCCACCGACGGCTCGCTGGATCTGGATTTTCTAGAAGGCTGCGGCGTGCGGGCACTCTTGGTGAAGCGCGGTCCCGGCCGGCTTTCGGCACAGCTGCGCATGGCTTACGCCTGGGCTTTGCAAGAGGGCTATGAGGCTATCGTCACGGTGGACGGTAACGGTAAGGACGGTCTCGACGCCTTACCGCGTTTCATCGAGGCACTGGAGGCCGGCGTCGACTACGTCCAGGGGTCGCGCTATCGCAAGGGCGGGAAAGCGATCAATACGCCGTTGGATCGCAAGATCGCCGGGCGCCTTATTCACGCGCCTCTGCTGAGTTTCGCAGCCGGCCAGTGGTTTACCGACACGACCAACGGCTTTCGCGGTTATTCGCGGCGCTATCTCTTGGACCCGCGGGTGGCGCCCTTTCGCGAACGGTTCGACCGCTACAACCTTCTGTTCTATCTCTCTCTGCGCGCCGGGCAGCTTGGCTATAAGAGCAAAGAGGTCCCTGTTACGCGGAGCTACCCGGCAGGCGAAAAGCCGCCGACCAAGATCAGCGGCTTTTCCGGTCGGGTCTCCATGATGTCGGAACTGCTGCGCTGTACGCTTGGCGGCTGTACGCCCCCGGGTTCGCCGCCCTTCAGTGGCCGCGGCTACGACAGCTTCGGCGCCGACGCATCCTTGCTCGGTCTCAAGCTCTTGCTTGTGTTGACCGGGATCTTCATCGTCGTTACCCGTCTACTGCCCCTCGTCTATCCGCACGATCCTTGGTTGGACGAGGCGATGCTGATGGCGAACCTGCCGCTGCCGGATCTCTCGGCCTTGTTCGAACCTCTGCCGCTCTTTGAACAGGCGGCACCGCTGGGCTATCTGGTTCTGGTCAATGCGGTCACGCTCCTCTTTCCCGAGGACCCGGCCCTGGCCTTGCGATGTCTCAGCGTCCTAGCAAGCCTGGTCGCTGCTTGGATGCTCTACCTGATGCTTCGGCGGCTGATGGCGGGTTACGCCGCGGTGCTCGCGTTTGCTCTTGTTTGCCTCTCCTCCTTCGCTGTCGTCTATAGCGTCGAGATAAAGCAGTACATCTTCGAATTTCTTGCCGCTATTTTGATGATGCACGCCGCCATCCGGTTATTGCAAGATGGAAAGACCAAAAACATCTACGCCTTTATTGCGGCAGGCGTTGTGTCGATTCTGATTTCTTTCACCGCACCGATCGTAATTGCAGCCGTTGGCATCGGCCTAGGTGTGCAGGCGTGGGTCATGCGTTGGGCGATTGGGAGCTGCAAAGAAAGAGGCGGATCCGGGCCAGTAGCGATCGCTCTTGCGCTCGGCTTCTTGGCGCTGGTTTTTCTGCTTGTCTATTTTGGCTACGTTCGCCCGGCAACCGAGATACAGCTCAGCGCCTTTGCGGAGATCTATGACCGAGGGATCCTTGCTGTCCCGCCGCGCTCTCTAGAAGAGATTGAGGTCTGGTACCGCTTCCCTGAGTTCGCCTTCACGAACATAGCAGGCGCTTGGATGGAGGCGGCGGGGCAGGTGACGAGCATCGGCCCCGATGTCGTCGTGCTGCTCTTCGTGGTTTCACTCATTCTCGGACTCATCGAAGCGCTGCGGCGTTTTGTGTTTCTGCCCGTCGCGAGCGTGACTGCGGCGCTGGCGGTCTTTGTCTTGAGTGTCGTGGGTTTGCTGCCGATCACTGTGGAGCGGCACTTCGCTTTCATGGTGCCTTTCCTGGGCGTTATCGTGGGGCTGGGTCTGTTCCGCTGTATCTTCTGGCTGACGATGGGGGGTGTTGGTCGCGCAGCTTTGGCAGCGAGAGCCTGCCTGACCCTGCTCTTCGTCGCCGCCATCGGTGCTGCGGCGGTGTCCCAGGCAACCAACCTGGCCCGCCAGGAGGTCTCTCCCTTGATCGCCTACATCAAGGCGCACAATGAGAACAATGCACCGGTCTGGCTCTACTACGGCGCACAGCCTGCGATGCGGGTCATCGCGCCCGAGGGTCTAGAGCAGATTGGCCTGGTTTCTCATGCCAGCAGCCCGACAGGCTGGGTCTGGAAGCACCGTGTCTATCCAGAAACCGTCAACAGCGACTCCTACCTGGAGGCCTTTCGCGATACGTTGCACGGCCTGCCGGAAGTCTGGCTGCTTTTCTCTCACCACCTACCGATCGAGTATGAAGGCTTGTTTATTCTCTTCGGCATAGCCGAGGAGGAGGTCGGAAACTGCCGCGAGGTCCTGGCCGATGTCGGCACGCTTCTCTTGAAGTGCGGTTAGCGGCGGGGCCAAGCAAACAGTGACGCTTCAGTGTGACATCGATGGGCTGCGCGCGAACAAGGGGCACTGGGATGCCGTGGTTATCGGCGGCGGCTTCTTTGGCTGTGCCATCGCTACTATTCTCAAGCAGGACTACCGGCTGGACCGGGTTCTTGTGGTGGAGCGAGAGAAGGACCTTATGCTGCGCGCCTCGTTCGCGAACCAGGCGCGGGTCCACAGCGGCTATCACTATCCCAGAAGCTTCACGACGGCCTTTCGAAGCCGCGTCAACTTCCCGCGCTTCATCGCGCGTTATCGGGACTGCGTCGTCGATGATTTCACCATGCTCTATTGCATCGCTGCCCAGAACAGCCTGGTCACCAAGTATCAGTTCGAAAAGTTCTGTCGCGATATCGGCGCGGATATCCGCTTGGCGGGGCAGGACCATACCGATCTCTTCAACCCGGCGCTCATCGATGCGGTTTATCAGGTCGAGGAGTTCGCCTTCGATTCCACGCGTTTGGCCCAACGCATGCGGCAAGATATGGATGCGGCCGGTGTCAGTCTGTCGCTTGAGACCAACGTAGATGCGGTCTTCGCAGACCCAAAGGGACCCTGCGTGTCGCTGACCAAGGAAGGCGAGACTGTCACCCTTTCGGCGGGCAAAGTCTTCAATTGCACCTACGGTGGCCTCAATGCCCTCTTGCCCCGAAGTGGCGCCGGGGCGGGCCGTTTCGGCATCAAGTACGAGATTGCAGAGATCGCACTGATGGAGATGCCGAAGGAGCTTGCCAAGCTGGGCGTCACGGTGATGGATGGCCCCTTCTTCTCTTGCATGCCTTTCCCGGCGACGGGGCACCATTCGCTGACCCATGTCCGCTACACGCCGCACTATTCCTGGATCGACGAGGATGAGCAAAGCGCACATCCCTATGACGTGCTCGACGGTGAGCCACTGAAGAGCCGCGTGCGCTATATGATCGGCGATGCCGCGCGCTATCTGCCCTCGATACGCAAGGCAAAGCACTCCCGCTCGCTCTACGAGGTGAAGGCGGTTCTCTTGACCAACGAGTTGGACGATGGCCGGCCGATCCTCTTCCACCGGCACGAGAACACGCCAGGGCTGTTCTCGGTGCTGGGCGGAAAGATTGACAATGTCTATGATGTGGCCGAAGCCATGCAGGAGGCCTTGGCCGGAACAAGGCGGACTGCCCTTGCCAAAGGCATCGATAATCCCACCGGCTTCACGCCCGATGCGTGAGAACCACAGGTCCCAGGAGCAGTTTGCGGAGGAGAGCAGGGTCGTGACCGATAAGGAAGACAAGGTCGACGCGCTGGTCTCCGTCGTGGTCCTGGTCCGCAACAACGAAGCGGATATCGATGGGGTGATCCCGGACCTGGGCAAGCTGCTGCAGCGCTGCGTGACCGACTACGAGATCGTGGTGGTCGACAATGCAAGCCGAGATCAGACGGTGCCACGGCTAGAGTCCTTGTCGGACGATTTGCCCAATCTGCAGGTCTACTGTCTGTCGGCCCAGGTTGGTGACGAGATTGCACGCGTTGCCGGCATCCAGCAGGCCATCGGCGACTATGTCATCCTGCTCGACCTGCACGATGACAGGGCGCAGATTCCAGCCTTGCTCGAGAGTGCTCTGGCCGGCCATGACTTGGTCGTGGCAGTGCGCAGCGACGCGAAGAAGCGTTCCCGCAAGAGCTTCACCGGCCTGGCGGCCAAAGCCTTCATTGCCCTCTACCGTCTGATCTCCGGCTATGACCTGGACGTCGATGCGTCACGCTACCGCCTGATGAGCCGACGCTTGATCAACTATCTCCTCCAGCACGAGGATGTGCACATCACCTACCTCTTGTCGCCGATCGTCGGCGGCTTCAAGACCGATCGCCTGGTCTATGATTCGGCAAAATCGAAGCGCAAGACCCGCGGCTTTAGAGAAGGTGTCAGCCACGCGCTCTCTTTGCTGATGTTCACCACGACCTTTCCCTTGCGGATGGTGACGGTAACCTGTGGGATTGCGGCATTGGCAAGCATTGTCTATTCAGTCTACGTGATTCTCATTTACTTTTTTGAAAAGAATGTCGTGGAAGGCTGGACGACACTCTCATTGCAGCTGTCTTTACAGTTTTTCCTTTTGGCGTTGGCATTGGGTTTTCTGTCGGAGTACATGGTTCATATTCTGCGCCACAGCACGAAGCGACCGCGTTTTTACATCGCGCGGGAGTTTCGCAGCGGCCATTTCACCCGCGAGCAACGGCTGAATGTGAGAGGCGAGAAGCTGCTTGAGCGTTAGCCAGATAGCCGGGGAGTCTTGGCGATTCCTTGCGGTCAGCATTGTCGGCCTGGTCATCGATCTGGGCACCGCCCTGACCCTGAGCGCGCTCGGGCTGAACCTCTTCCTTGCGGCTAGCCTGGGCTTTGCTCTTGCGGTTTTTGTGAACTATCATCTGCATCGCCGCTGGACCTTCGGCGGCAAGACCGAGCGCTCGCTGTTGCGTCTGGTGCAATTCTTCGCGACCTCGCTTGTGACCCTGCTGGTTCGCCTCTTGGCCCTGGAAGGCCTAATCGCACTGGCCCTGCCGGTTGTGGTCTATCGGGACGGCGAACTTCTTTTCCTGGCGACAGGCGTGTCCCTGGTGGCGAACTTTCTGATGAGCAAGTTTATCGTGTTTCGTGCAAAGCCGGAGTGAAGATCGGCGCCACGCCTCCCTTGGGATTACCCAACCCTTCTACATCAGCTCCCGTGGGTCGATTTCTGTGGTCAAGGGGAAGTTCGCTTCGAACGCGACATAGGGATTGGCGACGACGGGCCTCACGCGGCAGGCTTCGACAAGGAGGTTGGAACGCGCCGCTGGCTCCGCCTTCAGGGCGACCCGCGATGGCGATCCAAAGCGATGCTCGATGGCCATGTCCTGCTTCTGGTCTCCGAAGGGAAGACCGTAGAGCATGCCATGCTCTTCCTTGTAGAGGTAGAAGGGGGCTTTGTAGACGGGAACGATGGACTCCATGAATCCCGAGCTGCGGTCGTTGACGATGATCATGCCGCGTGTTCCCACGAAGGGCAGCAGGTTCATCGGAAAGCTTCGGGGCGTTAGGCTTGCCTTGTAGTCCACGGCCGCGTTGAGCACCCAGTTGCTGCCATAGTGTGCGCTGCCCGGCTGACTGTCGTCGACGATCAGCAGTTCGCTCACATGGGCGTCTTGACGGGTGATCTCGCAAGAAAGGTGCGGCAGGTCGGCGGGGATGGTCGGTGCCACTTCGCGCGGTCGGTAGTAGGCCATATAGCGCGTTCTGAAGGCCGGTTCGTAGTGTTCCAGCATGTACGCGTAGAGGTACCAATTGGCCCGCAGCTGCCAGTGATGCCAGTTCTCCTCTGTGCGTCCCTGCGCGATCTGGGCCACCAAGGGAAACTCGGTCGCGCTCAGACGCTGCATGTATTCTGCGCGTGCCGCGTCGCCCAGCACGTGGATGTTGGCGCCGAAGCGGGTCGCCGGCATGGCGTCCAAACCGATCTCGGAGGGCGAAAGGTAGGCGGAGAAGATGCGATCCTGCGCTGCCCGCTCGCGAATTGCGGGATGGTCGCGCAAAGCGGCGAAGGCATCGAGCTCTGCTGCATGCGTCTCGTCGACATAAAGTCCCAAGGGCGGATAGAAGACACGGGCAACCGCTTGACGGTCGTTGTGGATTTCGACGACCACCGCGCCGACCAGTAGGCAGAGCCCCACAAGGGACAGCAAGCGCCCCACGGCGAAGCAGGCCTCTAGTGACCAGCGCGTGCGCTCGATCAAACGCGGCAGCGTGATCTGGGCGAGGGCGATCACCCCCACCAAGAGGCCGAAGGAGTAGAAGACCAGAAGATAGCGCGCCGACAAGTGCCCGCCCAGTTGGGCGATCATGCCGGTACCAAACTGGGCCAGAAGCACCAGGATCAATCCCAGCGTGCGCAGGTCGGACAACCCGAAGCGGCGCCAGAGCAGCGTCAGACCGAGTAAGATCCCAACATGCCCCAGGAGGCTCGGCCAGCCGAAACGCCAGACCGAAGCACGCAGCAGGTCGGACAGCGTAAAGACCCGGTGGTAGGCATCGAAAGGGGCAAAGTACCAGAATTGGTAGTCCGCGACGCCGGCGAGCTTGTTTTGGATGTAGAACTCGGGTTGGCCATCGGTCACCAGGAACAGGGTGGCGGCAAGACAAGCGGCAAAAAGTGCGAAGGAAAGCGCCAGGGTCTTGCCACGTCGCCATGCTGTCGGCTGCGAGAGGCAGGAAGCCAGGGTCACCACAATGAGCAAGGCAATGCTGGTCGCAGCACCGCTTGCATTGGACCAGAAGGGCACGAGGCCGGCCAGGATGGCTGCCGGGTAGATCGGGAAACGCAGCGCGGGAGACGCGGTGCACTCATCGTCACTCCGGCGTGCACGCAGCCTTCTTGCGCGCAGGGCCCATGCCACCAGGAGAAGAAAGACCAGGAAGGGAAGACCTTGCCGGAGGAAGAGGAGGGAATTGCCTGCCGAAATGAACTCTATCCCCGGCTCGCCATAGATCATCTCGCAAAGAAGCACTGCCCATAGGACGAGCATTCCGACGAGCAGGGTGACGCTTTGTTTTCCAAGACCGAAAAGGATGCACAGGGTCGCGATCGCGGCGGCAAGAATCCCCAGGGTCATCAGCTCCGCCGACGCGATCGCCGCGAAAAAGTTCGCGCCTAGGATGCTATAGGCCGGTGCAAGTGCGTAACTGATCCCGATCCCCAGGTAGGGCATGAAATCAGCGCCGGGTAGCTCGCCAAAGTTCATTGGAAACAGCATGGCGAAGGATTGGAACCCGCCGTCCAAGGGCCAGATTTTGGGAATCAAGAACACCCGTGCCATCGCACAGATCAGCAGCGTGACGAAGACCAGGCCAATTTCTGCCGGAACCGAAAGAGCGCTGTTGAAATAGGTTCTTACAAATGCAGGGACCTGTAGCTTTCGACGGAACAACTTCAAAGCATCGCTGAGCATGGTGCGCGCGAAACCCTCTTTCTCTCGGTCAAAAGGGGGCTAGCAGGATGGATGCTCACTCTTCCCCGCGGCGCGCCGAGACAATCATACTGAGCAGGTCCGCAAAATCTGGCTGGAAACCCCCGCCGGAAACCCCCGTTATCAAGGCCGCCGAAGCGATCCGGACAGCCGACGACCTCCCTAATGGCTTGTTCTCACGCGGTCAAACAAACAATGAGCGCAGGGCGTGTACAGTGCTCGTGCGACACTGTGCAGTCCAGGTCGCGCAGCAGACAGTCTTTCAGGCTATAGACCAAGGCCGTGGACGCGGACCTCCTCGCCGCGCTGCCAGGCACAAAGAGCTTCCGGACGGGCTCTAACAGGTCCTTGAGCACTCTGGTCCTATGATGGACGGTCCAGACCGCGACGTTGGCGCATGCGCAGGCCAAGGGTTGTCAGGTCGTCGGGTGTGAGGCTGCCCCTGGCGATCGGCAGGATGATTGCGTTCTCGACGATCAGGTGGCGGCGGGCATGGGCGGCAAAGGCGGTCAGCTGCTCGCGATCCTTCTCCCGCAGAGGAATCGAAGCAGCTTGTGCCTGCTCCAGGATGGCGATAGCGCCCGCCGCGGCCAGCAGGGATTGCTGGTGGTTGCGTTCTAGGCGGGCGATCACCTTGTCAATCTCCTCTTCAGGATCGCAGCGCCGCCGCAGGAGGGGAAAGAGATCCTTCTCTTCGTCTTGAAGATGCAGCGGCAGGTCCATGCGCAGGAAGTGCAGAACCTGGGCAAGACCCTCTTCGTCTGCTCGCTCGGCGGCGGCGATGCGGTCGAGCAGCGCGCAGACCTCGCGCTCTTGCAAATGCATTTCGCCGATGACGTCCAAGGGGTTGCGCAGAAGGCGGTCGCCGATCGATTCCTGGTCTTGCGAGCGCCGCATGTGCCCCTCCTTTTCTAGGCTTGGCCGTCCTTCCCGACGGCCGTTATCTCGGCTCTGGCCAGTAGTGCCGCCCCGAAGGCCTTGGCCGCTCTCGCCCAGGCAAGCTTCTCCAAGGCTGTTGCGATCTTCGGTGCAACGGCCTCGAAGGGCAGGACCTGGCCCTCGGCCAGCGCATCCATGCGGATGACGTGATAACCGTGCGGGCTTGCGATCGGCGTAGCGGTGATTTCGCCCTCCTTCAGGCGCCGCAGGGCTGCTTCGAAATCAGGCAGCGTGTCGCCTGGCCGCAACTGGCCCAGACTGCCGCCGCTTGCCTTGGAACTGCAGTCGCTGTGCTGCTTGGCCAGCCGCGGAAAGGCGGCGGGGTCGGCCAGCACATCGCCTGTCAAGGCAATGGCTCGGTTGAGTGCCTGGTCTGCCGCAGCAGGGTCATTGGGATCGCAGGCACAGAGGATGTGCGAGGCCTCCCACAGCGGTGCCGAGCGGAAGCGCTCCGGTCCGCGCGCCCACTCGGCCCGTATCTCCGCCTCGCTTGGGGCCTCGACAGCAACGGCCTGCTCCAAGAGTGCCCGGATCAGGGCCTCCTCTTCGCTTTCGCTGCGGCCTGGCCCCAGCTGCTGAGGCTCTGCGCTTAGCCCTCTGCGGCGCGCCTCCTGCAGCAGCAGGCTGCGTAACGCCAGGGCTTCGGCGGCTCGGCGCCAGGCCAGAGCCGCTTGGCCCTTGGCCACGGGATGGTGCTGGGTCTCGGCGGCGATCGCGCTTTGCGACACGAGCTCGCCGTTCACCCGAAAGGCGGCCCCGACTGCAGCTTGCGGGATCGGGGCAGCCGTCTGGGCCTCTTGCACGTCTAGGGTCATGGCCATCACTCCGCTGCGCCCGAGACCGAACCCGATCGGCGCGGCAGTGCCTTGCTGCGGCGCGAGCGCACGATCTGATAGCCGGGCCGGGTCAGATAGCGGAGCGGGACCGAGAGCATGTGCACCAGACGGGTGAAGGGGAAGAGGATGAAGATCAAGAGGCCGATGAAGATGTGCAGCTTGTAGATCCAGCTGACGTCCGCCACGGAACGCCAGGCATCCAGCTGGAAGGTGAAGATGCCGCGCGCCCAGTCCATGAACAGCAGCATGACACTGCCGTCCAGATGGTTGATCGAGGCCAGGATGGTGCCCATGCCCAGGATGAGCTGGGCAAAGAGCAGGGCCAGAATGCCGCTGTCGGCCAGGCTGGAAGTTGCCCGGATCCTGGGATCGAGGAAGCGACGGTGCAGCAGCATGGCGCCGCCGACGATGGCCATCGCACCGGCGATGCCGCCGACCACGATCGCCAGCACCTGCTTTACGCCATAGCCGATGCCGAGCGCATGATAGACTTCGACCGGGGTCAGCATGCCGACCAGATGGCCGAAGAAGACGATGATGATGCCGACATGGAAGAGGATAGATCCCCAGACCAGCTGCTTGCGGCGCAGCAACTGGCTGGAGCTGGATTTCCAGGTGAAGGGGTCGCGCTCGTAGCGGATGATCGAGCCGACGATCAGGATCGTCAGCGCGATGTAGGGCAGGACACCGAAAACGAAGTAGGTCATGGCGTTGCTCCTTAGCTCTGCTGGGTGCGGGGTTCTGCCATCCGGGCAAGCATGTCTCGGCTGGCCGGGCAGCCGGCGTTGGGATCGGGACCGAAGGTGACCTCACTCTCCTCCCAGACGGCATCGAGGGCTTCCAGGTCGTCCGGGTTCTCGTCCGGCTCTTTCAACAGTTCTGCCAGTGCCGCCTTGTCGACCTTGGCGCCGGCCAGCTGCAGTAGGGCAGCGAAGACGGCGGCATAAGCGCTCTCGCGCCGCACGAGGCGGCTCTTGATCGCCTCCAGGATGTGCGCGGTCTCGCCCAGGGTCTCCTTGGCTTCGGCCGCGGGGCGGGTCGAGAGGAACTCCAGCAGGATCGGTAGGTGATCGGGAAGCTCCGCACCCACCGGCTCGAAGCCACCCGCCCGATAGGTCTCCAGCAAAGAGACCATGGCACCGCCGCGATCGCGGCTCTCGCCATGCACATGCTCGAAGAGATTGAGCGAGAGCGTGCGCGAGCGGTCGAAGAGCAGCAGGAAACGCTCCTCCAGATCGTAGATGTCGCGGCTCTCCATCTCCTCCAGTAAGGGCTTCAGTGCGCCGCGCATGGCCTTGGTCAGCCGCCGCTCGGCAGAGAGCACCCCGTCGATCTCGGGAAGGGCTGCCTTGAGCTCCAAGGTGGGATAGCTCAAAAGCAGCGAGAGGGCTTTCAGTGTGCGGTCCATCACCGAACCTCCTCTGGCATGCGAATGGGTCGTTTCGGGCTGCCGAAGAGCGAGCCCTTGGAGATGCCGCCGGAGCAGCCGTTGCCGTCGGTAAAGCCGCAGCCGCCGCGCAGGTCATAGGCCTCTTCGACGACTTCGCGGTGCGTCGTCGGGATGACGAAGCGGTCCTCGTAGTCGGCGAGCGCCATGATCTTGTACATGTCCTCGATCACCGCGCCGGAGAGGCCGACCTTGGCGGCAATGGCCTCGTCGATCACCCCGTCGATGGTCTTGGCGCGCATATAGGCCCGCATGGCCAGCATCCGCTCCAGCGCCTGGGCGACCGGCGCCTCTTCGCCTGCGGTCAGCATGTTGGCGAGATAACGCAAGGGAATGCGCAGGCTGCGCACGTCGGGCATATCGCCGTCCTTGCCGATGGCGCCGGCCTCTGCCGCGTTCTGGATCGGCGAGAGCGGCGGGATGTACCAGACCATCGGCAGGGTGCGGTACTCGGGATGCAGCGGGAAGGCGACCTTCCAGTCCATCGCCATCTTCCAGATCGGGCTCTTCTGTGCGGCATGGATCCAGTCTTCGGGAATGCCGTCGGCCTTCGCTGCCGCGATCACGGCTGGGTCCTTGGGGTCCAGGAAGACCTCCAGCTGCGACTGATAGAGGTCGGTCGTGCGCTCGCTGTTGGCGGCCTCTTCGATCCTATCGGCATCGTAGAGGATGACGCCGATATAGCGGATACGCCCGACGCAGGTTTCCGAACAGACCGTCGGATTGCCGGACTCGATCCGGGGATAGCAGAACGTGCACTTCTCCGACTTGCCGGTCGACCAGTTGTAGTAGATCTTCTTGTAGGGACAGCCGGAGACGCACATGCGCCAGCCGCGACACTTCTCCTGATCGATCAGCACGATGCCGTCCTCTTCGCGCTTGTAGATCGCACCCGAAGGACAGCTGGCAGCACAGGCCGGGTTCAGGCAGTGCTCGCAGAGGCGCGGGAGATACATCATGAAGGTGTTCTCGTATTCCCCGTAGATCTCCTTCTGGATGCCCTCGAAGTTATAGTCCTGGCCACGTTTGGAGAACTCGCCGCCCAGGATCTCGTCCCAGTTCGGCCCCTTCTCGATCTTCTCCATCCGCTCGCCGGTGATGAGGGAGCGCGGTCGGGCGGTCGGGAAGGCTTCCATCTCGGGTGCCGACTTCAGGTGGTCGTAGTCGAAATCGAAGGGCTCGTAGTAATCGTCGATCTCCGGCAGGTCGGGATTGGCGAAGATGTTCGCCAGGATCCGCCACTTGGAGCCCTGCTTGGGTTGCAGCTTGCCCGAACGGGTCCGCTCCCAGCCGCCGTTCCAACGCTTCTGGTTCTCCCAGTCGGTCGGATAGCCGGTGCCGGGCTTGGTCTCGACATTGTTGAACCAGGCGTATTCGACGCCGTCGCGACTGGTCCAGACGTTCTTGCAGGTGACGGAGCAGGTGTGGCACCCGATGCACTTATCCAGGTTCAACACCATGCCGACTTGCGCGCGCACTCTCATCGGGCGGCCTCCTTTTGGCTAGCCTCTCGGTCGAGCCAGTCGACCTTCTGCATCTTTCTGACGATCACGAACTCGTCGCGGTTGGAACCGACCGTTCCGTAGTAGTTGAAGCCGTAGGACTGCTGCGCATAGGCGCCGATCATATGCGTGGGCTTCAGCACTGCGCGGGTGACGGAGTTATGAATACCGCCGCGTTTGCCGGTCCGTTCCGACCCCGGCGTGTTCACGATCTTTTCCTGCGCGTGGTACATGTAGGTTGTGCCGTCCTTCAGGCGCTGGGAGACGACGGCCCGGGCGGTCAGCGCACCATTGGCATTGTAGAGCTCGACCCAGTCGTTATCGACGATGCCGGCGATCCGTGCGTCGTTCTCGGAGATCCAGATCACCGGGCCGCCACGGTTCAAGGTCAGCATCAAAAGGTTGTCGGTATAGGTGGAGTGGATGCCCCACTTCTGATGCGGCGTGATGAAGTTCAGCACCACATGCGGGCGCCCGTTCTGCTCCTCCAGATTGATTTCTCTGGTGATGGTCTTGAGATCGACCGGCGGACGGTAGGACATCAATCCCTCGCCGAAGGCCCGCATCCAGAGGTGATCCTGATAGAGCTGTTGGCGGCCGGTGAGCGTGCGCCAGGGGATCAACTCGTGCACGTTGGTATAGCCGGCGTTGTAGCAGACCTTCTCGCTCTCCAGGCCCGACCAGGTCGGCGAGGAGATGATCTTGCGCGGCTGGGCGGCGATGTCGCGGAAGCGAATCTTCTCGTCTTCCTTGGGTAGCGCCAGGTGCGTGTGATCGCGGCCTGTCGCCTTGCCCAGCGCCTTCCACGCCTTGACCGCAACCTCGCCGTTGGTCTCCGGCGCCAGCATCAAGATGACCTCGCTGGCGTCGATGTCGGTCACGATCTTGGCGCAACCCTTGGCCGGGCCCTCGTCCCAGACGCCGTTCAGGTCGCGCAGCGCCTGCACCTCGTGCTCGGTCTTCCAGGAGATGCCCTTGCCGCCGTTGCCGATCTTGTCCATCAGCGGGCCCAGCGCGACATAGCGGTCGTAGAGCGCCGGATAGTCCCGCTCGACCGCGATGAAGTTGGGCGCGGTCTTGCCGGGGATCAGCTTGCACTCGCCCTTTTTCCAGTCGAGGACCTGGTCCTGCGCGATCTCGCCGGGCGTGTCGTGCAGGATCGGCAAGGCGACGATGTCGGTCTCCTTGCCCAGGACCTCCGGTGCGACCTCCTGGAACTTCTTGGCGATCGCCTTGAAGATCTCCCAGTCGGACTTGGACTCGTAGGCCGGGTCCACCGCTGCCTGCAGCGGGTGGATGAAGGGGTGCATGTCGGAGGTGTTGAGGTCGTTCTTCTCGTACCAGCTGGCAGTCGGCAGCACGATGTCGGAATAGACCGCCGTGGTGCTCATGCGGAAGTCGATGCAGACCAGCAGGTCCAGCTTTCCGCGCGGCCCCTCTTCGTGCCACTTGGCCTCCTTGGGCAAGGGCTTGCCTTCCTCGGCCAGATCCTTGCCGAGCACGGAATGGTCCGCGCCCAGCAGGTGCTTCACGAAGTACTCGTGGCCCTTGCCGGACGAGCCCAGCAAGTTGGAACGCCAGACGAAGAGGTTGCGCGGCCAGTTCTCCTGCGCATCCGGGTCTTCGGCCGACATCTCCAGGCTGCCGGAGGTGAGCCCGTCGGCGACATAGGCCGGGATCTCCTTGCCGGCGGCCTTGGCGGCCTTGGCAATCTCCAGAGGATTGGTCTTGAGCTGCGGGGCAGAGGGCAGCCAACCCATCCGCTCGGCGCGAATGTTGTAGTCGATCATGCTCGCGTCCCAGTCGCCCTCCGGGGCCGTCGGCGAGAGGATCTCCTGGGACGTCAGGGTCTCGTAGCGCCATTGATCGGTGTGGGCATACCACATGGAGGTGGAGTTCATCTGCCGCGGCGGGCGGCCCCAGTCGAGCGCGAAGGCGAGCGGCAGCCAGCCGGTCTGCGGCCGCAGCTTCTCTTGCCCGACGTAGTGTGCCCAGCCGCCGCCGGACTGGCCCACGCAACCGCACATCACCAGCATGTTGATGACGCCGCGATAGTTCATGTCCATGTGGTACCAGTGGTTCATCGCAGCACCGATGATCACCATGGACTTGCCCTTGGTCTTCTCGGCGTTCTGGGCGAACTCGCGAGCGACATGGACGATCTTCTCGCGCGATACGCCGGTGATCGCCTCGGCCCAGGCCGGGGTGCCGGGGATGTCGGCGTCATAGTCCTCGCTCACCCACTCGCCGCCGAAACCGCGGTCCAGGCCATAGTTGGCGCAGAAGAGGTCGAAGACGGTGGCGACCAGGGTTTCACCACCGGCGGTCTTCACCTTGCGGACAGGGATGTTGCGGGTCAGCACCTCGGGGTGGGTGGCGCCGGTGGCGAAGGCCGGGGTGGCCGCGCCGCCGAAATAGGGGAAGTCGACGCCGACGACCTCGTCATGATCCTCTTCCAGCAGCAGCGACATCTTCAGCCGCGTCTCGGCACTGCCGGCACGCTCTTCCAGGTTCCAGGCACCGGCCTCGCCCCAGCGGAAACCGACCGAGCCGTTGGGCGCGACCAGGGTCTTGGAGATCTCGTCGTAGGCGACCGTCTTCCAGGCCGGATTGTTTTCTTCGCCCAAGCTGCCGTCCAGGTCCTGGGCGCGCAGGAAGCGGCCGGGCAGCAGACGCCCCTCCTTTTCTTCCAGACGCACCAGCATCGGGAAATCGGAGTACTTGCGGCAGTAGTCCTCGAAGTACTCGGCCTGACGGTCCAGGTGGAACTCGCGCAGGATGACGTGACCGAAGGCCAGCGCCAGGGCGGCGTCGGTGCCCTGCTTCACGTTCAGCCAGACATCGCCGAACTTGGCCGCCTCGGAATAGTCCGGGCAGATCACCGCCGACTTGGTGCCGCGATAGCGCGCCTCGGTGTAGAAATGGGCGTCGGGCGTGCGGGTCTGCGGCACGTTGGAGCCCCAGATCAGGAGATAGCCGGAATTGTACCAATCGGCCGATTCCGGCACGTCGGTCTGCTCGCCCCAGGTCATCGGCGAGGCCGGCGGCAGGTCGCAGTACCAGTCGTAGAAGGACATGCAGACCCCGCCCAGCAGGCTGAGGTAGCGCGAGCCGGCGGCGTAGCTGACCATCGACATGGCCGGAATCGGCGAGAAGCCGATGACCCGGTCGGGGCCATAGGTCTTGGCGGTATAGGCATTGGACGCGGCCACGATCTCGGTCGCTTCGTCCCAGCTGGCGCGCACGAAGCCGCCCTTGCCGCGGGTTTCGACGTACGCGGCGCGCAGGATCGGATCCTTCTGCAGGGTCGTCCAGGCCTGCACCGGGCTCTGGGTCTCGCGCAGCTTGCGCCAGGCCTTCATCAAGCGACCGCGCACCAGCGGATGCTTCACCCGATTGGCGGAGTAGAGATACCAGCTGTAGCTGGCGCCGCGCGCACAGCCGCGCGGCTCGTGATTGGGCATGCCGGGGCGGGTGCGCGGGTAGTCGGTCTGCTGGGTCTCCCAGGTGACGATCCCCGACTTCACGTAGATCTTCCAGCTGCAGGATCCGGTGCAGTTCACCCCATGGGTCGAGCGGACGATCTTGTCGTGTCGCCAGCGGTTGCGATAGGTCTCTTCCCAGCCGCGGTCCTCGCGGGTGACCTGTCCGAAGTCGTTCGAAAAGCGTTCCAGCTCTTTGGGTTTCAGGAAGTTCAGTCGGTCAAGTAAATGGCTCATCTTTCTCGTTCCTTCTTGCTGGCCGCGCTCGCTTGGGTCGAGGGCGGCTTGGCATGCGTGTGGCTCAGCAGGGCACCGGTGCGTTCTTGCGGCAGTAGAAGATCCAGGTGACCGCCAGGCAGAGCACGTAGAAGACCAGGAAGACCCAGAGCGCGGCGTCCGGACTGCCGGTCGTGCTGATCGAGGTGCCGTAGGCCTTGGGGATGAAGAAGGCGCCGTAGGCGGCGATCGCGCTGGTAAAGGCGATGATCGCAGAGCTCTCGCGCTCGGCCGTCTTCAGGGTTTCGCCGGAGTCCAGGCGCGGCAGCAGACGCGGGATCTCCTGGCGCATGATCGAGGGGATCATCTGGAAGGTGGAGGCATTGCCGACGCCGGTCAGGAAGAAGAGCGCCATGAAGCAGGCGAAGAAGCCCCAGAAGCTGCCGCCCTCACCGTCATTCGGCAGGAACTGCAGCACGCCCCACACGGCGATGATCATGCCCAGGAACACCCAGAAGGTGACCTTGCCGCCGCCGAACTTGTCGGAGATCCAGCCGGTCCCCGCCCGGCTCAAGGCACCGACCAGGGGGCCTAAGAAGGCGTAAGACAGGACGTCGACCGTCGGGAACTGGGTCTTCGTCAGAAGCGGGAAGCCGGCCGAATAGCCGATGAAGCTGCCGAAGGTGCCGGTGTAGAGGAAGCACATGATCCAGTTGTGGCGCCGCTTCAGGATCGACAGCTGGGTTGCCAGCGAGGCCTTGGCATCGGCGATGTCGTTCATGCCGAACCAGGCTGCGATCGCCGAGATCACGATGAAGGGCACCCAGATGAAGCCGGCGTTCTGCACCCAGAGCTGGCTGCCGTCCTCCAGGGTCTGCGGCTCGCCGGCTATTGCGCCGAAGACGCTGGCGGTGATCACCAGGGGTACGACGAACTGCATGACCGAGACGCCGGCATTACCCAGACCGGCGTTCAGCGCCAGCGCATTGCCCTTGCTCTTCTTCGGGTAGAAGTAGGCGATGTTGGCCATGGAGGAGGCGAAGTTGCCGCCGCCGAAGCCGCAGAGCAGCGCCAGGATCAGGAAGGTTCCGTAGGAGGTCTCGGGATCCTGGATAGCAAAGCCGATGCCTAGGGCCGGCAGCAGCAGCGAGGCAGTCGACAGCGTGGTCCAGAGCCGGCCGCCGAAGATCGGGATCATGAAGCTGTAGAAGATGCGCAAGGTGGCGCCGGATAAACCGGGCAGGGCAGCCAGCCAAAAGCGCTCTCCCACCGAGTAGTCGAAGCCGATGGCCGGCATCTTGGCGACCACGACCGACCAGACCAGCCAGACCGAGAAAGCCAGCAGCAGGTTGGGGATCGAAATCCAAAGGTTGCGGCTGGCAACACCCTGGCCGCGGGTCTTCCAGAACTCCGGGTCTTCCGGGCGCCAGTCCGTCAGGGTACGCCCCTTCTGGCCGGACTGTGGGTTGGTGATCGCCATGGGATCCTCCGTTGAAATCGGGGTTGTTGGGGGCGGGCCGCGCGCAGAGCGGGCCCGCCTTCAAGCTCAAGTCACTTGGCAGGTTGGGCGGTTGCCCGCCGGGGTGCGGAGGGGGCCTCCGCAGCGGACTTCGGCAGCGGCGCCTCGGGCACGTCGGAGAGGTAGGTCTCCGCAACCAGGCCCGGATGGCGGATCCGCTCCATGCGCCGGATGGCGACGTGCATCCAGATGGTCGAGATCGCCACGATCGCGAACAGCAGCATGAAGGGCGCGGTCCAAACGCCGGTGTAGTCCAGAAGCAGGCCGAAGGAGATCGGCAGGAAGAAGCCGCCCAGGCCGCCGATCATGCCGACCAGGCCGCCGACGGAGCCGACGTGGTGGGGGTAGTAGACTGGGATGTGCTTGTAGACCGCGGCCTTGCCGAGGCTCATCACGAAGCCCAGGATCACCGTCAGAGCGACAAAGAAGCCGACCGAGAGCCCGAAGTCGAAGCTGATCGGACCGTCGATGCCCATCACCGTGTAGCTGGTCTCGGGATAGCTCATGACGAAGAGCACGACGAGCGAGACCAGGAAGGTGAGGTACATGACGGAGCGTGCGCCCCACTTGTCGGACATCCAGCCGCCCAGCGCGCGGAAAACCGATCCCGGCAGGGAGTAGAGCCCGGCGAAGAGCCCGGCGGTCGTCAGCTCCAGCCCATAGGCGCCGACGTAGTAGCGCGGCAGGAAGCTGGCGAGGGCGACGAAGGCGCCGAAGACGAAGAAGTAGTAGGTGGCAAAGCGCCAGACCTGGATGTTCTTCAAAGGCTCCAGCTGCGAGCCGGCGGAGACCGGTCCTTCGCCACTGACCTTGCGCGCCTTCTGCACCGGATCCGTCTTGGCAAAGAGGTAAAAGAGCACGGCGGTAATCGCCAGTACGATGGCATAGACCCGGGCCGTGCCTTCCCAACCGATCGCGACCACCAGGAAGGGGGCGGCGAAATTGGTCACGGCCGCTCCGACGTTGCCGGCACCGAAGATGCCGAGCGCCGTGCCCTGGTTCTCCTTCTTGAACCAGCGAGAGGTGTAGGCCACGCCGACGATAAAGGAACCACCGGCAAGGCCAAGACCCAGGGCCGCCACGAGGAAGACCTCGTAGCTGCGCACAGAGGTCAGTAGCCAGACGCAGACCGCGGTCACCAGCATCTGCAGCGGAAACATGATCCGTCCGCCATACTGCTCGGTCCAGACGCCGAGGAAGATGCGGCTGACCGATCCGGTCAGCACCGGTGTCGCCACCAGCAGGCCGAACTGCGTGTCGCTCAGCCCCAGCTCCTGTTTGATCTTGACGCCGATGATCGAGAATATCGTCCAAACGGCGAAGCAGACGGTGAAGGCAAAGGTACTGAGACCCAATGCCCTGTACTGATCTCCGCGTGTCACGTCGTCTAGTGTATGCATCGCTCCCTCCAACCCGTCTGTCGTGCGAATGCCGCTGGCCAATGCCATCGGTGCCAATGCCATCGGGCACGCGTAGTGGTGTGAGAGTTTCCGGTTTCGGGATATTTGACCTAGATCAGGAATTTCTGAATTATCTAGTAAAATAAATGACTTATAGAATAATGTTAGACGCTTGGATCGGGTTGGTCAAAGCCAGGGCGCCTATAGATCAAGGTGCTCCTTGACAATTATCAAACAGAGGATCCAAACATGCCCTGTCAGCCGGTCGCGAAAGGCGAGCCATGTCCAAGTCTGAACATCGGGAGGTCCGGGAACTCGATCTCTTTGCGGAGATGGAGGAGAAAAACTTCCAAGCCCTGATGCGTGGCTCCTACGTGCAGAATTTTCCGCCGCAGATCGAGCTGATCACCGAGGGCGAGCCAAGTGACTTCCTGCACGTCATTCTCACAGGCTCGGTCGAGCTTTTCTCGACCTGGAATCGACGCGAGACCAGCATGGCGACCGTCCGGCCGATTTCCACCTTCATCCTGGCGGCGACCATCAAGGATGCCCGCTATCTCATGTCGGCGCGGACCCTGGAGAAGAGCCGTATCATACTGCTGCCCAGCCAGGACGTGCGGGACATCTTCGCCATCGATCAGCACTTCGCGCGCGCCATCGTGACGGAACTGGCCCAGTGCTATCGCACCGTGGTCAAGTCAACGAAGGATCTGAAGCTCAGAACGTCACTCGAACGCCTGGCCAACCATTTGCTACGCCAGCAATCCCGCGCCGGTGGTGCCAGCACCTTCGATCTGGCAAGCGAAAAGCGCCGCCTGGCCTCTTTCCTGGGCATGACGCCCGAAAACCTGAGCCGTGCCTTCAAGGGCCTTCAACCCTATGGCGTCACGGTCGACGGCAGTCGCGTTACCATCACCGACCAGGCCGACATCGAGCGCTTTGCCAAGCCCAGCCCCTTGATCGACGACCATTCGACCTGAGAGCCCAACGGGCTATAGCAGGATGATGTCAGATCGAAGCGATTTGCCATCTGAATCCTGCTATACAGGTTTGAAAGATAGAGCAGAGTCTCGCGAACAGGTGATTCCAACTGATCGCGATCTGCTCTAGTGCTCTAAGAGAGCTGCGGCGAGGGCCGGTGCTGCCGTCTGTGCATCCAACTCGCCAAAGACCTGGCCGACCAGAACCAGCATCGGCCCGTCCGGCATCTGTCCGGTCAGGCGGTCGGGCAGGGCGGCGACCGGCGCTGCCAGGATGAACTCGTCACTGCGGGTGGCATTGGCCATGGCGAGTGCCGGGGTTTCGGGGTCTAGACCCATGCCGACGGCGGTGGTGACCAGCTCGGCCAGCGTGTGCTTGGGCATATAGACCACCGTGGTGACCGTGGGGTCGGCCAGTGCCTGCCAGTCGATGTCCTGCGGCAGGCGTCCGCTCTTGGCATGTGCCGTGACGTACTGCAGGCGCCGGGCATGATCGCGGTGGGTGAGAGAGATGCCCAGCCGGGCGGCGGCACCCTGGGCGGCGGTGATACCCGGTACCACCTCGACCGGGATGCCGGCGGCGCGTGCCGCGGTCAGCTCTTCGCCGGCGCGCCCGAAGATCATGGGGTCGCCACCCTTCAGGCGCACGACGTTCAGGCCCTGCTCGGCCAGTTCCAGCAGCAGGGCGTTGATGTCGCTCTGTTTGCACGAGGGGCCGTAGCCGCGCTTGCCGACGCGCAGCTTGCGCGCCTCGCGACGCCCCAGGTCAAGCACGGCTGGGTGCACCAGATCGTCGTAGAGAATGACCTCGGCCGACTGCAGGGCGCGGAGTGCGCGCAGGGTGAGGAATTCGGGATCGCCGGGGCCGGAGCCGACCAGGGTGACCCGCCCACGGCGGCTCTCGGAGGCTTGCGGCTCGGCCTGACCCAGCAGGCGTTGCCAGGTCTCGCCATCGCCATAGCCCTCGGGCCTCTCCAGGGCTTCGTTCGTGAAGGCCTGCCAGAAGCGGCGCCGGGCCGGTCGCCCGGGCAGATAGCTCTTTACTCTCTCCCGCCAGCTCTTGGCGGTTGCGGCCCAGCCGGCGAGGCCTTGCGGCAGCAGGGCTTCGATCCGGGCGCGCACGGCCTGCCCGAACAGTGGCGCCACGCCATCGGTGTTGACCGATATCACCAGCGGCGAGCGGTTGATGATGCTGCCAAAAGTAACGGCGGAACTGTCGGCGCGGTCGACCAGACTGGCGATCACGCCCTTGCTCTTGGCAAGCTCCAGGAAGGCTTCTGCCTGCGCTTCTTCGGCAAAGGCACCGACAGCCAGGGCGATGCCGTCCAGGTCCGATTCTAGATAGCTGCGCCGTTCGAGTGCGATCGCGCCATGCTCCGCGCTGGGCGGCGGTGCTGCCGCAAGAGCGATGGCTTCGTCCGATGGCTCTTCCGCCAGGATCAGCACTGACGCCCCGGCTGCAGACAGCAGCTCCGCCTTCCAGGCAGCAGCCGAACTGCCGTCGGCGACCAGGCAGCGCTCGCCGCGCAGCGAGATGAAGAGAGGCAGGCGGCTAAGCGCCGCCATGCGGTCGCCGGCTGCCTCCTGCGGCAGTCTCTGCGGGTCCTGGCCGGAAGGCTCTTGGCTGCTTGAGAGGTCCATTCTTGTTTGCTCTTCTATACCCCTGGCGGGGGCTCCGGCAGGGGAGCCACCAGATGGAAAAAGGATCCGCTTACGGAACCGCGCCGGCTACCGGCGTCGCCTAGCACGGCACCATTGGCATCCTCAACATGGAAGAGCGGCCGATCCTCTCCCTTTTCGGCAATACGGGCATAGTGAAACTCATGGCCGGCAAAGCGACTCCCGGTCGGACCGAGAGCCGAGTCGGCCAGGAGGCGCGCTTGGCGGTAGCCCAAGGCCATCTTGCGCTTGGAGAAGTCGGTGACGAGACCCAGCAGTCCGGCCATGGCATGTTGGGTACCCTCGGCATCGATCAGTCCCTGGCCCAGGACCATATAGCCACCGCACTCGCCATGCAGCGCGCCGCGTTCGGCGAAGGCGCGCAGGCCGGACAGGAAGGTGGCGTTCGCGGCCAGTTTGCCCGGATGCAGTTCCGGATAGCCGCCGGGCAGCCAGCAAAAGTCCGCCGCGGGATCGGGTGCCTGGTCGGCCAGAGGGGAGAAGGGCAGGATCTCTGCGCCCTGGGCGCGCCAGCCCTCGATGTGATGGGGATAGAGGAAAGAGAAGGCCGCGTCCTTCGCCAGCGCAATCCGCTGTCCCGGCGGTTTCATCCAGGCTGCTTGCCCCGTCTGGGCGATTGCGCCGGGGGCCGCAGCGGTCCGAATCGACTCGAGGTCGGTGCTCTCCGACAAGGCTTTGGCCAGGGCGGCGAGCTTCTCGTCCAGGTCCGCGGTCTCGCCGGCCTGCACCAGACCCAGGTGGCGTTCCGGCAGGGCGAGGCCTGCGTCCTTGCCAAGCGCGCCCAGCACCTGAATGCCGGCAGCCTCCATGCCGCTCTCGGTCAGATGGCGATGCCGGGGACTGGCGACCTTGTTCAGCAGCACGCCGGCCAGCCGTGTGTCCTGACGCAAGGAGGCAAAGCCCAGGGCGACCGCGGCGGCTGACTGTGCTTGGCCCGAGACGTCCAGAACCAGCAGGACGGGATAGCCGGTCAGGGCGGCGATGTCGGCGCTGGCACCATTGCCGCTGGCCCCCGGCTTGGCGACGCCGTCGAAGAGGCCCATGGAGGCCTCGATCAGCACCAGGTCGGCACCAAGGCTGCGCCGCAGAATTGCCGCCAGAGTGGCGCCCGGCATGGCCCAGGAATCGAGGTTGTAGGAAGGCCGGCCGGTGGCGCGCGCGTGGAAGGCCGGGTCGATATAGTCCGGGCCGCTCTTGAAGGCCTGGACACGGAGCCCGCTGTCGGTGAAGGCCTTCAGCAGGCCCAGGGTCACGGTCGTCTTCCCCGATCCGGAGCGCGGGGCGGCGATCACCAGGCCTGGCGGTAGATTTTCCGTCACTGCGCGGTCTCCACTTGCGTTGTCGGCGCGCCCCCAGCCGGGCTAAACCCTTTGGCATGAGCGAGAGCGATGAGGGGCGCGTCCTGCGCCGCGGCTGGACCACCGGCACCTGCGCCACGGCGGCGACCAAGGCCGCCTACACGGCGCTGGTCACCGGTCGCTTTCCCGATCCTGTGCAGGTGACCCTGCCCAAGGGACAACAGCCGGCCTTCGCGCTCGCCTGCCAAGACAGGGGCGAGGGTTGGGCAGAGGCCGGGGTGGTCAAGGACGCCGGCGACGACCCCGACGTCACCCACGGCGCCCTGATCAAGGCGCGGCTCAGCTTCGGCGCGGCCGGCAGTGGCCCGGTCTTTGTCGGTGGCGAGGGCGTTGGCAAGGTCACCAAGCCGGGCCTGCCCCTGCCGCCCGGAGAGCCGGCGATCAACCCGGTACCCAGAGACATGATGCGCAAGGCGATCGCCGAGGTCGCGGCGGTAGAAGGCAGCCGGCAAGACCTGACCGTCGAGATCATCGTGCCCGAAGGCGCACGCCTGGCGCCCAAGACCTGGAACCCGCGCCTGGGCATCCTGGGCGGGATCTCCATCCTGGGCACAACCGGGATCGTCATTCCCTACTCGTGCGCTGCCTGGATCGCCTCGATTCACCGCGGGATCGACGTGGCGCGCGCGGAGGGGCTGATCCATCTGGCCGGTGCGACCGGTGCCACCTCCGAAGCGGCAATCAAGGCGCACTACGGCCTGCCCGAGGCCGCGCTGATCGATATGGGCGACTTTGTCGGCGGCATGCTGAAGTACCTGCGCCAGCACCCGGTGCCGCGGGTGACCGTCGCCGGCGGCTTCGCCAAGATGACCAAGCTGGGGCAGGGGTTGCTCGACCTGCACTCCAAGCGCGGGCAGGTGGATCATGCCTGGCTGGCGCAGCAGGCCGAGCGTTTGGGCGCGCCCGCGGCGCTGGTCGCGGATATCCTTGCCGCCAACTCGGCGCTGCATGTCTTGGAGCTCTCGCGTCAGGCCGATCTTCCCATTGGCGAGGCCGTCGCCCGCGCGGCGGCGGCGAGCGCGCAGCAGGTGGTCGATTCCGCCGCGACGAAGGTGGACGTCGTGGTCTTCGATCGGCAGGGCGGCCTGGTGGCTCATAGCGATCCGCCCTCGGCTGCCGGGTTGTCGTCGCGGCCGCGGTAGCGCCGTTGATAGTGCGCGTCGTAGAGCGCGCTGGCGCGAAAGTCGTCGGCGGCGAGCGCCGGTCCGACCAGGATGAGCGCGGTTCGATCGATGCCGGCGGCCTTGACGGCTGCTGCGATCTCCCCCAGCGGCGCGCGCAGGATCTGCTGTTCCGGCCAGCTTGCACGAAAGACGACCGCCGCAGGGCAGTCCTTGCCATAGAAGGCCAGCAGGCGCTCGGCCACCTGGTCGATGACGTGAATCGAGAGGTGAATGGCCAAGGTTGCGCCGCTGGCGCCGAAGGCTTCCAAGGTTTCTCTCGGCGGCATGGCCGAGGCGCGACCGGAGGTTCTGGTCAGCACCAGGGACTGCGCCACCTCAGGCAGCGTGAGTTCCTGGCCCAAGGCTGCGGCTGCAGCGGCGAAGGCGGGCACCCCAGGGGTCACGCTGTAAGGTATCCGGCGCTCCTTCAAGGCACGGACCTGCTCCGCCAGTGCGCTCCAGACCGAGAGATCGCCCGAGTGCAGGCGGGCGACATCCTGGCCCGCGGCATGCGCGGCCTCGAACTCGGCGACGATTTCCTCCAGGCTCATCGGCGCAGTGTTCACGATGCGGGCATCGGGCGGACAGTGCGCCAGTATGGCCTCCGGTATCAATGAACCGGCATAGAGGCAGATCGGGCAGGCGGCAATCAGGTCGCGGCCGCGCAGGGTCAGAAGGTCGGCCGCACCGGGTCCGGCGCCGATGAAGTGCACGGTCATGACGTGGCCTCTGCCAGGGCACAGGTCGCCCGCTCGGACTGGATGCGGGGCAAACGCAGGCGGGAATCGGGCCCGGCCGCTGCCAGGGCGGCAGCCTCCGCCACCGAGACCAGGTCAAGCGCACGCGCCGCTGCCTCCGACCGCGTCTCGATCTTGGCCTCGGCGCTGGCAAGTGCCTCGGTCGAAAGATAGTGCAGTGGCTTGTTCAGACGCTCTGCCGCCTCGCTCAGGCCGGCCTCGTGGCGCTTCTGCTCGAGGGTTGCCAAGGCCGTCACCTCGGCAGCGCCGACCTCGGCAAGCGCTCTGGCGATCAGCGCCAGGATCTCCTCGGCCGGGCAACCGCGTCGGCAGCCGATGCCTGCATAGAGCGCACTCATGGCTTGACGCAGCTCCACTGGGTTACCGTCATCGCCGGCCGGAAGGCATGGAAGCGACCGACCGAGTCGGCGCGTTCCAGAGAAAGACGATTGAGAGTCCCGCCTAACCGGCTGAAGCACTGTGATAAAGCGTTCTCGGTTTCGATCGTCACGGCATTGGCAACCAGGCGCCCACCCGGCGACAGCGCCGACCAGGCAGCCTCGAGCACACCCTCGCCACTGCCACCGCCGCCGACGAAGATGGCGTCCGGTGTCGGTAGTCCCGCCAGTGCCTCCGGTGCGCTGCCCTCGACCAGTTCCAGGCGCGGCACGCCCAGGTTGGCGGCATTGCGTGTGGCATTGGCACGGCGGGTCTCGTTGGGCTCGATGCCAATCGCGCGGTTGGCAGGGTGGCGCAGCAGCCACTCGATAGCGATAGAGCCGGAGCCGCAGCCGATGTCCCACAGCAACTCTCCCGCCCGCGGTGCCAGGCTGGAGAGGGTGACGGCCCGGACCTCGCGTTTGGTCAGCTGCCCGTCGCTCTCGAAGAGGGCATCGTCCAGACCGGGGGTCGTTGGGATGATCAGGGCGTCGGGCGCGGCCGCGACTTCGATCCCCAGCAGATTCAAGCGGTTGGCGTCGGCGATCCAGAAGTTCTTGGCGCGGGTCTGGCGCTGACGTTCGTCAGGTCCGCCCAGAGCCTCGAGCAGGTGGATCTGACTGTCGCCGAAGCCGCGGCCGGTCAGATAGGCCGCGACCTTGCCCGGCGTGGTCTCGTCCGCACTCAAGACCAGCAGCCGTCGGCCGGGCTGCAGGTGCGGGGCCAGGGTCTCCAAGGGCCGTCCGCAGAGCGTCACGCAAGCCAGGTCCGGCAGGCTCCACGCCAGTCGGGCCGCTGCCAGGGAGAAGGCGGAGGGGGTGGGCAGGCAGAGGATTTCCGAGCCCGGTAGCGCTGCAGCCAAGCGAGCACCGACGCCATAGTGAAAGGGGTCGCCGCTGGCCAGCACGACGACCGGGCTGCCGCGGCGTTCCAGGATCTGCGTGAGGCCCTGGTCCAGTGGCGAAGGCCAAGCCATCGCCTGGCCACGAATGAGGCTTTCCGCCAGCGCCAGGTGACGCTTGCCGCCGACCACCAGTTCGGCGGCCTGTATACGCTGCTGGGCGTCTTGGCCGAGGTCGGCCACGCCGCCCTCACCGATCCCGACAAGTGTGAGCCAGGGGGCGGTCACGAGACGCCTGCCAAGGCTTGCGTTCCCTTGCCATTGCGCCCTAAGGAGAGGCCATGAAGGTCTTGCTTCTCGGCGGCACCACCGAGGCCGCGGTTCTGGCGCGCTTGCTGGCCGCCGATCCTCGTTTCGACGCCACGCTCTCCCTTGCCGGACGCACCAAGAGCCCGGCAGCCTCGCCCCTGCCGACCCTTGTCGGCGGTTTCGGCGGTGCCAAAGGTTTGCTGGCCTATCTTCTTGAAAACAAAGTGGATGCTCTGGTCGATGCCACACATCCCTATGCCGCGCAGATGACCATGCACGCGGTCGAGGCGGCGACCGACTGCGACACCGCCCTGCTGGCACTGAGACGGCCTGCCTGGGAGCAGCAGCCAGGCGACCGCTGGCAGCAGGTCGCCGATGCGGAGGCCGCGGTCGCAGCGCTTGGCGCCGATCCCAAGCGGGTCTTTCTGTCGATGGGACGGCTGGAGATCCACAGCTTCGTCAGAGCGCCGCAGCACGACTATCTGATCCGCAGCGTCGATCATCCCGGCGATTTGCCGATGCCCTACGTGACCGTGATCACGGCCAAGGGGCCCTTCGATCCGGCGGCCGAGGCGGCCTTGCTGAAGCAGCACCGCATCGAGGTCCTGGTCTCGAAGAACTCCGGCGGTTCGGCGACCTACGGCAAGATTCAGGCGGCGCGGGACCTTGGGGTGCCGGTGATCATGCTGGCCAGACCCACCTTGCCTTGGGCGGACAGCGTGACCGGCCCCGAGGCGGCCATGGCGTGGCTCGCCGCCCATCACGAGGCCTTGGCCCAGCGCGGGGTATAGACCCAGGGCCGGCGCCCATCGGCGCGGGTGATCAGACGGGTCTCGGCTGTCCCAACCATGACCAGGGTGCGCATGTTGGCGCGGGCGGGGTCTGCCTCTGCCAGGGTCACGACGTCGATCCGCTCGCGCTCGTCGCTGACGGCGGTGGCGAAGATCAGCGGCGTCTCGCCAGGCAGGATCTCGCGCAGGATCTCGAAGGCGCGGCCCAGCTGCCAGGGTCGTGCCTTGGAGATGGGATTGTAGAAGGACAGCACGAAGCCGGCAGAGGCAGCCGCCCTCAGGCGCTTTTCCACCAGCTCCCAGGGCTTCAGATTGTCCGACAGCGAGAGCGCGCAGAAGTCATGGCCCAAGGGGGCGCCCAGCCGCGCCGCTGCGGCCTGCATGGCAGAGATGCCCGGCAGGACGGAGACCTCGAGGTCGCGCCAGCCCTCGGGGCCGTTCTCAAGCGCCTCGAAGACGGCCGCCGCCATGGCGAAGACCCCAGGATCGCCGGAGGAGACGACGCAGACCCGTCGCCCGCTCTCTGCCAGACTCAGCGCGTGGCGTGCGCGATCGAGCTCGACTCGGTTGTCGCTGGCATGGCGCTGTTGTCCGGGTCTTGTCGGCACGCGGGCGATGTAGGTGTCGTAACCGATCAAGTCTTGGGCGTCTTCCAGCGCCCGCGTGACGGCCGGTGCCGTCAGCTCGGGATCGCCGGGACCCAGGCCGACCACAGTGACCTTGCCGCCGGGGGGGACCTTGCCGGTGGGGGTGACCATGCCGGTGGGGGTGACCTTGCCGCTGGGGGTGACCTTCCCGCTCACGGTGCGCGTCCCTGGCCAGGGACCAGCACCATGGAGAAGTAGGGCGCGCGCTCCTCCTCCATCTCGCTGAGCGGACGGCGGATCTCCGCGTCAGACGTACCGCGCTCCACATAGGTTGCGCGCTCCAGCAGGCCGGCCTCGGAAAGCACGCGGCGCACCTTGCCCAGGTTGCGACCCAGCTTCATCACCACCAGGGCATCGCAACAGGCAATGCGCTTGGCCAGTTCCTCTGCAGGCAGGGTGCCCGGCACCACGGTCAGCACGTCGTCGCCATAGGTCATCGGCAGCCCGGCCCGCGACCAGCAGCCGGACATGCCGGTAATGCCCGGCACGACCTCGATCGGGTGCCGGCCCTCCAGGCGGCGGTGCACGTGCATGTAGGAGCCGTAGAAGAGAGGGTCGCCTTCGCAGACCAGGGCCACGTCCTGGCCTGCCGAGAGCTTCTCGGCCACCTGCTCGGCGGCTGCGTCATAGAAGGCACCCATGGCCTCGCCATAGCGCGGGTCGCTGACGGGAATCTCCGTGGTGACGGGATACTCCAGCCGCAGCAGCTCGGCTCCCTCCGGCAGCATGCCTTCGAGAATGCTGCGGGCAACGCCGGGGCGGTTGCGGGCGGCGAAGAAGGCGACGACCGGGGCCTGCTGCAGCAGACGCATGGCCTTGACGGTCAGCAGCTCCGGGTCGCCGGGACCGACGCCCAGGCCATAGAGGGTGCCGCTCATCACTCGCGCTCCTGTGCCAGGGCGTTGACGGCGGCGGCCGCCATGGCGCTGCCGCCCTTGCGTCCGCGCAGGATGACGAAGGGGGCAAGCCCGCTTGCCGCCAAGGCCTCCTTGGACTCGGCCGCACCGACAAAACCGACGGCCATGCCGATCACCGCGGCCGGACGCGGCCAGCCGCGCTGCAGGCCCTCCAGCAGGTAGAAGAGGGCGGTGGGGGCATTGCCGATCACCACCACCGCGTCGGCCAGGCGCTCGCCCCAGAGCTCCGTTGCCGCGGCCGTGCGGGTGTTGCCGATGGACTTGGCGAGCGCCGGCACCTGCGGCTCGTTCAGGGTGCAGATGACCTGGTTCTCGGCCGGCAGGCGGCTGCGGGTGATGCCGTTGGCCACCATCATGGCATCGCACAGCAGCGGCGCCCCTCCCAGCAGCGCCGAACGGGCGCGCTCTCCAAAGTCGGGCGAGAACTGGAGGTCCTGGACGATCTCCGGCTGACCGCAGGCGTGTACCATGCGCACCGCCACCCGCTCTTCCCAGAAGGAGAGCCCCTCCAGCCGGCTTTCCTGCCGGATCATCGCGAAGGAGCGCGCATAGATGGTCGCACCGTCGCGGATGTAGTCGTAGTGCTCAGGCATTGCGGGTCCTATCCAGGACTTGGCGGTCAGTGAGGTTTTTTGCGTAAGCTTTTGAATTTGCGTGGCCTTTTCGCACTAACGACCAGCGGCTCTGATCGCCGACAAGAGTCAGCGCCGCACTGCCGGGGTGCGCACAGCCCTTGCTGCAGCCGGAGACGTGCAGGCGTGCTCCCTCCGCCGGTAGCTGTTGAGCCAGACGGCGGGCGAGGGAACGGGTGTCCACCGTGGCTTCGGTGCAGGCGCCCTGGCCGGGACAGGCCTCGATGCGCAGCAAGGGATTGCTTCGATCCACCAAGGCGCCGGCGGTGCGTAGGCCGCTTGCCAGTTCTGGCGCTTCGCCGCCTGTGACATCGGCGATCGCCAGCGCGCGCCACGGGGTCAGCCTCAGGCAGCCATCGCCGTAACGCTCAGAAAGGTCTGCCGCCTGTGTCAGCGCGTCAGCGTCGAGAGATCCGAATGGCCAGTAGGCCAGCAGCGCGCCACTCGTGCCGCTTTCTTGGTCATGGAACCCAGGGGCCGGGCGTTCGGCTCTCTCTGCCTGCAGGGTTTCGTAGGGAGCATCCAGCCCCGCTTCCTTCAGCAGCGCCGCGATGCCGTCTTCTTGGAGGAGCACGCGCAGGCGACGGAAGCGGCCCCGGTTGAGGCGCAGGAAGCCCTTGGCCAGGGCGAGTGCGGGCTCCGCTGCATCCAGGCTGCCGAGAGCAATCGCATAGCGCGTGCCGATTTCCAGCCGCTGCTCGGCACAGCGCAGCACGATGTCGGCGGCAATGCCGTCGAGCGGCAGCAGGCCGCCGCCGTCTACGACAAAGCCGAACTTGTCCGGCAACTGGGCTAACTCGGCGTCGTCCCTCAATCCAGATTCTATTTTCTGAACAATGCTTTGGGTGTCATGCTTGATCGTCTTATCGAAACCGAGCAATGGCGAGACGACGATGTTCCTGCGTGCCTCTGCGGCGCCATCCTCTTCGCCCAGTCCGAGCGTCAGAATCCGCTCCGCGGCGGCCTCGAGGTCCCCCTCGGGGAAGCCGCGCAGTTGCAGGCCGGCGCGCTGCGTCAGCTCCATCTGCCCGTTGCCCAAGCCATCCGCCAGCTTGGCGACCTGCTTGGCCTTGGCGGCCGGCAGCAGCGCGCAAGAAGGCTTGAGCCGCAAGAGCCAGCCATCGGCGGCCTGCATCGGTCGCAGCAGGCTCGGGCACCAGCCCTTGACCTGGCTGGTCATGCGCCGCTCTCCAGCAGATCGGCGGTGACTGCATTGCGGCGCGGCTGCCAGAGGCGGCGCTCCAGCGCCTCGGCGAAGCGGCGGCGCATGGCGTCGCGGGCGGCGGGATTGGCCTCGCTCAGGAAGGCATCGACCGTCTCGTTGCCAAGCGTGGCCTCATGCATCAGGTCGAACTGACGGCTGAGCGGCAGGCCGCTGCTGGCGGCGAAAGCGAAGAGACTGTCCAGGCTCTTCGCCATCTCCGCACCGCCGCGATAGCCGTGCCGCATCATGCCCTCGATCCAGATTGGATTGGCGGCGCGACCGCGCACCACGCGGGCCAGTTCCTCGGCCAGGGTGCGGGTCTGCGGCTTCTCGGGGTCGGAGATGTCGCTGTGGTAGACGCGCGCCTTTGCGCCGAGGCTCTCGGCGGCCGCCGCGAAGCCGCCCTCGAAGGCGGCGTAGGTGCTGCTCTCCAGCAGGTCGATCTCGCGGTGATCCTGCAGGTGGACCAGCGCATCCGACGCGCCCACGCGGGCGGCAAAGTCCTTGCCGGCGGCAGCACCGTCCAGGCCGGTGCCATAGGCATAGCCTGCGGCTGCCAGGTAGCTGGCGCCCAGGTCCGCGCGTGTTTCCCAGGCGCCGCGGTCGATCAGGGCGGTCACGCCGGCCTCGTAGCTGCCGGGGGCCGAGCCGAAGATCCGCCAGGCGGCGCGACGCTTGTCCTCGCCGCCGAGGCCGCGACACGCAGCCGCCAGCGGATTCATGTCGGCAGCCTCGTCGCGTTCGGCGACGGCCTGCACGGCGCGGTCGAAGAGTTCGATCTGGGCCTGGAAGACATCGCGGAACAGGCCGGAGATCCGCAGGGTCACATCAACCCGCGGCCGATCGAGCCGCGCCAGAGGCAGCACCTCAAAGCCGTTCACCCGGTTCGAGCCCTCGTCCCACAGCGGCTCGACGCCGATCAGGGCGAGCGCCATGGCCAACTCGTCGCCGCCGGTGCGCATCGTGGCGCTGCCCCAGAGATCCAGCACCAGGGCGCGCGGCCAGTCGCCTTCCTCCTGCAGGTGGCGGCGGATCAGCTCATCGGCAGCGCGCTTGCCCAGCAGCAGGGCAGAGCGGGTCGGCACCGCGCGGGGATCGACGGTATAGAGGTTGCGCCCGGTCGGCAGCACGTCGGCGCGGCCGCGGGTCGGCGCGCCGGCCGGGCCCGGCGGTATGAAGCGGCCGTCGAGCGCGCTCAGCAGCGCCTGCGCCTCCTCGCGCGCCGAGGCAGCGATCCTCGCTTCGGCCTCCTTACGATCCAAGCCGGCATTGCCGCGCTCCAAGGCGATCGCCAGGGCTTCGGCCCGCTCACCCTCGGCAGCCTGTCCGTAGACATGCAGGCCGTCGCGAATCTGCAGATCCTTCACGTCGCAGAGGTAGGTGTCGAGCCGCGCCAAGGCCTCATCATCCGGCATGTCGCGGGTGACGCCGCATTCTTCGGTCAAGCCGGTCTCTTCCGCACGGCGCCGGATCTCCTGGCGCAGCATGCCCATGCGGCGCTGGTCCAGCCCGTCGGCGGCGGCATACTCGTCGACCAGGCGCTCCAGTTCCGCCAAGGGCCCTTGCGCGCCGGCGGACTTCAAGGGCGGCGTCAGGTGGCCCAGGACGACGGCCGAGAGGCGGCGCTTTGCGGCGGCGGCTTCGCCCGGATTGTTGACGATGAAGGGATAGATCACCGGCAGGTCTCCGGTCAGCAGCTGCGGCGCGCAGGTCTCCGACAGAGCCACCGCCTTGCCAGGCAGCCACTCCAGGGTGCCGTGCGTGCCCAGATGGATCATGGCGTGAATGGCCTCGACCTGTCGGAGCCAGAGGTAGAAGGCGATGTAGCTGTGCCGCGGTGCCTGATCGGGATCGTGGTAGCTGGTCTTGCGGTCCAGGCTGTCGCCACGGTCGGGCTGCAGTGCGATCACCAGGCAGCCGCGCCGGAGCCAGCGTGCTGTGAAGGCACCGTCGGTCAAGCCAGGATCTTCTTCCGGCTCACCCCAGGCCGCGGTGACATCATCGCGAAAGACCTGCGGAATATGGGACCAGAGTGTTTTATATTTTCTTAATGAAAGGAAAGGCTTAGCGCCCTCTCTTTCCAAAGCTTTGACCAGATCCTGCGGCGCCAACCCGGCGGCGGGAAGATCGTATCCGGCCCTGGCCAGCAAGTCGGCGATGGCGGCACTGCTGGCCAAGGCATCCAGGCCGACGGCATGCGCAATCTGCCCGCCGCCACCCGGATAGTCGGAGAGCACCAGGGCCAGCTGCCGCTCGGCGCGCGGCGTTTGGGCCAGCCGGCACCAGGCGGCTGCCTTGCCGGCGACGGCCTCGATACCGGCGGCGTAGGGGCTGTGGCGGGTGACGCTGAACTCCAGGTCGGGGTGTTCCTGTGTCTTGGCCTTGAAGGAGATTGCGCCGGCGATCAGGCGGCCGTCGAGTTCCGGCAGCACCACCTGCATGGCCAAGTCGCTGGCTGCCAGCCCGCGCCCCGACTCCTGCCAGGAGCTCTTGTTGGAGCCGGCGAGGATGGCCTGCAGGACGGGGACGCCGGCGGCCTCCAAGGGCGTGTCGCCGCCGGCCTCGCGCTGGGCGGAGAAGGCAGTGGCGTTCACCACGACACCGGGGGCAGCGCCGTGCAGCAGGCGCGTGCACCAGGCCGCCGTGTCGGCTGCCTTCAAGCTGGCGACGAAGATCGGCCAGACATCGAAGCCGCGGGCCTCCAGGGCCGCGATGAGGGCATCGATGGCGTCGAGATCGCCGGCCAGCAGGTAGGAGCGATAGAAGACCAGGCAAGCCAGCGGGCGCTCGGGTCGGCGTTCGGCCAAGAGCTTCAGCTTGCAAACGGCACCTTCGCCGCGGGCATAGAAGCCCTGCTGCGGGACCGGCTGTGCTGTCTCCGCAGGCGCGCTCGTACGGCCGGCCAGAAAGGCGGCCTCGCGCAGCAGGCGGGCCGTATTGTCCGCGCCGCCCTCGACGAAGTAGTGGTCCAGTTTCTCCAGAATCTCTCGGGGCAGAGTCGAGAGCTCGGTCAGGCGCGGATCGGGCCGGGCGTCGCCGGGCAGCAGCGCAAGCGGGATCTTCTCCTGGCGGCAGAGCCGCGACAGCTCCTCGGCGCCGTAGCGCCAGTAGTCGAGGCCGCCGAGGATGCGCACCACGACGGCCTTCGAGCCCTGAACGGTCTTCTCCAGATAGAGATCGACCGAGAGTGGATGGCGCAGCCGCGCCAGGCTGGCGAGCCTGAGGCTCAGACCATCCGGCCGCCTTGCCTGGGCGACGGCGGCCAGATCGCTGTCGGTGAAGGAGAGAAACAGCAGGTCGCCGGGGCTCTGCTCCAGATCTACGGCCGGTTCGGCCTCGTCAAGGGATCGGGTCTCTCGGACCAGCAGGTGCATGCGCGATCATCCCGCCAGGGCCGCGGTGATGGCAGACTTGTCCATGTCGCTGCGGCCGATGATGACCAGACGGCTGTCGCGAGTCTCGTCGGCGGACCAAGGCCGATCGTAGTGATGGCGGAAGCGCGCACCGACACCGTGCAGCAGCAGGCGCATCGGCTTTCCGGTGATCGCCAGAAAGCCTTTTACGCGAAGAATATCATGGGCTTGTACGGTTTCGCTCAGACGTGCCAGAAGGGCGTCGGGCGAGGTCTGCTCGGGTAGGTTCACCACGAAGCTGTCGAAGTCGTCGTGCTCGTGATCCTCGAAGCCGTCATGGTGCGAGGGGCGCGCGTCGAGGTCGTCTTCGGCGGCGGCACCCAGACCCAGCAAGACACCCGGGTCGACCACACCGTCACGCGCGGCCACCACCTTGACCGCACGCGGCAGGCTGGCGGCGACGTCACTCTGCACCTGCTGCAGGTGGGCTGCATCCATGAGATCGCTCTTGTTGACGATGACCAGATCGGCGGCGGAGAGCTGGTCTTCGTAAACCTCCTCCAGCGGATTGTCGTGATCCAGGGACTCATCGGCGCGGCGCTGCTGATCCACCAGCTCTGGATCGTCGGCGAAGCGGCCCTCGGCAACGGCCGGGCCGTCGACCACGGCGATCACACCGTCGACCGTGAGGCGCGAGCGGATCGAGGGCCAGTCGAAGGCCTTCAACAGCGGCTTGGGGAGAGCCAGGCCGGAGGTCTCGATCAGGATGTGCTCGGGCGGATTATCGCGGCCGACCAGGGCTTCCATGGTGGGGACGAAGTCGTCGGCGACGGTGCAGCAGATGCAGCCCTTGGCCAGCTCGACGATGTCGTCCTCGCCGCAGCTCTCGATGCCGCAGCCCTTCAGGATCTCGCCGTCGATGCCCAGGCTGCCGAATTCGTTGACGATGACCGCCACCCGGCGCCCGCCGGCATTCTCCAGCACATGGCGCACCAGGGTGGTCTTGCCGGCCCCCAGAAAGCCTGTGATGACGGTCGTCGGGATCTTGCTCGCGGCGCTCATGCGGCCTCGCCTCTCTTCGCTGATTGCGGTGTCTCTAGGGGTGGGATGCGGGCCAGCGTCTTACGTCGCAGGCTTTCCGGACGCTCACGCCAGGGCACCTGGCCATTGTCGGTGGCATGGAAGCGCTGGGTGTAGTCCAACAACGCGGCGGCGTCGGTCTCCGGGTCCAGGTCGCAAAGGACGTAGGTCCACTTGCCCGTGCCGGCCATGACCGCGGTACAGGCTCGCTTGCAGCCAGACAGGCAGCGCACCTCATCCAACGTGATGCCGGAGCTGGCGAGAGCAGCGCTTTCGGATTCCAGCGCACGCAGGAAGCGGGCGCCGTCGCGTTCGCCCTCTGCAACCTCTTGGGTGGGATCGCGTCGGCAGGTGACACACACCCGAAGGACGGTCTGTTCCATGCTGATGTCTGTCCTAATGGATGGAGACTGCGGGTCGCAGAGGGGCTGACCCTCTGCGACCCCTTCTGGTCTAGCCGATGACCGGAAGGCTCAGCACAAGCGAAGCGCTTTCCATCATCTCGCCGAAGACGGCGCCCTCGACGGTCTCCAGGAAGAAGGCCAGGCCGACGCCCGCGACCACCCCGCCGGCAACCCGGACGCCGGTCGGGCTCACGCCCAGCTCGCTGGAGGTCAGCGCACGGGTGATGCCGAAGGCTGCAAGCGCGATGGCATACTGCGTGGCGACCAGGCCGATGACGTAGGCGACGATCGGGGTCGGCTCGGCGCCCAGGATCGACCCGGCAAAGGCAAAGCCGTGGAACAGGCCGGCAACGGCAAAGAGGCCGCCGAGTGCAACCGGTGTCAGGCCGCGGCCGCGGGCGACCAGGAAGCCCAGAACCATGACCGAGATCATGATGACCCACTCTGCCGCCGGCAGCATGACGCCACCCAGGTGCAGCAGCAGGCCGCCGGCCATGGCGCCCAGGTAGGCCAAGGGCATCACGAGCGCGTGGCGGGTGCGAAGCGTGGCGGCGATCAGACCGATGGCGATGACGAAAGCCAGGTGGTCGAAGCCCAGGATCGGATGGCCGATGCCGGAAAGCAGTCCCTCGCTGAAGGTCGCGGGCGTGGAGCCGCCCAAGGGATGGTGTGCGAGAGCCGGGGCAGCGAGAAGCGGCAGCGAAGCTACTGCCAAGGGAAGAGCGCGTTTGAGCATTGTTTTAGGGTCCCAAGAACAAGCCTTAACCTGTCCTCGCAAGGGGAAAGCCTGATCCTCGACCAAGCAGCTTAGCTCGGCCAAGGGGCTTCGCCTGAGACACCCCGCTCAGAACGCTCCCGCGAGAACGCGAATGACGGCAGGTCTCCTGGCTCGCGGCTCAACGCTGGCTGCCGCCTTCCCAAGGTCTGGATTTCTTCCAGCGCCTCAGTGGCTTTCGACACCCAACTCACCGCCCACAGTTGCGGGGGCAGCTGCGGCGTTCGACGGTTGTTTCTCACCGCCGTAACCGCATTCCCTTTTCACCCATCGGCCGAACCGATGCGGGACCGTCGGGGGCATTCTTGACGCTGCAAGTGGGTTGCTGTCAATCGCGCTATCGACATGCTCTGTCCTGCTGGCGCACATAGGGAGCTCGATCTGTGGGAGAGCGCATCCTTGTCCTATCCTCACGTAACGCTGGTTCTCGGCGGTGCACGATCCGGCAAGAGCCGCCATGCCGAAGCGCTGGTTTCGGCCCTGCCGCCGCCCTGGACCTATGTCGCCACCGCCGAGGCCTGGGACGAGGAGATGCGCCAGCGCATCGCCGAGCACAAGGAGCGGCGCGGAGCCGGCTGGCGCACCCTGGAGGCACCGCTTGCGCTGGGACAGGCCTTGCAGCGCGCTCCGGCCGCGCAACCGCTCTTGATCGACTGTCTCACCCTCTGGCTCACCAACCTGCTGCTGGCCGAGGCCGACCTGGACGGCGAGATCGAGGCCCTGGAAGCAGTCTTGACGAAGCGTCAGGCGCTGACGGTCCTGGTCGGCAACGAGGTCGGGCTTGGCATCGTGCCGGAGAACGCTCTGGCACGGCGGTTTCGCGACCAGGCCGGCCGCCTGCATCAGCGTCTTGCTGCCGGGGCTGGATCTGTGATCTTCATGGTTGCCGGCCTGCCGATGACGGTGAAGGAGAGACAGCAATGAGTGACAACCATGAGTGATAACCATGCATGATTCTGGGAGCGAAGACGAAGACGCCCGCCACAAGGCCAAGATGGCCAAGCGCAAGGCGGTGCAAGACGCTGAGGTCGCCAGCAAGACGCAGGAAAAGGGCCTGCTGATCGTCCACACCGGACCCGGCAAGGGCAAGTCGACGGCAGCCTTCGGTCTGGCTCTCAGGATGCTGGGGCGCGGCGGCCGAGTCGCGGTGGTGCAGTTCATCAAGGGGGCCTGGGACACCGGCGAATCCAAGGCGCTGCAGGCCTTCGGCGAGCAGGTGAGCTTTCACGCCATGGGTGAAGGCTTTACCTGGGAGACGCAGGACAAGACGCGCGATATTGCCGCATGCGAGGCGGCCTGGGAGAAGGCCAAGGGGTTCATGGCCGATCCGCAGCTGCGCCTCTTGATCCTCGATGAGCTGAACATCGCGCTGCGCTACGGCTATCTGCCCCTGGAGCAGGTGATCGCCGATCTGCAAGCGCGGCCCGAAGGGCTGCACGTCGTGGTGACCGGCCGCAATGCCAAAGAGCCGCTGATCGAGGCAGCGGACCTGGTGACCGAGATGACCCTGGTAAAGCACCACTTCAAAGCCGGCGTGAAGGCGCAGGAAGGGATCGAGTTCTAACCATGAAGGGACGGGCTGGCGGGGCGGTGATGCTGCAGGGCACCGGCTCCAACGTCGGCAAGTCCATGCTGGTCGCCGGCCTCTGCCGCCTGGCCCGTCAGCGTGGACTTAGCGTTGCACCCTTCAAGCCGCAAAACATGTCGAACAATGCGGCAGTCACCGCAGAGGGCGGCGAGATCGGCCGTGCCCAAGCATTGCAGGCCCGTGCCGCCGGTCTGGCGCCCAGCGTTGACATGAATCCGGTCCTGCTCAAGCCGCAGAGCGAGACCGGTGCGCAGCTGGTGGTGCGGGGAAAGGTGGCCGGCACCGCGCAGGCGCGCGACTACCAGCATCGCAAGAAGGCGCTGCTGCCGGCCGTGCTGGAGAGCTTCGAGCGGCTGCGTGCCGCCTACGACCTTGTCATCGTCGAGGGGGCGGGTAGCGCCTCTGAGATCAATCTTCGCGCCGGCGACATCGCCAACATGGGTTTTGCGCGCGCCGCGGAGGTTCCCGTCGTGCTGGTCGGCGACATCGACCGTGGCGGCGTCATCGCCAGCCTGGTCGGCACCAAGACGGTGCTGGCGGCGGAGGATGCCGCCTTGATCAAGGGATTCCTGGTCAACAAGATGCGCGGCGATCCCAGCCTCTTCGACAGCGGCATGCAGGCCGTCGCCCGGATGACAGGCTGGTGCAATCTGGGCCTGATCCCCTTCTTCTCCGACGCCCGCCGCCTGCCGGCCGAAGACGCGCTCGACCTGGCCGAGCGGGCGCCCGGCCTGCGCAAAGACGCTGCGGTGCGCATAGCGGTGCCGCTGCTGCCGCGCATCAGCAACTTCGACGATCTGGATCCCTTGGCCGGCGAGGCTGCTGTCGACCTGATCTTGCTGCGGCCAGGGCAAGCCTTACCGGGCGACATCGATTTGGTGATCCTGCCCGGCTCCAAAGCGACCATCGCCGATCTGGCTGCACTGCGCAGGGAGGGTTGGGATCTGGACCTGAGGGCGCATCGGCGGCGTGGCGGGCGCATCCTGGGGCTCTGCGGCGGCTATCAGATGCTGGGCCGCACGATCACCGATCCCGACGCCATCGAGGGCCCGGCGACCAAGGTCGAGGGCCTGGGTCTGCTGCAGGTCGATACCGTACTGGCCGGCGACAAGCATCTGGTCGAGGTCAGCGGCTGCTCTCTACCCGACGAGGCGCCCTTTCGCGGCTACGAGATGCACATTGGCCAAACCGATGGAGGGGACTGCGCGCGCCCGCAGCTGCGCCTGGCCGGCGGTCGCCTCGACGGCGCGGCCTCCGCCGACGGTTTGGTGACCGGCAGCTACGCGCACGGCCTCTTTGCCGACGATCGCCAGCGGGGGGCCTGGCTGGAGAGATTGGGGGCCACGGCCAGTACCTACAGCCACGAAGATGCGGTGGAGGAGACCTTGGACGCTCTGGCCGCGCACCTGGCCCAGCATGTGGACTGCGAGACCCTCTTCAAGCTAGCAGGCTGAGCAAGGCGAGCAGCAGCGCAATCGCCAGGACTTGGATTGCCGCTGCCGCGCGATAAAGCGTCAGCGCACGGCGAATATCGCCGGCCCCGGCCTCGGCGCGACCGTTCCCCATCCAGGAGTCTTCGACCTGCAGGCCCGCGTAGAGGCGTGGGCCGGCAAGCCGTAGGCCGAGCGCTCCGGCGAAGGCCGCTTCCGGCCAACCGGCGTTGGGCGAGCGGTGCTTGCGCGCGTCCCGCTTCACGCTTCTCCAGGCTTGGAAGGCATTGCAATCGGCCAGCAGCAAAGCCGCCAGGACAACCCAGAGCACACTCAACCGCGAGGCCGGCAGGTTCATCACGTCGTCGTAGCGCGCCGCCGCCCAACCGAAGGCGCTATGGCGTGGCGTCTTGTGGCCGATCATGGAATCGGCCGTATTGGCGGCCTTGTAGACGGCCAGGCCCGGCAGACCGGCAAGCCCGCAATAGAAGGCAGGCGCGACCACACCGTCGGAAAAGTTCTCGGCCAGGCTTTCGATCGCAGCACGGGCGACGCCGGGCTCGTCGAGGCTGGCGGGATCGCGGCCGACAACCATCGCGACGGCCTTCCGCCCGCCTGCCAGCCCTTCGCGCTCAAGGCCCTCGGCGACGGCTGCGACATGGCTGTGCAGGCTGCGCTGGGCAAAGAGGCTACTGGCCAAGACTGCAAGGATTGCCAGGCCAAGCGGCCAGGCCCAGTCCATCAGACTGGCCTGCAGGATCCAACAGGGGATCAGCGCTGCCGCCAGGACGAAGGCCAGGTTCACCATGCCTGCCGTGCGGCGGGTTGCGGCGGCGTGCGCCTCCTTGTTGACAGTCTCGTCCAGGCGCGCGATCAGGGCACCGATCCACACCACCGGATGGCGAACCTTGGCGAACAGCCAATTCGGATAGCCGACGAGCGCTTCGATCAGCAAGGCCAGAAGGACGAGGGTCAGGGTCTCGACCAGGAGGAGTCTCCTCGAATCACCATCGAATGCGGGCAGAGACCGAGCGACGCTTGTCGAACGGTGCTAGACAGCCGACATTAGGCTGACAGCGGCCCCGAGCGAAAGACAGTGCACGAGAGGAGAGAGGATGACGGCTGGTGCAGAGGCGTTTCTTGAGAGCGTTACCTTCGACGAGCGTGGCCTGGTGCCGGCGATCGCTCAGCAGGTCGGCAGCAACGAGGTCCTGATGATGGCTTGGATGAATGCCGACTCCCTGCGCGAGACCTTGACCAGCGGCCGGGTCTGCTATTGGTCGCGCTCCCGCCAGGCACTCTGGCGCAAGGGCGCGACCTCGGGCCACACCCAGACCCTGGTCGAAGCAAGACTGGACTGCGATGGGGACACCCTGCTCTTGCTGGTCGAACAGGAAGGCCCGGCCTGCCACACCAACCGCCCGAACTGCTTTTACCGGGCGCTGAAAGACGAGGGGCTGATCGAGATCAGCCAGCCGAGGGAGTAAGCCAGATGCCGGACGATCAAAGCCCCGCTGCGGTCACCGAGGCCTTTGCCGAGGTGCAGGAGGCCTTCGAGCTGCTGCCCGATTGGGAAGAGCGTTATCGCTATGTGATCGAGCTGGGGCGCACACTGCCTGCGCTTTCGCCGGAAGAGCGGTGCAAGGAGAACAAGGTCGACGGCTGCGTCAGCCAGGTCTGGCTGGTTGCCGATCAGGATCAGGGTGCGACCCTGCACTTCCGTGCCGACAGCGACGCCCATATCGTGCGCGGCTTACTGGCCATCCTACTGCGCCTCTACGACGCGCGCAGTCCAGACGAGATCCTGGCCGTCGATGCCAGGGGTTTGCTGGACGGCTTGGACCTCGAAGGTCACCTTTCTCCCAGCCGCACCAACGGCCTCTTCGCGATGGTGCAGCGGATCCGTAGTTTGGCGGCAAGCGCGGCTTAGCGACGAGGAGGCATTGGTCGGCGCTGGCGCGCGCTGCTAGGCTGTCGCCGATGCATCGATTGACCCCGAGAACGCGCCTGGAGCATGCGCGAGGATAAGGACAGCCGAATGCCGGCCACGCAGACAAACTTTCCGCTGACACGGCGTGGTCTGCTGCTGGGTGCCGGCGCGCTGGGGCTGACGGCCGGGCAGGGAAGGGCAAGGGCCGGAGAAGCCTCGGCGCGTCGTTTCTTTCGCATCGCTTCGGGCTCGTCGGGTGGCATGTACTATCCCTTGGCAGGCCTCATCAGCGCTGCCATCAGCAACCCGACAGGCGACGGCGACTGTTCTGTGGAGGCGGTCTGTGGTGTTCCCGGCCTGATGGCCGTTGCCCAGACCTCTGCGGGATCGCTGGACAACCTGGAGCGTCTGCTGTCCAGGGAGGTCGAATCGGCCTTCTGCCAGGCCGATCTTGCGCTGCTCTGCGCCAAGGGAGAGGTGGCGGGGCTGCCGCTGGATCTCGGCAAGAGGCTTCGCGCGATCGGCTATCTCTATCCGGAGGTCCTGCACGTCGTGACTCGCAACGGCGCAGGCATCACTCTGCTGGCCGACCTGGTGGGTAAGCGGGTCTCGCTCGGTGCGCGCGGCTCAGGCACCGACCGGGATGCGGCAGTGTTCTTGGAGAGTTTCGGCCTGGCCAAAGGCAGCATTGCGCGCGCGAACCTAAGCTCGGTGGCGGCAGCGCGCGAGATTCGAGAGGGCACGCTGGATGCCTTCCTCCTTGTCAGCGGTGTGCCCGCGAACACGGTTTCTTCCTTGGCTCAAGACCAGCTTGTCTCGCTTCTGCCCTTGTCCGGGATCGGTGCGGATCGCTTTGTCCGCTTGCGTCCTCCCTATCGCACTTCGATCATTCAGTCCGGCATCTACCCCCACGTCGCAGCGACCCCTAGCCTCTCGGTCGGTGCGCTCTGGTTGGTGACCGAGGATCTATCCGCGGAACTGGTCTACGAGATCACGCAGTCGCTGTGGAGCCAAGCAACCACCGATTACCTGGCCCAGAACGACACGCCCTTGGGCCCGCAGATCTCTCTCAACAACGCCCTCACGGATATCGGCACGCCCCCACTGCACCAGGGGGCCAAACGATTCTACGAAGAGGTCGGCCTGCTCAGCGCCTAGAGCGCGATGACGATAGATCGAATCGATCTATCGTCTGAATCGCACTCTACTTATTTGAAAGTAGACCAAGATTCAGACCGCGGGTCGTTTCGATCTGCGATCATCTTGGTCTAGAGCCCGTCTGGAGACTTCTTGTGTCCTCAGGCGATTCGGTTCGGCGGCTCCTTACCGGCGAAGAAGGCGTCCAGGTTGTCCAGGCAGCAGAAGCCCATGGCGTTGCGGGTTTCGACCGTGGCGCTGCCCATGTGCGGCAGGAGGTAGGTGTTGTCGAGCCCGAAGTAGTCGGGATCGACGGCCGGCTCGCCGCGGAAGACGTCAAGGCCGGCAGCGCGCACCCGGCCGGAGCGAAGGGCCGCAATCAGGGCCTTGTCATCGACCAGGTTGCCGCGCGCGGTGTTCACGACGATGGCGCCTTCCGGCAGCAGTTCGATGCGCCTCTCGTCGAGAAAGTTCTCGGTCTCGGGCGTGGCCGGGGCGTTTAAGGAGATGACATCGCTGACCTGGAGCAGCGCCTCGGCGGTGTCGTGGAATACCGCCCCTTCCTCAAGCTCTGGGCTGAGGCGGCTACGGTTGTGGTAGTGGATGGTCATGCCGAAGGCGCGCGCCCGTGACGCCACGGCGCGCCCAATCCGCCCCATGCCTAAGATGCCAAGGCGGCGCCCGCCCAGCTGCGCGCCCATCAGCTGCACCGGCGTCCAGCCGCTCCAGGCGCCGCGCCGCAGCATGTCTTGGGCTTCCCAAGCGCGCCGTGCCGCGCCCAGCATGCACAGCAGGGTGATGTCGGCGGTCGCATCGGTCAGCACATCCGGCGTGTTGGTCACCACCAGTCCTCGCGCCTTGGCGGCATCGAGGTCGAGATGGTCATAGCCGACGGAGAAGGTGGCGATCATGCGCACCTCCCGCGGCAGGGCCTCGATCACGGTCTTGTCCAGCCCAGCACCAGGCGCGGTCATGATCGCCTCTGCCCCTTGGGCCCGGGCCGCCAGGTCATTCTGTGCCCAATCGGCATTCTCTTGGTTGGCGGTGACGCTGTAGCTGGCTTCTGCGCGGGCCAGGACGGCGTCGGGCATGGGACGTGTGATTAGCAGACGAGGGGCCACGGGGACGCTCTCCCATTCTTGTCTTGTTGCTCAAAGCCAAGGCTTGCTGGCTGTTTGGCTCTCGGTGGTTGCGATCGCCCCACTCTCGCCACCTTGCTTGGGTCTTTGCAAGGGTGTGCGGCCCCGTTGAACAGACCATCTTGCCTTGTTGTTGCATTGCAGCAATCCTAGGTTGGAAGGAGCCCCTTTCGGAAAGTGCCATCCATGATCTTCGTCCGCCTTACTGTCTTAACGCTCTTCGCCGCGATCGCCGCTGGCAGCGCAATGGCCCAGATTGCACCGCACCGCGCGGTTTATACCTTGAGCTTGGACTCGATCAGCGGCTCCAACTCGATCTCCGGGGCCAGCGGTCGCATGATCCTGGATTGGGCCGATGTCTGCGATGGCTGGGCGACGGAACTGGATCTGCGCGTGCGGCTTTTCGACCCTGAAGGCGAGGAATTGCGTTTCGGCACTGCGCTCAACACCTGGGAAGCCAAGGATGGCCGGGTGCTGCGCTTTCGGGTCAAGGATCGCTCCACCTACTTCCCCTCGACCAATCTGGTCGGTCGGGCGGTGCTGGACAAGACCGGCGCGGGCGAGGCGCACTATAGCGAGCCCAGCGACATGACCATACAGCTACCCAAAGGCACGCTCTTCCCCACCGCGCACTCTCTGGCCGTGCTGGAGGCGGCCGAGGCGGGCCAACAAGTGATGGTCGCACCGCTCTTCGACGGCTCCGAGGAGGGTCAGGACGCGCTGATGGAGGCCTCCGCGGTTATTCTCGGACCCTTCGAAGACAAGGACACGCGGATCGCCTCGCTCGCCTCGATTCCCTACTACAAGGTCAATCTGGCCTTCTATCGTACGGACGATAAGGGCGCCCTGCCGACGCATGAGGCGACCTTACGGCTCTACGAGAACGGCGTGGTCGACCGACAGCTTTTCGACTATGGCGATTTCGTGCTGGCGGCCGACATCTCCGAGCTGACCTATCATCCCGACGCAGACTGTTAGAGTCCTTTTGGAAAAGCGCGGCACCGGCCCTCACCCCCGCCGCGTTTGAGTCATGGGGCCGTTCAGTCCTTGATGCTTTCATGGGCGGTCGGGCGGGGTGAGGGCCGGTGAGGGCCAGTGCCGCTTCGGAAATGAGCAGACCTGCTCATTTCCAAAAGGACTCTTAGAGGCTCGTCCAATCAGCACTGCTTGCGAAGGCCGAGGCAACGCGGATCGTCGTCGCCTCGTCGAAGTGCTTGCCCACAAGCATCATACCGATGGGCAGGCCATCGACCTTGCCGCAAGGCAGGGTGAAGGCGGGATGGCCGGAAACGTCGAAGGGGCAGGTGTTGTGCTGCATGTTCAGCGCCTTGTCGACATACTCCAGCAGCGAGCAGTCGGCCGCCGGAATCTCTGTCGCCGGGAAGGGTATCGTGGGCATGGCCAGGACATCGACCTCCGCCAGGGCCTGGTCGTAGGCGGCCTTCACCAGCGGCTTCAGGTTCTGACCCTTGGCGTGATAGCGGCCGTGGTAGTCCTGCTTCAGGTACTCGCCCAACAGCAACACCAGCTTGCAGGTCTCGGATAGATCGTTCGGCCGCGAGCGCCAGCCGCGTGCGAAAGCATCGATCAGTTCGACGCTGTAGTGGCCTGGCCAGTTGCCGCCCTGCGCGTTGCCCTTGATCATCATCTCCGTCGCGCCCTCAAGGATGACGGCGGTCCAGATGTGCGGGGCGTCATAGTGCATGGGAACGGAGATCTCGCGAATCTCCGCACCCTGCGCCGCCAAGGTCTCGATCGCCGCGCGCACCTTGCGATCGGTCTCGGGGTCGCTTTCGGGATGCCCGAAGCCTTCCTTCAAGATGCCGATCTTCAGGCCCTCGACCCCGGCACCGACGGCTGCAGGGTAGTCTTGCGTCTGGGCCAGGTCGGTCCTGGGGTCGTGTGGGTCACGCCCGGCGATAACCGAAAGCAGCAGGGCGACGTCTTCGACATTGGCGCAGATCGGCCCGCAGTGATCGACGGCATAGGAAATCGGCATGGCGCCGGTCACCGGCACCAGGCCCCAGGTCGGCTTCAGTCCATAGACCCCGCACCAGCACGACGGCGTGCGGATCGAGCCGCCCTGGTCGCCGCCCAAGGCCATGTCGACCGCGCCGGCTGCCACCAGGGCGGCACTGCCGCCCGAGGAACCGCCGGTCGAATGCTTGGGGTTGTGGGGATTGCGGATCGGGCCGGTCGCGCAGGTGTGGCTGCCGGCGGAAAAACAGAGGTCTTCGCAGGCCGCCTTGCCGGTAACCCTGCCGCCGGCATCCAGGATCCGGGTGACCACCGTGGCGTCTTCCGAGGGCACGAAGCCCTCCAGCACGCGCGATCCATTCATCAGCGGGACACCGGCAACGGCGATGTTGTCCTTGATCGCGACACTGCGTCCGGCGAGCGGACCCTCCGCTGCACCCTTGACCTCGCAACGCCAGTACCAGGCGTTCAAGGGGTTCTCCTCAGGGCTCGGGCGCCAGCCGGGGGTGCGCGGATAGGCGACCGGCAGGCTGGGCATGGTCAACTCGTCCACCCTGGCGTAAGCGCTAACCGTGCCGGCCATGATGGTCGCAAAGCCCTCGGCATCCTCGTCCGAGAGGCTCATTCCGAAGCCCTCGGCTATCTCTCTGATGCGCTCGGCGCTGGGCGCGCGGACTGAGACCATAGCAAGTTCTCCTCATTCGTTGGTCGTGATCGACTAAGTGCTTGTCGTTCTAAACCCGCGCGATTCGCAGGACATTGGTGGCGCCGGGCGTGCCGAAGGGAACACCGGCGGTGACCACCAGCTTGGCTCCGGCTTCGGCGAACTCAAAGGTCGTCGCGATGCGACCGGCCTTCTTCACCATCTCTTGGAAGCTGTGAATATCGCCGGTCTCGACACAGTGTGCCCCCCACAGCAGGGCCAGACGGCGTGCAGTCTCCGGGCTCTCGGTCAGCACCAGAATCGGCACGTTGGGTCGCTCTCTGGCGGCGCGCTTGGCGGTCGAGCCGGAGGTCGTGTAGCAGACGATCGCCGCAGCGCCGATGGTTTCTGCGACCTGGGCGGCGGCGGCGGAGATGGCATCGGGGCCGGTTGCCTCGGGAGAAATCCGGAGCGCATGCACGAGGGATTCGAAAAAGCGGTCGCGCTCGGTCGCCATGATGATCTTGTTCATCATGGTGACGGCCTCGATCGGATAGGCGCCGGCAGCGGATTCGGCCGACAGCATGACAGCGTCGGCGCCGTCGTAGACCGCGGTCGCCACATCCGAGACTTCGGCGCGGGTCGGCATCGGGGCGGAGACCATGGATTCGAGCATTTGCGTGGCGACGATGACCGGCTTTCCCTTCTGCCGGCACTTACGCACGATCTTCTTCTGCCAGCGCGGCACCTGCTGTATCGGCATCTCCACGCCCAGATCGCCGCGCGCGACCATGATGGCATCGGACAGCTCCACCAGCTCGTCCAGCTGATCCAGCGCGGCCGGCTTTTCAATCTTGCTCAAGAGCGCGGCGCGGCCTTGGATCAGCCGCCTGGCTTCGGCCACATCCTCGGGCCGCTGCACGAAGGAGAGCGCGATCCAGTCGACCCCGATGTCCAGCGCGAAGGAGAGGTCGGCGCGATCCTTCTTGGTCAGCGGCGAGATCGGCAGCACTGCGCCCGGCACATTGACGCCCTTGCGGTCGCTGAGGCCGGCGCCTGCCAAGACCTTGCAGTCGGCGAAGTCGGGGCCGTGCTTGCGCACCTCCAGGCTGACGCGTCCATCGTCCAGCAGCAGGATCTGCCCCTTGGAGAGGGCGGCGAAGATCTCCGGGTGCGGCAGCGGCGCGCGACGGGCGGTGCCGGGCTCCTCGGCCATGTCCAGACGGAAAGCGGCACCTTCCTTCAGGGTGACTTTGCCCTCGGCAAAGCGCCCGAGACGCAGTTTCGGGCCCTGCAGGTCGGCCAGCACACCGACCGGGCGATCCAGCTCCACCTCGATCTGGCGGATGATGTCGATCCTCGCCTTCTGCTCGCTCTGTTCGCCATGCGAGAAATTCAGGCGGAAGACATCGGCCCCGGCAGTAAAGAGGGCGCGGATCTGGTCCGGCGTCGAGCTGGCCGGACCCAGAGTCGCTACGATCTTCGCCTTGCGTTGACGGCGCATTCTGGTGGTCCCCCGGAAACTGGTGTCAGCGAATCTGGTGTGAGCGTCGCTTGAGACAAAGACTATAGTCTAACGCCCTTGTGTTGAAATCCTATGGCGAAGTGGTGGCGTCTTTCGCCTCGCGCAGCCAGAGGCTCGCCACGAGGGCGGACAGCAGGAACACCAAGAGCACGGAGAGGGCGATCTGGAAGGTCTCCGCACTGTAGACGCGCGCACCGCCTGCCGTCTCTCCCTGCCAGCCAAGATCGAGAAGCAAGCCGATCACCGGTTGGAAGATGGCCCCGGTTGCCGTGGTCGCTCCGTTCACGAAGCCAAAGGTTGCACCGGTCTCGCTGGGAAGGTTGAAGCCGCGAACCAGTGCGTAGGCGACCGACATGCAGCCGCAGGCAACACCGGTGACGATGAAGAGCGTCCAGAGCAGGGCCGCGGGTAGGGCGGGCAGGTAGACAAGGGCTGCCAAGGAGAAGAAGGCGACGATAGAGCCGGCCTGTATGACCAGCTTGCGCCGGCCCAGGCGATCGGACAGCCAGCCGGCCAGCGGCGAGCCCAGGGCCCAGCCCAAGAGCAGCAGAGAGGCCACCGCGCCTGCGCCCGGCCGGTCGTAGCCCTTGGTCTGCATCAGCCAAGCCACGCCCCAGAAGCCGGCGAAGGCAAGCAACGGTGCGGTCATGGCGGCGCACATCCAGGCGGTCACCAGGTTCTGTCGGCGGCTGAGCACGGCACCCAGGCTGCTGGCCAATCCGCGAAAGCCTTGCGGTGGAGCTTGTGGCGGCCGGGGACCCGGCGGGAAGTCGCGCACCACGATCCAAAGCGCTGCGGCCAGGAACAGGCCGACGACGGCAGAGCCTGCCAGGGCGTCGCGCCAACCGATCGATTCCACCAGGGCTGCGAGCGGAGCCTGGGCCAGGAATCCGCCGATCATACCGGCCATCATCTGCAGGCCGGTAACCTGTGCGAAGCGCCCCGACGGCAGCCAGCGGGCGGCCAGCGTGAGTGCGCATACGAAGGAGAAGCCGGCGCCGAAGCCGACCAGCGCGCGGGCCAGATGCGCCAGCCCGGCGTCGCTCGCCCAGGCGAAGAGCAGGGTAGCCGCCGCACAAACCAGCGTGCCGAAGACCAGCAGGAGGCGCGGCCCGAAGCGGTCGACCATCAAGCCGACAGGGATCTGCAGCGAGGCGTAGGTATAGAAGTAGAACGCGGAGAGGTTGCCGACCGTGGCGCCGGTCAGGCTGAACTCGACCATCAGATGGTCGTGCATGACGCTGGGGGCGACGCGCTGGAAGAAGCCATAGAGGAAGAAGAGCGCGGCCAGGCCCCAGACCATCCAAGGCCACCAGGACGCGGCGGCCGCGGCCCCACCTTCGTCTTGCACCTTTAAGCTGTCGTCGCTCTGTGGCATGCGCCCTTGCTCCCTTGCTGTCAAAGAGGCTGGGCAGAGGGGGCAGGGTCAAGCCGACAATTCGCTTGCCAGCCTTGCAGTGCCGCTCTTGCACGATGAGCAATCTTGCTCTCAGATCGGCAAAGGCGCTTGCGGTCCCCCTGGCCTCAATCCGTTTCCAAGGGGGCGCACCAGCGAGAGACGGGGGCTTCATGTCGACAAGCCTGCAGAGCAGCCCTGCAGAACCGCAGAACGCAGCATTGGTCGGTGCCGGATTGGTGCTGACAGCCGGTCTTTGCTTTTCTCTGGCTGGCCTCTTCATGCGCTGGATGGAGGCGGCGGACGCCTGGCAGGTGCTGATTTATCGCTCGGCGGCGACCCTGGTCTTCGTGCTCTGCGTCCTAGCCTGGCGGAACGGCGGATCGCCACTGCCGGCCATTCGGGCGCTTGGCTGGAAGGGTCCTTTCGCCGGCGCCGCACTGGCCTCTGCCATGATGCTCTTTATCGTGGCGCTGACGCTGACCACGGTCTTCAACACGGTGATGATGATTTGTATCGCCCCGATCCTGACGGCCATGCTGGCCCGTCTGGTTCTGGGCGAAGCGGTGCGCAGGATCACCATCCTGGCCATGCTGATCGCACTTGTCGGCGTTGGCATCATGGTGCACAGCGGGCTGGAGAGCGGCGATCTGCTGGGGAACCTCCTGTCGCTGCTGGCGGCCTCCAGTTTTGCCGTCTTTGCCGTCACCTTGAGGGCGGCCAGAGTCCAGGACACCATGCCGGCGGTTGCCTGGGCCGGCCTGATCGGCCTCTCGGTGTCTCTCTCTATCGTCCTTATCGAAGGGAACTCGCCCTTCATCTCCTTGCAGGACTTCGGCTTGGCAAGCGCCATGGGCGCGCTGCAGATCGGCGTGGGCATGGTCTTCTTCACCGCAGGCGCCAAGCGACTGACCGCCGCCGAGGCGACCCTGCTCTCGCTCAGCGAGGTCGTGCTGGCACCGATCTGGGTCTGGCTCGTTCTCGGTGAGACTCCGACCGAGACCACCTTGGTGGGCGGCGCGGTGCTGCTGGGCGCGATGATCCTGCAAGCCTCGACGGGGCTGAAGCGTCGCCCGCCTGTAGGGCTGGTTTAAGAGCCGGCCCAAGGTCTGCCGGACTTGCTGATCCGAGTGGCAGGGGTGGGGGCTCATGGCATCTGTCTAAGCGTTCAAACGCCACGCGGGCTTATCCTCGCTGCGCTGCGGGCGCTGGGTCGCGCTCGCCAAGCCGCGGCGCGTTCCACGCAACGCAGCCTGGTAAAGGGTCTCTAGTGGTCGTCGAACTGCCGCACGAAGGCAGCAAACTCCTCTCCCGCGTGCCGCTTGGTGCCGTCTCTCTTGCTGGGATCCAATGGCTCGACCAGCGTGTCGTAGCCGGGTGAAGCGAAGTAGGCGAGGGAGTAGCGATCTTGGCCGCGCGGTGGGTGCACCCGGTGGCGGGTCGAGCGGAAGCGCCCGCCCGACCAGAGCGCCAGCATTGTACCGATGTTGCAGGTGAAGCAGCCGGGCAGCGGCGGTGCGGCCGCCCAGCGGTCGTCGCGGCGCATCACCTCCAGCCCGCCGATCGGACTGGGCAGCAGGATGGTCACGCAGTTGGTGTCGTGATGGCCCTTGTTGTCGTCTTCCGCCGCGCCCTCGGGCCTCGCGAAGTAGTGCAGCAGCGAGATGTTGGTCATCGGCCGGTGAAAAAAGGACAGCAAGGCCGCTTCATCGTCGGCAAGGGTCAGGCCGAAACAGCGGATCAGCGCCTCGGCGATCTCCGAGACGCCACGGTAGTAGGCCGCAATGGAGGCTTGGAATGCGGCGGGGCTTGCCGGCCAGCGATTCGGCCAGGTCAATCCGCCGGCCGCATCCGCTGCTATCTCGGGACCCAGGAGAAAGGCTTCGTAGCGCACCTCGGCGCTGCCGTCGGCGTTGCTTGAGAAGGTCATGGGCGCGATGTAGCCGCGATATTGCCCCGGTTGGCGTGCCACGCTTTGCTTCAGCTGCGGCTCCTCGGCAAAGAAGGCCTTTGCCTGCGTCTCGGCAGCGGCGATGGTCTCTGTCGCCAGCCCGTGGTTGCGCAGATAGAAGAAGCCGACGCTCTCGCAGGCTTGGCCGATCTCTTCGGCCAGGTCGCGGCGCGCAGCATCACCGGCGCCGAAACGGGGATAGAGGTCGATGATCGGAAGATTGGCTTGCACACTGGTCTGATCCATCTCGTCACCTCTCGTCTTGAAAGCAAGGGTGGCCCTGATGGACGCGTGCCAGGCGTTGGTGGTTACATGCAAGAGCTTGCCAAAGCCTGTCAAGCGGTTGCGAGAGCCTCCCAACTTTTGCCAAGAGCCAAGCATGCTTCCTTCACGATTGCTGTCTATCTGGGCGCAGGACAAGAAAGGAACCCCCAAGAAAGGAACCCCGATGTCTTCGCTACGCAGAACTACGAAACGACAGCTCTTGGCCGGCATGGCCGGTGTTTCCCTGCTGACGCTGGTCGGCACCGCCGCGCTCGCCGAGGAGAGCATCCTGGGCGCCACCTGGCTTGCCGAGGACATCAAGGGCAAGGGGGTCATCGACAACCTGCAAACGACCTTGGCGGTCTCTCGCGACGGGACGGTCAGCGGCCTTGCCGGCTGCAACCGCTTCTCCGGCACGCCGACGATTAAGGGCCAGTCCATCACCTTCGGCCCCATGGCCGTCACCCGCATGGCCTGCCTGCCCGCCGTCGCAGAGCAGGAGGATCGCTTTCTGGCAGCCTTGGGCGAGACCGCGCTCTATCGCTTCGACGGCAGCTATCTCTTGTTCCAGAACGCCGAGGGTGAGACGGTCGTTCGCTTTACGGACCTGACGCCTTAACTGACAATTCTTAGAAAATAACTCTGCCCAAAAGGATAGAGTCCCTATCCGAAAGTCCAGGTATATCTAGTCGAAAGGACAGTTTGTATCCTGATCGGAAGGACAGTATAGGGCAGAGCATTTATTGAAGTACAACTGAGTGTTTGTTGCCAAGCAGAGGCCATCCTTACTCCAATGTCTGTGTCGGGTCGGGCAAGGGGTAGGGATCAATGGCGAAGCGGGGCGGTGGAAGTCGGGAAGGCGGCGTACGAGATCGCGCTTGGTTGCAGACGCTCTGTCGCCAGGCACTGGAAAGACGTGGTGTGACGGGTGTGCCCTGCCGCGACATGCTCGATGGCCTGTTTGCGGCGCGGCAAAGCCTGATCGGCTGTTTCTTGGAATCGCTGGACGAAGAGCACTTGGAACAGACGGTCAACCGCTTGGAGAGCGAAAAGTTTCTCCGTCCGCGCGGGTCCATGGCGTTGGATCCTGGTACGCAGGTTGTCGGCACAATGCTGAATCTTGGGTTCGGCGACCGCGCTGCAGACAAGGCCTCCTACTATGCATCCCTTCTTCACTCGGCGTTGGCAGTTTTTCTATCGGCTGAGGCAGAAGGGTTAGAAAGCGTCACCAAGCTCTTCACGACCAGCCGGATTTTTGCCGAGCCGATTGACCGCTTAGAGGTCAGCAAGCAGACCGGACAGGTCTTGGTCTTGATTCAAAGGCGCGTGTTTCTTCTCACGGCTGTTCGGCATGGCCAGCTCTGCAGCAAGGCTGAGCTGCAAGACCAAGTCCAAGAGGTTCTGGAACGCGCCGAGGTCGAACCGCCGAGCCAACTTGCAAGTCTGACGGCTTTGCCGAAACGCGAAGCCATCATCGCCCTAGCCGAGGCTTGGCGTGCGAAGCCGGATGTAATGGAGGCTGTGCAACAGGCCTGCCTTTGCCTTTCCATTGTCCCATCGCAAAGGACGCGCGGTGGCGCACATGCCAATCAACTGAAAGCGCTGACCGGCGAAGGAGCCGATCGCTGGTTTGGTAAGACCAATCTCGTAGCCGGTTCTTTGGGGCATGTAGGCATCTATGCAGACCATGCGGTGGCCGACGGTTTGATCCTAAAGCAGTTCTTTGAGAGATTTATCGATGAACAGGGCGCGTCGCGTGATGCAGGTGCGCGAAACGGGGTGTCGGAAGAGGCCCTTGCCAGGCCGCTGTCGGTTGGGGGCTTTAGCCCGGCCTTGGAGGCGACTTGGCAAAAGGCGGCCCGCCGCTACCGGGAAGACGCATCGCGCCTCTCCACGGCACAGTTCACATTGCAGGTTCCCAAGAGTGCGCGCGGGTTCCTGGCTGCAGCCGTTCCAGTGGCTGCTCAGGCGGCCTTCTTTGCGCAGCGCGGCACACTGGAAGCGCCCTATCTACCTGTCTCCAAACGGTCGTCGGCAACGCGTGGTCTCGATTTCCTTCACGCCACACCGCCGGGAGTCAAAGAAGTGGCACAGCGTTTCGCCACAGGGCGCCCACACTGCCATCACAGTGCCTCGAGGGCTCTTAAGTGGTGGACCACGTCGATCCGCAAGGCCGTCAAGAGTAGAGGCGGCGAACGTTTCCTGCACTATTTCTACCGACATGCGGAGGAAGCGGGCGTGCATGACGATCGCTTTTTCGAGGCGGTCGGATTCCCCGATTGCCTCAGCTACCCAAGCCTATGCCTCTCGGTCATGGCCAGCCCGTCCTTCGTTCCGGGTTTGGCCTTTCCGCCGGTCGAAGGGGGGTGGGGCCTGGGCGCTACGATTTTCGACGGCGGGGTGAACCTTACCGCCACCGCCTGGAACGGGGAGGCACCGCTGGCGGCGCGAAACATGCGTCACGCGCTCGAACGGATCCTCGCACCTCCTCCGCCAGCACTCTCCTTGCCTAGGCGTTCCACCCAGGCGGCGACCGATATAGCGCCTCGCATCTAGCCACGACCCGCGGTCGAACGCCTGTCAGGTCGAACGCCTGTCAGGTCGAACGTCTGTCAGGTCGAACCCTTGTCAGGCCGCGGACTCCCGCCGCAGCGCCTGGCTGAGGCAGTGTACGCCGCCGCCGCCAAGGGTGAAGAGCGACATGTCGGGGTCGTAGACCTCGAAGCCCAGGCTGCGCAGCTTGGCGTTCAGTTTGCTGCTGCCCTGCATCGACAGCACCTTGTCGTTGCCCAAGGCCACCAGATTGACGCCCAGGTTCTTGGCCTCGGCATAACCGACGTCGACGAAATCGAAGCCGCGGCCGCGCAGCAGGGCGACCAGCCAGTCCTCCATGGCATCGACGCAGGCGACCAACAGTTTGGGTGCCAGCGGGACGACCAGGCCATCCATGTGCACGAACTCCCGCGAGATGGCGGCGACCTCGGCCTCCCAGCCCTCGGCGCGCACGAAGTCGGCCACCTGTTCGGCGCCGGCTTGCTCCGAGCGCTCGCCGCAATAGCCGATCAGGACCAGTCCCGGCTCCAGGATTACGAAGTCGCCGCCCTCGAAGTGCCCGGCCGTGGCGTAGTTCCAGATCGGGATCCCCATCGACTGGTAGAAGGCTATGGCGGTGACATAATCGGCGCGCCGGCTCTTCAACTGCATGTGACAGATGAGGGCGCCCCAAGGGGTCATGGCGCTGGAATCTCGGGCGAAGAAGTTGCGGTGCAGGACCGGGTCGGCCTCCAGGAAGTGGCAGTTGACGCCGGCCTCCTCGTAGATCCGCACCATCTCGGCGTGCTGGGACATGGCGCGTTGCAGGTCGAAGCTGACCCCGGTCTTGTGCCGATTGGCGAAGGTGCGCTGGCTGATCGGCCCGGCATCGCTCCAGCGGTAATACTCCGGCCGGCCCAGCAGCACGTCGTGCAGCGCCGCATAGTCGTTGTCGATGCCCCAGGGCTGTTGGTTTTGTGCTGCCTCTGCCATGCGTGCCTCCCTACTGCTGCGTTTCACCCCAGCAGTTGGCACAGATAAGGGCTAGGCGGCAAGCCTCAACCCAGCAAGCTGTCCAGGACCGAGGCAGCGGCGTCGATATCGCCTTGGAGGGCACGGCGGGCAGCCTCGGGATCGCGGCGATGCAAGGCCTCGGTCAAAGCGCGGTGGTGCGCATTGGATTCCACATAGTTGCCCGAGGCGTGCAGCAGATTGAAGTAGGGGCTGATCTGCAGCCAGAGGCTCTCGATCATCGACAGCAGGGTGGGCGACCCGGCGGCGGCATAGACCGCAAAGTGAAAGTCGCGGTTGGCATGCAGATAGGCTTTGACGTCGTTCTCTTCGACGGCCTTGTCCAGCTTGGCGTTCAGCAGGGTCAACTGGGCCAGGCCGGCCGCGTCGATGCGCTCGGCTGCCCAGGCGGCGGCCATGCCTTCCATCTCGCTGCGTACCCGGCGGAGGTCGGCCAGGCGTGCGACCGAAAGCGGCGGAATGCCCATCGAGCGTCCCGAGACCACGGTCAGCGCGCGCTCCGCCGCCAAGCGGTGCAGGGCCTCGCGGACCGGCATGTGGCTGACGGCAAAGGCGTCGGACAGGCTCTTGATGGTGATCGAGCGGCCGGGCGCGATCTCGCCGCTGAGGATCAGATCTCTGACCTTGCGGTAGACGTGGTCCTGCATCGTTTCGCGCGGAGCCGGATCCAAGGGAATGGCTGCTCCGCCTAGCTTCTCGCCCACGCGTTCTCGCTCCTGCTTCGAGGCCCCTCCAGCCCTAGGCTCCCAGTGAACATGCCCAGTGAACACGCCCAGTGAACACGCCCAGTGAACATGCCCAGTGAACACGCCCAGTGAACTTGCAAGGAGTCTTGCAAGGCATCCGTATCCTCGCTTTATGATCGTTGATATTTGATCAAAAGTATGAAAAGGTCAACCGGTAGTGCAGACTGCTCTGGTCCAAAATCGGGTAGACTTGGCGCCACGCCCTGTAGGCCCGGTCGAAACCTGAGTGAGTCTGTTGTCGATTTGGAACGGGTTTCTGCTCGCCGCCCTGGCAAAAAGAGGCGGCCAAGAAGGAAAGGGAGGAAAGATATGAGTCTTTTCAAACGTACGCTCTGTGCGGGCGCAGCGCTTGCGCTCGGGGTGATGGCTGGATTGGCACCCAACGCCGCTTCGGCCGAGGACAAGCACAAGATATTCCTGTCGATGAGCTACATCGGCAACGATTGGCAGGCGGAAGCCGCCAACATGATCAAGGCAATGGCCGCGCACAAGGATATGGCCGACAAGGTCGACCTGCAGATCCAGGTTGCCGGCCCCAACGCCCAGCGCCAGATCCAGCAGATCAACGCCATGGTGCAGCAGGGCGCGGATGCCATCGTGGTCTTCCCGATCTCGCCGACGGCGCTGAACTCGGTGGTGAAGAATGCCTGCGCCAAGGGTGTGAAGGTCTTCGCCTACGATGCCGAGATCACCGAAGAGTGCGCCTACAACATCTCGATCGATCAAGAAGAAGCCGGGCGGGTCACCGCACAGTGGCTGGTCGACAAGCTGGGCGGCAAGGGCGACATCGTGGTGATCACCGGCGTGCCGGGTACTTCTGTCGACACCTTGCGGACCAAAGCCGCCAAAGAGGTTTTCGACAAGCATCCCGACATCAACATCGTAGCCGAAGCGGTCGGCATGTGGAGCCAGGCGGTCGCCCGCACCGAGCTCTCGAAGATCCTGGCGACGCGCAGCTGGGAATCGATCAACGGCTTGTGGATGCAGGTCGGTTGCTACACCGCCAACGCCATGCAGCTTGAGGCCGACAAGACGCCGGAACAGCTGCTGCCTTGCGCCGGTGAGGGCGCCAACGGCGGTCGCATCCAGATGCTGCCGCAGGGAACCGAGGTCGAGGGCGGTTCTTGCCCCTATTGCCCGCTGGGCGCCCCGCGTATCTCCTACGCATCCCCGCCCTATTCCGGTGCGTTGGCCCTGAAAATGGCAGTGGAGGCGCTTGAGGGCAAAGAGGTGCCGCAGGTCATCACCCTGCCGCTGCCGATCGTCACCAATGACACGGTCAAGTACTGCAAGACCGGGTCCTGGGAAGAGATGGCGGCTGGCTGCAATGCCTTCCCGCCGGCTTTGGTGCCGAACCCGGGCTGGTTTGCTTCCATCTTCTCCGACCAGACCCCAGAGGTCGGATTCCAGGCGGCTCTGATCGGCCAGCCTGAGAACTAGGCAGACAGGCTTTCCGGGCTGGACGGGGTTTGCGCGTCGTCCAGCCCGGTTGACCTCTCTTACGGGCGACCCTCCTTCCGGGCGCGTCCGCGTTTTTCCATCGTGACCGACGGGCCCAAGGCCGGTCCGGTTCAGACGGGCTTCCAAGCGTCATGGCTGCTTCCTCCGACATTGCGGCACCGCAGACGGCGATCGCCGTCGAGGGGGTGAACAAGGCCTTCGGTGCCACCCGGGCGGTCGACGATGTGTCTTTCCAGGTCGGGGCCGGGCGCGTGCATGCCCTGCTGGGCGAGAACGGCGCCGGCAAATCCACCCTGGTCAAGCTGATGAGCGGTCTGGAGACGCCGGACAGCGGCCACTTCCGCATCTTCGGCCAGGTTGCCAAGATTTCCTCGCCGCGCGCGGCCCATGGCCTGGGTATCCAAACCGCCTTTCAAGAGATGACGCTGGTCAAGGATCTGAGCATCCTCGACGCCATACTGCTGCCCTATGCGCCGCGCTCTCCCCTGGGGCTGACCCGGCGGCGTGCAGCGGCCAAAGAGGTGGCGCAGCACTTTGACCGCCTGGGCCTTGGCGGCATCGACCTCAGCGACGAAATTCACGACCTGGACCTGTCGGTCAAACAGAAGATCGAGATTGCCCGCGCCCTCTACCGCCAGCCGAAGATCCTCTTGCTGGACGAACCGACCTCTACGCTTTCCGGTAGAGACGTGGATTGGCTGGGCGATCTGATCGAGGCCGAGCGCCAGCGCGGCACCACCGTCGTCTTCATCTCGCACCGCCTGCGCGAGGTGCGCGACTTCTGCGAGAGCCTGACCGTGCTGCGCAACGGTCAGCATATCCAGACAGCAGCCGTGGCCGACCTCAGCGATGACGAGGTGATCGGCATGATCGTCGGCCGCTCCATCGGCCAGGTTTTCCCCGAGCGCCAGGCGTCTAAGGTGGAGCCGGTCGAGGTGCTGCGTGGCGAAGGCCTCAAGACCGACGGCAAGCTGAACGGCGTCTCCTTCTCCCTGAAGGCGGGTGAGGTCTTGGGCGTTGCCGGGCTGCAGGGAATGGGACAGCTGGACCTCTTCCTCTCCTGCTTCGGCGCGAGTGTGCTGAGCGAAGGCCAGCTCTTTGTCGACGGCAAGCCGGTGGTGCTGACGGCGCCTTCGGACGCCGTCGATGCCCGCATCGGCATCTCGCTGGTGCCGGAGGATCGCAAGACGGAGGCCCTCTTCCTCAAGCTATCGGGCCTGCACAACGCCACCCTGCCGGTGATCGAGCGCTTCACCCGCCGCGGTCTGATCGACACCAAGGCGGAGCGCAAGGCGGTTGCCGAGGTCTTCCAGCGCGTCCAGGTCGACAGGCGCGCGCTCTGGACCAGGGCCGGGGCCTTCTCCGGCGGCAATCAGCAGAAGATCGTGCTGGCCAAGTGGCTCTTGACCGAGAGCCGCGTGCTGCTGCTCTACGATCCGACCCGCGGTGTCGACGTCGGCACCAAGCAGGAGATCTATCGCCTGATGCGCGCCTTCGTGGAGGCCGGCGGTGCCATCCTCTTCTATTCCAGCGAGATCCCCGAACTGGTGCATGTCTCCGAGCGCGTAATGGTGCTCTACAAGGGCGAGATCGCGGCCGAGGTCAGCGGCGCCCAGCAGAACGAAGAGGCCATCGTCCAAGCCGCACTGGGCGGTGCCGTCCTGCAGGAGGCCGCGCAATGAGCGCCCTGCAGCACGGCATTGCCGGCGAAGGCCGACTTCGCTTTCGTATTTCCGGCTATCGCGGCCTGATCGTTGCGGTCTCGGTTTTCGTGGGCTTGATGGTTCTGAACGACCTGCTGACGCCGGGCGCGATGAGCTATTTCGAGATCAGCTTTCTCTCCTCCGGCGGTGCGACCCTGGCGATGGCAGCCGCCGGCCAGACCTTGGTGATCCTGACCGGTGGTTTCGATCTCTCGGCCGGTGCCGTGGTGTCGCTGGTGAATGCGGTCCTGGCGACCAACATGCCGGACACGACCGAGGGCATCCTGCTCTGGTCGCTGATTGGCGTGGGCATCGGGGCGACGGTCGGTGCCTTCAACGGCTTCTTCGTGGCGGTGCTGCGCCTGCAGCCCATCGTCGTGACGCTCTCCACAATGTTCATCGTCCAGGGCTTGACCCTGCTGGTGATGGATAAGCCCGGTGGACAGGTGCCCTACGCGCTCTCCGAGGCCTTGGCGCAGGACGCGATCCCAGAGGTTCTGCCGATGCCGCTGGTGCTGATCGGCATTCTGATCCTGCTTTGGCTTTGGCTGAAGAATTCGCGCTTCGGCATCGCCATCTATGCCGTGGGCTCGGACATGGAGGCCGCGCGGGCCCAGGGTGTCCGGGTCGCCTGGGTGCGCTTCTGGGTCTATGTCCTGGCTGGCGGCTGCTATGGCTTTGCCGGGGTCTTCATCTCGGCGCTCACCGGCTCCGGCGACCCGCTGGTCGGCAACCCCATGCTGCTGCAGATCTTTGCCGCCGTGGTGGTCGGCGGCACCGTGCTGGGCGGCGGCCGCGGCGGCTTGGTTGGCTCTATCTTCGGCGCCTACATCCTGATGATCGTCGTCAACATCCTGCTGGTGCTGAACGTCTCTGCCTACTACTCGACGGTGACCGAGGGGGTGATCCTGATCCTGGCCGTGCTGGCCGGCGCCTTGGGGCGTCGTGCCCGCCTTGCGCTTTGGCTAAAGAGCACGGCGCAGCGGATCAAGGCGGCCCGTCACGGCATGCTGCCGCGCCAATCGGCACGGCCGGCGACGCGCTTTCGCCTGCCGGGCGTGGCGGCGAGCAGCGGCCCCGAGACCTGGCCCGCCTTCCATGTCCGCCATCGCGAGGCCATTCGTTTCGCGCTGCCGGCCTATATCTGCTTCATCATCAGCGTGCTGGTGACCGAAATCGCGATCGGCAACGCGCTCTTCAGCTGGACCTACTACAACTCGCTCCTGGTGCTCTCCTCCTTCCTGCTGATCCTGGCCTTGGGGCAGGGGACCGTGATCTTGACCGGCGGCCTGGATCTCTCGGTGCCCTGGACCATCGGGCTCAGCGGTATTCTTCTGACCGGTATCCTGAACGGCCAAGACGCGCCGCTGATCTATGCGCTGCCGCTGGTGCTGGCGGTTGGGGTCTTGATCGGGGCGGCCAATGGGATCGGCATAGCCGTACTGGGGCTCTCGCCAATCGTCATGACCCTGGCGATGAACGGCATCCTGCAGGGCGTGGCGCTGCTCTATTCGCAAGGAACGCCGGCCGGATTCTCGGCGCCGCTGATGCGCTGGTTCATGACCGATCGCTCCATCGGGGTGACGCCGGTGGTCGTCTTGGTCATAGCCTTCGTTGCCGGCGCAATCCTGCTGTTGACCCGCACGCCTTTCGGCCGCCGGGTCTATGGCCTGGGCAATGGCGAGCGGGTGGCGGCCTTGAGCGGTATCAAGGTCGATCGCACCATCATTCTGGTCTACATGCTGTCGGGTTTTTGTGCGGCCCTGGTCGGCGCCCTGCTGACCGGCTTTTCCGGCCAGGCGAGCCTGGGCATGGGCGACGAGTACCTGCTGCCCTCGATCGCCGTGGTGGTGGTCGGCGGCACCCTGATCACCGGCGGGCGCGGCAGCTATCTGGGCATGGTCGGCGGCGTGCTGCTGTTCACCGGCCTGCAGACCCTGCTGGCCGGCACCACCTTGCCCTATGCGACGCGCGCCATTGTCTTCGGCCTGGTCGTGCTGGGTGCGGTGGTCGCGCTGCGCGAGCGGCGATCATGATGAACGACGATCATGACCAGGGGAGGTGATGCAATGGCAGATAGTCCCGAGACCTGGAGCTTCGGCGCCCTGCGCCCTGGCCTGAGGGTCTTCGTCTCCGGTGCGGCCGCCGGTATCGGGCGGGTGATCGCCGACATGCTGATCGCCAACGGTGCCGAGGTCTGGGTCTGCGATGTCTCCGACGAGGCTTTGGCCGACTTCGCCGCGACCCATCCCGGCCATCGCGCAAGCAAGGTCGATGTCAGCGATGAAGCAGCGCTGAAAGCCCTCTTCGCCGAGGTCGAAGCCACCTGGTCGGGTCTCGACGGCCTGGTCAACAACGCCGGAATTGCCGGACCGACGGGTGCTGTGGAGGATATCGACCCGCAGGACTGGCGTCGCTGCATCGACATCGGCCTCACCGGACAGTTTCTCTGCGCCCACTTTGCCGTCCCTTTGCTGAAGGCAGCCGGCGGCGGGGCCATGGTCAATATGTCCTCTTCGGCCGGCCGTTTCGGCTATGCCTTCCGCACGCCCTATTCGGCCGCCAAGTGGGGGGTGATCGGCTTGACCCAGAGCCTGGCCAAAGAGCTGGGGCCGGACGGCATTCGGGTGAACGCCATCCTGCCCGGTATCATCGAGGGGCCGAGGATGGAGGGCGTGATCGCCGCCCGCGCCGCCCAGTTGGGCATCGATCACGAAGACATGCGGGCGCGTTATCTGGAGAAGATCTCAATGCGGCGCATGACTCCGCAGGCCGATGTCGCCGCCATGGCGTGCTTCCTTCTTTCCGATATGGGACGTAATCTTTCCGGCCAGTCCTTCCCAGTCGACGGCAATGTGGAGGCGCTTTGAAATGAACCAGACCAAGGGAAAGGTAGCCTGCGTTGGTGGCGGCCTGATCGGCCGTTCCTGGGCGCTGGTCTTTGCCCGTGCCGGCTATGCGGTTTCTGTCTTCGATCGGGACGACGCAATCGCCGCGGCGGCGTTGAGCTTTGCCGGGGAGATGCTGCCGGCACTTGGCGAAGAGGATCTGCTCGAGGGGCAGGAGCCCGCTGCGGTCAGCGCACGGATCACCCTGGCGGAGAGCCTCGAGGCCGCACTCGATGGTGCGATGCACGTTCAGGAGAGCACGCCGGAGAACCTGGAAGTCAAATGCGGGGTCTTCGCCGAGCTGGATCGCCTGGCCGACAAGGAGACAATTCTTGCCAGCTCGACCTCGGCCTTGCTGCCGTCTAGCTTCACCGAGGGGCTGGCAGGCCGGGCGCGCTGTCTGGTCGTCCATCCGATCAATCCACCCTATCTGGTGCCAGCCGCCGAACTGGTCCCCGCACCCTGGACCGAGGCGGCGGCGGTGCAGCGGACACAGTCCTTTCTGGAGGACTGCGGCATGGCCCCCATCGTCATGCAGCGCGAACTCGACGGCTTTGTGATGAACCGCATGCAAGGGGCGCTCTTGGAAGAAGCCTTCCGTCTGGTCGAGCAGGGCTATGCCAACATCGAGGATGTCGATGTCGGCATCCGCGAAGGCCTGGCGCTGCGCTGGTCCTTCATGGGGCCTTTCGAGACCATCGACCTGAATGCGCCCGGCGGTGTGCGTGACTATGTCGAGCGCTATGAACCCATCTATCGGCGCATCCACCCCTCGACCCTGCAGCGCGTCGAATGGCTGGGGCCGGTGATGGAGCGGATTGAAAGTGAACGACGGGCGCGCCTACCCAAGGAAGGCCTGGCCGGTCGGCAAGCCTGGCGGGACCGGCGCCTGATGGCCCTGGCCGCGCACAAGCGCCGCGCCAAGCGCAGGCTGGGAGAATAGAACCCCGGGCGGCTAGAGAACTGAATTTGGTGGAGTGAGAGGAGACGAGGCGATGCGCATTGAAGTCCTGCTGGATGTGAAGACGACACTGGGGGAGGGGCCGCTGTGGGATGTGGATCAGCAGCGCCTCTATTTCATCGACAGCTTCGACGGACGCGTCTTTCGCTGTACCGCCGATGGCCGCGAGGTTCGGGCTTGGGACGTGCCGGACAAGATCGGCTCCATCGCCCTGCGCAAGGACGGCGAGGGGGCGATCTGCTCTCTGGCGACCGGCTTCCACACCCTGGACTTTCGCACCGGCGAGAGCGAACTGATTGTCGATCCCGAGAGCGACAAGCCCAACAACCGCATTAACGACGGCAAGGTCGACCGGCGTGGCCGCTTCGTCGCAGGCTCTATGGATACGATGGAGGAGGGGCCGAACGGCACGCTCTACCGCCTGGACCCCGACTTTACCCTGCACCGCCTGGATAGCGACATCATCGTCTCCAACGGCCCCTGCTGGAGCCCGGACGACAAGACCTTCTACTTCGCCGACACCTGGACTGGCGAGATCTGGGCCTACGACTATGACATCGAGACCGGCGGTGTCTCCAACCGGCGGACCTTCACCAAGGTCGATACCGGCGGCGGCGGTGCTGCCGACGGCTCCACGGTCGATGCAGAGGGCTGTTTGTGGAATGCCCTGGTCTACGATGCCAAGCTGGTGCGCTACACGCCCGACGGCGCGGTCGATCGCGTCATCGAGATGCCGGTAAAGAAGGTCACCAGCGTCAACTTCGGCGGGCCGAACATGGATATCCTCTATGTGACCTCGATGGCCAAGCCGCCCTTGCCGCGCTTTCCCGGCGACGGCGTGCTGCGCGGTAGCGTCTTTGCGATCCACGACCTCGGCATCCAAGGCGTACCGGAGCCCCGCTTCGGGGCCTGAGGGTCGAAGCGCATCAGAAGCCGAACTTTCCAAAAGGCCCGTAACAGAGGAGGCTTGCAGGGCGCTCTCGGGCGGTCTAAAAGGTCCGCCTCTTCGGATGCCGCTCTCTTGACGCCCGTCTTCGGCCGGCGAAACCAAGGAGAGCGTTTCGAGCCTTTCCAAGCATGGGCCCGGTGGCAGAGTGGTTATGCAGAGGACTGCAAATCCTTGTACGTCGGTTCGATTCCGGCCCGGGCCTCCAAGACTTGGAAAGCCGACCTGCTTGGTGCAAAGCTGGCGCTGCAGGCTCTGGCACGCTATAGCACATTCAAAGTGGTTCCAATCGATGGCGACGTTGATTTGCCTTGCGGGACAAGACACTAGATTGAGGTGGACCGGCAGGCTCCCTCATTGGGCGGAGCGGCGATAGACCGTTTGTGCGAACAGGGCGACGGTTTGCAGTGCGACAGTTGAGAGGGGATGGCCTGGGCAATGGATGAGAAGTACGAAGACGCCGAAGAGGCGGAAGTCTTGGAGCGCGACGAGGCCGAGGAAGGCCAGGGCGGCGGCGAAGACGAGAAAAACCAATCCAACGCCGACGATCAGACCTACGATTCCGCCGACCCCGACGGCGGCGGCGCCGACATGAAGAAGGACAAGTCCTCCAAGGTCACCCCGTCGGAGGGATTTTCCGCCTGGATGCGCGAAATGAATGCCTCGATCGCATTCAGCACCTATCAGGCCAGCCGTCTGCTGCTGATCGGCGCCACCCAGAGCGAGAAGGTGCGAATCAACGAGGCCGGCTTCGAGCGTTGCCTGGGCCTGTGGGGCGATGGCCAGACCCTCTGGGTGGCGACGCTCTTCCAGATCTGGCGCATGGACAACCTGTTGATGCCCGGCAAGACCCATAAGCATTTCGACCGGGTCTATGTTCCGCGCCTGGGCTATGTCACCAGCAACGTCGATGCCCACGACCTGGCGATCAATTCCGAAGGCGAATGCATCTTCGCCAATACCGCCTTCTCCTGCCTGGCGCGCACCAGCCCCAGTTCCAGCTTCGTGCCGATCTGGCGTCCGCCTTTCATCACCGAGCTGAAGTCCGAGGATCGCTGCCATCTGAACGGCCTGGCGATGAAGGACGGCCGCGCGGCCTATGTCAGCGCCATCGCCGAGAGCGACGAGCGCCACGGCTGGCGCGAACTGCGCGGCGACGGCGGCCTGATCATGTCGATCGCCGACAGCGAGATCGTCTATCGCGGGCTTTGCATGCCGCACAGCCCGCGCTGGCACGACGGCAAGCTCTGGGTCATCAACTCCGGCCAGGGCGAGCTTGGCTACCTGGTGCCCGGCGATTGGCAGTTCACGCCGGTTGCCCTGCTGCCCGGCTATGGCCGCGGCCTGACCTTCATCGGCGACTATGCCGTGGTCGGCGTTTCCATGCCCAGAGACATGAAGACCTTCGGCGGTCTGCCGCTGGACGAGGTTCTGGAAGACGCCGACATGCTGCCCAAGTGCGGGCTGGTCGTGGTCAACCTGAAGACCGGCGCAATCGACCATCACCTCTGGATCGAAGGCCACATCGTCGAGCTCTACGACGTCACCATGCTGCAGGGCGTGCGTTCCCCCATGGCCTTGGACTTCAAGGGCAAGGAGATCAAGCGCTGGATCAAGCTGGGCCGGCCCGGGATCGACTAGCAGGCGGGATCGACTAGATACGGCATCGACTAGATACGGGGATCGACTAGATACGGGGATCGACCAGGCTGATGCTGGGGTAGGCAGAGCCCGGCGCCAACTTGCGGGCGGCGGGCTCTCCTCGTCTCGATAAAAAAAGGGCGGTCGCTGTGCAGCTACCGCCCTCTTCTTTCTTCTGACACTCGCCTCAGCGAGACATCGTTAGGCCGCGCTGGACTTCGCGATGGTCTCGATGGTGGTGTTCACACGGCTCTGCAGGGGCTGGAAGGCCTCATTGGCAACCGCCATGGACATCTCGGCGACCTTGGTGCCGTCAGCCATGACCTTGTCCATGTGGGTCTTGGTCAGCTCGCTCTGCAGGTCCATCGCCTCCTTGACGGTCTTGACGCCCATGAGCTGCTTGGCAGCGTTCATGTTGGCTTCCAGAGATGCCTGGGTCAGAGCGACCAGCTCCTTGGAGACGGTCTCGAAGCCCTTCAGCAGGATGGTGCTGGACTGCATGACAGCCTCGGCATTGTCCTTCTGCAGGCCGCTGATCTGGCCGTAGTTCTTGAAGATCTGCTGCGAGAACTTCTCGGTGTTCTCCTTGGCGAAGGAGACGTACTGCTCGTAGCCCTTCTGAGCGGCCTCGGTGCCGGCCTTCATGGCCTGCTCGAAGTTCTCTTTGCCAACATTCACGGCGGCCTCGACCGGCTTCAGGGTCTCGGCGATGGTGTCTTCAACCTTCTTGTTCGCAACCATGGTAGTGCTCCTTGCTTTCCTGGTTCCGGTGCCGCGCGCTCGGCTCGGCGCCCTCGTGATTTTCTCAGCCATCGGCTTCCTCGTCTTGCGCAAGCGTCTCGTCGGCCGATCCGACAAAACCCTTGTTCTTCCTGACCTTGGTGCCGCTCCAGCAGTTATTGTGCGGTGCAGCATGACCGGATAGATAGGGAGGGCTTTCGAGCAGGTCAAGGATTTTTTGTGCAGTGCAACATGGCGCAAGAAATCCCGTGTTTTGTTAGCGATCGCAGGCACCGGATTGGCAATCTGTGGCCTCTGCGCATCAACGCCGTCTTTCTGTCACTTTCTACCTTGATTCCGAGTCGTTCGGGCTTGCGAAGCGGTCAGAAATGTGACCCTTAGTAAGGCTTTAGGGGTGCTTCTTAAGGAACAGAGGGAGCTTTGACCCATGGGCTGCGTGCAAAGATCGGGACTGGGGGTAGCCGTCCTCCTGCTGGCTGCCGTGTTGGTGACGACCGGCGCTACGGCGAAGAGCGAACGCAAGGCGGCGATCGTCGTCGATTCGGTAACCGGCGAAGTCCTTTATGAGAAACAGGCCGACCGGCGACACTATCCGGCCTCTCTGACCAAGATGATGACGCTTTATCTCTTGTTCGATGCGGTCCAGCGCGGGCAGCTCTCGATGAACAGCCCCTTGCCGGTCTCGAAGCATGCCGCAGCCCAGCCGCCCTCCAAGGTCGGGGTCAAGGCCGGCGGCTCGATCACCGTCGAGCAGGCCATTCATTCGCTGGCGATCAAATCGGGCAACGACGTGGCCGTGGTGGTCGCCGAGGCTCTGGGCGGCAGCGAGGCCAACTTCGGGCGCCAGATGACGGCGATGGCGCGGAAGCTGGGCATGTGGCGCACCACCTTCTTCAATGCCTCCGGTCTACCGGACAAGCGCCAGCTTTCTACGCCGCGCGACATGGCCAAGCTTTCCCGCGCGCTGCTGTATGATTTCCCGCGCTTCTATCACTACTTCTCCACGCCCGGCTTCAGCTACCAGGGCCGCCAGTTCAACTCCCACAATCGTCTGCTCTATAGCTATGGCGGGGCGGATGGGATCAAGACCGGCTATACCCGTGCTGCCGGCTACAACATCTCGGTCTCAGCGGTGCGCGGCGGCAGGCGCTTGATTGCCGTGGTCTTCGGCGCCGACAGCTCCGGCAAGCGCAACACCTGGGCGGCATCGCTCTTGGATCGCGCCTACCCCAAGGCCCGGCAAGGCCATCCCAAGCAGCAGTTGGCGGCGTTGGATAGCGGCGGCAAGCTGCCGGCCTTGCAGCCTCGGCTGACCGATAGCGGCCCGGCACCGAAAGTGCAGCCGCTCCTCCCGGTGCCGCCGCAAACCAACCTGGCAGCGGCGACAACACCAGCGCCGAAGCAGCAGCCGGCACCACCTAAGGTCCAGCCGGCCGCCGCGCCTGCGCCCAAGCCGGTCGTGCAGGCCGCGCCCACTGCCGCTGCGCCCAAGCCGAGCCAGACCTTGAGCGGCGGCGGCCTCTGGGCAATCCAGGTCGGTGCCTTCTCCGTTTCGGAGAGCGCGCATGACGCGGCCAGCCAGGCGATCCAGGCGACCCAAGTGCTGGGCAACGGCAACGTCGAGGTGGTCGAGTTCGTGAAGGGCGAGAACCGCTTCTTCCGCGGCCGGGTCTCCGGCCTGGCCGAGACGCAAGCCCGTCAGGCCTGCGACTTCCGCATCGTCCACGGTGCGCCTTGCCTGGTCGTGGCACCGGGCAGCTAGCACCAAGGGAAGTGACTGTGCGGAGGACGACCCTCTAGCCGTAGAGCGCGACGCAGCGCACCTCGATGCTCCAGCGGTCGGGTGCATCGGGGGGTTGGGTGGTATCGTCGAAGGCGCTGTGGAAGCTGAAGGTGCAGGGGCGTTGCCTGTCGCTGCCGTCCGCTGCCAGGCCGTTCGAACTGGCCAGGCTGCCGTGCGAATCCCACTGCTTGATCAAGAGCGGCTCGTCGCGCGTGAGGTCGGAAAAGAAGTGCCAGCGATGCCGCTCTGCGTGCTTGGCGTAGTAGTTCTCGCCAATCCGGTCGGCATAGTGAATTTCGAAGACCACCAGATCGCTGGGATCGACGCTGGCCGCGTCGCAAAGCGCCAAGGGGTGGGTTGCCACCGGCTCGGGCGCGATGTTGCGCCAGAGATTGATGATGGCAAAGCGGCCCGAGCGCAACGTGAGGTCCACCTCTGCCGGGTCGAGCAGGCTTTCCCCCTGGCCGAGCAGGCTGCGATAGGTGTCGTTCCGACTGGGTGGTTTGGCCAGGTCGCGCAGGCGCTGTGGCGCGCTGGTGAGCGTGTAGTCGCCGTGAACCATGTGCAACGGCGGCTGCACCTGTTGTCCGCCGCGGGCCTGGCGCTTGCTGCGATTGCCGGATACCGAGCGCACATTGTGGTCGAAGGGCGCGACCAGACTGGCCCCGCTGGCCGCGCGGACGATCTCGGCGCAGGCCGGATAGTAGCGGCGAACCACCTCGGCATGATCGAGAAAATCGATGCCGGTCGCTGCCAGGGGAGCGTCGCAAAGCGCAAAGCCGTTGGCGTCCAGGCTGGGTTGCTGGGCGCCAGGCAGACTGCGCGAGTCCTGGACCGGCATATGCCGCTGGTCCATGTCGGCGCCCTCCCAGGGGCTGTCATTGCCGCTGCCATCGCGGCGCGTCAGCACCTTGCCGTTGCGATAGAGCGAATTCTCGACCGAGGCTGCCAGATAGTTGAAAGCGCCGATCCGCAACGGCTCTTGGTCTGCTTTCGATGCCAAACCCATGGACAAGACAGGCGTCTCCTCAAATCTGGCCCTTAGGTAAACAAGCCTCGGGGCGGCCAATCACTATGATCAGCCGCCCCGATGTCTTTAGGACTCGACCCGCGCGATGAAGTCGTCGTCCTCGTTCAGATGCGGGATGCCGGTGTTATGGCCGCCGTGCGCCTCCGTGCCTTTCAGGACGGCGGTGCGACGGGTGAAGGTCACGGTCATCTCTCCGGACAGCAGCTTGCCGACCGCATCGTACTGCCATTCGCTTACCTTCTTTGCGGCCGGCCGCTCTGACAGTCGCTTGAACCAGGCGGTGGTTCGCGGATGCTTCTCCCACACCCTGTCGGGGATGATCTTGCCGGCGTCGTGCGAGACGAACTCGTGGAAGGCCGCCAGATCGCCGTAGCTGACCTGATCGCCGCAGACATAGTCGCTGTCTTTCAGCCAGTAGTTCTCCATCAGCTCCATGGACTCATAGAGCAGATGAAAGCCCTTGCGGCGCTCGGCGGTGAAGTCCTTGTCCTTGCCGTAGATCAGCGGGGCAAAGATGGTCCAGTGGAAGGCGCCGCCGCCGAGGCGGAGCGTGTAGGCATACCACTGCACGAACATGTTGACCCGCGTGCGTTCCAGCAGGTTGGAGCCGAACCAGTGGCTGGGGCAGTCGTACTTCTCGTTGAGATAGCGCCCGATGGCCACGTTCTCCCAGACTCGCAGATCGCCGTCGCACAGAATCGGCACCTGACCGGTCGGGTTGTACTCGTCGCGAAACTCTTGGCGCTCATTGATGTTGGTGGTGATGTCGACCAGCTCATCCTCGAAGGGGATGTCGTTCTCGAACAAGAACTGCCGCGCCGTTCGGCAGGGCTGAGAGGCCGGGTGATGCAGTAGGCGGAGTGTCGAGCTCATTGAGGTTTCCTCGCTGTTGTCCGGTCTTTTGTCGCGGTGAGCACCGCGTTCCGGTGTTCGGTGACACCTTTGACATTTTGGCCCCGCAGGGCCAGCTTGATCTTAACTATGCTAGCAAAATCTTGTCAATCAAATGGCAGCAAAGTATAGCAATGACGCAAGAAGGGCGTTAGCGCTTGCAGCACGGACCGCCCGACTTCTAGTAGCTTGGCTCTGGCTCTGGCTCTGGCTCTGGCTCTGGCTCTGGCTCTGGCTTTGGCTTTGGCTTTGGATAAGGAAGACGCATTCGAGATGGCGACCCTGCCAGACACCGCTTCCGACCTCTTGAACATCAAGGAGGCTGCGGCCCTCTTGAAGGTCAGCGAGGCCTCGCTGCGGCGCTGGACCAATGCGGGCAAGCTCGCCTGCATGCGCATAGGCGCAAAGCGCGAGCGTCGCTTTCGGCGCGCGGACCTAATGTCCTTTCTGGATAATCGCGATGAACAGGGTGGTGCAGCGGCGCCGCAGAGGGGGCGGCCGACCGAGGTTCTGCTCGAAGGCGTCGCCATCGAGTACGGCAACCACCTCTGTACCCTCTACGAGAACGACCTGGGGCGGCTGAAGTGGTCCGTTCCCTTCCTGACCGACGGGCTGCGCAATGGCGAAGGCTGCTTTCTGATCGCCACCAAGGCCGTGCGCGACGAGATCCTGGGGCAGATTGCGAGGGTCTGGGACGGTGTCGCAGAGGCCGAGCGCGCGGGACGCCTGATCCAAAGCGACGGCATCGGCGACGGCGAGGCCATGTGCCGCTTCGTGGAGCAGAGCCTGGTGGCAGCAAGCGGTCGGGGGGTGCGCGCCTTCAGGCTGCTGGGCGACATGTCCTGGTGCCTGGAGAAGGGCATGAGCCCGGCCGATCTGGTGGCCTACGAGAGGCGCTACAACTACGACATCGCCCGCAGCTTTCCCTTGGTCAGCGTCTGCCAGTACGATGTCAGGGATTTCTCCGGCCCGGCCGTTCTGAACGCGCTGAAGTGCCACGAAGACACCTTCAGCTTCCCGCTCTCCCGCTTCCTGGCGTTGTAGCTCCGGCCGCCGGCGCTGCTGGGCGGGTGGCGCCCAGTTCGTGCATCAGCCCAGCCCCCAGGCCAAGGCTCCGGTGTCGCTCATGACCTGCAGTCCCAGCACCAGCGCCAGCAGGGCGGCTCCCAACGAGAAGCCTTTGTGTACCCAGCGCGCATGGCGTTCCGCCGCCTTGAGCGGCCAGGAGGCTGCGTAGGAGAGCAGGGCCATGCCGAGGATAGAACCAAGACCGAAGAGGCCGACGTAGGCCAGCGCTGTCAGGGCGTCTTGGGTCGCTGCAACCGCAAGCGCCAGCAGGCCGGCGGAGCCGGCAGCACCATGCACCAGGCCGATGGCGAGCGCGCGCAGTGGAAAGCCCTGCGGATGCTGATGCTGGTGTGGATCGTCCTCGTGCGGCCTTGCAGCTCCCAGGTGGCTGTGGGCATGCAGGTGCTGGGTACCGCCGTCGTGGCTGTGCAGGTGAAAGTGGATGCGCTTGCTATAGAGCCGCCACAGCACATCGAGCCCCAACAGCACCAGCATGACCCCGACGCCGAACTCCAGGGCCGCGGCCCAGCGGTCGGTCAGGGTGAAGCCCAGCACGATGGCGGCCGCACAGATGGCAAAGAGGGTCAAGGTGTGACCCAGGCCCCAGACAGCACCGCGCAACGCCAGGCGACGCTTGGTGCCTTTGCCGCCTGCCGCCATGGCGCCGACGGCCGCCAGGTGATCGGCCTCCAGCGCGTGTTGCATACCAATTAAAAACCCCAGTGCCAGGAAGCCTTCCATCCCCGCTCCACCTTCTGCAAACTCGCGCTAGCTCTTCGCCGACCAGCATATCGATAACGCGGCCCTTGCCAAAGAGAGTCTTCTTGACCGCTCGGCCCAACTCCTTGACGCCCGACGCTCTCATCCGGCGGACTTGACCTCTTGCCTGTTCAGCACCCTGGTTGAAGTGTGGCAGACAGGTGTGAGACGACAAGGTCTTGTGGTGTCCGATTACGCAGGCCCCGCGTTTGCTCAGAAGCAGAGTGGGTTTGCAAACTCTTTGGGAGTGACCTCTTGGCGAAAGGGATCAAAGGCGTGCTGCGCATGCTAGCGCTCTCGACGGTGTCGCATTTCGCGGTCGCCGCTGCAGCGATTGCGGCAACCCTGCTGCTGATCGATCAGAAGCCTTGGCGTGAAACCGCCACGGCCGGCGCTGACGAGGTAGCGATTTGTGATCTGGACCGAAAATTCATAGGCTTGATGCCACGCGACACCTTCCGTGCGATCTTCGGCGAGCAGGGCGGGGACTACCCGGTGCGTTCGGCATATAGCGGTAGAGATGCCGGGCTTCTGGCCATCAGTTTCGGCAAGCCGGTGCCGGACTCCTTTGATCTCGAAGGTTTCAACAGCCGACAGGACGGCGCCATTCTGCCCTTCGCGAGCGTGCATCTCGATGCGGTTCCAAACGACTTCGGCACGGCGCTGCGCAAGGCAGTCGACGATATCAGCGGGGATCGCATCTACCAGCCCGCTGTCTACTTCTACGCCAGCAGCGACGAGGAACCCTTGTCCTGGCCGCGGGTCGATGCCGTGTTCGGCCCCTTCCTGGACCTGATACGATCGGAGGCCGCATCCTGGGAACGCTATGCCAGCGCGCCTTCCTGCTACCTGGCCCGCCAGAAGCAGTCTGCCGGGATCTCCTCCGTCTACGCGATGAGCACGTCGGCAGGCAGCGAGCGAGAACAAGCGCAGTGTTATTGGACCGCGCTGCAGACTGCCTACGGCCTATCGGGCGTGTCTTTCCTCTATCACCGCAAAGCCTTGCAGGATGAGGGCGCGCGCTATGCCGCCAACTTTTTTCCTCAAGACATTCTCTACAGACGACTGCCGCCGGACTGGGGCATCGGGGCCGGGTCTTACCTTCTCAGCAACTTTGTACATGCCTGCCACGACATCTTGGCCCTGACCGGCTCCTAGCCCTCGGATCGACCCTCGCCGTCACGGTCGCGCTCGTAGCGCCTGGCGAGCGGAAAGGGCGGCAACCATGATTCGCGACGGATGCTCCACAGCTCGTAGGTTGGCTGCAGCTGGTCGGGCGCATCCAGGGAGCCGAGATTGACCTCGATCTCGTCGTCGCTGCGCGAAAAGACCGACGAGCCGCAGTGCGGACAGAAGCACCGCCCGGCGTAGTCGCCTGTCTCGCCGGTGACGGTGACCGCATCTAGCGGGAAGATCGCGGAGGCATGGAACAGGGCGCCGTGGTGCTTGCGGCAGTCGAGACAATGACAAAGGCCGACACGGTATGGTGGGCCCGATGCCACAAAGCGGACCTTCCCGCAGAGGCACCCGCCGGTGTAACGCTCCATGCTCACTCTCCTCCATGAACGCAAACGGTGGGGCCCGCTCGCTGGGCCAAAACACTCAGCGCTCAGGTCCGCCGCTCTTGACGCGCGCAACCCTCCAAGCCGGCGGCGCGAAGGTCAATGGAGTTCGTTCCCTAGCCATCCGGACGGCCGTCTTGTTGCAGAGATCGCTCGAAATCCATTGCTCCGCTCTGCCTGCGCCAGACCTAACCTGCGCCAGACCTAACCTGCACCAGACCTACCTGCACCAGGCTGGCCTGCACCAGACTGGCCTGCACCAGACTTGCCTACGTGAGTTTGGCCTGTGCTAAAGAGGTTGACCAAACGCTCAACCCTTGGAGCCGCAAAGGTGCCTCTGCAAAATCGTGTCACGCCCTTCTCGACCATCGAGGCGACGACCGCCCGTGGCCTGGTCATGGGAAACCGCGGTTGCCTGCACGACGACAGCCGCCAGCTGCGCTCTCAGCGCTGGCGGACCAAATCCTGGATCATTTGCCGCCTGGAGTGGAAGGGCGTCCGGCGGCAGGTCATGACGCCGCGCTCCTGGACCGAGCTGTTCTTTCTCGACGAGGCCGTGGCGCTCTCGGCCGGTCATCGTCCCTGTGGGTACTGCCGGCGCGAGGATTATCGGATCTTCCTCGACTGCTGGGCTGCCGGCATCGGGTGGGACCTGGGCCGGCCGCCGCGGCAACCGGATGTCGATGCAAGGCTCCACGCCGAGCGCGTCGACCGGCAAGGATGCCAGCGCCATCACCTTGCAGAGCTCGATAGCCTAGAGGACGGCTGCTTTGCGATGCTGCCGAACGATCCCACTGCCTGGCTCGTCCAGGATGCACAGCTCTACCCCTGGTCACACAGCGGCTATGGCCCTCCCGTCCCTCGGCCAGCCGGGATCACGGTCTCCGTCCTGACGCCGCTTTCCACGCGTGCCGCAATGGCTGCCGGCTACAGTCCCCTCATTCATCCCGGCACCCTCTAGTGTTGCAACCCAGAGGGATGGTTTCCATCCCTCTGGGGTGCAACTCCAGCACAACACGTTAGTGGGCCGATTCACCGAACGCTTGGGATCCAAGCGTTCGGTGAATCGGCCCACTAGCATGGCAGGGGCCCGCAAGCTCTCTTGACGATCTTGTATTGCTCGACGGACTGCCTCTGGGGCAATTTTCGGCACTCGCGTGAAGGTGATCTCTTGTTTCAATGGAGGTTCGCTGACCCCTGAACCGGTCTCCCGTTGGATTGGACACCCTTGTGCCGGCATAGGGGCTTGTGGATATCCTCGATGACAGGCTTATCTCGGGAGCTGGACCTCAGCGGGTCGCTTGCCGGCGCCGTTGGCCGCGGAATCGAAGAGCTGGCGTAACGCCGGAACCAAAACAAAGGACGAGAGCCTATGCCCATCAAGGTGCCGGACAACCTCCCGGCGATGGCGGACCTGGAAGATGAAGGCGTCCTGCTGATCCCCGAAGGCGCAGCACTGCACCAGGATGTGCGGCCACTGGAGATCGCGCTCTTGAATCTGATGCCGCAGAAGATCAAGACGGAGACGCAGATTTCCCGCCATTTGGGCGCCACGCCCTTGCAGATCGAACTGACCTTGGTGACCACCTCGAGCTACGTCCCGAAGACTGTGTCAGCCGAACACATGCTGGCCTTCTACCGACCTTGGGAGGAGGTGCGCGGGCGCAAGTTCGATGGGCTCATCATCACCGGAGCACCGGTCGAGACTCTGCCCTTCGAGGAGGTTGTCTATTGGCGCGAGCTGCGGGCGATCTTCGAGTGGACGCAAAGCCATGTGCAGGAGACCCTGAACATCTGCTGGGCCGGGCAGGCGGCGCTACAGCATTTTCACGGCGTGCCGAAGCACCGGCTGGCCGAGAAGATGTTCGGCATATATCCCCATCGCGTTCTCGGCGGGCGCGACGGCCTGATGCGCGGTTTCGACGATGTCGTCTCCGTGCCGGTCAGCCGCCACACCGAAATTCGCCAGGACGATCTACCGGATGTGCCGGGGCTCTCTGTCCTGATGACCTCGCAGCAGGCCGGCATCTGCCTGCTGCGCGACGCCCCCAGGCGGCAGACCCACATGCTGAACCACCTGGAGTACGAGACCGGCACCTTGGCCGAAGAGTACCGCCGTGACCGCGATGCCGGAGCACCGATCGCCCTGCCGAAGAACTACTTTCCCGACGATGATCCGGACAAGGCGCCGGTCAACTGCTGGCGCTCGCACGGCACCCTGCTGTTCAGCAACTGGATCCACGACCTCTATCAGTCGACCTCGTTCGAACTCGCGGACATTCCGCAGCAGAGGTTGGTGGGGTAGACGATTTTTTTTGCAACACCGCCCGGACTTCGGATCTGCCCGGCCCGGCCGTACTCAAGACCTCGCGGCCAGGTGCACCGCCCCGACGCCCCTGGGCATGTCGGGGCAGTGCGCAGCCCGAGAGCGGCTTGGCTTAGACCTCCAGCTGCAAATGCGGCTGGCCGTCGGAGGTTCTCTCCGACGTCTTGCCCGAGCGGTCGATGATGCAGCTCACCCTTTGGCGCAGGTTGGAGAAGCTGGCGAAGGTCACCACGTCGACTGGCTCATCGAAGGAGAGGGTGACGCGAAAGCGGTCCGGCGCGGTGAGCGTCTGAACGCCGATCACCTCGGCTTCGAAGGTCTGGCCCAGGTATCTGCCGCGCACCTTGGCGCCCAGGGTGACGGGACAGGGTGGCGGGCGATTGCCGGCAAGGGCACGCAGCGTGTTCCAGTCCTTGTAGCCATGTTGATGGGCCAGCAGCTCCAAGGACTTGCTGTGGGAGATCGGCTCGCCGTCGGCGTTGAGCTTTGTGCGTAAGCGCCGGGCCTGATCTTTCAGGGCTTCGATCGCGGGACGCGGAGAAAGAGATCCAGTCATGGTTTTGCCTCATGCAGTCACTGCATGCGGGTTCAAGTAATGGTGCTCGCATTGCCATCGGCCCGCATGTCACTGAAGTCGGCGGATCGGATCGTCTGAAAAGAGCTTCACCAAGGCTGTCGCCTGCGAGCGGCCGGGGCTCCTACCCGGCGCGAGAGGTAGGGTGCCAAGGCCCGCTTGTCAATCCGGGGGGCGCCGGTTGGTTGGGGCTCGCAGGTGTCGCTGGATGCATTGCCCCTGTCTCTTGCAACCGAACTGGACCTGTAGGCGTCGGACAGCTTAGGTTACGCTGTCGAGCCACGAAGTCGGGGTCGCCACCGGATGGGTTTCTATGAAAACAGCTTCGAACGCACGGCCGCGCTTTGCGTCGGCGTGGCATCGGTTGCTTTCGGCAGTCCGCCAGCCGGAACGGTCGAGGGCAGCGTTGGATTGGCCGGATTGATAGGCTTCATTCTGGGGCGATCGGCCAGTTTCGGGCCGGAGTGTGCGCGGGTGCGAAAACGGGTTCAAGCCGAGGTGCTAGAGGGTTACACCCACCTCATCACCGGTAGCGACGGCGACTGGCAGGCCGAGGCTGACCTGTCGGCCGCTGACCAAGCTCTGCACGAGTGCCTTGGAGCCTGCATAATCTATCGCGACAAGCTGGCTGCCGCCGCGGTGACGCCGAGAGGTTTCCCGGCGCAGGCGATCGATGTCGTGATGGCCGGATTGGCGGCGAAACGAGCCGACCTCTTCGGCCCCGGTCGAGAAGACAGCTTGCCTTACCGCTATGCGGCCGACGTGGTGCGCGCCGGCATCACCGCGGCGGTCGAGAACATCGATTACTACCGTGTGCTAGAGCCGCGTCTTCAACTCGAAATGGCCCAAGCCTTGGGTCAAGTGCGAGAGACCGTGGGGCAGGTCGCGGACAGGACCGAAGCGATCAAGGCCGATACGAGCGAGATACTCAGGCTCCTCGGTGATCTGGTCGGAGGGCAGGAAGGGCTCGATGACCTGCTCCGACGGAAAGAAGCAGAGTTGGAAGCGACCCGTGCGGAGCTTCTGGGCCTGTTGCAAGGTATACTGGAAGAGAGCATACCTCGTGACCGCATAGACGGCGCCCTTTCACAGGCCAATGAGAGACTGAAAGAGAACCGGGTCGAGCTTGAGCGGCTGCGGGGACTGGCCAACGAAGTCCCCGATATCGAGCCGGATCTGGCCGAAGCGCGCGCCGCGCTGGACCAGGCAGGCATGATGGATCTTGGCCGGGCGCAGTCCGCTCTTCGCCGTGCCCGCAGGCGCTACCGCGATGCAGTCAAGGCCGAGCGGGATCGGCAGGCCGTCAATCTGGCGCGATTGGCCGAGGCCGAGGCGGACCTGGCGATGGCGCGATCGCGGTATCTCGAGGCAGCAGAGCTCTTCTCCGAGGCCGCAAACGAGCTGCCCAAGAAACATGCGGCACGAATAGGCGAATTGCGAGACCGGCAAGGTCAAGGGCTCTCGAAGTATGGAGAGACCTTTCCAGGACTAGATGCGTTGCATGCCTCGGTCGCTGCCTACGAGGCCGCGCTCGAGGTCTATACCCGCAAGGCCATGCCCGCCGCTTGGGCCGGGACCCAGAACAACCTGGCGAACGCCCTCCAAGTTATTGGTGAGCGCACGGGCGGCGATGCCGGTGTGCGGTCGCTGCAGCGCGCTGTGGCCGGCTACGAGGCCGCGCTCGAGGTAAGAACTCGCGAGGCCATGCCCTACGAATGGGCCGCGACCCAGAACAACCTGGCGAACGCCCTGCGGGTGGTTGGTGAGCGCACGGGCGGCGATGCCGGTGTGCGGTTGCTGCAGCGCGCTGTGGCCGCCTATGAGGCCGCGCACGAGGTCTATACCCGCGAGGCCATGCCCGCTTATTGGGCCGGGACTCAGAACAACCTGGCGAACGCCCTCCAGGTGGTTGGTGAGCGCATGGGCGGCGAGGTCGGTGTGCGGTTGCTGCAGCGCGCTGTGGCCGCCTACGAGGCCGCGCTCGAGGTCTATACCCGCGAGGCCACGCCCGCCGATTGGGCGATGACCCAGAACAACCTGGCGGTCGCCCTCCAGGTGGTTGGGGAGTGCACAGACGGCAAGGTCGGTGTGCGGTTGCTGCAGCGCGCTGTGGCCGCCTCCGAGGCCGCGCTCGAGGTCTATGCCCGCGAGGCCATGCCCGCCGCTTGGGCCGGGACCCAGAACAACCTGGCGAACGCCCTCAAGGTGGTTGGTGAGCGCACGGGCGGCGATGCCGGTGTGCGGTTGCTGCAGCGCGCTGTGGCCGCCTACGAGGCCGCGCATGAGGTCTATACCCGCGCCGACATGCCCGCCGCTTGGGCGACGACCCAGAACAACATGGCGAACGCCCTGCGGGTGGTTGGTGAGCGCACGGGCGGCGATGCCGGTGTGCGGTTGTTGCAGCGCGCTGTGGCCGCCTACGAGTCGGCGCTCGAGGTCTATACCCGCGCCGACATGCCCGCCTATTGGTCGTACTCAAAGACAGGGCTAGGCTGTGCATGGATAGGCCTCGGCATAGCCACGGCCGATCGGATGTTGGTGCAGGCAGGAATCGAGGCAATCGACGAGGCAATCGAGATGCTCCGCTCGTCGGCATCGGACGCCGACGTTGATCGGGTCGAAGCGTGCAGACGTCGTGGCTCAAATTTCCTGAAGCCCTGAAATGGTTGGCCATGGCAGCGCTTTGGATCTCAACGCAGCCATAGATTCCTTGGTGTATAAGTCGCAACTTGAGGCGGTCTGGACCTTGACCCTTGACGCTTCGCGCATCCAGCAGGCGATGGCAGTTGATCTTGTCGGATAGGCCGCGGGCCGGTTCCTCAGCTGCGCGGCACGGGGCCAGTGGCTGCGCGAAAGCGAGGCGCGGTGGCCTGGCGTGTCCGGTTCTCGACCCTTCCTGTCAGCGACGCGCGGTCTGTCTCGACGGCAGGCCTCCTCAAGGGTCGATGGAACCGACTGCTAGATCGTGCGAGCACTCCGCATCTCATTCATGGCTCAATGCCCGAAAATTATGTTTGAAATATCACTATCCATAGACTAAGTAGCTTCAATCCCATACAGGATATGCCTCATGATTACCGGTCCCCAGATGCGTGCTGCGCGCGCCCTGCTCGCTATCGACCAGAAGACCCTGGCCGAGCTGGCCGGGCTGTCCGTGCCGACGATCCAGCGCATGGAGGCCAGCAGCGGCAATGTGCGCGGTGTCGTGGACAGCCTGACGAAAGTGGTCGCCGCGCTCGAACGCGCCGGCGTCGAGCTCATCGGCGAAGGCGCCGCTAGCACCGTTGGCGGGCGCGGCGTGCGGCTGAAGGTGCCTCCACCGAACCACTGATCCCTCAACCCGCGACGGCGCCCGCCGACGAAAACCTGAGATCCCGCTACTTCCTTCGCCAAGGTGCGACCAGAGATGAAAGACCAGACCACGAGACAGAGCGATGCTCCCAGCTTCGCCGAGCTCTTCACCCCGAAACTCGTCACCGTCCTGCGCGAAGGCTATGGGCTGGTGCAGTTGCGGACAGATGCGATCGCCGGACTGACCGTCGCCATCGTTGCGCTGCCGCTGTCCATGGCAATCGCGATTGCGTCCGGGGCGACGCCGGCGCAGGGGCTCTACACGGCCATCGTCGGCGGCTTCCTCGTCTCGCTCTTGGGCGGCTCGCGGTTCCAGATCGGCGGCCCGGCCGGGGCATTCATCGTGCTGGTCGCAGCGACCGTGGCCCAGCACGGGATGGAGGGCTTGATCCTCGCCACCTTCCTCTCGGGCTTGATGCTGGCTGCTGTCGGCTTCCTCAGGCTGGGCACCTTCATAAAGTTCATCCCCTTTCCGGTCACCGTCGGCTTTACCGCCGGGATCGCGGTCATCATCTTCGCCAGTCAGGTCAAGGAACTGTTCGGCCTGACGCTGGAGCATGAACCGGGCGCGCTGCTTGAGAAGATCCCCGCGCTGTGGGAGGCGCGGTTGGGCCTGACGCCAGCCGCGCTCGGCGTTTCCATCGCGACCGTGGCGGTCATTCTCGGCCTAAGGCGCTGGCGTCCGCATTGGCCGGGCATGCTGATCGCCGTCGGCCTGGCTGCCGCTGCAACCGCAGTTCTCGCGCTGCCCGTGCAGACCATCGGCACGAAGTTCGGCGGCATCCCCTCGTCGCTGCCGGCGCCGAGCCTGCCGTCGCTCTCTGTGGAGAGCATTCTCGCGGTCCTCCCGGCCGCCATCTCCTTCACCCTGCTGGGCGCCATCGAGTCGCTTCTGTCGGCCGTGGTCGCGGACGGCATGACCGGACGCCGACACCGCTCGAATTGCGAACTGGTGGCGCAGGGCGTGGCTAACGTCGGCGCGTCGCTCTTCGGCGGCTTCTGTGTGACCGGAACGATCGCGCGCACCGCAACGAATGTGCGGGTCGGGGCGCATGGCCCGATTTCCGGGATGCTGCACGCCGTGTTCCTCTTGGCCTTCATGCTCGTGGCCGCGCCGCTGGCCTCCTTTATCCCACTGGCCGCACTCGCCGGCGTTCTGTCCGTCGTTGCCTGGAACATGATCGAGAAGCCGGCCATCGCCATCCTGGTCCGCTCGGGCTGGGGCGAAGCGACAGTGCTGGGCGCCACCTTTTTCCTGACCATCTTCCGCGACCTGACCGAGGCCATCGTCGTGGGCTTCGCGCTCGGGTCGGTCCTGTTCATCCACCGGATGAGCCGGACAACGGAGGTTGCGACCGATAGCGACTTCGTCGGCCGCGACGAGGCCGACACCGCTCACCCGCGCGGCGAATACCATGAAGAGGAGGCCGCGAACCCCGACGTGGTCATCTACCGGATCACCGGTACGCTGTTCTTCGGCGCCACGGCCTCCATCGGGTCTGTCCTCGACCGCATCCAGGACACCTACAAAGCGCTGATCGTCGATTTCTCGGCCGTGCCCTTTCTCGACTCGACCGGCGCCAACATGATCGAGGGGCTGGCCCGCAAGGCGCAGAAGCAGGGTGTCGCGCTCTGGCTTACCGGGGCGACCCGCGACATCCAGCGGGTCTTCGTGACCCACGGCCTGAAGCGTCCCCTCGTTCACTATGCCGCGACGGTCGATGACGCGATGGCGCAGCTGCGCGAAGCCCCTCGTCACCGATCCGCGCGTGTCCTGATTGGCGGACAAGAGACCGAACCCGGCTGATTCGCCCGCACTGTGGCCGCTGCCGGGATCACCGCACTGTTAGACCAACCCGCGTTGAGTGAAACTCATCGCGGGTTGGCAAGTGCGACCGCGCGCCCGCAGCGCAGCGAGGATAAGCCCCGCCTGGCGTCTGAACGCTAAAAACAGATGCAACGAGGCTTCATCTCTGCCGTATGGTATTACCCGTCTCGCCCGGGCTCGTCCGGATTGTCGGAGAACAGCGCGATCTTGTTGCCCTGGGGATCACGCAGATAGCCCACGTAGAAGTGCGCCCCGTAAGCGTCGCGAAAGCCCGGCTGACCTTCGTCCCGCCCGCCGGCTGCAAGCGCGGCTGAATGAAGCGTGCGGACCTCCTGCTGGCTGCCTGCCTGGAAGGCGGTCATCGCGCCGTTGCCGGCCGATGCCGGGCGTCCGTCGAAGGGAGGTTTGACGTAGAAGGCGGGCGAAACGGCAGGCTCGCCCGAACGCAGGGGGATCACGTAGCTCAGGCCCTCCGGACCTTCCTCCAGCTCGTAACCGAGAGCAGGCAGGAACGCCGAGTAGAACCGCTTTGCGCGCGCGATGTCGTCGGCACCGACGGTGACATAGGCGATCATACTGCGGGTCCCTTGCCAGAGGATCGTTTGGCCGTTGCGTCGAATTTCATCTGCGATCCATAGCCCGGAACACTGCCCCGCTCCAGCTCCCACTGCAGGAAGGCATCCAATTCCACCCCTTAAGGACTATCGCAGCACCCGCCAGATTGGACGCAGAGCGCCCAATCCGTTGAATGAGCGACAAAAGCGCCTCTGAGGGGCCCGGTTCTCCGGTCACGACGAGCCCGATGTGCTCGTCGCAAGCAGCGCAACCCGCTCGCTCTGCAGCGCTCTTTGCAAATCTCTTGCTTCGGCAGCCTTGACGGCGCCACCCAGTGGCTCAGTCCGGCGCGCGCTTGCCGGCGGCTGGCAGTCGGCTTCCTTCTCTGCGGTTACAGAACCCGTCGGGTGTTAGACAGCGCCGGGTCTGGGCAGGCCGTAGAGATGGGCGACGGCGAGCGGCTGTTTGGCCTTCGTTTGGCGGGTCTTCTTGCCGCGAAGGCGGTTCAGCAGGCGGGTCAAGCGGCCATGTGGCGCTGCTTGGCCGGCGGTGTGACCTTGATCTTCTGTGGGCTGATTCCTCATGGTCCTTACGCCCCTTATCATTTCGGTGATAGGGATGTTGGTGGACAGTATGGATAAGCCTGTAAGAGAAACCATCGGTGGCGTGGCGAGACTGCGGCCATTCTATGGCAGCCGGAGTCGCTTGCATCCAGGAGGCGAGTATATGACCAGGAAGCGCTATCTTTTGATTGAACACAGCCGTTCGCCGGGTGACGATCGCGCTGCCTTGTATCTCGAGTCGCGCGGCGCGGAACTGCTGTGGCGCCGGCCCTTCGAGGGCGAGCGTCTGGAACCGCTGGAGGCGCTGCGCCCTGACGGCGTGGTGATCTACGGCGGCGGGCAGGGGCTCGAGACCATCGATCGGAACCCCTGGCTGCAGGACGAGCTGGACTATGCCGGTGCCTGTATCGGGGCCGGCGTGCCCATCCTGGGCATCTGTTTGGGCGGGCAGATCATCGCCAAGCGACTGGGTGCCGACGTCGGTCCGACGCAGCCGGAGTATCACGAGTTCGGCTACTACGAGATCGGACCGACAGAGGCCGGGCGCGATTTCCTGCCCGAGCCGATGCTGGTCACGCAGGCGCACTACCACACCTTCCAGATCCCCGAGGGGGCGGAGCTGCTGGCCTCCAGCAAGGCCTATCGCAACCAGGCCTTCCGCTATGGCGCCAGTACCTATGCATTGCAGTTTCACCCGGAGACCACGATCCCCTGTTTTCGCCGCTGGCAGGACGCCGAGTGGGCGGCCTATGGAAAGCCGGGTGCGCAGACGCGCGAGGAGCAGGACCGGCTGGCAGCCGCGCACGATGCCAAGCAGGAAGCCTGGTTCCACGGCTTTCTGGATCGGCTCTTTCCGACAGCGCAGGCCGTTGCGGCCGCGTAGGCGGCCTGGATTTACGCAGGTTCCTTGCGGATTTCTCGGAATGAGCGCTTGAATTGGCGGCTCGGCACCGTACTTTGGGTCCCAGCGCGTTGAGGGAGGCGACATGGTTCAGAGAGTGCAGGCACAGATCCAGGATTTTCTGAAGCAGGAGTCATCGGGCGGCTTGGTGCTGATGGCAGCTGCCGTGCTGGCCATGATCGTCAACAACACAGCACTCGCCTCTGTCTACCAGGGGTTCCTCAACCTGCCGATCGTGATTCAGGTGGGGCCGCTGGAGATCGCCAAGCCGCTGCTGCTGTGGGTGAACGACGGCCTGATGGCAGTCTTCTTCTTCCTGGTCGGCCTGGAGATCAAGCGCGAGATCGTCGAGGGCGAACTCTCCAGCTTCGACAAGGCAGCCCTGCCGATCGTCGCGGCCGTCGGCGGTATGGCGGTGCCGGCCGGCGTCTTCGCCCTGCTGAACATGGGCGACCCCGAAGCGATCCGCGGCTGGGCCATTCCGGCAGCGACCGACATCGCCTTCGCGCTCGGCATCCTGGCCCTCATGGGCCCGCGGGTGCCGGTGGCGCTGAAGATCTTCCTGCTGGCTGTCGCCATCATCGACGACCTGGGTGCCATCGTCATCATCGCGGCCTTCTATACCGCGGATGTCTCCACCACCTCGCTGCTGGTCGCCGGCATCGGTCTTGCCTTCCTGATCGGGCTCAACCTCAGCGGGGTCGGACGCATCGCGCCCTACGTCATCATCGGCATCATCATGTGGGTCGCGGTCTTGAAGTCCGGCGTGCATGCCACCTTGGCCGGCGTGCTCTTGGCCTTCACCATCCCGATGCGCACCAAGGACGAGGGCGCGCATCCCTCTCCCTTGAAGCACCTGGAGCATGAACTGCACCTCTGGGTCGCCTTCCTGGTGCTGCCGATCTTCGCCTTCTCCAACGCCGGCGTCTCGCTGGGTGAGCTCTCGCTCAGCGACGTCGTGGCACCGCTGCCGCTGGGCATTGCCTTGGGGCTGCTGATCGGCAAGCAGGTCGGTATCATGACGCTCTGCTACCTCGGCGTGCGCAGTGGTCTCTGCAAGCTGCCGACCGGCGTTACCTGGAAGCAGATCTATGGCGTCGCCTGCCTCTGCGGCATCGGCTTTACCATGTCGCTCTTTATCGGCACCTTGGCCTTCAACGATCCTGACCACTTGAACGCCGTGCGTCTGGGTGTCTTGATGGGCTCCATCGCCTCAGCGATCGTCGGTTTCGTGGTGCTGCGCACACAGCTGCCGGCGGCCAAGCCGATCACCGCGGAGGCCGAGTAGGTCTGTTCACGACAAGCCGGGAGAAAGTCGATGAAGCGTCTGCATGTAAGCCTGAACGTGGAGGATCTGGAGCAGTCGATCCGCTTCTATGCCGCACTCTTCAATGCCGAGCCCACGGTGCGAAAAGACGACTACGCCAAGTGGATGCTGGAGGATCCCCGGGTCAACTTCGCAATCGCCACGCGCGGCTGCGGCGACGATTTCGGTGTCGATCATGTCGGCATCCAGACCGAGACGCCCCAAGAGCTGGTTGAAATCACCCAGCGTCTGAAGGCGGCCGGCGAGGCCTCGCTGCAGCAGAAGGACGCCAACTGCTGCTATGCGGTCTCCGACAAGACCTGGGTCGCCGACCCCTCCGGCCTGCAGTGGGAGACCTTTTTCACCCACGGCGCAATCACGACCTACGGAGCCGATTCCGCTCCGGTCGAGATCCCCTCGCAGACCGAGACCTCCGAGAAGGCCGCCTGTTGCAGTTAAAGGGCGGCCGCGGCTGCGGCGATCGCCTGCCTCGTTTGAGCCAGATCGGCGTCGTCGTGTGCGAGCGAGATGTAGAACTTGCTCTCGCTCTTGAGGATGCCATTGGACCGAAGATGCTTGTTGAAGCGCTTCTGCAGGTCCGCGTCGCCTGACAGGACATCGCGGTAGTCTTTGACCGGGTTGGCGGTGAAGACCACGTCGAAGAGCACCGGGTGGCCGACCACCTGGGCCGGGACGCCGGCGCGGCCCAACTCTTCGGTCAGGCACTGCATGATGGCTTTGCCGGTCGCCGCGATACGCTCGTAGCTGCCCGGACGGCGCAGGATCTCCAGGGTCTTCCGGCCAGCCGTGGCCGCCACCGGATTGCCGCTCAGGGTTCCGAACTGGAAGAGAAAACCGACCTCGCCGACCTTCGCCTTGTCGAAGTGGGCCATGATCTCGGCCTTTCCGGCGATGGCCGCCAGCGGGAAGCCGCCGCCGATGACCTTGCCCAGGGTGCAGATGTCGGGTGTCACGCCATAGAGGCTCTGCGCGCCGCCATAGGCCAGGCGAAAGCCGGTCACCACCTCGTCGAAGATCAAGGGGATGCCGTGCCTGGCGGTCTCCTCGCGCAGACACTCCAGAAAGCCGGGTGCCGGCGGGATCAGGCGCTGCAAGGGCTCGACGATGACGCCGCCCAGGCTGTCGGCATGCTCGGTGATGAAGCGCCTTGCGAAGTCGATATCGTTGAAGGGGGCGACCAGCACGTTGTCGCGCACGCTCTGCGTCAGGCCGGCGGAATCGGGCTGGGCTTGCGGAAAGTTGCCCGGGCGCTGCGGGGCCAGGCTCATCAGGGCTTCCGCACACATGCCGTGATAGCCGCCTTCGAACTTCAGGATCTTCTCGCGGCCGCTGTGCGCGCGCGCCAGGCGGATCGCGTACATGTCGGCCTCGGAGCCGGTGGAGACATAGCGCAGCTGGTCCGCGCAGGGCAGGGCCTCGCAGATCTCCTCGGCCAGCCGGATGCCCTCGGCGTTGTTGGCGAAGAAGGTCATGCCACGTTTGATCTGCGCCTCGACGGCCGCCAGCACTTCGGGATGGCCATGGCCGACCAGCATCGGGCCGGAACCGATGAGGTAGTCGATGTATTCCCGCCCGCTCTCGTCCCAAACACGGCCGCCGCGACCCTCTCTGATCACGATCGAGGGGTCGAAGTTGCCGAACCCGCCGGCCGGCAGGACCTTTGCCGCGCGGGCCAGCAGATCCTCTTCCAGGGTGCCACCCAGGGCCTCGTTTGCTTTCGAACCGTCCATCGCTCCCTCCGCCGGCAGGCCGTTTATCCGGCTCGCAGTGTCGAATAGCTCTTGACTGAAAGCCAAGCGGGAAATTCACCTTCTTTTGTGAAAATGGCTCAGGTTACGCTGGCGACCGCTGGATTGAGGGGCTTGAATGGGACCGCTGCTCGACATTCGTCACCTGATCATGATTCGGGCCATTGCCGAGTGCGGCCGGGTGACCGACGCAGCCGAACGCCTGGGCCTGACGCCTTCGGCCCTGTCGCACCGCATTCGCGAGGCCGAGCGGCGGCTGGACGTGCAGCTCTTCACCCGTATGCACAAGCGCCTGCGCATGACCCCGGCGGCCGAGCATCTTGCCAGCGTCGCCGAGCGCGTGTTGGGCGAACTGGATCGCGCCGAAGCCGATCTGCGGCGCATGAACAGCGGTGTGCAACACGTGGTGCGCCTGGTCGTCGAGGCCTATAGCGCCTACCACTGGCTGCCCGGCTTTCGCCAGCACCTGAAGGCGCAGGATCCCGGCATCGACCTCCAGGTCATGGCCGGCGCCGGCCGTGACGTCGTGCAGGCCTTGGCCAATCGCCATGTCGACCTGGCCCTGGTCTCCGGCGAGCTGGCGCACAACGCGACCCATCGCATCCGGCTTTTCGAGGACGAGCTGCTCTTCATCATGCCGCCGGGCCATCGCCATGCCGACAAGCCCTTCATCGAGGGCCCGGACATCGTCGGCGAGACCTTCATCACCTTCGCCCGCACGCCGCAGCCCGACCGCGAGTTCGCGCGCCTCTTCCGCCCGGCCGAGAGCTATCCCACCTGGGCCACGACAGTGGAACTGCCGGAGGCCATCGTCGAGCTGGTGGCAGCCGGGCAGGGCACCTCCGTGCTCTCCGCCTGGGCCTTGAAGGCGCCTCTTGCCGATGGGCGTATCCTCGCCTCGCGCCTGGGCGCCGAGGGCATCACCGTCCCCTGGCACGCGGCGATACGCTCGGAGGATGCAGCCTCTGGTCCGATCGTCCGAACAGCGGAAGCATTGGAGGCCTGGTGTCGTGTGCGCGGCGGGCTTGCGTGATAGAGCTTAGGATCTAAGCCGCCGGTTCTCCGGATCGTAGAGACCCGGCATCCGACAGGTGGCGCGGTAGGTCTGCCCGAAGATCTCGATCTCGACGGGCTGTCCGATGTCCACTGTGCCCGTCTCGATGTATCCGAGCGCCAGGCGCTTGTCGCAGCGGAAGCCGAAGCTGGCAGAGGTGACATAGCCGATCGGTCGTCCGTCCCGCAGGATCGGGTCGCCTGGCAGCGCATCGCGGTCACTCTCTTGGATATCGAAGCAGCGAAAGGCCCAGTCGGGTTTGCTCGCGCCTTGCGCTTCGGCGGCGGCGCGACCGACGAAGTCCGGCTTGGCGAAAGCGACGAAGCGCTCCAGGCCGCAGTCGAAGGGCGTGTACTCGCTGCCGAAATCGCTGCCCCAGCCGTGGTAGCCCTTCTCGATGCGCATGGCGTTCAGGGCGTAGGAGCCGAAAGGCTGCATGCCGTATTCGGCGCCGGCTGCTGTCAGAGCCTCATGCAGGGCAATCAGATCTCGCGAGGCCACATGCAACTCCCATCCCAGTTCGCCGACATAGGAGACGCGCAGCGCGGTCACGGCGACGCCGGCAATCTCGATCTCTGCCAAGGACATCCAGGGTGCTGCTGCTGCCGAGAGATCGGCATCGGTCAGGCCCGACAGCAGGGCGCGGGACTTGGGGCCCATGACCAGCAAGGCGGCATCGTGGCGATAGCCCTGCCTCAGGCTAACCGACCCGTCGTTCGGCAGCGCCTGTCTTAGCCAGTCGAAGTCGCGGCGATCGGCCAGGGTCGGGCCGCAAAGCAGAAAGCGCGCCTCCGCCAGCCGGGCGATGGTGGCTTCCGACCAGAGGCGCCCCTTGGGGGTGAGGAGGTAGGAGAGGCGCACCCGGCCGGGCTTGGGCAGGCGACTGCAGAAGAGGCGCTCCAGGAAGGCGGCAGCGCCGGGGCCGGAGACCTCGAACTTGGTGAAGCCGCCGTGATCCATCAGACCGACCGCCTCGCTGACCGCCTTGCATTCGGCGGCGACGGCGTCGTGCCAGGCCTCGCGGCCGAAGGAGAGCCTGCCGTCGTCCTTCGCTTCCGGACGTTCGAACCAGAAGGCGCGCTCCCAGCCGCCGATCTGGCCCATGATCGCACCCTCTGCCGTCAAGCGGTCGTGGAGCGGTGTGCGCTGGACCGGCCGGGCCGAGCGTAGGATGCGATGCGGGTAGGGGATCGCGTACTGCAGGCCGTAGAGCTCGACGGCGCGGTCTCGAGCATAGGCCGCGTCGGCCCAGTTGCCGAAGCGACGTGGATCCCAGGCCGCCAGATCCCACTCGGTCTCGCCTTCGCTAATCCATTCGGTGATCGCTTTGCCGATGGCCGCTGAATGCGTGATGCCGATCTGCACGCCGGTGGCCTGATAGAAGTTGTCGAGACCGAAGGCCGGTCCGACCAGCGGCAGCCCATCCGGGGCGTAGGCGATCGGGCCATTGACGAAGCGCCGTGCGCCGGCTTCGGCCAGAAGCGGTATGTGCGCGATGGCGGCGTCCAGGACCTCGACGATGTCGTCGAGCGAATCCGGGAAGAGTTGGTGGGCAAAGCTTGCCGGCGGTCCCTCGGGCCAGGCCGCCCGCCCGTCGTGGCCGTAAGACCCGAAGAGCAGCGCGTTGCCCTCGCGCCGCAGATAGAAGCGCAGGTCCGGGTCGCGCAGCAGTGGGAAGAGCGCCGGCTGCTCGGCCAGGGCGTCGAGAGGCTCGGTCACCAGGTATTGGTGTTCCAGGACGGCGATCGGCAAGGGAGAGCCGGCCAGCCTGGCGATCTCTGCACCATAGAAGCCGGCGGCATTGACCACGATTTCTGCGTCGATCGCGCCCTTGTCGGTCTCGACCCGCCAACCGCCGTCTGCGCTTTGCGCAAGCCCGGTCACCTGGGTGAAGCGCTGCACCCTGCCGCCTGCCTGGCGCGCGCCGGCGGCCAGCGCTTGGGTCAGCTGGCTGGGGTCGATGTCGCCTTCGTAGGGATCGAAGATGCCGCCGAGGATGTCCGGGCCGGCGCGATAGAAGGGGTGTCTGGCCTCCATCTCGGCCGGGCTCAGCAGCGAGAGCTCGAAGCCGGCGGTCTTGCTCAGGCCGACCAGATGGCGAAAGAGGTCCATTCGTTCTTCGCTGTGCGCCGGCCAGAAAGCGCCGGTGTGGCGGTAGGTGATCGGGCTGCCGACGGCTTCGCCGAGGTCCTTGTAGAGCGACCAGGCATAGTTGCCGGCGCGCATCCCCAGCCAGGAATTGGCATAGGTCGGGATGTTGCCGGCCGCGTGCCAGGTCGAGCCGGAGGTCAGCTCGTCCTTCTCCAGCAGCAGGCAATCGCTCACCCCGCCTCGCGTCAGGTGATAGAGGATGGAGGCGCCGACGGCGCCGCCGCCGATGACGACGACCCGAGCCCGATCGCGCATGGCCTTATCGCCCATGTTTAGTGGTCCGACAGCAGGCGGCCGTAGCCTTCGATGCGGTCGGTGATCCCGATGCGGCGCAGCGCTTGCCAATAGACGGCCGCGTTGCAGGCGACGATGGTCTTGCCCAGATCGCGCTCCAGAGAGTCCAGCAGCGCCACGACGGGCAGAGCCGTGCCGACCTGCAGGATGGCGTCGCAGTCGCTTTCCGCCAGGCCCCGGAAGAGCGCGCGGATGTCGTCCAGCGGCGTCTCGCAGATCTCCGGCAGGCTGGGGGCTGCGGTGCCGTCAATGGCCACGACCTCGAAACCGGCGGCCTCCTGGTTGGCCTGGACGACGCGGTTCACCTCGGCATTGAAGGGGGTGGCGACCGCGATACGCTTGGCACCGAGCGCACGCAGGGCGGCGTGGTCGGCTTCGGAGGCATTGCAGACCGGAATCCCCAGTGCCTGCTCCACCTCGGCAGTGCGTGCCGCCAGTTTCTCGACGCCGCCCGGCCCGGCATCGGTGGTGAGCCCGATCGCCACCACCTTGGGATTGCAGTCCATCAGCATTGCGGCCTGGTCAGGCAGATCGTCGGAAATTGCCGAGCCGCCCAGCCGGAAGCGCTGCATCTGGTTGGTCACGCCCGCAGGCCGCAGCAGCTCCAGCTCCGGCTGCACCACGCTGTTCATCGCCGGCGTCATCACGCCGATCAGGGCCTTGGGGGCCAGTGTATCCACCATCTTCTTCTCCTGTTTCTTGAATGTGCTGCGCTTAGGATCTCTTGCCGCTGCTCTCCGCGAGATAGTGGCTGAGACCCTCCATGCCGTTCAGGTAGATCTCGTCGCCGACGAGTTTCGCCAGATCCTCTGCTTCCGCTGGGGCACAGTCGAAGCGTCCTTCCCAGATGCTCAGGGTCTGCTTGCCGGCGGTGATCTCGATGAAGCGGTGCGTGGAGCGATAATCGGTGACCGGCAGCGGGCTCTCGAGAATGTCGTAGCTGTAGAAGCGTTCCAGGTCCGAATGCGCCAGCAGGGTCTCGCGAAAGACGCCGCCGTCGACGATCTCCAGGCGGCGGACCGCCCCGACCGTGGTGGCAGTGCCGCTCTCCATGGTGGCGGCCGCCACTGCCGGGTTCCAGGTCGAGACGCCGTCGAAGGCGCGGACGCTTGCCCAGACCTCGTCGATGGGGAAGGGGATCACCATGCTGCGATAGACCTTCATGGTCTTGGCTCCTCTGGCAAATGAACTGGGGGCAGACGAATGGGAAAGGCTGCGCGGATCCTGGCCTCGGCCTCGGCGGATAGGTGCGCTGGCGGCTCGGCCGCGAGAATCTGGCGCACGCGGGTGCAGGCGCGCTCCCAGATCGGTGTGGCGCCGGCCTCCATCCAATCCTGCACGCTCTGGCGGTCGGCGAGGGTCGGATAGACGTAGTCGCTGCGCATCCGCGCGAAGGTTTCGGGCTCGCCCAGATAGTGGCCTGGTCCGACGACAACCCGCTCGATGCTGGCCAGGTCGAGCGTGTCGGCCGACACCGCGATGCCGCGCAGCGAGCGCAGGATGGCGCCGCACATGTCATCGTCGATGACCAAGGCCTCGGGCGAGGCGACCATGATCGAGCCCAGCATGCCGACCGAGAGGTTGATCATGTCGGCACCGGCGTGGGCGGCAAGCGCAACGCTGTAGCCCTTCTCGTAGCCGGCCTGCGCATCGGCGATCTTGGATTCCGTGATGCCGGCAGAGACGGTCGAGGGCAGCTCCAGGTCGGCCAGCAATTGGGCGGCGGCGGCCGAGGCGATGGCGGCCTCGCCGCTGCCCCCGGTCATCGCACCGCTGCGCAGGTCCGAGACGAAGGGCATGAGCGCGAAGATGCAGGGATGGCCGGGCGCCAGGCAGTCCAGGAGAAGCAGACCGGCCAGGCACTCGGCCAAGCCCTGTGCCAGGCTGCCGGCCAGGGTCACCGGTGCCGTGGCACCGGCCTGTCCGGCCGAGCAGATCTGCAGCGGCATGCCCAGTCGCACGCACTCCTGCAGGACCGCCAGGCCTTCGCCGGCAAAGCGCAGCGGCGGCACCACATGCACGATGATGGCCATCGAGAAGGGGCGCGTCGCGAAGCGGTGGCTTGGTGCCAGCGCTTGGTCGAAGAGGGCGATGACCGGGGCGACATGCGCGGCCCGCTCGAAGGAGACGCCGATTGGCTTGGACGTGGCCTTCATGCAGGCGAAGGCCGTGTTGATGTCCAGCTCGAAGGGGTCGGCAAGGTCGCGCGCAATCAGGGGGCGCACGCCGTAATGCACGTTGGGCGAGGCCTCCAGGACGCGCATGATGGCGTAGAGATCGCTCAGCTGCGTGTCGCGGAAGGCGACCTTCTTTGCATCCAGGATCTGCACGGCGGCCCCGCCGGTGCCGATGTGAACCTCGCCGCCGCCGATGGTGAGGCCGCGGTCTTCCTTGAAGCCGGGCAGGGATACGCGTTTGGCGGCGCGCCCGATCGCGTCTTCGACCAGGGATCTTGGAAAGACCAAGCGCCCGTCGCCCCTGAGACTGGCCCCCTTCGCCAGGGCCAGCGCGAGCAGGTCCTTTGGCGTGTCGGCCATGCCGATGGTCGCCAGGATGGTGAGCGCGGCGTCGCGAATCTGCGCGCGCTCGGACGCGGTGAGTGCGATCAGGCCATGACCCTTCGGCCGGACCGAAACGCCGACTTCAAGCTCCTGCTGCACCCTGCGCCGCGCCCGCCCCTGCCGTTCCATCTTGCCTGCCTGACTGAGAAAACCTCCAGGTCAGGATCGCCATGCAGGCCGGGGCGAGCAAACGCGTTCGGCGCTGCTTTTCATGAATGGGATTCAGCTAAAACCGCGATCACGCAAAGGCTGCTCAAGAAAGCGGGTGAAAGCAGGCGGTTTGCTGAGCGCCGTCGAGGGCCTCGAGTTCGGGGACCTGTTCCTTGCAGACCGCAGTGGCAAGGGCACAGCGTGGGGCGAAGGCGCAGCCGGGTGGCGGCTTCAGCGGATTGTCCAGCACCTGGACCTGGGCGCGACCGCCGCGGCGCCGGCGGGCCGGGTCGGGCAGGGGGACGGCATCCAGCAGGCTGCGGGTATAGGGGTGGGCCGGCTTGGCGAAGACAGCGGCAGTCGGGCCGCTCTCGACCACGCGGCCGCGGTACATGACGGCGACCTCCTGGGCGATATGGCGGACCACCGCCAGGTCGTGGCTGATGAAGAGGTAGGTCAGGCCGTGGCTCTGCTGCAGGTCGAGGAAGAGGTTCAGGATCTGCGCCTGCACCGAGACGTCCAAGGCCGAGACGGCTTCGTCGGCGACCACCAGGCTGGGGCGGGTGACGATGGCCCGGGCGATGGCGATGCGTTGGCGCTGACCGCCGGAGAACTCGTGCGGGTAGCGGCCGGAGTCACCGGGCTTCAGCCCGACCTCGTCCAGTGCGGCAGCGATCCGCGCGTCTGTCTCTGCACGGTCGATCCCACTCTCGAGCGCGCGCAGCGGCTCGGCGATCGAGCGCCCGACGCGGTGGCGCGGGTCCAGCGAGCCATAGGGGTCTTGAAAGACCATCTGAAAGCGTCGCCGAAGCCGCCTGAGCTTGGCATCGGCCAGCTGAAATAGATCGGCGCCGTCGAACAGCACCTGGCCGGCGCTGGGCCGGTCCAGCGCGGTCACCAGCCGGGCCAGGGTGGACTTGCCGCAGCCCGACTCGCCGACGACGCCCAGGCTTCGGCCGGCGGTGAGGCTGAGTGAGACCTCGATCAGGGCTTGCAGGCGCGGCCTGGGCTCGCTCAGGCGCTCGCGCGGCAGCAGATAGTCCTTGGAGAGCGCGCGGGTTTCGACCAGAGGCTGGGTCACGGCGCCAAGCCTCCGCGCTGCGGATGAAAGCAGCGCACCCAGTGCCTGTCCGAGATTGCCGTTCGCTGCGGTTCCTGAGCGCAGGCCTGGGAGCGGTGGCCACAGCGCGGCGCGAAGGCGCAGCCGGGCGGTCGCTCGGCCGGGTCGGGCACGCGGCCCGGGATTGTGGCCAGGCGCGTCGCCGCGGCGCTTTCCTTGCCGGGCGCTTGCGGCATGGCGGCGAAGAGGCCGCGGGCATAGGGGTGGGCCAGCTCGGCGAAGACATCGCTGGCCGGGCCGGCCTCGACGATGCGGCCGGAGTACATGACCGCCACCGCATCCGCCATCTCCGCCACCACACCCAGATCGTGGGTGATCAGCAGCAGCGCCAGGCCCTCGCTCTCGACCAGCTCGGCGATCAGGTCCAGGACCTGGGCTTGTATGGTGACGTCCAGCGCCGTCGTCGGCTCGTCGGCGATCAGCAACTCCGGTCCGCAGGCCATGGCAGCCGCGATCAGCACCCGCTGGCGCTGGCCGCCGGAGAGCTGATGGGGGTAGAGCGAAAGCGGGAAGCGGGCCTCGGGCAGGCCGACCCGATCCATCCAGACGGCTGCCTGGCGCTCGGACTCGGACTTGCCCAGCTTCAGGTGGCGACGCAGGCCTTCGGCGACCTGCTGGCCGATGGACTGCACCGGGTTCAGCGCGGTCATCGGCTCCTGGAAGATCATCGAAATGCGGCGCCCGCGCAGTTCGCACAGCGCCTCTTCGGAGAGATCCAGCAGGTTCTGCCCGTCCAGGCGGATGGCGCCGCTGGCGCGCGCCTGTTCCGGCAGCAAACCCATGGTGGCCAGCGCCGTCATCGACTTGCCGCAGCCCGACTCTCCGACCAGGCCGACACTGCGGCCGCGCTCCAATCCGATGTCGATCCCGTCGAGGATGGCGGCGGGCCCAAGCGGCGTGTCGATCTCGACCCGTAGGTTCTCGATTTCCAGCAACGCCATGGCTCAGCGCGCCCGCCGCAAGCGCGGATCCAGCAGGTCCCGCAGACCGTCGCCCAGCAGGTTCAGGCCGAGGACCGCCATGACGATGGCGAGCCCCGGCAGGATTGCCAGCTGCGGCGCCAGGAACAGCATGGTCTGCGCTTCCGCCAGCATCTTGCCCCAGCTGGGCAAAGGCGGCTGCGTACCCAATCCCAGATAGCTGAGCCCCGCTTCGGCCAGAATGCCCAGCGCGAACTGGATGGTACCCTGGACGATCAGCAAGGAAGCGATGTTGGGCAGGATGTGCTCGATGGTGATGCGCACGCCGCCCTTGCCGGCAACGCGGGCCGCCAGCACGTACTCGCGCTGCCAGAGCGACAGAGCGCCGCCGCGGGTCACGCGGGCAAAGACGGGGATGTTGAAGATGCCGATGGCGATGATGGAGTTGACGCCGCCGGGCCCGAAGATGGCGGTGATCATCACCGCCGACAGCAGGGCTGGGAAGGCGAAGGCGAAATCGTTGAAGCGCATCACCACCTCGTCGATCCAGCCGCGCTTGGCGGCTGCCAGCGCGCCCAGCGGCACCCCGAAGGCCAGGCCGACGCCGACCGCCACGACGGCAACGCCGATGGAGTTGCTGGCGCCCACCATCAGCATGGACAGCAGGTCGCGCCCGAACTGATCGGTGCCCAGCCAATGGCTCCAGCTCGGCCCCTGCATGCGGTCGCCTATTGCCATCTGGAAGACCGAATGCGGCGTCCAGACCAGGGCCAGCAAGGCGACGAAGAGGATGCAGCCCGAGATCAGGCCGCCGATCAGGAAGGCGCGGCTCTTGCGGCTCTGCTGGAGGGCGAGGCGGAGGCTGCTAGTGGCCATCGCCGCCCAGCCTCAAACGGGGATCCAAAAGCGCGTAGCTAAGATCCACCAGGAAGTTCACCAGGATGACGGCGGCCGCCAGCAGGATCACCAGGTCCTTCACCACGACCAGGTCGCGCTGGGCGATGGCCTGGAACATCAGCCGGCCCAGACCGGGCAGGTAGAAGACATTCTCGATGATGATGGTGCCGGCCAGCAGGAAGGAGAACTGCAGGCCCATGATGGTGACCACCGGGATCAGCGCGTTGCGCACGCCGTGCCGCCAGAGTGCCTGGCTGCGCGTCAGGCCCTTGGCACGGGCGGTGCGGACATAGTCTTCCTTCATCACCTCCAGGACGGAGGAACGGGTGACGCGGGCCAGGATCGCGGCCTGCGGCAAGGCAAGGGCGATCGCCGGCAGCAGCAGCGAGGCCAGGGCCGGACCGGCCCCTTCCTCCCAGCCGGCGAAGCCACCGGCCGGCACCCAGCCCAGATTGACCGCGAAAAGCAGGATCAGCAGCATCGCGAACCAGAAGTTCGGCACGGCCACGCCCAGCTGGACGAAGCCCATGATGGCGGTGTCGGAGGCCCGGCCATGACGCGCCGCAGCAGCCACCCCCATCGGCAGCGCGATCACCGTGGAGAGGACGATGGCCATGCTGGCCAGGGGCAGGGAGACCAGCACCCGCTCGCCGATCAAGGTCATCACCGGCTTGCCGTAGGTGTAGCTGTCGCCCCACTGGCCGGTGAAAAGGCCGCCGACCCAGTCCAGATAGCGGGTGAAGAGCGGCTGATCGAGACCCAGTTGCTGGCGCAGCGCTGCCAGGGTGTCGTCCTGCGCCCCGGTCCCCAGAATGATCAAGGCAGGATCGCCCGGCAGCACCTCCATCACCAGAAAGACGATGATAGAGGCAACCAGCAGGGTGACCAGAAGAGCCAGCCCGCGCTTGGCCAGGAAGACGCTCATCGGACCCTTGGGCCTGGCAGCGTGTCGTCCCTGGCCTCAGCGCAGGCGCTTTCGGCTACTGCTTCCAATGCACGCCGGTCAGGTCGTTGGCCTGGACCGGAGAGTTATGCCAGAGGCCCTCCAGGTTCTTGTCCCAGATGCCCAGCTTGGCCAGCTGGAAGAGATAACCGTTGACCGCGTCCTCGGTGATCATCTCTTGCATCTGCCGCAGCAGGGCATAGCGCTTGTCCTGATCCGTGGTGGCGTTCAGATCGGCGACCAGGGCTTTGAATTCCGGCTTGTCATAGTTGAAGTAGTAGGTATCGCGGCCGTAGATGCCGATGTCCATCGGCTCGGTGTGCGAGACGATGGTGAGGTCGTAATCGGTGTTGCGGAAGACCTGGTCCAGCCACTGTGCCCACTCGACCGGGATCAGCTCGACCTTGATGCCGACGTCTGCCAGCTGGGCGGCGATGATCTCTCCGCCGCGACGGGCGTAGGGTGGCGGCGGCAGCTTCAGGGTCGCTTCGAAGCCATCGGGATAGCCGGCTTCGGCCAGCAGCGCCTTGGCCTTCTCAGGATCGTAGGGATAGCGCTCCACCAGGTCGACGTAGGCGGGGTGATGCGGGGCGAAGTGGGTGCCGATCGGCTTGCCGTAGCCGAAGAGGCCGTCGATGATCGACTGGCGGTCAAGCGCATGCGCCATCGCCTGACGAACTTGCAGATTGTCGAAAGGCGCCGCGGTGTTGTTGGTCGAAAGAATGGTCTCGCCTTCCGTGGAGCCGACGACGACGGCAAAGCGCGGGTCCGATTCGAACTGTGGGACCAGCTCGGGTGCGGGGAAGTTGGCGAAGGCATCGACGTCACCCGACAGCATGGCGGCGGCGGCCGCTGCCGGATCGGGGATGAACTTGAAGGTCACGCTCTTGAGCGCTGCCGGCTCGCCCCAATAGTCGGGGTTGGCCGAGAGCTCGACCCGATCGCCGCTGAGCCAGCGGTCGAACTTGAAGGGGCCGGTGCCGATCGGGGTCTGCTTGTTGCCGTCGGCCGAGGCCGCCTCGACCATCACCGCATCGCCCCAACCCAGGTTGAACAGCAGGTTGCCGGCCGGCTGCTTCAATGACACGACGACGGTCTTGGGGTCCTTGGCTTCGACGGTGTCGATAGCGCTGAAGAGCTGTTTTTGCGCATTCACACTGTCTTCGGCCATGGCCCGCTTGAGCGAGAAGACGACGTCTTCGGCCTCGAAGGGCGAGCCGTCGTGGAACTTGGCGCCCTCGACCAGGTGGAAGGTGTAGGTCAGTCCGTCGTCGGAGATGTCCCAGCTTTTGGCCAGGGCCGGCAGCACCTCGCCGTTCTGGTTGATCCGGGTCAGGCCCTCGAAGATGTTGGCATAGACAACCTCGTCGATGGCGGCAGCCGCGCCGGCCGTGGGATCCAGATGCGGCGGCTCCAACACCATGCCCATCGTCAGGCTGTCTTTGGCAGCCGAGGCCTGTGCTGCGCCAAGCGTGATGCCCGCGGCCAGCAACAGCCCGATCTTCCAGACGCTCTTCATAATTTTCCTCCTGCTCTAGAGACGATGCAGCTTAGGCTAGCCGAAGTTTACGATTGGGCAAGCCCTTGAGCGCTTTGCAAGCGAAAGGGAATCGATCCGCATGGCCGCTAGCCGGGAAATCTGCCCAGGATTGGGTCGTCATCGCAGTGGCGTCGAGCCCTGGAGTGTGAGACCCTTTCAGCGCCTTGCGGCGGCCAAACGATAACCGGGAAAGAAGTGCATGCCGGATAGCCATGAGCCCAAGAGGGCCGCTCACGAAGCCGGGCGCTATGCCACGAGCGCCATCTCCAGGACCTCGCTGGGGCGCACGCTCGCAGATCACGGCGCCGGCCAAATCGACATGGTGGCGCTGCGTGCCTATCGCTTGGGGCGGGTGCAGGCCGAGCTGCGCCGGCGCGACATCCCGGCCATCCTGATCGCCGATCCGGTGCTGGTGCGCTATGCCACCGGCGTGCGCAACATGCAGCCCTGGTCGATGCACACCAATATTCGCTCGGCCCTGGTGCCGGTCGAAGGCAAGGCGATCCTCTTCGAGTACGGCGGCTCCGAGCACCTGGGCAGCGGGCTGGAGACCGTCGAGGCCGTCCACGCGACCGGCTCGCGCTATGGCATCGAGGGCGCGACCTACGAAGGCGGACGGACCTGGGCCGAACACCTGCTCTCGCTACTGCCGCCAACGATCGCCAAGGAGCGGCGCTTGGCGCTCGACAGCCGGGTCGAATACTTCACCGGCCTGCATCTGCAGCAAGCGGGGATCGAGGTCGTTCCCGGCGGACGGCTGCTCTCCGAGGCGCAGGCGGTCAAGTCGCATGAAGAGCTGCAGTGCATCATGTATGCGCTGTCGGTCTGCGAGGTCGCCTTGCACCGGGTGCGGCAGGCGATCGAACCCGGAAAGACCGAAATTGAACTCTGGTCGATTCTCGAAGCGACGAACGTTGCTTTCGGAGGCGAGTACATCGATACGCGGCTGCTCTCCTCGGGCGGACGGACAAACCCCTGGTACCAGGAGGCAAGCGACCGGATCGTGCGCAGTGGCGAACTGGTGGCACTGGATACCGACATGATCGGGCCCTTCGGTTACGACGCCGATCTGTCGCGGACCTTCTTCTGTCCGCCGGGCCGTCCCTCGGCCGAACAGCGCAAGCTCTACCGCATCGCCTATGACCAGCTGCACCACAACCTAAGCCTCGTGCGCGCCGGTGCCTCGTTCCGCGAGATGTCCGAGGGCGCCTTCGCCCTGCCTGGCGAATACCGTGCGCAGATGATGCCGATGACCTGGCATGGCGTCGGGCTCTATGGCCAGTGGCCCACCATCGTCGGTCTCGGCCATCACGATAGGCTGGGGGAGGAGGGGCGCCTAGAGGAGGGAATGGTCTTGAGCTGCGAGAGCTATGTCGGCGAAGTCGGCGGGTCCGAGGGCGTCAAGCTGGAAGAGCAACTCGTGGTCACCGACAGCGGTTATCAGCTGCTCTCGGCTTTTCCTTTCGAAGAGAGCCTGCTGAGCCCAGATATCTAGTCAGAGGTCTAGATGGTCCGGCTTGCGTCAGGAGACAAAGCGCCTTGGCCTGAGATAGCGTCCCCGATCCCGTCGATCGGAGCCCCAGGAAACAGAACTCCAGGAAACACGCGTCATGGCACGAACAGCAGCGCGCAAGAGACGCCCGGGTAGCATGTTGCTTGCCCTGTTGCTCGCTATCGTCGCGGCGCTGACCTATTTTCTGAGCGGCGGTCATGCCGTCTTCGGAGAGTTGGAGACTCGCAGCTACGAGTGGCGCCTGCAGCTGCGCGGGCCGCGGGAAGCGCCGGCGGACCTGGTCATCCTGGCAATCGACGACGAAACCCTGCAGGCGGAGGGACGCTGGCCGCTGACCCGTCAACGTTTGGCTGAGGCAATAGAGTTGGCGCAGAGCGGCGGTGCCAAAAGCATCGGCATCAATGTGCTGCTGATCGATCCCGAGCCCGGGCAAGAGGATGCGGCGCCTGGTGGCAGCGATACTCTGCTGGAAACTGCCCTAAAGGAGCATCCAGATACGCTTCTGGGCATGGCGCTCCTCTTCGGGGAGGCGGCCGCCCCGCTCAACCTCGACGAAGAAGCACTGGAGGCGATCGCCTATCCGCTTGTCGTCACGCCTTCCGAAGGGGCGCTGATACCGCCGCTTGCACAGGGCGTCTTGCTGCCTCTGCCCGCTTTTCGCGCTGCAAGCCGCCAAGGTCATGTGAACGTCATTCTCATAGACGATCGTGCCGCGGTAAAGCTGAACCCGGTCGTCGCCTTCGACACCCTCTTGCTGCCCTCCTTCCCCGTGGTCCTCGCCGCCCAGCAGATGGACCTGCCGCCCGATCGGCTTGGCGTGTCGCTCGGCGGCGCGCTCTTGCTGGGCGACAGAGACATCCCCCTGGACATCGACCTGGCCTTGCCGCTCAATCCCTATGGGCCGGCCGGCAGCATCACGACCTACAGCTTGCACCACCACTTGGAGGACAAGCTGCCGGCGGATGCGCTTGTCGGCAAGGCTGTGATCATCGGCGCAACGGCCGTGGGCCTGGGAGAACGCTTTCAGACCGCCTTTGATAGCGACCTGCCGGGGGTCGAGTTGCTGGCCAGCGGCGCGGCCAATCTGCTGGATGGCAGCACGATCGAACGCTCGGCGGCGACCCGCCTCTTCGATGCGCTGGCTATTCTTGGTCTCGGTCTCCTGGCCTGGACGCTGGGGCGCTTCCTGGCAATCGGCTATGCAACGGCGGCCGTTCTCGGTCTGATCTTCCTTTGGGGCGGGCTCAGTTTGCTTGCCCTAAGCCAGTGGGACCTGTGGATCGCGGCCATCGCGCCTGCCGCGATCATCGTCATCAATGCCGGCGTCGGTGTTATCGCCAGGAATGCACTGGAGCGTGCGAAGCGTGCGGAGGCGGAACGCCAGCGCGGCAACCTTGCCCGCTATGTCTCGCCTCTGATGGCCGAGCAACTGGCCAAGCAGTCCAAACCGACCTTCGACCGTCGCCAGCAAGAAGCCTCGATACTCTTTATCGATCTGGGCGGTTTCACCGGCGAGAGCGAAAACCGACCGTTGCAGGAAACCGCGAATTTTCTGGTTACCTATCATCAGCGTCTGGAACGCGTGGTGCTGGCGCATGGCGGCGTCATCGAGCAGTTCCAAGGCGATGGCGCCATGGTGATCTTCGGCCTGCCCGAGCCACGCAACGACGATGCCGTCAGTGCCTTGGCTTGCGCGCGCGACGTAATTGCCGATCTGCACGGATGGCGACCGGATCTCTGGGTCCGCATTGGACTGCACGACGGTGCGGTCGTCATCGCCCAACTGGGTGGCGATGCTCAGGCTCAACTGGCGGCCGCCGGCGATACGGTCAACGTCGCCAGCCGCCTGGAACAGGTCGCCAAGGAAGAGGGCGTTGCTCTTGTCATCTCCGAGGACTGCGCGCGGAAGGTCTCCGCGCTGGGGCGTAGTGACCTTCTCGCTGGCCTATCCTTACGTCCCGGCCGCGCCATCCGCGGGCGGCGCGATCCGATGGACCTCAGGCTCGCGACACTCGCGGATCTCGGATTGGATCATGGCGATGCGTCCGGCGCCCAGCCTGTCAGATAGACGACTTCGACCTCCGCGACGACACGGCCGTCGGGGCGCTGGGGGTAGGCTTGAAGCAGGGCAGCCAGGGTGTCGCGCCTGAGGAAGCTGCGGGGCCTCTGGTTCAATGCGTTGCTCTCGCCCATGCCGCGCAGGTCGCGCAGCAGAGCCAGCGGGTCAGGATAGTCAATCGGAACGACGTCGGCGTCGGCCATCGGCAGCTGAAAACCGGCGCGCTGCAACAGCATTCCGGCCTCGCGCACCTCGATGAACGGGGCGATGCGGGGACTGACACCGCCCACGGTCTCGCTTTCGGCCTCCAGAAAGGCCTGCCGCAGGCTGCCCAGGGTGACGCCGCCCGGAAAGGCAGCCAGGAAGAGCCCGCCCGGCTTCAAGGCGTAGCGGATCTGGGCGAGCACGCCTGGCAGATCGTTCACCCACTGCAGCGAAAAGAGGCTGAGAACCAGATCGAGGCTGCCGGCACCGCAGGGCAGCCACTCCTCGTCGGCGACGAAGGCTGGCCCCTGTTGCTTGGCTTGCCCGATCATGGTCGCGGAGAGATCGCACTGCAGCAGGCTGTCGATCCGGGTTTCGCCTCTCTGCTCCTGCTGTGCCAGGATGGAGGCGAGAACCCCATTGTGGCAGCCCAGATCCAAAGCCACAGGAAAGCTGGTCAGGGTTTCTTCCAGACGTTCCAGCAGGCGGGCCCCGATCTCGCGCAAGAGGAAGTCGTGATCGGCGAAGCTGCCGGCCGCGCGCTTGCGGTGCCGGCGCAGGGCCTGGCGGTCAAAAAGCTTCGGTGCGCCGCTCTGATCTGACATCTTGGGTCCCGGCTGAAAGAAGAGGCCCTGCTATGGCAGGCCGATGACGGAAGGTCCAGATGGTGACGGATAACCGGGAGCTGGGCGGGGCGGCGATCAAGCGGAGCGGTCGCTTCCTCTTGGACGCGATCCTGCCGCTGCGCTGCTTCGGCTGCGGCGTGGTGGTGCCGGCGGAGTCGTCGCTCTGTGCTGCCTGCTGGTCCGGCCTGACCTTCTTGTCGGAGCCTTGCTGTGCCTGCTGCGGTCTGCCCTTTCCTTTCAATCAAGGCCGCAAGGCGCTCTGCGCCGCCTGCGTCAGCAAACCACCGCGTTTCGATCAGGCGCGTGCCGCACTGCTCTATGACGAGGCCAGCCGGCCCTTGATCCTTGCCTTCAAGCACGGCGATCGTATCGAGGCTGCCAAGCCCTTCGCACGCTGGATGCAGGTGGCCGGCTGGTCCCTGCTGGAAGAGGCCGATCTGATCGTGCCGGTGCCGCTGAACCGCTGGCGTCTCTTCCGACGGCGCTTCAATCAGGCGGCCTTGCTGGCGCAAGCTCTGGCGCGGGAGACCGGCGTACCGCCGGCGCTCGACCTCTTGCACCGCGTGCGCGCCACGCCCAGCCAGGGCCGCCGGTCGCGTGAGGCCCGAAAGCGCAACGTCGCCGGCGCCTTTGCGCTGGCACCGGGCGCGGCCGAGCGGATTGCCGGACAGCGGCTTTTGCTGATCGATGATGTCATGACCTCGGGCGCCACCCTTGACGAGGCATCCAAGGTCTTGCGACGCGGAAAACCAAAAAAAGTCACAGTTCTGACCCTTGCCCGGGTGTTACGCGAGACCCCATATGTTTTTCCAGAAGAGGAGGACACAAGCGCCCATGGCAAACGTTGAAATCTATACCAGTCTTTTGTGTGGGTATTGCTATCGTGCCAAGCAGCTGCTCAAGCGCAAGGGCGTGACCTTTACCGAGTACGACCTGATGGCCCAGCCCGGCCGGCGCAGCGAGATGCTGGAGCGCGCTCAGGGACGCACCTCGGTTCCGCAGATCTTTATCGACGGTCAGCACGTCGGTGGCTGCGACGATCTCTTCGAACTCGAGGCCCGCGGCGGTCTCGATCCCATGCTACAATCGGCGGCGTGAGCGAGACGTTCAAAGCAGCCCTGGTCCAGCTGACCGCCGGGCCCGACATAGACGCGAACCTTGAGCGCATCGAGCAGCTGGTCGGCGAGGCCAGCAGCGTCGGCGCTCAGTTCGTTTGCCTGCCGGAAAACTGTACCCAAATTCAGCCCGACAAGGATAAGTCCTTGGCCGAAGCCGACGAGGAAGACGGCCATCGGGCTTTGGCGCGTTTGGCTGAAATGGCAAGCGCGCGCAACATCTGGCTGCAGGTCGGCTCCTTGACCGTCAAGGCAGCGCCGAAGCACTGCTGGAACCGCAGCTATCTGCTGAACCCGGATGGCGCCGTGATCGCACGCTACGACAAGATCCATCTCTTCGAGGCGACGGTCGGCGATGGGCAGACCTACCGGGAATCCGACTACACGGCACCGGGTTCGCAGGCCGTGGTCGCCGGGCTGCCCTGGGGCGGGTTGGGCCTGACCATCTGCTATGACATGCGCTTTCCCCATCTCTACAGGCACCTGGCCAAGGTCGGCGCCGACTACATCACCGTACCCTCTGCCTTTACCCGTCCCACCGGGCGCGACCACTGGGAGGTGCTGCTGCGCGCAAGGGCCATCGAGACCGGCTGCTATGTCCTCGCTGCCGCACAGTGCGGGCGTCATGCCGGCGGCCGAGAGACCTATGGCCACAGCCTGATCGTCGATCCCTGGGGCGGCGTGCTGGCCGATGGAGGAGAAGACGAGGGCATCGTCGTTGCCGAGATCGACCCGTCCAAGGTTGCCGGCGCCCGCGCCCGTATCCCGGCGCTGGAACACGACCGCCCCTATGGCGCGGCCAGCGAAGAGCCCGACCTGCCACGCTCGAGGGCCGGTTAGGGCTATGCGCTCTCGTTAGGCCGGCTGATCGGCCGCGAGCCTTGTCTTGGCGGGCTTTCGGCCCTATTCCCTTGCCTCATGACCAATTTTCTGGGCGCAGACGCTCCGCCGGTCGGAGCACGGATCGTGGTGGCGATGTCGGGTGGGGTGGATTCCGCGCTGACGGCAGCGCTTTGCCATGAGGCCGGCTATGAGGTGGTTGGGCTGACCCTGCAGCTCTATGACCATGGCCAGGCCGTCGGCAAGCCCGGCAGCTGTTGCGCCGGCCAGGACATCCGCGATGCCCGTGCCGTCGCCGATCGGCTGGGCTTTGCGCACTATGTACTGGATTACGAAGAGCGCTTCCGCCGCCAGGTGATCGACGACTTCACCGCCAGCTATGCCCGCGGCGAAACCCCGATCCCCTGCGTGCGCTGCAATCAGAAGGTCAAGTTCGCCGATCTGCTGGACAGCGCCCGGGATCTGGACGCGGCCGCACTGGTGACCGGCCACTATGCCCGCCGTCTCGTAGGGCCGTCGGGGGCCGAGCTGCATCGCGCCGAAGACCCCACCCGCGATCAGAGCTATTTCCTTTTCACCACGACCAAGCAGCAGCTCGAGTTTCTGCGCTTTCCCTTGGGCGGCTTGCCGAAGAGCGAGGTTCGCCGGATGGCGGCGGAGCGTGGCCTGCTGGTCGCCGACAAGCCGGACAGCCAGGACATCTGCTTCGTACCGAGCGGCCGCTACGCAAACCTGGTCGAGCGTTTGCGCCCCGGGGCGGCCGAGCCGGGTGAGATCGTCGACCTGCAAGGACGGGTGCTCGGTACCCATGCCGGCATCATCCACTTCACCATCGGTCAGCGCCGTGGGCTGGGCCTCGACCGCGAGCCGGGGCCGCTCTTCGTCGTGCGGTTGGATGCCGGCAAGCGCCAGGTCGTGGTCGGCCCCGAAACCGCCTTGAAGCAAGACCGCGTCCATCTGCGCGAGACCAACTGGCTGGCCGCGCTGACGCCGGGCGATGATGTCATGGTCAAGCTGCGCTCGCGCCAAGAGGCTGGGCCGGCGCGGGTCGAGGCGATTACGGACGACGGGGCCAGCTTGCGATTGCTGAGCCCGCAAGGGGCCGTCGCGCCCGGCCAGGCAGCCGTTGCCTATCGTGACGATCGTCTCTTGGGCGGCGGCTTCATCGCCTCGGCCGAGAGCCTATCGGCTAGCGAGGCTGCTTAGTCCTTCTTGCCCTCCTCGTCCTTGCCAATGCCCAGTTCCACCGGCACGCGATCCGGGTCCGTCGCGTCTTTCGGCACTTTCTGTCTGGCCAGCCGCAGGGTGCGCTCCAGCAGCATCTCGTAGATCGGCTCGCCGCGTAGGTGGTGGGCCGTCAGATTGGCGACCACGCAGGTGATGATGACCGGCAACATCAGGTCGTAGGAGCCTGTCAGTTCCATCACCAGGACGCAGCCGACCAGCGGCGCGCGGACGGTGGCGGTGAAGAGCCCGCCCATCGCGGCGATGGCCATGGCGATGGCATCCAGCTCGGACCCGCCCGGCACCACCAGGGCCACGACGGTGCCGAAGGTAAGGCCGGTCAGGGTGGCCAGCGCCAGCATGGGGGCGAAGATGCCGCCGGGTATGCGGCAGGTGTAGCTGCCGAAGGTGGTGACCGAGCGGACGATCAGGATCAGGACCAGCATGCCAAGCGTGTACTGCTCGCCGTGCAGCATGCGATAGACGAAGCCGTCGCCGCCGCCGGTGGCATCCGGCAGTAGCGCCAGCAGGGCCCCCACCAGGGCGGCAAAGGCGAGCGGGAAGAGATAGGGGTGCCGCTCGTTCAGTCCATCCGTGCGGTTCAGCGACGCCAGCATGATCTTGTTGAAGAGCACGCCGGCCCCGCCCAGCACGAGACCCAACAGGATAAAGATCGGGAAGTGCCAGAGCGGCGGCGTGTGGACGATGATCTCCAATTCCGGACCGACACCGGCGATGACCTCGGTCACGAAACCGGAGAGCGCGGAGGCGATGATCACCGCGCTGTAGGTCTTCAGCGTATAGGGAAACTGGCGCCGGGTTTCCTCGATGATGAAGAGGACGGCTGCCAGCGGCGCATTGAAGGCGGCGGCCAGACCGGCCGCTGCACCGGCCGCGATCAGGCCCTTGCGTTCGGTAACGTCCAGCTTGACGGCGTCCGAGGTCGCGGCACCGACAGCGGCACCCATGTGTATGGTCGGTCCCTCGCGTCCCAGAACCAGGCCCGAGGCAAGCGCGAGCACGCCGGCGACGAACTTCACCGGCAGTACGCGCCGCCAGCGCACCTCGCGCACGCCCTCTAGAGCCCCCTCGATCTCCTGCACGCCGCTGCCGCTGGCTTCGGGCGCGAAGCGGCGGGTGATGAAGAGGGCGGCTGCGACCATGACCATGGAGATGGCCATGAAGGTCAGAACCTCGACGACCTCGGTGCCGATCGTGTGGCGCAGGTGTTGGTGAAGATGGAACAGCCAGTCGACGATGATGTGGAAAATCGCACCCAGCACGCCGGCGACCGTCCCGACCAGCACTGCCATGGTGTAGTAGAGGGCATCGTTGTTGCCATGTTTCGGATTGGCTGTTGTATCGCTTTCGCCCAAGACGCCCTTAGCCCCCGACCTTCGACTGCGGTTGGTCAGAGGGTAAGCCGAAAAGCAGCGCGCCTACCAGTGGGGCAGGGTCGCAGGTTGTGGGCGGTTGCAGTCTTCTGCGCGATCCCGTTCAAGCCATGGGATGGATTGTGGAAAGCGGCTGCACAGTTCGGCGGCGCTACTCGCTCAGCGAAAGCAGGGTGTTGCGAATGCCGGAGAGATGCCGGAAGAGCTGCTTGCGGGCCGCTTCGGGATCGCGTTCGCGCAGGGCGGTTACGATGTCGCTGTGTTCGCGGTCGTAGTGCAAGCGCCGCTCCGGTGTCACGCTGCGCTGCTTCAAGCGGTACCAGTCGGGCTCGTTGCGCACCGCATTGATCGCCGTGCAGTAGTCCAGAAGCAGGGCGTTCTTGGCTGCATGAAAGATCGCCAGGTGCAGCTGCGCATCCCAATGCTCGAACTCGGCCAGACCTTTGGCGGCCACCGATCGGCGCAAGGCCCCTTCGATTCGCGTCAGATCCTCCGCCGTGGCCCGGCTGGCGGCAAGGGCTGCGACCTGCGGCTCGATGATCAGGCGCACCTCCATCAGATCGGCCGGGCTGGCACCGCGCAGACTGTCGGAGAGGTCGCCACTGTGAGACTTGTGACCGCTCACCCGCCGTCGCTCGACAACGAAGGTGCCACGGCTGACCTGTCGCTCCACCAAGCCCTCTTCGGCCAATTCTTCCAGAAGCCGGCGCAAGGTGTTGCGGGCAATGCCATATTTACCGGCCAGGTCGCGTTCGGGCGGTAGGCGGCTACCAGGCGGATAGCGACCGTCAAGGATGTCGCTGCGCAGGCTCTGAACCACCTTCTCTTGCCTGTGCAGATGCCGTTGACGGGGTTGTGGGTCACTCATAATGAACCATTATTGAACCAAGTCTCTTCAATTGCAAGCCTGTTGAAGACTGAGTTGACAGGTAATTCCGGTGATGCGACCATGCTGGGAATTGTTTGGTTCATTGTTGGATCAAAACCACTAAGCCTGGGGGAGGGCGTGGATGCGCGTCGTAGCGTTTGAAGCTGGTGGCATGGCTGGAGTTGGCCTGTGGAACTCTGACGAATCGGCAATTCGTCCTTTCGATTTGACGCCTGAGGAAGCCGCGGCTGGTGTTCTGGCCCTGGTCGACCGCGACCTGGACGGGCGCCCGGCACAGCTGACGGATCGACGCCTGGCCGCGGATCAGGTGACGCTTCTGGCGGCCGCGCCGAGACCGCGCCGCAACATCTTCTGTGTCGGCAAGAACTACCACGCACACGCCGAGGAGTTCGCGGCCAGTGGCTTCGACAGCTCCGCCAAGGCCGGTGCCGTGCCGGCGCACCCCATCGTCTTTTCCAAGGTGCCCGAGACCGTGATCCCGGACGGCGCGCCGATCCTGATCGATACAAGCGTCTCTGAAGCGATCGACTATGAGGTCGAACTTGCGGTGATCGTCGGTCGTGCGGGGCGTGGCATCGCCAAGGAGGATGCCTTGGGGCACGTCTGGGGCTACACCCTTCTCAACGACGTCACGGCGCGGGATCTGCAGCAGCGCCACTCGCAGTGGCTGCTCGGCAAGTCGCAGGACAGCTTCTGTCCGATGAGCGCGCTTGCCGTGACGGCAGACGAGATCGACCTGGCCGACACGCAGTTGCGCTGCTGGATCAATGAAGATCTGCGGCAGGATGCCAATACCGCGCAGCTGATCTTCGACGTTCCGACCCTGATCTCCACCATCTCCGCCGGGATCACCTTGCTGCCGGGCGACATCATCGCCACCGGCACGCCGGAGGGCGTGGGCATCGGCTTCGATCCACCGCGCTACCTCAAGGCGGGCGATCGGGTGCGTATGGAGATCTCCGGCATCGGCTCGCTCGCCAATCCGGTGGAGCAGGTCTGAGGTCGGTAGCGATGGCAAGCGAACGCATCGAGCGGATGGCGGTGGAGGTCGAAGGCGAGGGGCCCGCGGTCATCATGCTGCACGGGCTGGGCGGCAGCTCAAACACCTTTACCCCGCAGATGGGTGTCTTTGCCGGACGCTACCGAAGCATTCGCCCGGACCTGCCGGGCTCGGCCCGTTCGCCGCTGCCCCGCTCGCTCAGCATGGATCTGATCGTCGAGCGCATCCTGGCGATGGCTGCAGCCCTTGGGGTCGAGCGTGCGCATTTCCTTGGTCACTCGCTGGGCACGATCCTTTGCCAGCGCATCGCCGTCAGGGCACCGAAACTGGTCGCCAGTCTGGCACTCTTTGGTCCCCTGACCGAGCCGCCGGGGCCGGCCCGCACCGCCCTTGAGGCCCGCGCGAAGCTGGCCAAGGAAGGGGGGGAGGCTGCCATGACCGAGATCGCCGATGCCATCGTCAAGGCCGCGACAGCGAGCGCCACCAAGGAGCGCCAGCCAGTCGTTCTGGCCGCCGTGCGCGAGAGCTTGATGCGGCAGAGCGGCGAGGGCTATGGCGCCACCTGTGCGGCCCTGGCCGTCGCGGTGGCTGCCGATGCCTCCCAGATCACCTGCCCGACCTTGCTGGTGACCGGCGAGGACGACGTGGTGGCGCCGCCCTCCGTCACACGCGGGCTGGCGGAGAAGATTTCCGGGGCGCGCGCGCATGTCCTGCCGCGCTGCGGGCACTGGACCACCTTCGAGGCAGCCGAAGAGGTCAATCGCCTCTTGAAGGATTTTATGAGCATGCAGCGCTAGAGCTGTGCACAATCGCGGAAGCGCACAGGGCATCGGCAAGAATGCCCAAGACGACCGGCCGGGGGGCTCGACAAAGGAGACGGTAGGATGAGCGGTGTTCTCTTCACCAACGTACGCATATTCGACGGCAGCGGCGAGCATCCCTATCTGGGCGAGGTGCTGGTCCAGGGCAATCGGGTCAAGCATGTCGGCCGCGGTTCGCGCACCACGTCATCGAACGGTGCGACGGTGCTGGACGGTGCCGGCGCGACCCTGATGCCCGGCATGACCGAGGCACATACGCATTTCTCGTGGAACGATCAGCCCAGCCTCGATTCGATCCAGCGCATGCCGCCGGAGGAGCACACGCTCTTCTGCGCCTCCATCGCCAAGCGCTACCTCGACATGGGTTGGACGTCCGTTGTGGGGGCAGCTGCCGCCAAACCGCGGCTCGACGTCGTGATCCGCAATGCGATCGACAGCGGCCTCATTCCGGGGCCAAGGCTGCTTGCCAACTCGCAGGAGATCGCCACCCTGGGCGGGCTGGGCGACACCGCGCCGCCGCATATCGATATCCCGGAGATGTCCTTCGGCGTGGTGATCTCGGGGCCGGAGGAGATGCGCGCGGCCGTGCGGCGCTTCATCAAGTACGGCTGCGATCTGATCAAGCTGAACCTCTCTGGCGAAGAGATTGCCGGCGTGCCGGCCGAAGAAACACCGATGACCGACGAGGAGGTCGCCGTTGCCGTCTCCGAGGCGAAGCGGCGCGGCCTCAAGGTCTGCGCCCACGCGCGTTCCAACGAGTCGATCAAGATGTGCATCCGCCACGGGATCCAGAACATCTATCATGCCTCCTTCGCCGACGAGGCCACCCTGGACTTGCTGGAGGCCAACAAGGACAAGCACTTCGTGGCACCGGGTCTGGCCTGGCTGATCAAGACCTCGACCGAAGCCGGCGCCTACGGGGTCGACCCCAATGGACCGCTGGGCCTGAAGTACAAGCGCGAGGCAGACATTGCCGTGGAGACCATGCGCAAGATGCATAAGCGCGGCATCAAGGTGCTGCCCGGCGGCGACTACGGTTTCGCCTGGATCCGCCACGGCACCAACGCCAAGGACCTGGAGTATCTGGTTGACCTGGTCGGCATGACGCCGATGGAGGCGCTGATCGCGGCCACGCGCTATGGCGGCGAGATCATGGGCAAGCCGGGCGAGCTGGGGCAGATCAAGCCCGGCTATCTGGCCGACATGCTGCTGATCGACGGCGATCCGCTGGCCAACATCCGCATCCTGCAGGACCAAGAGCGCATCCTGGCGGTGATGAAGGACGGCAGCTTCCATCGCACTCCGGATATGCAGGCTGAGCGCGGCCGTGTGGCCATCTAGGCGCGGGCGGTATGCAGGGTAACAAGGGCCGGTGACCGCCAACGCGCGCTATATGGCCTGGGCGCTTGCCGGGCTTGTGCTGGTCGCCATCGTTGCGGCCGGGGCGGCCGGTGTGGATGTGCGCGCGGGCCGCGATGTGCGCCTCTTCCTGCTCACCTTCCTGAACGGCCTGACCTTGGCCGGGCTCTACTTCGTGGTGGCCAGCGGCTTCACCCTGGTCTTCGGTCTGATGCGCAACGTCAACCTGGCGCATGGTGCGATCGCCCTGCTGGGGGCCTACATCGGCTATGACGTGGCCAACTGGGCCGGCAACTGGTTCGTCGGCGTGGCTGCCGGCTTCCTGGCGACGGCGGTCTTCGGGCTGGCACTGCAGACCCTGGTCATGCGGCGCATGGAGGGCGACGAGCTGCGGCAAACCCTGGTGACCATCGGCATCTCCATCGTCATGGCCGACCTGATGCTCGCTTTCTGGACGGGCACCACCTATCAGTTCGAGGTGCCGGAGTTCCTCTTCGGTGCCACCCCCATGCCTTGGGTCAAGGTCTATAACTCCTATCGCCTCTTCGTGCTGCTGATCGCGGTCGTCATCGGCATTGCCTTGTGGCTTTTCCTGAACCGCACGGCGGTGGGCATGATGATTCGCGCCGGCGTCGATGACCGCGCCATGCTGTCGGCGACGGGGGTCAACGTGCAGCTGGTCTTTGCGCTGACCTTCGCCATCGGTGCCGGGCTGGCCGGCTTGGGCGGCGTGATCGGCGGTTCCTTCCTCTCCATCGCGCCGGGAGAGGACGTGCGCTATCTGCTGGCCTCGCTGGTCGTGGTGATCGTCGGCGGTATGGGCTCGATCACCGGGGCGGCGATCGGCGCCATTCTGATCGGTATGGCCGAGCAGTTCGGTCTGGCCTATTCGCGCACCTATGGTGTGGTCTTTACCTATGTGATCATGGTCGTTGTGCTGGCCTTGCGCCCCGAGGGCATCATGGGCAGGCGGGGTTAGGCGGCGATGGTGGCGGTTTCCGACAAGCTCGACGAGAAGAAGGCCTGGAGTCCCTGGCCGCTGACCCGCAACGGCGGCATCCTGCTGCTGCTCATCCTCTATCCCTTTATTGCCAGTCCCTTCTGGATCGTCCAGGTCGGGGCGCAGACCTTCTTCCTGGGCCTGGTCGCGCTGTCGCTGATGCTGCTGGCAGGCCTCGGCGGCATGGTCTCGCTGGCGCAGCTGACCATCGCCGGCGTCGCCGGCTACATGTGGGCCATCTTCGGCGAGAGCACGGCGCCGATCAGCCTGCATTTGCCCTGGTATCTGGTGCTGCCGATCGCGCTTGCCATCGCCGTCATCTTCGCCACCCTGATCGGCGCCATCTCGGTCCGGACCGAGGGCATCTACACCATCATGATCACGCTTGCGATCGGGGTCGGCTTCGCTAACTTTGCCAATCAGAACTATGCCATCCTCAATGGTTTCAACGGCTTTGCCGGACTGTCGCCGCCGCCGATCTTCGGCGTGGATTGGCGCGAGCCCATGCCGTTTTACTACCTGGCGCTGGGGATCGCGGGACTGGCCTACTTCGGCGTGGTCTACTTCCGCCGCTCGACCTTCGGCCTCTCCCTGCAGGCTATACGCGACAACCCGCGGCGGATGGAGACCCTAGGCTTCCACGTGGCGCTGCACCGTATTCTGGCCTATGCGCTGGCCGGTTTTATCGCCGCCCTGGGCGGCATCTTCATCGTCTGGTTCAACGGCCGCATCTCGCCGGGGTCCATCGGTCTGGGACCGATGATCGACATCCTGGTGATTGCGGTCTTGGGTGGTCTCAGACATCCGATCGGACCCTTCATCGGGGCGCTGGTCTTCGTTCTTCTGGACAACTTCGCGATCGACCTGATCGACCGCGAGCGTTTCAACACGGTTATCGGGGCGGCCTTTCTCTTGGTCGTTCTGGTTTCGCCGGACGGTCTCTTAGGCCTGTGGGACAGGCTGAAGCGGGCGCTGGCTAAGGGCCGCGACGAGAGCGGCAACGACGGCTTTCAGCCATAAGGCACGGTCGTCGCTTCATAACGGGTACGTGGCCGGGCCGATCTTGGCCGGCTGCCAGGCAACCATGGGAGGATAAGGTTTATGATTACCCTATCGAGACGAATTCTGCTGGCGGGCGCGGCGGCGACCCTGTCGCTCGGCGTAGCGGGAGGAACAGCCGCTGCCGAAGACACCATCAAGATCGGTGTGCTGGCGACCTTGGAAGGTGCCTTCACCGTGCTGGGCGAAGACTCCATGCGCGGTGCGGATCTCGCTTTCGAGCAGGCCGGCTACATGGCCGGCGGCAAGAAGCTGGAGATCATCAAGGGATCGTCGGACGCCTCGCCTGACAGCGCGCTGAAAGCAGCCCGCAAGCTGGTCGAGGACGACAAGGTCGATATTCTCTTGGGCCCGCTGTCGGGTTCCGAGGGGCTGGCCATGCGCGACTATGCCAAGACGCAGCCGCAGGTGACCTTCATCAACGGCACCTCGGCGGCCCAAGACACCACCTTGCGCGATCCCGCACCCAACTTCTTCCGCTTTTCCACCGACGGCGTGCAGTGGCAGGCGGGTCTGGGCACCTATGCCTACGAGAACAAGGGCTACAAGAGCGCCGTTGTGATCGCAGAGGACTATTCCTTCCCCTATTCCCAGGTTCAGGGCTTCATGCTGGAGTTCTGCAAGATGGGCGGCACGGTTCCGGAGAAGTTCTGGGTCCCGATCGGCAACAAGGACTACTCCACGATCGTTGCCTCCATCCCCGATGACGTGGATGCCATCTACGTGGCTCTGGGCGGTGCGGATGCCGTGAACTTCTTGAGCCAGTATCAGCAGGCCGGCGGCGACAAGCCGATGATCGGCGGCTCCATCACCGTGGATCAGTCCGTGATGGGCTCGCAGGCACGCCTGGGCAAGGACTACCTGGCGGGTACGCCTTCCGCCGGTCCGATCGCGGACGCCTGGGACAATGCAGACTGGAAGGCCTTCGTTGCGGCCTATCAGAAGCAGTTCCCGGACGGCTTTCCCTCGCCCTCGCTCTTCGCACACGGCTACTACATCGGTGCGGAAGCGATCATCGCCGGGCTGAACGAAGTCGGCGGCAATCTCTCAGGCGGCCAGGCGGAGTTCCGCGATGCGCTGATGAATCTGAAGCTGAAGACTCCGACCGGCATGGTCAGCCTGGACGAGAATCGTCAAGCGGTCGCCGACATCTTCCTGACGGAGCTCAGGGAAGGTGCCGACGGCAACCTCTACAACGAGGTCATCAAGGTGATCCCGCAGGTGAACCAGACCATGGGTGAGCCGCGCGAGGAGTTCCTGAAGCTTGGACCCGTCTCGCGCACCAACCCGGAATGCCCCTAAGGCATCCGGGAATTCAGTCGTGCTGAAGCGCTCGGGAATCACGTGATGGCCGCCGTCGAAAGCAACGGTCAACACCGCGTGGCCCGGGCGGGTGCGGCTCATGCCCTCAAGCTCGAGGGGGTGAGCCGCAACTTCGGCGCACTGGTTGCACTCGATTCCGTGTCGCTCGACGTCGCTGCCGGCGAACGTCGGGCGGTGCTGGGTGCAAACGGTGCCGGCAAGACGACACTCTTCAATGCGATTAGCGGCGACTTTCCGCCGACCGCAGGACGTATTCGCTTCTTCGGCGAGGATGTGACCGCACTGGCGCCGCACGAGCGGATCCGCCGGGGTCTGCGCCGAACCTACCAGCACTCGCTGCTGTTCCGCGGTTTGAGCGTGCTGGACAATCTCTTCATGGCAGCCCGCGGGGTCACCCGCCGGCGCTTTTCTCTTCTGCGCGCCGGCGCGAACGACAGTGCACGCGTGGCTGCGGCCGAGCTGCTGCACGCCGTCCATCTCGACGCCTACGGCGATACGCTTGTCGGCGATCTGGCGCATGGGCAGCAGCGCCAGCTGGAGATCGGCATGGCGCTGGCCGGAGCGCCGCGCTTTATCCTCTTCGACGAACCGGCTGCCGGCCTCTCGCCGGTGGAACGCCGCGAGCTGATTGAGATCCTGACGGCACTGCCGGCGCACATCGGCTTCATCATCATCGAGCACGACTTGGATGTGGCGCTGCGCGTTGTGACCTCGGTCAGCGTCATGCACAACGGCGCCCTCTTCAAGGAGGGCACGCCGGAGGAAATTCAAAACGATCCGGAGGTTCAGCGCATCTATCTGGGAGGGGCCGATGGCTGAGGCCACGACCCTCAAGATCGAGGATCTGCAGGTCTATTACGGCCACGCCCATGTGCTGCAGGGCGTCAGCCTGACCCTGGAGCACGGCATCCTGGCCATCGTCGGCCGCAACGGCATGGGCAAGACGACGCTCTGCCGGACCATCGTCGGCATGACGCCGGCCAGCGGCGGCCAGATCCTGCTCGAAGGCAAGCCGATCCTGGGCCAGGCACCCAACACCATCGTTGCGCGCGGGGTCGGCTATGTGCCGCAGGGGCGCCGCGTCTGGCCCTCGCTCACGGTCGACGAGCACCTGCGCCTTGCCGCCCGTTCGGGCCGCAAGGGGGCCTGGACGGTGAAGCGCGTCTACGAGGCCTTCCCGCGTCTGCTGGAGCGCCGCAGCAACGGCGGTGCACAGCTTTCCGGCGGCGAGCAGCAGATGCTGGCGATCGGCCGCGCGCTGCTGGCCAACCCGCGCTTGCTGGTGATGGACGAGCCGACGGAGGGGCTGGCCCCGGTCATCGTGCGCCAGGTCGAGGGGCTGCTGCGCCGGCTGGTCGACGAGGGCGACATCGCCATCCTGCTGATCGAGCAGAACATCGGTGTGGCGACCGAGGTGGCCGAGCGTGTCGGCATCATGGTGAACGGACGCCTGGTGCGCGAGATGTCAGCCTCCGACCTGGCCAGCGACCGCGAACTGCAACAGCGCCTGCTGGGCATGGGCATACAGGCCGACGAAGAGCTGCATCCAGGCGAGGAGGGCGACGAGGAGGATCTGGGGCCTGTCGTCGAGGCGCCTCGGGTCTTCCGCGTTCGGCGCCAGAGCGGGGAGGAGGCACCGCCGCCACCGGCCCCGGACGACGGCCCGATTGCTTCCTCCGTCTACCGCCGCGAGAGCGCACCGACCCGCTGGAGTCAGGTCTCCCGTCCCGCAGCAGACAGCGGCGGTGCAGAAGCCATCCTTGAAGAGGGGGAGGAGGCGCCAAGCCAGCAGGCGCCCGAGCGTGCGTCCGTACCGGTGGCGCGCACCATCGGCAGGGCGGCCTATGTTGCCGGCACCTTCGATACCAAGGGCCGCGAGCTGACCTTCATTGCCAACAGGCTGCGGCGCCAGGGGCTCTCGGTCGTGACGGTCGACCTTTCGACCAGCCGCAGTCCCTCGGCTGCCGACATCGGCCCTTCGGCCGTTGCCCGCCACCATCCTAGAGGTGCAGAAGCGGTCTTCACCAAGGACCGCGGCAGCGCGGTCGCGGCGATGGCAGAGGCCTTCGCCCGCTTCCTGCCGCAGCAGCGTGACCTCGGCGGCGTGATCTCGGCCGGTGGCTCCGGCGGTACGGCGCTGGCCACAGCGGCGATGCGGGCGCTGCCGGTGGGGCTGCCCAAGGTGATGATCTCCACCGTCGCTTCCGGCAATGTCGGCGCCTATGTCGGACCGGCCGACATCTGCATGATGTACTCGGTCACCGACGTCTCCGGCCTCAATCGGATCTCGGAGCAGGTTCTGGGCAACGGCGCCAATGCGCTGGCCGGTATGATCGCGCATCGCAGCCAGCAGGTCGCGGCCGAACGGCCGGCCATCGGCGTCACCATGTTCGGCCTGACCACCCCTTGCGTCCAAGCAGCAACCCCTGAGCTGGAAGAGGACTTCGACTGCCTGGTCTTCCACGCCACCGGCACCGGCGGGCAGTCGATGGAGAAGCTGGCCGACTCCGGTCTGCTCTCGGGCTTTCTGGATGTCACGACGACGGAGATCGCCGACCTGCATGCGGGCGGTATCTTCTCCGCCGGCGAGGATCGGCTGGGCGCGGTGATCCGCAGCCGGCTGCCATACGTCGGCTCCTTGGGCGCGCTCGATATGGTGAACTTCGGCGCGCGCGAGAGCGTGCCGGCCAAGTACGACGGGCGTCTCTTCCACATCCACAATCCCCAGGTCACCCTGATGCGCACCACGGCGGAGGAGAATGCCGCCATGGGCACCTGGATCGCCGACAAGCTGAACCAGTGCCAGGGGCCGGTACGGCTGCTGATCCCGGAGGGCGGTCTCTCCGGTATCGACGCGCCGGGCCAGTCCTTCTGGGATCCGGAAGCCGACCGGGCGCTCTTCGAGGCCCTGGAGCGCGGCATCCACAAGACACAACAGCGCCAAGTGATTCGCTTGCCCTACCACATCAACGACCCTGCCTTCGCGGCCGCGCTGGTGGCGCAGTTCCGTGAACTCATGCAGGGCCGCAGTTAGGAGACCCGCCATGCCAAAGATCGACCGCAAGACCCTGTTGAAACGCTTCCACGAGATGGCCGCGCGCGGCGAGCCGATCGTCGGCGGCGGCGCCGGCACCGGGCTCTCGGCCAAGTGCGAGGAGGCCGGCGGCATCGACTTGATCGTGATCTACAATTCCGGGCGCTATCGCATGGCCGGGCGCGGCTCGCTGGCCGGCCTGCTGGCCTACGGCAACGCCAATGAGATCGTCTGCGAGATGGCGCAGGAGGTCCTGCCGGTGACCAAGCACACGCCGGTGCTGGCCGGGGTCAATGGCACCGACCCCTTCCTGATCCTCGATCACTTCCTGGACCGTCTGATCGCGCTCGGTTTCTCTGGCGTGCAGAACTTTCCGACCGTGGGCCTGATCGACGGCACCTTCCGCTCCAACCTGGAAGAGACCGGGATGGGCTATGGCCTGGAGGTCGAGATGATCGCGGCTGCTCATCGCGCCGACCTGCTGACCACGCCCTACGTCTTCTGCGAGGACGACGCCAAGGCGATGACGGCGGCGGGCGCCGACATCGTCGTCTGCCACATGGGGCTGACCACCGGCGGGGCCATCGGCGCCGAGACCGCCTTGACCTTGGAAGGCTGCGTCGATCCGGTCCGCGCCTGGGCCAAGGCGGCCAAGCAGGAGCGGGAGGACGTGCTGGTCCTGGTGCACGGCGGTCCCATCGCCATGCCGGAGGATGCCGAGTTCATGCTGAAACACTGTCCGGAGGTGCATGGCTTCTACGGTGCCTCCTCGATGGAGCGGCTGCCGACCGAGCAGGCGCTGACCGCGCAGACCAAGAAGTTCAAGGCAATCGGCCGGGGCTAAACCCCCAAGGCTAGAGAGAACGAAAGAGCGGGAGAGAGCAAATGTCGGGAGCAACCATCGCATGGATCGTCGTGGCGATCGTTCTGATCGCCCTGGTGGTGGCCTTGATCATCTGGGCCATGAACCGCCTGTATCGCCGATCGTCCAAGGAGACCTCCTTCGTGCGCACCGGTTTGGGTGGGCAGAAGGTGGTGATGAACGGCGGCGCCTTCGTGCTGCCGATCGTGCACGAGATCACGCCGGTCAATATGAACACACTGCGCCTCGAGGTGCGGCGCGGCCGTGAGTCGGCGCTGATCACCAAGAACCGTATGCGGGTCGACGTCGTGGCCGAGTTCTATGTGCGGGTGAAGGCAGAGGCCGAGTCCGTGGCCACGGCGGCCGGAACTCTGGGCCGGCGCACCCTGCAGCCGGACGGCCTGAAGGAGCTGGTCGAAGGCAAGTTCATCGACGCCCTGCGATCGGTCGCAGCCGAGACCACCATGGAAGAGATGCATGAGAAACGCGGCGACTACGTCAAGCGCGTGCAGCAGGTGGTGGCGGCCGATCTCATGCAGAACGGGCTGGAGCTGGAGAGCGTATCGCTGACCGGCATGGACCAGACCAACATGGAATACTTCAACCCCTCCAACGCCTTCGACGCAGAGGGTCTGACGCGCCTCACCGACGAGATTGAGCGGCGCAAGAAGATCCGCAACGACATCGAACAGGACACCTTGATCCAGATCCGCAACAAGAACCTGGAGACCGAGAAGGTCTCGCTGGAGATCGATCGCGACAGCGAGTACGCGCGCCTCGAGCAGCAGCGCGAGATCGAGGCCAGGCGTGCGTCCCAGCAGGCCGATGTCGCGCGCGAGCGGGCCACCAGCGAGCGACAGACCGAGGAGGCCAAGATCTCCTCGCAGCTGGAAATCGAGAAGGCGCGGATCGCTCAGGAACGGGCGCTTGACGAGGATAGGATCGCTCGCGAGCGCGATACCCAACGCCTGGAGGTCCAGCGGCGCCAGGCCCTGGAACTGGCCGAGCAGGAGCGTGCGATCGCGATCGCCCAGCAATCCAAGGCCCAATCGGAAGCCCAGGCCGAGGCCGAACGCGCCCGCGCCGAAGCGGTGGCGGCGGAAGAGCAGGTCTTCACCGCCCGCGACAAGGAGGTGGCCGAGCGGCGCAAGGCCATCGAGATGATCCAGGCCCGCCAGGAGGCCGAACGCCAGGCCTTGACCATCCAGCTGGCCGCCGAGGCCGAGAAGCTGGCTGCGGCCGACAAGGCAGAAGCCAGCCGCATAGCCGCCGAAGCCGATGCCGAGGCCGAGAAGATCCGCGCGCTTGCCGACAAGCTGCGCTACGAGATCGAGGCCGAGGGCAAGCGCCAGTCCAACGAGGCCGCGAACATCCTGACCCCGGAGAGCCGCGGCAGCGAGATGCGCCTGCGTCTGATCGAGAAGCTGGATGCCATCATCCGCGAGAGCGTGAAACCGATGGAGCGGATCGAGGGCATCAAGATCCTGCACGTCGACGGTCTAACCGGTGGACAGAGCAGCGGTCCGGTCGAGGGCGCTGGCGGGCAGTCGCTGGCCGACAATGTTGTGAACTCGGCCCTCCGCTACCGCGCTCAGGCACCGCTGGTAGATCAGCTGCTGCGTGAGATCGGAATCGAAGGCGGCGACGTCACCAAGCTGACCGGTGTCCTGGGTGACGGACCGGCGCCCAAGAAGGATAAGGACGAGGAGCGCTAGGGCGGCGATGACCAAGGTTTATGTCTCCTCGGTGATCCCGGCCTCGGCGGATCGGGTCTGGGCGGTGCTCAGGGATTTCAACGGCCTGCCGAACTGGCATCCGGCGATCGCCAACAGCCGGATCGAAGATCGCCGGCCGGCCGACAAGGTGGGCTCGGTACGCAACTTCCATACGCAGGACGGCGGTAACATCCGCGAGCGGCTGCTGATGCTCTCGGACTATGACTACACCTGCAGCTACGCGATCCTGACCTCGCCCATGGGTGTCGAGAACTACGTGGCCACCTTGAAGGTGACACCGATCACCGACGGCAATCGCGCCTTTGTCGAGTGGTCGGCGGAGTTCGACTGCGACCCGGCCCGCGAGCAGGAGCTTATTCAGACCATCGGCACAGGCGTCTTTCAAGGTGGCTTCGACGCCTTGAAAGAGCGCTTCGCGTCTTAAGGCGGGAGGGGAAGCGGACCCGTGGTCACGGTGCGGCGCTCTACGGTGGTCGATGCGCCGCTCGCAGAGGTCTGGGCTCTGCTGCGCGACTTTAACGAGCACGAAGACTGGCACCCGGCGGTCGCCGAGAGCCGGATCGAGGGCAATCGTGCCGGTGACGAGGTCGGTTGCGTGCGGCGCTTCTCGCTGCAGGACGGCTCGGTCTTGCGCGAGCAGCTGCTCGCGCTTTCGGACGCCGAACCCGGTTACACCTATTGCATCCTCGATTCCCCGCTGCCGCTCTACAACTATGTCGCCCAGGTCCGCCTGAAGCATGTGACCGACGGCAAGCGCACCTTCTGGGAGTGGCGCAGCACCTTCCAAACGCCGCCCGGCCGCGAGAGCGATCTGGCCGCTCTGGTGGGACGCGACATCTACGAGGCGGGCTTTCGCGCCGTTCGCCGACGCCTGGCAAAGCGGAACGAAAGCGCAGGTCCGCGCATCATCCGTGCGGCCGAAGCACCCACGGCACCGTCTGCCGTCAGGCAGGCGGGCCTGGAGGGCGAGGGTATCGTCGTCGCCCAGCTGGGCGGGCCGGAGGTCCTGACGCGGCGCGGGATCGAGGCGCCGCCGCCCGGACCCGGCGAGATTCGCATCCGCCAGGAGGCCATCGGTGTGAACTTCATCGATGTCTACTGCCGGACCGGCTATTTCCCTCTGATCGAGGCCGGTGGGATCCCCGGCGTCGAGGCTGCGGGGCGGATCGTCGATGTGGGGCCCGGCGTGCAGGGCTTGGCCAGCGGCGACCGTGTGGCCTATGCCTGCATGCCGCCGGGGGCCTATGCCTCGGTGCGCACGCTCTCGGCCGAATTGGTGGTGCCGCTTCCCGATGGGATCGAGTCTCGCACAGCGGCAGCGGCGCTGCTGAAAGGCATGACGGCGGAATTCCTGCTGCATCGCGTGCACCCGCTTGCCGCTGGGGAAACGGTGCTGGTCCATGCCGCGGCGGGTGGTGCCGGTCATCTGATCTGCCAGTGGGCGCGGGCCAAGGGTGCAACCGTCATCGGCGCGGTCGGCGACCCCAAGAAGGCGGCACTTGCCCGGCGCTCGGGCGCCGTCGAGGTCATCACCGGTCAAGAGGATTTGGCGGAACGCGTAATGGCGGTGACGCAGGGGCGTGGTGCCGATGTGATTTTCGACGGGATCGGCGGCGCCAACCTGGAACGCTCCTTCGCGGCCCTTGCGGTTAAGGGGCACATCGTGTCCTTCGGTCAGGCAAGCGGCGCACTAGAGCCCTTCGACGTCGCCGCGTTGGCCGGCAAGTCGGCGCGTCTTTCTCGTCCGAACTATGCCCACTATGCCGGCAGTGCCGCCGAAGTCGCACAAATGAGCGGAAACCTTTTTTCAGCTCTGGAAAGTGGCCGTCTGCATGTCCACATTGGTCTTGAACTGCCGCTGCGCGAGGCCGGCCGTGCGCATGAGCGTCTGGAGTCGCGCCAGACACAGGGCTGTGTGGTTCTGCTATCAGGTGGCAAAGACTCAATCTAGCCGCACTGCGGGCTCGCCTTAGGCCTTCCAATTGGTTAGTAACGGAAGGGCCTGCGGTGGGGCAGGGCGCAGAGTCTGCGCGCTAGGAGCAGTAATGGTTGGGTGAAATCTCCTTTTCTAATCGCCTGACGTGTCAACAAGGGGCTGAATGCCGGAAAAGCGGGAAGTGACCGGACGGGTTTGCCCTTGGAAGGAAAGCGTGTGTCGAAACGGATCGTTGTCACGGGTATGGGGCTGGTCTCGCCGCTGGGCTGCGGCGTGGAGGCCGTCTGGGAGCGCCTGACCAAGGGCGAGTCTGGGATCGTCCACAACACGCGAGTTCCGGTCGAGGATCTGCCCTCGCAGATGGCCGGTCTGGTGCCAGATCGCTCCCAGCATCCTGCCGGTTTGGACGTCGGTGCCGTCGTCACCCCCAAAGAGCGTCGCAAGGTCGACCTCTTCACCGTCTACGCACTCGCCGCCGCCGAGGAGGCTTTGCAACAGTCCGGATGGGTGGCAGAGAGCGACGAACAGAAGGCGCGCTCGGCGACCGTCATCGCCACCGGAATCGGCGGCTTCCCGACCATCACCGAAAGCAAGGTGGTCCTGGACCAGCGCGGCTATCGTCGCCTGTCGCCCTTCGTCGTGCCGGTCTTCCTGGCCAATCTGGCGGCGGGCAACGTCTCGATCCGCTATGGCTTCCGTGGGCCGATCGGAACGCCGGTCACGGCCTGCGCTGCCGGCTTGCAGGCGATCGGCGACGGTATGCGCATGATCCTCTCCGGCGAGGCCGACGTGGTGCTGGCCGGCGGTGCGGAGGCCTGCATCGATCGCCTGGCCATCGGCGGCTTCGCTGCTGCGCGCGCGCTATCGACCCGCAACGAGGCCCCGGCCGAGGCCTCGCGCCCCTTCGATCGGAACCGCGACGGTTTCGTCATGGGCGAGGGCGCCGGTCTGGTGGTTCTGGAGAGCATGGAGCATGCCCAGGCGCGCGGCGCCACGCCGCTGGTCGAACTCGCCGGCTATGGCACTTCGGCCGATGCTTACCACCTGACGGCCGGTCCCGAGGACGGATCTGGCGCGGCACGTGCGATGCGCACCTGTCTGGCGATGGCCGGCAGCGACGGCAGTGACATCGGCTATATAAACGCCCACGCCACCTCGACTCCAGTCGGCGACAAGGGTGAGATCGCGGCCTTGCGCAACCTCTTTGGTCAGCGCTTGAAGGATGTGGCCATCTCTTCCACCAAGTCGGCCATCGGTCATCTTCTGGGGGCAGCAGGCGGCGTCGAGGCCATCTTCACCGCCATGGCGCTGCGCAGCGGTATGATGCCGCCGACCTTGAACATGCATGAACCCGACGAGGGCGCCGAGGATCTGGACTTCGTGCCTTTGAAGGCACGCGCGCGGCAATTGCAAGCAGCGCTGTGCAACGGCTTCGGCTTCGGCGGCGTCAATGCGGCCCTGATGTTCCGGACACTTTAAAGCAGATCGCGATCAGGTGAAATCACCTGAATACGATCTGCTTTAGTGCTCGTCGGGGTCCTCGTTCGGGGCGTCGTCGGTCGGCTCGGCCGTGTCCGGGCGCTTGTCGGCCTCTAGGTCCTTGAGGTCTCGCTCATCCGGCTTACGCCGCTTTCGTACCTCGCTGACCAGGTGCAGCGGTGGGGCCTTGCCTTCTTTGTCCTCGCCGAAATAGATGGTCTGGTGCGGGAAGGGGATCTCGATACCGCGCGCGTCGAAGATCCGCTTCATGTGCTCGTTGTAGGCGCGGCCCACGGCCCACTGCGTGCCGGGTTGGCATTTGATCCGGGCACGAACCACCACGGCGCTGTCGTCGAAGGAGGTGAGGCCGAACCACTCCAAGTCGCCCAGAATCTTGGCGCGCCAGTCAGGATCCGCGACCAGATCGGCAAAGGCCTCGTGCATGGCTTCCTTGGCCTCGTCGATGCTCTCGCGGTAAGCGATCCCCATGTTGGCGACGTGATAGGCAAAGCCGCGCATGTAGTTCGAGACCATGTCGATCGACGAGAAGGGAATGACATGGAAGACGCCGTCCAGGTCGCGCAGGCTGACCGAGCGGATGGTCAGGCGCTCGATCGTGCCGGTGGTGCCGCCGACGGTCACCACGTCGCCGACATTCATCGCATTCTCGAACTGAATGAAGATCCCGGTGATGACGTCCTGGACCATCTTCTGCGCACCGAAGCCGATCGCCAGGCCAAGAACGCCGGCAGACGCCAGCAAGGGTGCGATGTCGATGCCGATCTCGGAGAGGATGAACATCAACGCGAAGACGACCAGCACCGCGGTGAAGGCGTTGCGCGCCAGGGTCCAGAGCGTGACCTGGCGCGCGGTCGGCGGGCGGCCCAGATCCGGGTTCAGGCGATAGTCGACCCAGGAGGTAAAGGCGAGCCAGATGGCAAAGCAAACCAGGATGATCAAGGCCACCCCGATCAAGTTGGACGCCAAGGTGACGCCGACGTTGCTGGAAAGCCAGGCCCTCACATCCACCAGATCGAGCGTGTGCACCGTATAGGCGACGACCGACAGCAGAATGAGATAGCGGACGACAAAGAGGAACTGCGGTACGAAGGCGTTGAGCCGTGCCTCCAGCATCGGCAGGCGGGTGCTGACCGTGCTGGGCAGATGCACGCCATCCGCCATCGAACGCTTCAGCGCCGTCGCCACGATGGCGCCGATCACGATGGCGGCCAGAATCTGACCCGACACGATGATGACCGGCAGGAAGGCGCCGCCGGGATTGGTGATCACCATGGCGCAGAGCATCGCGAGATAGATGAGGAAAGGCACGGCCCAGGTGCGTGCCATGAAACGCAGGAGGCGCTGTTCGGGCTTTAGGTTCATGGATTGCTGTAGCCAGGCACTGACGCGCTTGCGATTGGCGATGACCAAGGCGGAGAGGATCGCCAGCGCAATCAGAGCCAAGAGTGCCGAGACGCTGCGGCCTGCAAAGTAGCCGACGTTCGAACGGATAATCGGTGCGACCAGCAGGTTTCCGTAACCGACGATGGCGATGACGACACCAAGCCAGGTCGACATCACTCTTGCAGCGTGGTCCGGAATCGGGATGAAGCGCAGCTGACCTGTGGCGGGTGAAAGCAGGGCGCGCAAAGCGACGCGGATCAACTCGATGATCAGAAAGGCATTGAGGTAGAGCGTCTGGCGTACCTCGATCGAGCCATACTGTCCGAAGACCAGCAAAGTCAGCAGGTAGCCCGATGCCCAGGCCAGCACCACGACGATCACATCCACGACCACGCTTGCCAGGATCATGAAGGCGGCTCTCAAGAGACCGCGGCCGCTCGCCAAGGCGCCCAATGCCCGGTCGATCCTGTGCGCCAGGCGGCGCAGGACCAGAAACACCGAAATGGTGATGGCAATCACCAAGGCCAGATCGAGCAGCGCGTCGACGATGACATCGGGATCGACGCTGCCAATCGCGGAAAACCGCGAAGGCGCACGCTGCAGGTGATCCCAGAACTCCGCTGCCTCTTCCGCGATGCGTTCGGCAATCTGTTGAGTGAACTCGGCGATTTGCAGCACGACCGAGACAGGCTCGATCGGTGCCTTGCTTTTTGGAATCACCGAATCATCCGCTGGAGCGGCATCGGTCGATCCTTCGGAAGCAGCTGTGTCATCGCCGGCCGCCGCGTCTGTGCTGCTCGCCTGTTCTTGCGCCAGGCTTTCCAGCTGGCTGATCAACGCATCGCGTGTCTGCGGATCGCGCAGCAGGTCCACCAAGGTCTTTAGTTCCGCAGCCGGCACCGCTGCTGCATCGCCCGAGCCTTGCACCTGCTGTGCGCTGCTTGGGCCTGTTGGAATCAGTGCGATGAAGAGGGCAAGGAGCGCCCAGCGGATAAAAACACTAGCCAAGTCGTCTGTCCTCACAGCGCCATTTGCACGACGGTGGTCCGCTGCCGGGGCAGCGGCTCGGAGCAGGTCTTTGGCATAACTGGCTGGTCCGGTGCAATGACGCCTTTCGGCTCAGAACGCTCTTGAGAGCTTGTCGTGCCGAGCCCCTGGCTCAGCACTCCGGCAGATTGACGGCCAGCCCGCCCAGGCTGGTTTCCTTGTATTTCTCGCTCATTTCCAGGCCGGTCTGGCGCATGGTCTCGACGCAATTGTCCAGCGGCATGAAATGCGTGCCGTCGCCGCGCAGCGCCAAGGAGGCCGCGGCGACCGCCTTGATCGCACCCAGACCGTTGCGCTCGATGCAAGGCACCTGGACCAGGCCGCCTGCGGGGTCGCAGGTCATGCCCAGATGGTGCTCCAAGGCGATCTCGGCCGCATTCTCCACCTGCATGGGCGTGCCGCCCAGGACGGCGCAGAGCCCGGCGGCTGCCATCGCCGATGCGGAGCCGACCTCTCCTTGGCAGCCGACCTCGGCGCCTGAGATCGAGGCATTGTGCTTGATCAAGCCACCGATCGCCGCTGCCGTCAGCAGGAAGCAATCGATCCGGTCCTTACGCTCGGCCACGCAGTGGTCGAGGTAGTAGCGCAGCACGGCCGGCACCACGCCGGCGGCCCCATTGGTCGGCGAGGTGACGATCCGGCCGCCGGCCGCGTTCTCCTCGTTGACCGCCATGGCATAGACCGAAATCCAGTCATTGACCACATGGGGTTGGCTATCGTTGCGGCCCTCTTCGTCCTGTAGTGCCTTGTAGATGGCACCCGCGCGGCGTTTGACCTTGAGCCCGCCTGGAAGGATGCCGCTGCCGTGAAGGCCACGGTTCATGCAGCTCTCCATGGCATGCCAGATGGCTTTCAGACCTTGGTCCAGCTCCTCTTCGCTGCGGAAGGCAAGCTCGTTCTCGCGCTTGATCTCGGCGACCGACTTGCCGCTCTTGCAGCAGAAGTCCAGCATTTCCGCGGCGGTCGCAAAGGGGTAGGGGCAGCTGTGCTCGCTCTCCGTCTGGTCGCCGTTGCGGCTTGCTTCCAGCTCGTCCTCGCTGACGACGAAACCGCCGCCGATCGAATAGAAAACGGAACGCAGGACCAGCTCGCCCTTGGCGTCCAGGGCTTCCAGCATCAGGCCGTTCGCGTGTCCCGGCAGCGGGCCATCGTAGTTGAAGACGATGTCGCTCGCCGGATCGAAGGCGAGCGGCGGCAGGCCGCTGTGCGTCAGGCAGCGCTCCTCGGCCAGACGTTCGAGGTCAGCCTCGGCCTTGTCGGGGTCGAGCTCTGCCGGCGCGATCCCCAGATAGCCCAAGGCAACGGCACGATCGGTGGCATGACCCTTTCCCGTGAACGCGAGCGAGCCATAGAGCGTGGCGCGAAGGTGGGCAGGCTCGCCCGCTGCAGCGATCCGGCCTTCGCCCGCGCGCAGCATGTCGATGAAGCGCTTGGCTGCGGTCATCGGCCCCATCGTGTGCGAAGAGGAAGGACCCACGCCGATCTTAAAGACATCGAACACAGACAAGAACACGCGGCTCTTCCTTCTCTTCCACCGTGCAGAGAGCGGTGGTGTTTGGCGCCTCTTACTCTGCCGCCTCTGCGTAGTCCTCCAGCGGCGGGCAGGTACACACCAACTGCCGATCTCCGTAGGCATTGTCCACACGATTGACCGGCGGCCAGTACTTGTCCACGCGGAATGCGCCCGGCGGGAAACAGGCCTGTTCGCGGCTATAGGGGCGATCCCATTCGCCGACCAGATCCTCGACCGTATGGGGTGCGTTCTTCAGCGGGTTGTTGTCGGCGGCGATCCGGCCTTCCTCGATGTCGGCTGCCTCGCGGCGAATGGCCAGCATGGCATCGCAGAAACGGTCCAGCTCTGCCTTCGGCTCGGACTCCGTGGGCTCGACCATCAAGGTGCCGGCGACCGGCCAGCTCATGGTCGGGGCGTGGAAGCCGCAGTCGACCAGGCGCTTGGCGACATCGTCGACCGTGACCCCGGCGCTGTCGGCGATCGGGCGGGTATCGATGATGCACTCATGCGCCACCCGGCCGCTGGGCGCCTTGAAGAGCACCTCGAAGGCACCGTGCAGACGCTTGGCGATGTAGTTGGCATTCAGGATCGCGACCCGTGTGGCCTGGGTAAGGCCGCTGCCGCCCATCAAGAGGCAGTAGGCCCAAGAGATCGGCAGGATCGAGGGGGAGCCGTAGGGGGCGGCCGAGACCGCACCGGGCCGTCCGTCCGTCTCGGGGTGGCCGGGCAGATAGGGGGCCAGGTGGGCGCGCACGCCGATCGGACCCATCCCCGGCCCGCCGCCACCGTGTGGGATGCAGAAGGTCTTGTGCAGGTTCAGGTGGCTGACGTCGGCGCCGATCTTGCCGGGCTGCACCAGGCCCACCATGGCGTTCATGTTGGCGCCATCCAGATAGACCTGCCCGCCGTGCTCGTGAGTGATGGCGCAGACCTCGCGCACCGTTTCTTCGAAGACGCCGTGGGTCGAGGGATAGGTGATCATGCAGGCGGCCAGCCGCGCGCTGTTCGCCTCTGCCTTCGCCCGGAAATCTTCGACATCGATGTCGCCGTTCTCGGCTGCCTTGACGACGACGACCTTCATCCCGGCCATCTGCGCCGAGGCCGGATTGGTGCCGTGCGCCGAGGTCGGGATCAGGCAGACGTCGCGGTCAGTGTCGCCGCGGGCGCGGTGATAGGCGCGGATCGTCATCAGGCCGGCAAACTCGCCCTGCGCGCCGGAGTTCGGCTGCATGGAAATCGCATCGTAGCCGGTGATCTGGCAGAGCTTGTCCGACAGCGTGTCGATCAGCTCTTTGTAGCCCTCGACCTGGTCGGCCGGTGCGAAGGGGTGAATCTCCGAAAACTCACGCCAAGAGATCGGCAGCATCTCCGCCGTGGCATTCAGCTTCATGGTGCAAGATCCCAGCGGGATCATGGCACGGTCGAGCGCCAGGTCGCGATCGGCCAGCCGGCGCATATAGCGCGTCATCTCAGCTTCCGCCCGGTTCATGTGGAAGATCGGATGGGTGAGATAGCTGCTGTCGCGCAGCGCCGTTTCGGGCAGGCGATACTCTTCCATAGGCTCGTCATGCCGATCGCCGCCGAAGGCGCGCCAGACTGCCTCGATATTGGCCGGGCGGGTCTTTTCGTCCAGGCTGATGCCGATCCGATCCGAACCGATCTTGCGCAGGTTGACGCCGTTCTGGACGGCTGCCTTCAGCACCACGCCTTGCAGTGCTCCGACATTCACCGTGATGGTGTCGAAGAAGGTCTCCGGCTCAACCTTGAAACCCAGTGCCTCCAGACCCTTGGCCAGGCGGACCGTCTTGCGGTGGACGCGCTGTGCAATGGCCTTGATGCCTTCGGGTCCATGGAAGACGGCATACATCGAGGCCATCACCGCCAACAGCGCCTGTGCGGTGCAGACGTTCGAGGTCGCTTTTTCTCGGCGGATATGCTGCTCGCGGGTCTGCAGCGCCAGGCGGTAGGCCTTGTTGCCGCGCGCGTCGATGGAGACGCCGACGATGCGTCCGGGCATCGAGCGCTTGTAGCTGTCCTTGGTCGCCATGTAGGCGGCATGCGGCCCGCCATAGCCAACCGGTACGCCGAAGCGCTGGGTAGAGCCGACGGCGATGTCCGCACCCATCTCGCCCGGCGGCTTCAAGAGCGCCAGGGCCAGCGGGTCGGCGATCATGATCGCAATCGCCTTGTTGGCGTGCAGCTCGGCAATGACCGAGGTGCGGTCGACCACGTGACCATAGGTGCCTGGGTATTGGAAGATGGCGCCGAAGACCTGGGAAACATCCAGGTCATTCGCAGGATTGCCGACCTGAACCTCGATGCCCAAGGGTTCGGCCCGGGTCTGCATCACCGCGATGTTTTGCGGATGGCAGTTCTCGTCGACGAAAAAGCGATCCAGCTTGGACTTGGAGACGCGATGAGCCATCGCCATCGCCTCGGCCGCCGCCGTCGCTTCGTCCAAGAGCGAGGCATTGGCGATCTCCAGACCGGTAAGATCGCTGACCATGGTCTGAAAGTTCAACAGGGCCTCGAGACGGCCTTGGCTGATCTCCGGCTGATAGGGCGTATAGGCGGTGTACCAGGCCGGGTTCTCGAAGATGTTCCGCTGGATCGCCGGCGGCGTCGTGGTGCCGTAGTAGCCTTGGCCGATCAGCGAGGTCAGCACCCGGTTCTTCTCCGCCACCTTGCGAATGCGGTACAGCATCTCGCGTTCGGAGAGCGGGCGCCCCCAGTCGAGGGTCTGCTCGCGGCGGATGTCCTGCGGCACGGATTCGTCGATGAGCTGGTCCAGGCTCTCGACCTCCAGAACCTCCAACATCTCGTCCATTTCGGCCGGCGAGGGGCCAATATGACGGCGGTTGGCGAAATCGTAAGGCAGGTAATCGGTCAGCGAGAAGGTCATGTCGGCTACTCCCTTCGGCGGCACATGGCGCCTGGCATTCTTTGGGGGACCGCGAACCGCAGGCCTCTGCCAGACCTGCAGTTCGCGTCTCTTCGTCTAAGCCACGAAGGCCTTGTAGGCCTCTGCGTCCATCAGACCTTCAAGTTCGCCGCTGTCGGCGATAGAGACCTTGTAAAGCCAAGCCGTGCTCTCTGGCCCCTCGTTCACCATGCCGGGCGTTTCGACGACGGCGCCGTTTGCTTCCAGCACCTCGCCGGTGATGGGGGCATAGATCTCGCTGGCGGCCTTGACGCTTTCGATCACGCCGATCTCGTCGCCCTTTTCGAAGCTCTCACCCGGGTCTTTCAGCTCGACGAAAACGACTTCGCCCAGCTGTTCGGCAGCATGCTCGGTGATACCGACGGTGGCCTTGTCGCCCTCGACGCTTAGCCACTCGTGATCTTCTGTGAAGTAGGTTGTCATAGTCTAGCGGTTCCTCCCACACTGTCCGGTCGTCGCCGGGTCTGGTTTACCCGATTGAGTATTTGCCGAGCCGGCCAAGCGGTCAATGCACAAGCAGTTTGGCGACGCGCTCTAAGGCTGTAGGAAAGGCTCTATGGATCAGAAACTCTCATCGCCGGCCGCAGAGCGCAATCAGCAGCCCTTGATCGACGCTCTGGCGCCTCGTTTGCCGCGTGCGGGAATGGTGCTGGAGTTGGCCAGCGGACCGGGACAGCACGCAACCGCCTTTGCCCGCCACTTTCAACAGCTCTCTTGGCAGCCCAGCGATGCGGATCCGCGTGCCCTGGCCTCGATCGCGGCCTGGCGGGCCGAGTCCGGCCTGGAGAACCTTTTGGCGCCGATTGCGCTGGACGTGATGGAAGAGAACTGGTGGCAGGCGGTGCCCGAGCAGCCGGCCGCCGCCTTCAGTGCCAACATGACGCACATCGCGCCCTGGGCGGCCTCCGAGGGCCTCATCGCCGGCCTCGCTGCCTTGCTGCCGTCGGCTGCACCTGTCGTTGTCTATGGACCCTATCTGCAGGCGAGTGTCGAAACCGCCCCCTCGAATCTGAGTTTCGATGCCAGCCTGAGGGCGCGCAATCCGCAGTGGGGGATACGTTCGGCGGAAGACATGGACGCCTTGGCAGAGCGGCACGGCTTTGCCGCCGAAACGCGAATTGCAATGCCGGCCAACAACACCATCCTGACCTATCGAAAGGGCTAGGCTCGCCGGCCGGGACAGCTGGGCCTACAGGCGATCCCGGTGATCACCGCGCCAACGACAGTGCTCCAGTCTGACGGCTGAAAGACGGCTTGGTCACGTCGCCTCTTGCCTTGCGCTCGTGCTAGGCTCGACGGGCGGCTGTGGGAGACTGGCGAGATGGGTGAGGGGTGGAACGAGGAACGCGACCTGCGCGGCTATGCCGGCAATCCGCCCAATCCCCATTGGCCGGGCGAGGCGCGCCTGGCGGTCTCGCTGGTGCTCAACATGGAGGCGGGCGCCGAGCTTTCCCTGGCCGACGGTGACGAGCGCAACGAGGCCGTCTACGAGATCGTCGAACCGGTCGAGGGCGCCCCGAACTATGCGCTTGCTTCGCATTTCGACTTCGAGACCAAGACCGGCTACTGGCGGATCATGCGGCTGCTGGAGCGCTTCGGCCTTCCCTGCACGGTCAGCTGTGCCGGCCGCACGGCGGCCCGTGCGCCTTGGATGCCGGCCGACTGCGTCGCTCGCGGGCACGAGGTCTCGGCGCATGGCTACCGCTGGGAGCGTCACGCGGAGATGTCGTTAGCGGCCGAACGCAAGGCGATCGCCAGAACCGTGGCTGCAATCGAGGCGGCCTGCGGGCAGAGACCGCTTGGCTGGCACACCAAGGGCACCCCCTCGCTCAATACCCGTCGACTTCTTGCCGAAGAATTCAATTTCATATATGATTCTGATGCTTATGACGAAGAATTGCCTTACCGTGTGACCGTCGGCCAGAGGCGGCATCTGATAATCCCCTATGCCTTCGATACCAACGACATGCGTTTCATGCCCGGCGGCACCTTCATCCACGGCGAGGACTTCGCGCGCTATTGTATCGAGGCCTTCGAGGTGCTTTGGGAGGAAGGCGCGCAACACCCGGCGATGCTGTCCATCGGTATCCACCCACGCCTCTTGGGACGTCCCGGTCGGATCCGCGGCCTTTCGCGCTTCCTGGAACACGCAACGGCGCGTGATCAGGTTTGGTTCGCGCGCCGGGCCGACATCGCGCGCCATTGGCTGGACAAGGTGCCGGACGGCGCCTGAGGCTGGCGCCTTCGGGCACATCCTTGCCCAGCTTGTCACCGGGTCCTAAGGCTGCCAGTTTATTGGAGGATCTTGTCCGTTCCGATGCAGAGGGATGCCCGCCATGAGCCTCGTCATGCCCAAGCCAGACCAAGCGGTGATCGACCGCCGCGCCGAGCTGGCCGCCGCCCTCAGGGCCATCGTGCCGGGTGAAGGGGTGATCGATCAGGCAGTCGAGTTGAAGGCCTATGAGTCGGACGGTCTGACGGCCTATCGCCAGCCGCCGCTGCTGGTGGTGCTGCCGGAGACGACCGAGCAGGTCTCGAAGGTGCTGTCATACTGCAAGCGCGAGGGCGTCAAGGTGGTGCCGCGCGGGGCCGGAACCTCGCTCTCCGGCGGTGCGCTGCCGCTTGCCGACGGGATCATCCTGGGACTGGGCAAGTTCAATCGCGTGCTGGACATCGACTACGACAATCGCTGCGCCGTGGTGCAGCCCGGCGTTACCAATCTGGGCATCACCACCGCGGTGCAGGATGCCGGCTTCTACTATGCACCCGATCCCTCCAGTCAGATTGCCTGCACGATCGGCGGCAACGTGGCGGAGAACTCGGGCGGTGTGCACTGCCTGAAGTACGGCCTGACGACCAACAATCTGCTGGGCTTGGAGATCGTCCTGATGGACGGCGAGATCCTGCGTATCGGCGGCAAGGCGATGGACGAGCCCGGCTATGACCTGCTGGGGATCATGACCGGGTCGGAAGGCCTGTTGGGCGTCGTCACCGAGGTGACGGTGCGCATCCTGCCAAAGCCGAGCACGGCCAAGGCCCTGTTGTTGGGTTTCCCATCCAGCGAACAGGCCGGCGACTGCGTCGGTGCGATCATCGCCGCCGGCATCATACCCGGCGGCATGGAGATGATGGACCGTCCTGCGATTCACGCTGCCGAGGCCTTCGTCAAAGCCGGCTATCCTCTGGATGTCGAGGCCTTGCTGATCGTCGAACTGGATGGACCGGAAGCCGAGGTCGAACACCTGGTTGCCGCGGTCGAGCGGATTGCCAAGGCGAAGGGCGCCAGCGTTGCGCGGTCCTCCACCGACGAGGAGGAACGGCAGCGCTTCTGGGCCGGTCGCAAGGCGGCCTTCCCGGCGGTCGGCCGCCTTAGTCCAGACTACTACTGTATGGACGGCACGATCCCGCGCAAAGCGCTCTCCCAGGTGCTGGAGCGCATGCGCGAGATGAGCGAGAAGCACCGGCTTCGGGTCGCGAATGTCTTCCACGCAGGCGACGGCAATCTGCACCCCTTGATCCTCTACGATGCCAATAAGGAGGGCGAGTTGGAGCGGGCCGAGGAGTTCGGTGCCGATATTCTGACTCTCTGCGTCGAGGTCGGTGGCGTCTTGACCGGCGAGCATGGCGTCGGTGTCGAGAAGCGGGACTTGATGGGGCAGATGTTCAACGAGACCGATCTGGCCGTGCAGCAGAAGGTCAAGTGCGCCTTCGATCCGGACGGCCTCTTGAACCCCGGCAAGGTCTTTCCCGAATTGCATCGCTGTGCCGAACTGGGGCGCATGCACGTGCACCGCGGCCAGCTGCGCTTTCCCGATCTCCCGCGTTTCTAAGGCCTCTCCATGCAGCGATTGACCCCGACGGACGAGCGCGAACTCTCTGCCCTCTTCGAAGATGCCAGTGGGGCAGGTCGCCCCCTGGAGCTGATCGGCCGCGGCAGCAAGCGCAACTACGGCAGGCCGCAGCAGGTCGAGGCCGAGGTGAGCCTGGAGGCTTTCTCGGGCATAGGCTTTTATGAACCCGAAGAACTGGTGCTTTCGGCAGGCGCGGCCACGCCGATGGTCGAGATCGAAAGCCAGCTGGACGCGCACAAGCAGATGCTGGCCTTCGAGCCGATGAACCTTGCCCCCTTGCTCTCGGGCTCCCTGGAGGGTCCGCGGCCCGACTCGCTGGGCGGCGTGGTCGCCTGCAATCTCTCCGGCCCGCGACGTCCCAGGTCCGGCGCTGCCCGCGATCACGTCTTGGGCCTGGCCGGAGTGAATGGGGCAGGGGCCTGTTTCAAGACTGGCGGCAGGGTGGTGAAGAACGTTACCGGCTATGACCTCTGCAAGCTCTTGAGCGGCTCCCTGGGCACCTTGGCGGCCCTGACCGAGGTCACCGTGAAGGTTCTGCCGCGGCCGGAGAAGATCCGCACTCTGCTCTACTTCGGCTTGGGCTTGGAGCAAGCCAATGCGCTCTTCGTGAAGGCGCTGGGATCTGCCTACGATGTCTCTGCGGCTGCCTTTCTCCCCGAAACCCTGGCCGCCGGCAGTGCCGTCGATCTGATTTCCGACGCCAGGGCGTCCGTGACCGCTCTACGCTTGGAAGGGCCGGAGCCCTCGGTGATGGCGCGCCAGGCCGGCCTGACGGCACTCCTCTCCAGCTTCGGCAAGCCCGGGGAAGAACTCCATGCCAGCCGTTCGCTCGCGTTTTGGCGCGAGATCCGAGATTGCCATCCCTTCGTTGAGCGCAATGCGCGCTCGATCTGGCGGCTGTCCTTGCCGCCGTCGCGCGCCGCAGAGGTCGTAGCTGCGCTCTCCGCCAAGCCGGAGGACTGCTTTCTCGATTGGGGCGGCGGACTGCTCTGGCTGGCACGCTCGGGTGCGGAAACCTCGACCGAGGATCTGGATGCCGTCTTGGGTCGAGTCGGCGGATTCGGAACGCTTGTGGCAGGAGAGACGGCGTCTCGGGCCGCCTTGCCTGCCTTCTTGCCTCAGGTTTCTGGCCGAACGGCGCTGTCGAGGCGTATCAAGGAAGCGCTTGATCCCAAGGGCATTCTCAATCCGGGTCGACTTTATGCGGGAATCTGATCGACCCTTGCAATAGGTCTTTCAAAGCGTTAGAGGGCCTTCTTCCGGTTGAGTTGAGCGAATTCACCCGATCCCTTCGCGCTTTTTGTGGTAAGCCTATTGAGAGGCGTGCGGCATGAAAGCACTGTGAAGGCTTGGACTGACGCCAAGCGCTGCGCTAAAAGCCTGCAAGGTTAGTGCGAATCAATTGGTGCGGTTCGGCAAAATCCAATTTCTAGCCGCCGCGATCCCGGCACCAGGGGAAGAGAGAAAACCACGATGATCTCCGGCTTTATCGGTCTACTGCTCTCCATCGGCTGGGTGGCAGCCGCCGTTTTCTATATGGACAAGTTCGTCGGCCTCGAGAATTTGATGAGCCTGCTGCCCAATGAGCAGGCCATGATCCTTGCCGGCCTCTGTGCGCCCTTGGCGCTGATCTGGATCATCGTCACCTGGATCAGCAACGGCCTGAAACTGCGCCGCCTGCGCCGTGAGGTTCGCTCTCTGCGCTCGATCCTGACGAGGGTAGCACCGCCGGCCGCCGCTACTGGCAAGGCTCCGGCAACAGCAGCTCCGGCAGCAGCAGCTCCGGCGCCAGCTTCTCCGGCACCGAAAGCAGCGGCACCTGCACCCAAGCCGGCGGCCCCCGTGCCCAAGCCGGCAGCGCCTGCACCCAAGCCGGCAGCACCCGTACCCAAGCCGGCAGCGCCTGCACCCAAGCCCGCAGCACCTGCACCGAAGGCGGCCGCCCCCGCGCCGAAGCCGGCAGCGCCCGCACCGCAGCCGGCGGCAGCGGCGCCTAAGCCGGCTGTCCCCGCGCCGAAGCCAGAAACGCCCGCAGAGGCTGCGAAGGCGCCGGCAAGGCCGCCGGTTGGCAGGAGTGAAGACGTAAGCAAGGTGATGGCTTCGCTTGAGAAGGTGGCGCTGGCGGCCAAGTCTCGTGAACCGGCTGCGTCCCAGCAAGCGCCTGCTGCAAAGCCTGCTGCCGCACCAAAACCGGTGGCTGCTCCCAGTCCTGCCACGCCCAGTCCTGCCACTCCGAGTCCTGCCACTTCCAGTCCTGCTGCCCCGGCGGCACCGACCGCACCCGTCGTCACCGCGTCGACCCCCTCAGCAAGTGCCGCGCCTGCCGTTCCGAAATCGCCTCCGGCCGCAAGCTCGACCCCTGGCGCGCAACCGGCCGGTACCTCGGCCGCAGCGCCGGTCCAGGCCTCACCGGTCCAGGCCTCACCGGTCCAGGCCCCACCGGTACAGACCCCACCGGTACAGGCTCCCCCGGCCAAGAGTGTCTCCCAGCCGCCGTCGGGAGCTGCCGCACAGAAGGAACCCAATCTCTCTGTGGTCAAAGGCACGGGAAGTGCAGCCGAGGCCAAGGCGCGCCCTGCGACCTCGCCCGGTTCTGCGACCCTGGCGCAGATGGAAGCCCTGGTTGGGGCGACCAAGCGCGACCTCAACGCCCTGGCAAACGACCTGGTCTTCGGCCTGCGTGCCGAGCAAGACCACGCCGCCGCGCTGAACGCCTACAATGGTGGCCAGAAGGATGCCTTCTTCGCGGTCTTGTGGGAGCATCTGCGTCGCTCTTCGCGCGATCAGGTGGCCAAGGCCGTGCAGGAGTCGGGGACCGGCGATCTTGTCACCGCCTATCGCCAGAAATTCGAGGATCTGGCGAAGGAAGTGCAAGGACGCGATACCAGCGGTCAGGCGCTGCAGGCCATTCGCAAACAGCCTATGGGGCGTGTCTACGACGCTCTGCGCGATCGCCTCGGTTAGAGTCGGTCCGGACTCTTAGGTGAGCGACAAGCGGCTTAACGACCACTTGATTTCTTTGGCCAGCTGACGCGAATCTGGAGGTCTGCGCTTGACTGATCGGTCCGGGCTTGCCGGGCTTGCTGCGGATCGGTGGCGTCCATGGAAGGTGGGTGGCGATGCAGACCAACTTCACGCTGGCTCAGCTGGCCGACCCCGACGTTCGCGAGTCGGAGAAGATCCTTCGCACTTGTGTGCACTGCGGCTTCTGCACGGCGACTTGCCCGACCTATGTGCTGCTGGGTGACGAGCTGGATAGCCCGCGTGGGCGCATCTACCTGATCAAGGAGATGCTGGAGGGCGGGCGTGCGGCGGACGAGAAGACCGTCAAGCACATCGACCGCTGCCTCTCCTGCCTCTCCTGCATGTCGACCTGCCCCTCGGGCGTGCACTACATGCACCTGGTCGACCATGCCCGAACGCACATCCGCAAGACCTATCGCCGACCGGCCGCCGACGCCTGGTTGAGGCGTTTGCTGGCCTGGATGCTGCCGCACCCGGGGCGCTTTCGCCTGGCGCTGATCGGCGCCCGCTTGGCCAAGCCGCTGCGCGGGCTGGTGCCGGCCGGACTGCTGGGCGGCCGGGCCAGGGCCATGCTCGCGCTGGCACCCGATCGCATTCCTTCACCGTCGTCCTGGGATCGGCCGCAGACCTTCCCGGCAGAAGGGCCAAGGCGTCACCGCATGGCGCTGATGACCGGCTGTGCGCAGCAGGTGCTCTCGCCGGAGATCAACGAGGCCACGATTCGCCTGCTGACCCGTCATGGCGTCGAGGTCGTGGTGGCCAAGGGAATGGGCTGCTGCGGGGCGCTTACCCATCATATGGGCGAAGAGGCCTCGGCGCTGGCGTCCGCCAAGCGCAATGTGGCGGCCTGGACCAGAGAGCTGGATGCCGGCGGGCTGGATGCCATCGTCATCAATGCGTCGGGCTGCGGTACGACGGTCAAGGACTATGGCTTCATGCTGCGCGAGGACAAGGACTGGGCCGATCGCGCCCAACGCGTTGCCGGCCTGGCCAAGGACATCAGCGAGGTGCTGAGCGAGATCGGCCTCAAGGCACCGCTGCCGGGTCGCGTCGGCCTGACCTTGGCCTATCATTCCGCCTGTTCGCTGCAGCACGGTCAGCAGGTAAAGGAACCGCCCAAAGCCTTGCTGCGCCAGGCCGGCTTCGAGGTGCGCGAGGTGGCCGAAGGGCATCTCTGCTGCGGGTCGGCCGGCACCTACAATCTTTTGCAGCCGAAGATCGCGACCCAGCTTCGCGATCGCAAGGTGGCCAACATCGAGGCGACCGGCGCCAAGGCAATCGCGACCGGCAACATCGGCTGCATGACGCAGATCGCCACCGGCAGCGCGCTGCCGATCCTGCACAGCGTCGCCTACCTGGACTGGGCCACCGGCGGCCCGCTTCCAAAGGCCCTCGAAGGCATCGTGGAACACAGCGAAACCGCCTCTCCCCAAGAGCAGGAAGAGGCGGTTGCTTGACGTCTGGTCTGAGTATCAGATCCAGATAAAGTCCGTGGAGGTGAGCAGTCCGGCGTCGGACAGTCCGTCGATCAAGAAAGCCTGATCGACATTGCCATCGCCATCCTGATCCACCTGCACCTGCCGATTGCCGGCGAAGCGGGCCTCGGAATTGCCGCCGCCTGAGAAGGCGCCGCTGCCGATGTAGGAGAAGGTGCCATTCTCCAGCCCGGCGCCAAAGAACAGCTTGTCCTCGCCATTGCCGGCGTTTAGCAGTTCGCCGTCGAAGTCGCGGATGGCTGGTCCGCCGGTACCACCGCTGCCCAGCGCATTGCCGTCGAAACGGAAGACGTCGCCGCCCGAGCCACCGAAGGCGACCTCGGCCTCGTCCATCAGCAAGCGGTCCTGACCGCTATCGCCTTCGATCCGGTCAAAGCCGCTGCCACCGACCAGGACGTCATTGCCCTCGCCTCCCTCAAGCCGGTCATCGCCGGAGAAGCCCGAAAGCCGGTTGTCGCCGCTGTTGCCTTCGATGGTGTTGTCCAGGCTGTTGCCGCCGCCGTCGATGTTGCCGAAGCCACCCTGCAGACGCAGGTTCTCGACGAAGGCCGTTGCCGTTCCCTCCGGCAGCGTGAAGTCGACCTTGGCGCGCACCAGGTCTTCGCCCTGACCGGCCTGCTCGCGGACCTGGTCGCCGGCGGCATCGACCACATAGGTGTCGTCGCCGCGGCCGCCGATCAGGGTATCGTCACCGCCGTTACCGTTCAGCGTGTCGTCGCCGTTCATGCCGAAGAAGCGATTGTTGCCGGCGTTGCCCAGAAAGAGATTGTCCATGACGTTGCCGCGCAGGTCGGCATCGCCGGCCGCCTCGGTGACCAGGGCGCGCTCGATGAAGGCCTCGGCTCCGCTGCCAAGAGTGTAGGCGTCGGCGTTCGAGCGAATGACATCGATGCCGCCGCCCGCGGTCTCCTGCACGACGTCGCCGGCGTCATCGACGATGAAGGTATCGTTTCCGGCCCCTCCGTTGGCCGTGTCCGCGCCGCTGCCGCCGTTCAGGCGATCACCCCCGATACCGCCGAACAGGGTATCGACGCCTGAGCCGCCGACCATACGGTCGTTGCCGGTCACTCCGCTCAGCGTGTCGTCGCCGGCGCCACCGAAGAGCCGGTCAAGGCCGTCACCGCCATTCGCTATGTCGTTTCCGTCCAGTCCTCTAACCGTATCGTTTCCAGTACCGCCGAACATGAAATTGTTGATGGCGTCGCCGCGAATGTTGTCATCGCCATCACCGCCAAGACCCGCAAACCCACCGACGAGGCTATCGTCGCCGACACCGCCGTAGAGCCCATCGTTGGTATTGCCAATCGCAATCAGCGTGTCATTTCCAGCGTCGCCATAGAGCGCATCGTTGAAGCCATCCTCTTCGATGCGGATATAGTCGTTGCCCGATCCACCGAAGGCCGTGTCGTCGGAGGCGTCGGCGCCCAGGTAGATCTGGTCATTGCCGCTCTGTCCCCTGGCCACGTTGACGCCTGTCCCGCCGAAGATCGTGTCGTCGCCATCGCCGGCCAAGAATGCAAAGCCGCCCTCCAGCGTGTCATTGCCCGTTCCCCCGTACATGAGGTCGCCGCTTGAGATCACGGTGACGATATGGTCGTTGCCGGATCCTCCAAAGCCTCTGTCGTTGATCTGGTCTGCGCCGAGGTCGAGGTAGTCGTCGCCGTCTCCGCCATGCAGTAGGTCGAGACCGACCCCGCCGTAGAGCTTGTCGCCATCGTCGCCGCCGTAGAGTGTATCGAAGGCGCTGGCGCCGAAGAGCGTGTCCTCGCCGCCTTCGCCGAAGAGCGTGTCTTCGCCGCTAAGGCCGTAGATCGAGTCGTTCAGAAAGTTTCCGCTTAGCGAGTCGGCACCGCTGGTCCCAAAAATTACTGACATGGTCCTGTCCTTCCTTCGCCTGGCGGCGCGCCCCTCGCGCTGGCCGCTATTCGTGTGGTCTGGCAGGTATGGTCGCTGCCGGCTGCCCGCTTGAAGAGGAGCAAAGGCGCACCTGAGGAAAGTTTGATTTTTGTATTCCTCAGACTTTTTTTGGGGGCGATCGGCAGATCTGCCGTCACATTCGCCCGCGCTGTCTCGTCTGGTTGTCGAAGGCGTTCGGCACGGTGCCGGCGTCTCCTGCGCAACGAGGAAAGAGAGCGACAATGCAACAGAGCCCGGAAGCAGCCATTCAGGCCTTCGCAACCCACTACGACTATGATGCCTCCTACATGGAGCAGATGCTGCGGGTGTCGCCTGCGGGCTTTGAGAAGTTTCAGGCGATTTCCGCGCTTTCTCAGCACTGCGAGGCAGCGCCGGTCCCGGCTGCCTTTGCCGCCAGGCTGGTCGGTGTCTTGACCGAAGACTGCGGACCCTGCGTACAGTTGGTCGTCCGCATGGCGCGCGAGGCCGGTATGGCGGCCGATCAGATCACCGCCGTCCTGAGGGCCGACGAGAGCGCAATGAGTAAGGAGACCGCATTGGGTTACCGCTTCGCCACCGCCGTGGTCGCCCGCAACGACGCGCGCGACCTGGCCCGGGCGGCCATCGTCTCGGCCTGGGGCGAAAAGGCCGTGATCGACCTGACCTTCAGCCTGCAGGTCGTTCGCGTCTTCCCGATGGTGAAGGCGGGGCTGGGCTACGACAAGACCTGCCAGCGGGTCGAGGTCGAGGGCCAGACGATCGAGGTGGTGCACCAGGCCGTGCAAGCGGCGGCATGAACCCGCTGGTTGCCAGCTTCGAGGCCAGCCGCGAGCGCCTGATGGGGCTGGCCTATCGCATGCTTGGCAGCCGCAGCGATGCCGAGGATATCCTCCAGGATGCCTACTTACGTATTCTGGAGGTGCGGCCCGACAAGGTGCGCAATGCCGAGGCCTACCTGATGACCGTGGTCTCCAGGCTCTGCCTGGATCAGGCCAAGTCGGCGCGCCGGCGGCGCGAGGTCTATGTCGGCCCCTGGCTGCCGGAGCCGATCGTGGACCAGACGGCGCCCTCGCCGGAGAGCATCGTGGCGCTTGCCGACGACCTCTCCTTCGCCTTGCTTTTGACCCTGCAGAAGCTGTCCCCGGCAGAGCGCGCCGCCTTTCTGCTGCACGACGTCTTCGATGCGCCTTTCAGCGAGATTGCCGAGACCTTGAACCGCAGCGAGGCTGCCTGTCGGCAATTGGCCACGCGCGCCAGGAAGGCGGTTGCGAGCGGGCGCCCTGGCAGGCCGGCGCCGGTGGCTGAACACAAGCTGCTGTTGCAAAAATTCCTGGAAACTCTGGCCAGCGGCGATATCAGCCAGCTGACCGCCCTCTTGAAGGCCGATGCGGTGGCCTATTCGGACGGGGGCGGCGCCAAGCAAGCGGCGCTCAATCCGATCTACGGTGCCGACAAGGTCGCCCGCTTCTTTCTTGGCCTGGCGCGCAAGCACCAAAGGAACGGCGGCACAAGCCGCTGGGTCGAACTGACCATAAACGGGCTGCCCGGCGTCATCGGCTACTTTGATAGCGAGTTGGACAGCAGCTTCACCCTTGCCGTCGACGAGGGGCGGATCGCAGCCATCTACATGGTCCGCAATCCGGCGAAACTGGGCGCTGTTCGCGATGTACTACCGGCTGAACTGGACGACGAGTCTAGCCCTTTCCCAGCAGAAGAAAAAGCACGATGAGCGCGATCAGAACCAGGCCAGCGGTGACTGCGATCTTGACGGGGCTGTAGGGACGTTCGCCGCTCACCCGGCCGTTCTGCCCATTGATGACGACCTCGTATCTCTTTCCACGATAGCGATAGGCCGCCAGCCAGACCGGCAAGAGGATCTGCTTGAAGGTGATGTCGGCATAGCTGGTCTCGACGCGGGTGGTGCGCTGCAGGTCCCCGCCGATCTGTGCCTTGATGCGGTGCTTGATGACCTCGTGCATGGCCTCCTTGGCCTCCTCGAAGCCCTCGGGCAGGTCCACCTGATAGGCTTCGCTGCGGAAGCCGGCCAGGTAGTCCTCACGATAGGGGACCAAGTCGCCCAGTCGCCAGGGAGCCAACGCGCGCACCCTAGGCATCGGCAGATTTGAACCGGCGAGCGCCAAAACGTCGTCGAAATCTTGCCTAACCTGACCTGAAACCGAACGCCAACGCACCTTGGCTGTTTTGACCGGCCTCAGGCTGGATCTGCCCTTGCCCAATCGCGGCATTCTGCGGGGGACATGGGTCAGGGTTCCGCGCGCACCCCGATAGCGGCTATCGGTGCGGGCGTCGAAGGTCCAGAACGGCAGATAGATTCCGGTCAGAGCGCCCTGACGACGCCCGAACTTGACCAAACCGGAGGGCGAAAACCACAGGCCCTTCAGCCACTTGCGCAAGGCTTGGCGCGCAGCCTCCTGATCCAGCTCGAAGGGGCCGATGGCTGCCGGCTTGATCGGTCGATCGCGCCCGGTGTCGGTGACCACATCAGACCCACAGTAAGGGCAGGCACCGGCATGACTGTCCGGCTCCAGGGTGAATTGGGCACCACAGGACTGGCAGCCCACAACCCTTTGGCTGCTCTGGCCGGCGAGCCTTTCCAAGGTGACCAGAGCCGCACGATAATCCTGCTCCTCGAAGACATCTTCTTCTTCGGGAATGCTGTTCCTGTGGCCGCAGTGCGCGCAAGTCGTGACGCTCGTCCCGGGTTCGAATTTCAGGCTTGCGCCGCAGGATTCGCAGTCGAAACGCTCCTCGATATCCACATCCTGAGCGATTCCGGAACGCGCGGCCTTTTCCTGCTTCGGTCGGGTCCCCCAGGGCCCAATGCGCATGGCTAGACCCCAGTCGGCAGCGGCGGCGGGCGGCCTTTGAAGAGCGTTGCTAGATCCGCTCGGCTGCCGGCGGCCTCCCAGCCGGCCATGCCGTCGGTCCAGACCAGGGTCTCGGCGCTGAATCGGCCGTTCTGTGCCAGAGCTTGAAGCTGGCCCATGCCGAAGGGACCCTGTGCTGCGCCGTCCAGGGCGACGTGATAGCTGGCGGAGCCGGGCAAGGGTGGCGGTGCCGGCGGTGCTGCTGCCGGCGCTGCTGCTGCTGGGCTATCCGGAGCCTTGCCCCAAGGCCCGCCCATGGCGCTGCCCATGGCGCTGCCCATCTGGCCGGCCATCATCAGACCCATGGCCATGCCCAGCCCGTCGCCGGCGGCACCGCCGGGTTGGGCGGCAGCCTTGGCCATGGCCTCGGCCGCCTGGAACTGCTGATACTTGCTGAGGTCGCCGATCAGGCCCATCTGGCTGCGCTTGTCCAAGGCCTCTTCGACAGCCGGCGGCAGGGAGACGTTTTCGACCAGAAGCTGGGTCAGCTCCAGCCCATAGGTCAGGAAGCGCGGGCTGATCGCGTTGGTGATGAAGCGCCCCAGGTCGGCGTAGTTCGCCGCCATGTCGAGAATGGGAATGCCGCTCTCGCCCAGGACCACGCCCAGGCGCGAGACGATCATGTTGCGCAGCTGCTGCTCGACCTCGCTGACGGTGAAGTGGCCGTCGGTGCCGACCAGCTCTCGGATGAAGGTGCCGGCCTCGACGATGCGGATCACATAGCTGCCGAAGGCGCGCAGGCGGATCGGCCCGAACTCGGGATCGCGCAGGATGATCGGATTGCGCGTGCCCCACTTCAGGTCGACGAATCGCTTGGTGTTGACGAAGTAGACCTCAGCCTTGAAGGGGCTTTGGAAGCCATGCACCCAGCCCTGCAGGGTCGAGAGGATCGGCAGGTTCTCGGTCGCCAGCGTGTACATCCCCGGCGCGAAGACGTCGGCAATCTGCCCCTCGGAGACGAAGACCGCGATCTGGCCCGGTCGGACGGTCAGCTGGGCGTCGTTCTTGATCTCGTTGCCATAGCGCTCGAAGCGCCAGACCATGGTGTCCTGGCTGTCGTCGGTCCATTCGATGACATCGATGAACTCGCCCAGCAGTTTGCGCAGTATCATGGCGTTTCTCCGGGCAGCGTTACTTGGATTTAACGCCCTGTGCGCGGGCCTTGGCAGCGGCCAGGGTCTGCTTCAGATCGGCCTCGCAGGCGACCAGGCGGGCCTCGGCCTCGGCGCGCTTGGCCTTGCCTTCGTCGGCGATGCGCAGCGAATCCTGGATCGTCGCCACCAGATTGGCGTTGGCCTTCTCCACCGCGTCGATGTCGAAGACGCCACGCTCCACCTGGGTGCGGATCTCCTGGTTCGACTGGCGCAAGGATTCGGCGTTGGAGGTCAGCAGCTCGTTGGTGAGGTCGCTTGCTTCCTTCAAGGTGCGTCCGGCCTCTGCCGAGCGGGCGACGGTCACGGCGATCGCCAGCTGCTGGCGCCAGAGCGGTACGGTGTTGGTGACGGTAGAGCGGATCTTGCCGGTCAGGCTCTTGTCGTTTTCCTGCACAAGACGGATGGAGGGCAGGGCCTGCATGGCAACCTGGCGGGTGAGCTTCAGGTCGTGCACCCGTCGCTCCAGGTCGTCGCGCGCCTGGCTCAGATCGCGCAGCGCCTGGGCTGCCAGCATCTCGCCGCCTTCGGCCTCCTTCTCCTTGGCCGGAATCTCCTTCCCGTCCAGTTCGGCCAGCTTGGCCTCGCCGGCGGAGATATAGTCGGCCAGATCGTGAAAGTAGGCCAGGGTCGCGTCGTAGAGCTTGTCCAGCGTGGCGATGTCGGTCAGCAGCTCGGTCGTGTGGCGGTCCAGGCGGTCGGTGATCTCGTCGATCTGCACCTTCACCGTCTCATAGCGCTGGATCAGCATGGCTGCCGGCTTCACCTTGCCCAAGAGCCGGCCGAAGAAGCCCGGCTTGTCGTTGGGATCGATATCCGAGACGTCGAAGCCGCGCAGGGTCGCCACCATGTCGTTCAGCGCGCCGCCGGCAGGTCCGGTGTCCTTGTTGCGCACGCCCTCCAGCATGGAATCGGAGATATCGGTCACCTCCTCCTGCGCCTTGGCGCCGAAGAACATGATGGAGCCGCTGTCGGCGAGGTCTATCTGCGCCATCAGCCCGCGGATCTTGTCGCTGCGCTCGGGCGGCGCCTCGGTTAACGGGACCACCGCACTCTCGCAGATCTCGATCTCCGATAGGTCTTTTGGCGGCGGCGGCAGAATAATCGGCTCGTCGCTGGTCGTCGCTTTGCGGGAATCGTCGCTCATCACTCAATCCTCTTTACGTTAATCCTTCGCGCTGGATGCGTTGCTCCAGCACCTCAATCTGTATGTCGAGGTCGAGGGTATCGTTGGCCAGGAGCTTCTGGTGCAGCTCTTCGGCCGCGCGCTCCATCGCGGCCAGCAGGGCCACCATGCGCGGCGCCATCTGGGCTGCGGCCTCACGGTCGTTGTGCTGCAGGCGGACCAGACGCTCGGCCACCTCGGCGGCGCCGTCCAGATAGACGTTCATGAACTTGCGCGCGCGACGCAGGTCGCGCGGATCTTCGCGGATGCGGTCCAGGATCCGGTTTGTCAGCGCCACCACGCGGTCGATGCGCTGCCCCAGGATGTAGCCCGCCATCGCCTTTCTGGCCGTGCGCAGCTCTTTGCGGTCCTGGCCGATGCCGTCCAGGATCTCGTCGGCGACGGCGGCCATCCTGCCGACCTGGTCCATGATCGGTGTGCTGGGTCCCGACTGCAGCTTGTGCCGGGCCGAGATCAGGCGGTCGCGCTTGGCCTTGGCCTCTGCGATCAGGCGCTCGGCGTCGCTCATGGCGGCTTGGTTCGGTGCGGCTCCGGATTGGCGTCTGGGCGCCCGGAACGGCTTGTCGTAGCCATAGGCCATGATCGTGCCGGCACCGGCGGCAATCGCCAGGATCAGGCTCTCCATCACCCCGTGCCCGGCCAGCATCGCGGCCATGCCGGCGGTGGACAAGGCGATCAGCAGGGCGCCTGGCGTGCGGCCGGGAAAGCCGCCTTCGCCGCGCTGATGCTCCAGGCCGCGGCGCAGACACCAGGTTCCCGCACCCATGATCGCCGTCATGGCGACCCCCTGGCCGAAGTCGATGACCTCACCCTGCAGCAGGCGCGCAAGCGAAGAGAGCCCGAAGAGGGCGGTCAGCGCCATCGGCCAGATCCCGCGCGAGCGCAGGAACTTGCGCTTCTTGTCGCCCTTAGCGCTCAAGTGCGCTCTGCCTCGATCGCTGGCTGACCCGACGAGGGCGAGGAGCAAGACTGCAGACCGACCAGCCCGACCGTTACAAGCAGGAGTACCACCCCTAGGAAACGCACACCCCCACCGCCCATAGATCCGCCTCTCGTTCTTTGTCCTGTCTTCTCCTGTGCATATCGGAGGTGAACCCGCCTTCGCCAAGCCCCAATCTTAGAGTCCGTCCCGGACTCTCAAAGAAGCCGCCCCAGTCCTGCCGCGTCCAGGTCGCCTTTCAGGCCCTCCGTGGTGATCGCCAGGCCGGTCAGGCTCTGGTCCGCATGGCGTTGGCGGTGGCGCAGCATGGCCTCGGCCATCTCCAGACGGACCGCGCGATAGGCCGGGTCTTCGGCCAGGTTGCACGTTTCCTGTGGATCGGTTTCCAGATCGAACAGCAGCGGCGGTAGATTTGCGAAGTGGACGTACTTGAAGCGCTCGCCGCGCAGGCAGGCCAGATTGCAGTCCCGACTTTCCAGGCCCAGAGCGGTCTCTGCCTTTCGCGTCACCACATCGCGAAAATCATGCTCCCAGAAGACCGCCTGTCGCCAGTCGGTAGGCGTCTGGCCGGCAAGGAAGGGCAGGAGCGAGCGGCCGTCGCACTGTGCGGGAACCGGCACGCCCAACCAGTCCAGGATGCTGGGCATCAGGTCGACGGATTCCGTGAGCGCCTCGACCGCCTGGCCGCCCTGCTGTCCGGGAGCACGGATGATGAGAGGGATGTGATAGGCGGGATCGAAGAGCGTCGCCTTGCCCAGCAGGCCGTGGTCGCCCAGCATCTCGCCGTGATCCACCGTGCTGACGACCAGGGTGTCCTCGGCCTGGCCGGTCTCTTCCAGGGTGTCGAGCAGGCGGCCGATATGATGATCGGCCTCGCTGATCAGGCCGTAGTAGTTGGCGCGGATGTGCGCCAGGATCTCCGCATCCAGCTCCCGCCCGGCAGCAGCGCTGCCCAGGTACTCTCGCAGATCGGCACCGCCCTTCAAGCAGTAGGCGTGGAAGGGATGCAGCTCCGGATCGGCGCCACTCGCCGCTTGTGCGGTGTCGCCCGGATCGTAGAGGCTGTTCCAGGGCTCCGAGGCGCGCAGCGGCGGATGAGGATGCCAGAAGGTGGCATGGATGAGCCAACCGCGGTCCCGGTTCACGCGCATGCAGTCGATCACCTTGTCGGCCAGGAAGGCCGTCAGGCTGTCCTCCCGGCGAAAGAGCGACGGTCCGCCCATACGGCCGTCCTTTGGCTCGAACATGCCGTGATGGTCGTCGGGCAGGTCCGGATAGCCCTTGGCCAGCAGGTGCGCGCGCCAAGGCCTTAGCGATTCGTCGATGCGGCAGCCGGCCTCGAAGCCGGGCATCACGCCCTCATACTGCTGTAATTCGGGGTCGGCCGCGCCCCTGCCGCGCGGATCCTCGCCGGTGTCGGTGTAGCCGAAGAGGCTGGCGAAGAGCCCTGCTTTGCGTGCCTCCAGTGCCAGGTTCGTGAAGCGCCGATCGACCGGCGTACCATTGCGCACAGCCCGGTTGGTCATGAGGTAGCTGCCGGTCAGCAGGCAGCTTCGCGACGGCCCGCAAGGACTGGCATTGGCGAAGTGGCGGCGGAACAGGGTGCCCTCTGCTGCCAGTCGATCCAGTCGCGGCGTCTGCACGAGGGGATGGCCCATACAGCCAAGGCAATCGGCACGCCATTGATCGCCGGCGAGGAATAGGACGTTGCGCGGACGGGACATCTTGCAGGCTCTTCGGCTTGTTGATCGGCCCGACCCTGTCAGTGCTGGGAGGTGCCGCGCAAGCCCGAAATGATGACACCAATGCCCCGTCTCGAGGCGGGGCCGCAGGGCAAGGTTTTCATCGGCCGATCAACTGAAAGGAAAACGCAGACGCGCGCCAACGTGAATTTGCCTTGGTGCTACCTGTTCGAGGTGCCGTTGCGCCATGTGCTGGTGGATTTGCAGCGGCGGCATATCCTGTCTCCAAAGCCGGCACTGTCAAAATCCGTTCCGCAACGCAAGCAAAGCCGTGCCTTGGGGACGTCGGCTCTTGCCTGTCTGGACGGCTTCTCGTCATGAAGTTCGGCGTTCGCTTTGGACGCTGTCGGCATCACATCGACGCCAAATCTGGACGAGAGTGTTCAACCAATTCGAGCCTTGGCAAAGGCGTATCGTCATGGAGCACTTGCACTATATCGGGGGCACTCATGGCCCGCATGAGTGCCGTGTAGTTCATTTGAATTTTCATCTCGCATCCTGGTCGCATTCGACAATCGGGTGCATCCACGATCAAGTGATCGCTTGTTGCCCCAATGAAAGTGATCCCTGCAGGAAAGGTTAAGCCTCTAGCATCGGTATCCTGAAGCCCAATGGCAAGGATTATTCGCGTTCTCTGATGGTCTTCCGGCAAAAGACGCAAGGATGAAAAGCCGGAATCGACAATCTGCAGCAGAATGGCTTCCGATTTTGTTGTCGTTTCGATCACCTCGGCGGCGAGTGTGAAAGCATCATTATGCAGTCCGCTGATTCTCTGATGCGAAAGCGGGTCTACGCCAAGCAGAATCGCTTCCCCCAACCGCAAATTGTTGGTGCGGCCGGTCGGACCGGACCCCAGCGCCCAGGTGAGGCTGGACGAGTTGCCGCCTGATACCGTTTCAAGCCCAGAGCCGCAGGACTCTTCAATATCGCTGACAAGACTCGATAGCTCCGCCATCACACTAGAGTTCGGTGCCACCTTGTTCAGGCAGGAGAAGTTTGTACCGATTCCCTTCAGGGCGACGCCGGGCGTCTCGAACACGCAGCGTGCTATCGAGTCTAGGTTTTTCGGGGAGATCCCTTCGCGCATGTCCCCCATCTCGACCATTAGGATGACGTTATGAACAATGCGCCTGCGCTGGGCGGCCGCTGCCAGTTCCGCGACAACGGCTGGCTCTGTATTGTAGCTGACGTCACAACTTTCGACGACCTGGTCCACCTGGCTCAGCATCGGGGTGCGGATCATGGATATGGGACAGGTGATCCCGGCGTTACGCATGCGCTCAATATTTGAGATCCGCGCGTCTGCAAGGCCAATCGCGCCGCCTTCAAGCATGGCAATCGCAACAGCTGGGTGACCGCAGACGGCCTTGGTCACGCCGGTCACATCGATTCCACGGGGCTTCAGGCGATCGACGAGGCACCGCGTGTTGTGACGGATCTTGTCGGGGGCAATCTCGACGCGCGGTGCAATCATTCCGCTGCCACGACCGGGATAGACCGTAACCAGGGAAAAGCAGAAAGCACCAGCTCCGCCAGCCGTGCCGCGGGACGGCTGAGCGCGTCGGTGACGGGGAGATTAAGGCTACGCGAGTAGACTGTGATGGCGGCTCCAATCTCGGAATCCGTCATGCCTTCATGATTGATCGTCATACCTATTACTCTGGTATCGGCGAAGGCCTCAATGAGGGCTATTTCGTCGCTTGGATTTGGCATTGCCATGCTTGGAAAGTCGCAGCGATGCGCGCGCTTGGGCGCGTGCTGAAGGATGACTGCGTGTGGTTGGCTGCCGCGAAGAATGAACGCAGACGTGCAGAAGGCCGGATGGCTAAGCGCGCCTTGACCTTCGATCAGAATGACATCGGGCCGTTCGCCCAGGGATGCCGCGACGACGGCGCGCTCCAGCTCGCCGCAACAAAACTGCGGCGGCACCGAGTCCATCGCGACGCCGTACTTGGCGCCCTGCATCAGTCCAGTTTGGCCGGTGCCGACCAGCACCGTCTTTATTCCTTGCGCATTCAAAGCGTTGGCAAGCACAGTGGCCGTCGTCCGTTTCCCAATCGCACAATCGGTTCCCAGCACAGCAATTCGGATCGCCTCTACGGCGCCGACACTGCCGTCAAACAGGCGCATGTCTTTGCTGGGCCGTGGCTTGCGTATGTCGCGTATGGAAACATTGCGGGATCTGGCAAAGGTAGAGAATTCAGGGTCATCGCCAAGGTATTCATGCAGCCCGCTGACGATGTTCATGCCGAGCGCCATCGCATCCAGAACAACACCGCGATCCTTAGGCGATAATTTTCCATCTGAGGGTGCCATACCGTAAACGAGGGTGTCTGGAACCGCGATCCCGTGGTCGACGGCCGTTTCGAGGTCGCCGAAAATTGGGATATGATTGATAACGCCGTCGAGGACTTGACCGCTGTCCTGCCCTTCGTGATCGCTGTCGATCACTGAGACGATGCGGTAGGCTTGCGAATGCCTGACAAGGCCATTGGCGGTCTTTCCGTCTGTCTTCGCGAAGTTCCCTTCGCAATACACAATTGCTGTAGGCGCCCCTGTAACCGCCCAAGGGGTTGGGTGTGCTGATTTGATAGTGCGCCTCGGATTGGTCGGGTATTCGGATGGCGCCGATTGCGTCTCTTTGACAAAGGGCTGCTTGCTATTTGCAGCCTTTGGTTCGGGTTCCATTTGTGGTCCTTTTGGGTGGTTCAAGCGATTGAAACGATTGGTCTTTGCGTAAGTAGAGATGCGCCCAGGCTCGGGGTCTGGCGCTTAGGTTCATGGTTAATGAGGACCAATAAACCTATTGGACGCTAACCGCCGGCATGGCGCCCAATTCGGTGGGAGCACGAGAAACCGTGGGAGCCACCACAGTTGCACCCGCAAGGCCAGAAATCGCCGAGATGCGTTGCTCTCCGGCGAAGCTCTTGTTCTGCGTTGGTCGATCCACTCGTCGCTAGCGGGCAATGTAGCCACTAACGACGAAGGTGTAGTGGAGGGTCATGAACGGCGTGACCCTATGCGATCACACCGGCCATCTGCCCATACGCAGTGCACGATTCACAGGAAGGACAGTTTGACTTTTGTTATGGAAAACAGCCGCCCACAGATCGGACAGCGTCCCATCTTGTACTGATGGTATAAAATCGCTGCCTATATCTGGTTATTTGTGCGCAGTTTTCAACCCCGCGCCCGATGTTGCCGCCTTCCAGGTAAGAGACCACGACCACGCGGGTGCCGTCGGGCGAGAGGGCCACCTCGTGCGGGGAGGGGCCGGTCTCAGGCCGGGCGACCTCCTGCCCGCTCTCCCAGTCGATGAAACTGACCGTGCCCTCGTACTTGTTGGCAACGATCAGGGTGTCGGCGGGGCCTTGGCCGACCAGAGCGACAGCGAGAGCGAAACCCACGAGAAACCGAAGGGTGTTCCTTCGCAAGCGTGAAACAGTTCTCCAGGACCATCACACGAAGGGTTAGGAGCGCGGCTTCTCTTTCTTGGGGTCATAGAAGGGGAAGGGGACCACCTTGGCCGGCAGGCGCTTCTGGTGGCCGTCCAGCTTGCCGACCGTGACCTCCGTGCCGACCTCGGCGTGCGCGATGTCGAGGCGGGCCAAAGCGACGGACTTTCTGAGGATCGGCGAGCGGGTCGCACTGGTCACCACGCCGATCTGCGGGCGGCCGATGTGGACGCAGTCGCCGTGCGCCATCGCGTCATTGCCGTCGAGTTCCAGCCCGACCAGCTTGCGCTGCGGATTTTCCTTGCGGCGGATCAGCGCCTCGCGGCCGACGAAGTCGTCTTCCTTGGACTTCAGCGGCACGGTGAAGCCGATGCCAGCCTCGAAGGGGTCGGTCTGCTCGCAGAAGTCATAGCCGAAGAAGATGAGGCCGGATTCGATGCGCAGCGTATCCAACGCGGTCAGGCCCAAGGGCTTGATGCCGTGCGGCTTGCCGGCCTCCATCACGGCGTCCCAGACGGCGACGGCGTCGCGTGGGTTGCACCAGACCTCATAGCCCAGTTCGCCGGTATAGCCGGTGCGGCTGACCACCAGCGGGGCGCCGTTATGATCGCCGATCCGGCCGACGGTGTAACGGAACCAGCCGATCTCGGTCAGCTTTGGCTGCGCGTCGGGAGTCCAGACCACATCGCCCAGGATCTCGCGGCTCTTGGGGCCCTGGACGGAGATGTTGTGCATCTGATCCGTCGAGCTCTTGATCCAGGCCTTCAGGTTCAGCTTCTCGGCCAGCTCGCGCAGCCAGACGCCGCAGTAGTCGTCGCCGCAGATCCAGCGGAAGGTGTCTGGGCCCAGGCGGAAGAGCGTGCCGTCGTCGATCATCCCGCCGTGCTCGTAGCACATGGCCGAATAGACCACCTGACCCTGCGCCAGCTTGCGCACGTTGCGGGTAAGCGCCGTCTGCAACAGAGTCTCGGCGTCGGGGCCGAAGACCTCGAACTTGCGCAAGGCAGAGAGGTCCATGGCGATCGCCGCCTCGCGGCAGGCCCAGTACTCGGCCTCCGGACCCTCGTTGTGGTAGTGGTTCGGCAGCCAGAAACCGCGGTACTCGCCGAAGTGCCGGGTCAAGGCAGAGGTGCGGGGATGAAAGCCGGTCTCGCGCGTCTCGCGCGGTGCTGCGTCTGTCGTCATGCGATAGGCCACCGATTTCTTGAAGAGGTTTTCCTGTCCGTAGACCCGGACGTGGATGTCGGTCGGATTCCAGCCATTGGCCGATGTGGTGTCGTCGGGACAGGCCGAGGAACAGCAGACCATGTCCTGCGTCGCGCGCATCAGCACATAGTCGCCGGGACGGCTCCAGGGCTCGTCCAGCGAGTAGACATGGGCATCGTCAATGGCGGTGTTGTAGAAGAAGTTGATCGTCGCCCAGGCGGCGCGCGCCTCGACGCCGAATGGCGCCAGCGCGCGGTTGAAGTTCTCCGAGCAGTTGACGTGGCCCGGATAGCCCATGTCGTCATAGTACTTGGCCGTGCAGGCGACGCCGAAGGTGTCGTGGCGCCCGACCGTATCCTGGATCACCTCCAGCATGGCCTGGCCGTTGAAGTCGTAGTACTTATCGAAGAGTCCCGGCATCGGGTACATGCAGCCCATGATCGAGCGCGTGTTGATCATGTCGGGCATGAATTCCTTGCCGCGCTCCAAAGCAGCTGCATTGAAGCATCCGAAGTCGGAGCACTCGCGCCCGGCCACGTCGATGATCTGGATGTAGTCGCCGGCCCTGACTTCGAAGGCCTGCGCCGTGCGTGCTTTCACCCGCAGTTCGTAGAGCGGATCCGCCAGTGGATCGGGCAGCGGCATGTCGTTCAGCGCCGGCGGCTGTGCGCGCGTGATCGTGGCTTCCAGGTCGGTCGGCGGGTTCTGCTCGTTTGGCATCATGGCGTCGCCCGGGGCGGTGATCGCAACGACCAAGGGTTCGGTGGCGGTGAAAGCGGCACTGGTTCCAGGCGCACAATCGCCCCCAAACAGGGTCTGTGCGCGTGCCGCCTTGAGGTCGATGCCCCGCCGTTTCAGACCGGCAGCACTTCGGGCCGCGCTCACGCTGCCGTCATTCAGTGAGGTCTGCAGTGCCACCGCCGGCGCGTTGTCCTCGGCCCCCAATGCTGCCAGAGCCGGTCTGCCATCCATGGCAAAGGCTGCCAACTCGCCAGGCTGCAGCCCTTCCGGATCGGTGATCTCCAGTCGATCGCCTGCCGCAAGCGCGATCACCAGGCTGCCGCCGCCGGGGACGCGATGCAGTTCCTGATCGGTCCGACGACGCTTGAGACCCGGCTGCATGACCAACGAGGATCGTGGTCGAACAAGGCTCGGAAGGAAGTCGTCCGCGTTCAGACTGGTCTCGCCCATGATGCTCCACCTTTCTGCAGGATGGTTATCGTAGCCTCTGGACAGAAGCCTATAACAGCCAATTCACTATATCTAGCTCTTTTTGGTCTATTATTGGTCTGATATTGGTTTTGCTGCGGCGAAGTGCGGAGGAGGCGTGAAGGCGTTCGGCAGGGCTGGACGGCACGCGCGGCTTTGGCCATCTTGCCGGCCATGCGGCTCTTTCGCCATTACACCAACCTGCCCCCGGCCGCGCGCGGCGCGTCCATCGCGATCGGTAACTTCGATGGTGTCCATCGCGGGCACCAGGCGGTGATCGCCGCTGCGCAGGCGAAGGCCGTGACTCTGGGCTGCCCCAGCGGCGTCATGACCTTCGAGCCGCACCCGCGCCAGGTCTTCGGCCGGGTCGCGCTTCCCTTTCGCCTGACGCCCTATCGCGCGAAGCTGCGCTTTATGAGCGAGCTGGGCCTGGATCTGCTCTACGTGCTGCGATTCGAACCCGGCCTCTACGGCCTTTCGGCCGAGGCTTTCGTTGCCGAGATCCTGGTGCGGGGTCTTGGCGTTGCCCAGGTCGTGGTCGGCGACAACTTCTACTTCGGTGCCAAACGCGGCGGCAATCCGGCCCTGCTGCAAGAGCTGGGCGTGCACTACGGCTTCGGCGTCACGGTGTTGGGCCGGGTCGCGGCAGAGGATGGAGAGGCGCTCTCCTCCACACGATTGCGCGAGCACCTGAAGGCCGGCGAGATGCCGGCGGCGGCCGAGATCCTGGGGCGCAACTGGGAGATTGGCGGGCGCGTCCTGCACGGCGCCAAACGGGGCAGGGACCTGGGTATGCCGACGGCCAATATCGACCTGGGTGAGAGTCTGCGTCCGGCCTATGGTGTCTATGCCGTGCGGGTGGCGATCGAGGACGAGGCCGAAACGCGTTGGTACTCCGGTGTCGCCAATCTAGGCATTTCCCCCATGTTCGCCTACGATCGCCCCCTGCTCGAGGCGCATCTTTTTGACTTTTCGGGCGATCTTTACGGTCGACGCCTGCGGGTTGCCCTGGTGGAGCGCCTGCGTGGCGAGATGACCTTCGACGGCCTGCCGGCCCTGATGGAGCAGATGCAGGCGGACGGCGTGGCGGCACGAGAGATTTTGGAGCGAGACAAGGCCTCGGCCTGAAATGGAGAAAGCCATGGACAAGGCGCCGTATGAAGGCGGAGAGGCGACGAGCACCACGCGCTTCGGCTTCCTGCTGCTGCCCCGCTTTGCGATGCTTGCCTTTACTGCTGCGGTCGAACCGCTGCGCGTTGCCAATGTCCTCTCCGGGCGCAGCCTCTACGACTGGCAGGTGGTGACGGCAGATGGCCGGCCCATGGCCTCTTCGAATGGAATAGAGATCAACGCACAAGCCGATCTGTCCGAAGAGAGCGTCTTTGACAGCGTTGCCGTCTGTGGCGGTCTCGATGCCCATCTTTTTGCCGACAAACAAGCCTTCGCCTGGCTGCGTCGCCATGCCCACCAAGGCGCGCGACTGGGTGCGATATCCGATGGTACGCATGTCTTGGCGGCGGCCGGCCTGCTGGAGGGCTATGCCTGCACCATCCATTGGCGCTGCCAGCCCAGCCTGATGGAAATGTATCCTGAGCTGGAGGTACGCAGTGGCCTCTATTGCCTGGACCGCTCTCGCTTCTCCTGTGCCGGCGGCACAGCGTCCCTGGACATGATGCTGCATCTGATCGAGCGCGACCACGGCCATGATCTGGCCCTGCAGGTGGCCGAACAGTTTCTGCACGAGCGGATCCGCGGCCTGGAAGCCGAGCAGCGCATGGCGCTGCGCCAGCGCGTCGGGGTCGGGCACCCCAAGCTGCTGGAGGCCGTGCGCTTCATGGAGGCCAACCTGGAAGAGCCGCTCTCCACGGTCGAACTGGCCGAGTTCTCCGAGATCTCGGTGCGGCAGCTGGAACGTCTCTGCCAGCGCTATCTCGGCTGCACGCCCCGGGCGCACTATGTCGAGCTGCGCTTGCAGCGGGCGCATTGGCTGCTGTCGCACTCCAGCCTCTCGGTGACCGAGGTCGGCTTGGCCTGCGGCTTCGTCTCGGCCTCGCACTTCGCCAAGCGCTATCGCGAGCGTTTCAAGCAGACGCCGCAGCGCACCCGGATGGGCCAGCGGCCGCCGACTGCGGGGATGGAGACGGCAGAGGTTCAGCCAGACGAGGGTAAGGTCTGACGCGCGTGCTTCTTAGAGCCCAGCTCGAAACTGCTTGTGCCCTGCATCGCTGCCGGAGTTGCGAATGTTAGGAGCGGTGGCGCCGGCGATGCCGGGCGCATCGTCAGGCCGCCGCGACGCGGCAGTCGCGGCTCCGGCAGCGACCCGAAGGGCTGACTTATCAAGGCCTTGGGACTGCGTCGTGTGCCGCTTACGATGCGCCCGGCATCGCTGCCCGCCACTCGCCTTGCCCAAGGCCTTGATAAGTCAGTGCAGGGCACAAGCAATTTCGAGCTGGGCTCTTCGACTGACAGCGGTATTGCGCCTGCTTTGCCTGCTGCTTGTGCTGCCGGCTGCTCCGCTTGGCGGCGCTGCCGCTGCAGCGCTCCTCAGCGTCTCCTTCGAGGATGGACGCATCCTCGAGGCGCAGGAGGCCGACCGGCTCTGGCATCCAGCCTCGCTGACCAAGCTGATGACCGCCTACCTCAGCTTCGAGGCGCTGGCGCTGGGGCACCTGGAGTGGGATCAAGAACTCACTGTCTCCAAGTCGGCCGGGTCCCAGCCGGAGGTCGCCTTGGGCTTGAGCCAGGGCGACAAGATCACCGTCGGCAAGGCGATCGAGGCCATGCTGCTGCGCTCGGCCAACGACGCAGCGGTGGTGCTGGCCGAGGCGGTGGCCGGCAGCGAAGAGCGCTTCTCCCAGCAGATGACCCAGACCGCGAGACGGCTGGGCATGACCCGCAGCAACTTCGTCAATGCCAACGGCCTGCCGGCCGACGAGCAGCTGACGACGGCGCGAGACATGGCGATCCTCGCCCGCGCGCTCCTGATCGATCTGCCACGACGCTACCCGCTGTTCGGCAAGGGCGGCTTCAACTACGGCAGCGCCTGGCTGGGCAATATCAATGGAATCCTCAGCAGCCTGGACGGCGCCGATGGGATGAAGACCGGCTTCACCTGCAAGTCGGGCTATAACCTCGTGGTCTCTACCGAGCGTGAGGGCAGGCGGGTGATCGGCGTGATATTGGGCGCCCGCTCGCCGGACGAGCGCCGCCAGCTGGCGCATGGATTGATGGAACGGGCCTACGAGAAACTGGATGCCATCGACGAGGATCTGGCTCCCAGCCGTATGGCGCTCAGCGGTACCCCGCTGCTGGTGCCGGCTGACAAGCTGCCGGAGCTGAATGGCGAGACGGCGCCGGTCGTGCTGACCCCGGCCGACTGCATTTACGGCGCCGCACCGCGTGCCGCCCGCGGGCCATATGCGATCCACGTCGGCAACTTTCGCACCTACAGCCTGGCCAACCGCAAGATGCGCAGCCTGCGCCGCTTGACCTCCGCGCTTGGCTTCTCCCAGCAGCGCATCACCCGCGCCAAGGGCGTGGGCGCGGCAAAATACCAGGCGCGCTTTGCCAACCTGAAAAAGAGCGAGGCTCAGCGCGCCTGCAAAACCCTGCAATCCAAGGGCCACTTCTGCCGGGTGGTGCCGCCCAGAAGGCGATAGCGTCAGACAGGAAGACCTGCCTTCATCGGGATGTCGGACCCTTTTGCGATGCCCAGGCGTTCAAGCTCTGACGCTCAAAAGGTGAGGCTGCCGCGCCGGATCGCGCGACCGGGCCGCGCGCCGGTCGGGGCGCCGTCGCGCCAGACGCTGTCGCCGTTGACCCAGACCTCGGCGATGCCGGCGGCGGCCTGCTTGGGTGCCTCGAAGCTGGCCCGGTCCAGCACCGCGGCCGGATCGAAGAGCACCAGGTCGGCGGCCATGCCGGGCGCCAGGGTGCCGCGGTCGGTCAGGCCGAAAGTGCGGGCCGGCAGTGCCGTCATCTTGCGCACCGCCTCCTCCAGGCTGAAGAGCCCGACATCGCGGGCGTAGTGGCCCAAGACGCGCGGAAAAGTGCCCCAGAGTCGTGGGTGGGGATGGCTGTCGTGCGGCAAGCCGTCGGAGCCGATCATACTGCAAGGATGGGCCAGGATGCGCTGCACGTCGGCCTCGTCCATGGCGAAGTAGACGGCGCCGGCCGGCTGCAGGCGCTCGGCCGCGGCCAGGGGATCGAGGCCCCAGTCGGCGGCGATGTCGGCCAGGTCGCGACCCTGCTGCTCGGGGTGGGATTCCGACCAGGTCACCAGCACGCGCTCGGCTTCCTCGATGTAGCTGGCCTCCAGGATGGTCGAAGAGGCGTGATAGGGATAGACGTCGACGCCGACCCGCTGGGCCTGACGCGCGGCCTCTACCAGTCCCAATGTCTCGGCCGAACGCCCGAAGCTCTTCCGGCCGCTGCATTTGAAGTGCGAGATCACCAGCGGAACGCCGGCTTCACGGCCAATCCGAAAGGTCTCTTCCAGGGCGGCGGTGATCGCTTCGCCCTCGTTGCGCATGTGGGTGCTGTGCAGGCCGCGCCCTTGGCCCATCACCCCGGCCAGCGCCAGGATCTCGCTGGTGGGCGCTGCAGAGGCAGGGGCATAGGCAAGACCGGTGGACAGCCCGATCGCGCCTTGCTCCAGCGCCGTCTCCAGGCTACGGCGCATGGCGGCGATCTCGCCCTGGTCGGCCGGGCGGTCCAGGTCTGCCATGGCGGCGACGCGCAGGCTGGCATGGCCGACCTGGCAGAGCGCGTTGGTGGCCGCCGGCTCGCTGTCCAGGCGATCCAGATAGGCGCCGAAGTCGCCGAAGAAGTCCGCCGGATCGGCGCTCAGCAGGTCGAGCGGGCCGGGCGGGCGCACGCTGGGCGACAGCGGTGCCAGGCTGACGCCGCAGTTGCCGGTAACCACGCTGGTCACACCCTGGCTCACCTTGCAGTCCATGGTCGGGTTGGACAGCAGCGCGCGGTCGTCGTGCGTGTGCACGTCGATGAAGCCCGGCGCCAGGGCAAGCCCTGTGCCATCGATCTCGCGACCGGCGCGATAGGCCGAGACATCGCCCAGCGCGACGATCTTGCCATCCTTCACGGCGATGCCGCCCGGTTCCGACGTTCCGCCGGTTCCGTCGATCAGCCTGGCCTTGGTGATGCGTAGGTCAACTTGCGTCATCTCGCTCTCCTTAGAACCCGTCCGGAAACTGCTCGTGTCCTGCATCGCTGCCGGGCGCATCGTCAAGCCGGCGCCCCCCGCTCCTGACATGGGCGGCAATCGCGGCTCCGGCAGCGACCCGAAGGGCTGTCATATCAAGCCCTTGGGACTGCCCCATTGGAACTGGGTCGAGCGCCGCTTACGATGCGCCCGGCAGCGCCGCGCGCCGCTCTCCTTGCCCAAGACCTTGATAAGTCAGTGCAGGGCACAAGCAGTTTCCGGGGGGCTCTTTGAAGAGGACTGCGTTCGATGCTTTCGTATGCGCGCCTCTTCGACTAGCATCGCCGCCGGGAAAAGAGAATCAAACACTGCTCGGAGTGAAAAATCAATGAAGACGCGCGCAGCGGTGGCTTTCGAAGCCGGCAAGCCACTGGAGATCACAGAGGTCGACCTGGAAGGCCCGAAAGAGGGCGAGGTCCTGGTCGAGATCATGGCGACCGGCATCTGCCATACCGACGAATTCACGCTCTCCGGCGCCGATCCCGAAGGCCTGTTCCCGGCAATCCTTGGCCACGAAGGTGCCGGCGTCGTCCGTGAGGTCGGACCCGGCGTCACCAGCCTGAAGCCGGACGACCATGTGATCCCGCTCTACACGCCCGAGTGCCGCGAGTGCGACTACTGCCTCAACCCCAAGACCAATCTCTGCCAGGCGATCCGCACGACGCAGGGTCAAGGCCTGATGCCCGACGGCACCTCGCGCTTCTCGCTGAAGGGAGAGAAGCTCTTCCACTACATGGGCACCTCGACCTTCGCCAATCACACGGTCCTGCCGGAGATCTCCTTGGCGAAGATCCACCCCGAGGCACCCTTCGACAAGGTCTGCTACATCGGCTGCGGCGTCACCACCGGCATCGGTGCCGTGATCAACACGGCCAAGGTCGAGCCCGGCAGCAACTGCGTGGTCTTCGGCCTGGGCGGCATCGGCCTCAATGTGCTGCAGGGCCTGCGTCTGGTCGGCGCCAACATGATTGTCGGCGTCGACATGAACAACGACAAGAAGGCCTGGGGCGAGCGCTTCGGCATGACCCATTTCGTCAACCCCAAGGAGGTCGAGGGCGATCTGGTTGCACATCTGGTGGAGCTGACCGGCGGCGGTGCCGACTACTCCTTCGAGTGCATCGGCAATGTGAACGTCATGCGCCAAGCCCTCGAGTGCGCTCACAAAGGCTGGGGCGAGAGCATCATCATCGGGGTCGCCGGCGCCGGCCAAGAGATCTCTACCCGGCCGTTCCAGCTGGTCACCGGGCGCTCGTGGCGCGGCACGGCCTTCGGCGGGGCCCGCGGCCGCACCGACGTGCCGAAGATCGTGCAGTGGTACATGGACGGCAAGATCCAGATCGACCCGATGATCACCCACACCCTGGCGCTGGAAGACATCAACAAGGGCTTCGATCTGATGCATGCGGGCGAATCGATCCGCAGCGTCGTGGTCTACTAAGCAGAACCAAGCGTAACCGAGCGCCCCGGCCCAACGGCCGGGGCCAGTTTCATAGAACAACAGGAGACGAGATGAGCCTGGAGACCTTGGAAGAGCATGCCTGCTTTGGCGGCGTGCAGGGCGTCTACGCGCACCAGAGCGAGGCGACCAGGACCCGCATGGTCTTTTCGGTCTATCAGCCGCCGCAAGCGCGCGACGGCAAGGTGCCGGTCCTCTACTACCTCTCGGGCCTGACCTGCAGCTGGGAGAATGCGACGGTGAAGGCCGGCGCACAGCGCTATGCCGCCGAGCACGGCCTGATGCTGGTCTTCCCCGACACCTCGCCGCGCGGTGACGATGTGCCGGATGTCGATGCCTACGACTTCGGCTCTGGTGCCGGCTTCTACGTGAACGCCACGCAGATGCCGTGGTCGGAGCACTATCACATGCTGAGCTACTGCCGGGACGAGCTGCCGGCCCTGGTTGAGGGCGAGTTTCCCATCCTCGAGGGGCGACGCGGCATCACCGGCCACTCGATGGGCGGGCACGGGGCGCTGACCATCGCGCTGGCCAACCCCGATCGCTATCACTCGCTCTCCGCCTTCGCGCCGATCGTCAATCCCAGCTCCGTCCCCTGGGGCCACAAGGCGCTCGGCGGTTACTTGGGCGACGACGAGGCCCTCTGGCGCCAGCACGATGCCTGCGTGCTGATGCAAGAGCGCGGCTGGAACTCGGATATCCTGATCGACCAGGGTGCCGCCGACCAGTTCCTGGGCGAGGCCTTGCAGCCGGAGAAGTTCGAGGCCGCCAGTGCCGAGCGCAATGTCCCGCTGACCCTGCGCCTCCAGCCGGACTACGATCACTCCTACTACTTCGTCTCGACCTTCATCGGCGAGCACATCGCCTGGCATGCGGAGCGCCTGGCCTAGTTTCTGGGCCGGGATGACATGACCCAGGATCAGGCACTGCTCTTCGGCCTTCTGGGCCTGCTCTTCGTCTTCCTGATCTGGGGCCGTTGGCGCTATGACCTGGTGGCCTTCACCGGGCTGGTGCTGGCGTTGATCCTGGGGCTGGTGCCGGTGGACAAGGCCTTCAGCGGCTTCGGCCATCCGGCGACCGTGGTGATCGCGCTGGTCCTGGTGATCAGCCGCGGGCTTTCCAATTCCGGCGTCGTCGAGCTGGTGGCCGGCTACATGGTCGACGCCAAGCGCAGCCTCTTCCGCCACATCGCCATCATGGCCTCGCTTGCGGCAGCGCTCTCGGCCCTGATGAACAATGTGGCAGCCCTTGCCTTGCTGATGCCGGTCGATCTGCAGGCCGCCAAGGCGGCCAAGCGCAGTGCGGCCTTGACTCTGATGCCGCTGTCTTTCGCCTCGATCCTGGGGGGCATGATCACCCTGATCGGCACTCCACCCAACATCGTCGTGGCGAGTTTCCGCGAAGAGGCCTTGGGCAGTTCCTTCGCCATGTTCGACTTCGCCCCGGTCGGCGTGGTTTCCGCGGTCGCCGGGGTCCTTTTCGTGGCGGTGATCGGCTGGCGGTTGCTGCCCAAGGATCGGGTTCAGCAGGGTGCGGCGGAAGAGCTCTTCGCGCTGCAGGACTACATTGCCGAGCTTTCCGTGCCGGAAGAGGCCGCGGCCATTGGCCAGAGCCTGGCTGAGCTGGAGGCAGAGGAAGACGACGGCCTGCAGTACCTCGGCCTGATCCGCAAGGGGCAGTACCTACCGGGCGGCGCGCGGCGCCTGCCGATCGAAGCCGGCGACGTCTTGGTGATCCAAGCCGGTCCCGAAGCCATCGAGAAGCATGCAGGTGCGCACGGCCTTACCCTTGTCGAAGAGCGGCATGGCGCGGAGGTGTTGAAAGGCAAGGATCTGGAGCTGCTCGAAGCCGTAGTGCCCGAGGGTGCTTCGATCGTCGGGCGCAGTGCCCTCTTTACGCCGACCTTGCAGGGTCTCGGTGTGCGCCTGCTGGGTCTGTCGCGCCAGGGCAAACGCCTGCGCCAGCGCCTGCGCCGCCTGCAGATTCGGGCAGGCGACATCCTGCTGTTGCTGGGCCCGGCCGACAGCCTGCCGGAAGCCTGCCAGCGCATGGGCGCCTTGCCCCTGGCCGAGCGCGGCCTGCAGGTGATCCAGCGCGACAAGGCGAAGATGGCCGTCGCCATCTTTGCCGCCGCCATCATCCTGGCAAGCCTGGGTTTTCTCTATCTGCCGGTGGCCTTGGCGGCGGCGGCTGTGCTCTTCGTGGTTCTGAAGATCGTGCCGATGCGCGAACTCTACCAATCGGTGGAGTGGTCGGTGATCGTTCTGCTGGGCTCGATGATTCCCATCGGTGCGGCCTTGGAAGACAGCGGCGGCACGGCGCTTCTGGCTGGCGGCATTCTCTACATGACGGAAGGGGCCGAGGCTTGGGTGGTGCTGACTGTGCTGATGGTGGTGACCATGACCCTGTCGGACGTCATGAACAACACGGCGACCGCCGTGATCGCAGCACCCGTCGCGCTCGACCTATCGCAGCGTCTCGAGGTCAATGCCGACGCCTTCCTGATGACGGTCGCCGTTGCGGCCTCCTGCGCCTTCCTGACCCCGATCGGACACAAGAACAACACGCTCATCATGGGCCCCGGCGGCTATCGTTTCGGCGACTACTGGCGCATGGGCCTGCCGCTGGAAATCCTGATCATCGGCGTCTCCGTGCCGATGATCCTGCTGGTCTGGCCGCTTTAGGCGGATTTGTTTCCTGTCGCAAATCGTCGTCGCAGACGAGTCCGTCTGCTCGGGGTTTGCGCTAGCTGCTCGGCGGCGGCGAGAAATTGAACCCCAGATCCTGCGTGCGGGCCTCGACGGCGGCGCGACCGCCCAGCCGATCGATCAGGTCGGCCTGATCGGCGAAGGCCCTGGCGTCGGCATCGCTGGGGTCGACGATCTCGCGCAGGCCAGCCGTCAGTGCTGCGATTGTCTCCCGATGCGCCGGCGAAGCGCCCAGATCGTTCAGTTCTTGCGGATCGGCCTTCAGGTCGAAGAGCTGCGGGCGCTCGCCCTCGTAGTGCACCAGCTTCCAACGGCCGCGGCGGTAGGCGAAGATGCCGGTGTCGCTGCCGCCGTCGTGATACTCGGCGAAGAGCGGGCGGTCCGGGTCCTCGCCCTCTCGCGCAATCTCCTGCAGGGCGCGGCCGGGGCCTGTTGCATCGTTGCTGTCCAGCACCGCGCGCAGGGCCGTTGGCGCAACATCCACCAGCGAGACGGGCGTTGCCAGCTGCTTGCCGCGCGGCAGGCCGGGGCCGGCCAGGATCATCGGAATGCCCAGGGAATCCTCGAACATGACGGACTTGGCCCAGATGCTCTGGTTGCCCAGCATCTCGCCATGGTCAGAGAGGAAGAGGATGGTGGTCTTCTCGTGCTGTCCGCTGGCCTGCAGCCCCTGCAGCACCTGGCCTACGAGGTCGTCGAGGAAGCTGACCAGACCAAAGTAGGCGATGCGGGCCTGCCTGCGGCCTTCCTCGGTGAAGTGGCGGTCGTAGTCGAAGAAGGCCAGCAGCCTGGCAAGGGCAGGATGGTCGGTCGCGCCGGGTGGTGGCGTCGGCGGCGGCAGGTCGCGCGCCGCATAGCGCGCATAGTAGGAAGGCGGCGCTACCAGCGGATAGTGCGGCGAGACGAAGGAGGCGAGCAGGGTCCAGGGGCGGTCCCGCGGTGCCTCCTCGGTCAGCCACGCGGCCGATCGTGCCGCGACCTTGCGGTCATAGGCGTGATAGGGGCTGACACCGGGACCGACATCGGCGGCCAGTTCGGCGGCGGCTGGAAAGCTGCCCAGCGGTCGGCGGAGCAGACCGGGCAGCCAGCCCAGACCGTCCTTGACATGCAGCGGCAGGATCTCCGGCTCGAAGCCGTTGTCCTCGGCGCTGGAGCCGAAGTGCAGCTTGCCGACCGAGACGGCCGTTGCCCCGGCGCTGCGCAGGTCGTGCGCCCAGCCTTTCGGTTGCCCGCGATAGGGCTGTGCGCTGTCCCAGCAGCCGATCTGGTGCACATAGCGCCCGGTCTGCAGCGCGGCGCGCGCGGAGACGCAGATCGGCGAATTGGTGTAGGCCTGGGTGAAGACGGTTCCCTGTGCGGCCAGCCGGTCCAGGTGCGGCGTGTCGATCGGCGCCCGTCCCAGACAGCCCAGCGCCCAGGGCGCCTGCTCGTCGCTCATCAGAATCAGGAGATTGCCGCGGTCGGTCATTGAAAAGGCTCCCTCCCCCTTGCGGCCTGCCGGGATCAGTCCAGTGCCGTCCTGAGGAAGGCCTCGGCGACCTCCAGATAGCGCTCGACCTCCTGGTCGCCATGCGCGAAGGAGCAGGCGGGGCCGGCCGAGGCCACCGCCTCCCAGACCGAACGATTGGCCATGAAGTGGCGGCGCGCATCGACGAAGCGCGGGTCCAGGGACTGTGCGGCCTCGACGGCGTTGCGCGGCAAGTCAGGCGCCAACACCCAGCCGCTGCGGCCGCCGATCTGCGGTGCCCGCCAATCCAGGCCGCGGCGCCCGAAGAGGCCCTGCAAGCCATCGGCCAGACGCCGTCCCAGACGCTCTGTGCGCGCGTAGTCCTCTTCACGCAAACAGTGTTGAAGGGCCGCCCGAGCACTGGCCAATGCGATTGGATTTGCATAGGTGGTGCCGCCGGTGGCCAGACCGTCCGGGCCGACGTCGACGTCCAGCTTGTCGGTCATGAGGCTGCCAAGCTCTTTCGACATGCCATAGACGGCAAAGGCGATGCCACTGCCCAGACCCTTGCCCAGGGTCACGATGTCCGGCTCCAGCGCCCAGGCCCTGGTCAGGCCACCGTAAGCGAAAGAGTGGGTGTGTGCCTCGTCCATGATCATAAGCGTGCCGGCCGAGCGGCAGAGCGCTCTGGCGTCCGCCCAGAAGCCCGGGTCGGGAAAGACCAGGCCACAGTTGGTCAGCGCCGGCTCGGCGATCAGGGCGGCGACGTCGCCGGGTGCGAGGGCTGCTTTCAGTGCGTCGAGATCGTTGAAGGCGATCTGGCGGATGTCGGCACCGGCGTCATGCGGAAGGCCCAAGAAGACACCGTCGCTGCCCAGGCTCTCGTCGATGTGGCCGTGGTACTTGCCCTCGAACAGGACGACCTTCTCTCGGCCCGTTGCCAGGCGGGCAAGCCGCAGCGCCTCGGTGTTGGCGGCCGAGGCCGAGCCGGCAAACTGCCAGAAGGGCAAGCCGCAGCGGCGTGCCAGTTCCTCCGTCGCCAGGATGCCGTCGTCGGTCGGCAGCATGAAGGCGCTGCCCCCCGCAGCGCGCTCCTGCACCGCCTCGACGATGGGTTTGGGCGCGAAGCCCAGGGTCGCGGCCAGATCGGCCTGGTTCATATCGAGATAGCGATGTCCGTCGACATCCTCGAACCAGGCCCCCTCGCCGGAGGCGACGAAGAGCGGCGGATGGCGGTGAAGACCCGCCATCCAGGCCATGGGAACGCCCGAAGGCTGACTGCGCTGCGCACGCTCCCACAGTGCTTGACTGCGGGGCGTGCGGGCGACGAGACGTTCGGCTTCGCCGTCCCGAAGGCTGGCCAGGCGTTCCCAATCCAGCATGGTCTAGAGTCCGAGGGCTTCCTGCGGGGCCACGTAGTCCATGCCATGCGCTTTGGCGACGGCCTCGTAGGTGATGGCGCCGCCGGCCACGTTCAGACCGTTCATCAGGTGCATGTCGTCGACAAGGGCCTTGCGGTATCCCTTGTCGGCCAAAGCCACGACGAAGGGCAGGGTGGCATTGTTCAACGCGATCGTCGAGGTTCTGGCAACGGCACCCGGCATGTTGGCGACACAGTAGTGCACCACGTCGTCCACGATGTAGGTCGGGTCCTGATGCGTGGTGGCGTGCGAGGTGGCAAAGCAGCCGCCCTGATCGATGGCGATGTCGACGACGGCCGAACCGGGCTTCATTTCCTTGATCATTTCTTTGCTGACCAGCTTCGGCGCAGCAGCACCCGGCACCAGAACGGCGCCGACCACCAGATCGGCGGTGGCGACATGGGTCTCGATGGCATCGACGGTGGAATAGATAGTGTTCAGCTGACCGCCGAAACGCATGTCCAGCTCGTCCAGACGGGCCAGGGACTTGTCCATGACGGTGACGTGGGCCTCCATGCCCATGGCCATGCGCGCGGCATTGGTGCCGGAGACGCCGCCGCCGATTACCACGACCTTCGCGGCTGCGACGCCGGGAACGCCACCCAGCAGCATGCCGCTGCCGCCCTGGTACTTCTCCAGGCAATGCGCGCCGACCTGGATCGACATGCGCCCGGCAACCTCGCTCATCGGCGCCAGCAGCGGCAGGAGGCCGTGGCGGTCGGTGACCGTCTCATAGGCGATCGCGATCGACTTGGAGGCGACCAGGCCCTCGGTCTGCTTGAGGTCGGGGGCGAGGTGCAGGTAGGTGAAGAGAACCTGGTCCTCGCGCAGCATGGCGCACTCGGATGGCTGCGGCTCCTTGACCTTGACGATCATGTCGGCGCTTTCGAAGACGGCGGCCGCATCGGGCAGGATCTTCGCACCGGCGCGGAGATAGTCTTCGTCGAAGAAGCCGACCCCGGCGCCGGCATCGGACTGAACGACGACCTCGTGGCCGTGATGGATCAGCTCGCGCACCGAGGCTGGGATCAGGCCCACGCGATGCTCTTGCGCCTTGATTTCTGAGGGTACACCGACACGCATTTTCTGTTCCTCCGATTGTTACAGGCGCATCAGGCCTGCTTTTTGTCGTCGTCGTGGATCATCTCTTTACGGACCAGAAAGATCGCCAGTCCGGAGAAGACGAGGGTGATCGGCATGATGCCGAAGAGTTTGAAACCGGCCCAAAAATCTGTGGAGAAGTTCCGCCAGATGATCTCGTTGATCACGGCCAGAACAAAGAAGAAGCCTGCCCACAGCAGGGTCAGGCGCCACCAGCCTTTGTCGGTCAGCTTCAGCATGCTGCCCAGCAGCGGGGCCAGCAGCGGCTTGCCGAACGCCAGCCCGCCGAAGAGGATGACGCCGAAGAGCGTGTTGACGATGGTCGGCTTCAGCTTGATGAAAAGCTCGTCGTTCAATGCCAAGGTCAGCGCGCCGAAGACCAGCACGAAGAAGCCGGAGACCAGCGGCATGATCGGCACACGGCGCTCCAGCGTGTAGTTGACCGCGAGCGCGACGATGACCGCCACCATGAAGGCAGCTGTCGCGGTGAAGATGTCGCTGCGCGAATTGACGACGAAAAAGACGACCAGCGGCCCCGCTTCCAGCACCAGCTTGAGAAGCGGAGAGATCGGCGGTCGCGTCGGCAGGCTGCTTTGGGTCATCGATAGGGTTGCTCGCTTGCGCATTGAATTGCCGGTTGTCTGTGCAGCTGCGCAGCGGTCCGGTCAAGAATCTTGCCTGTCTTTAGTGCAAAAGGCGCGTCAATCCGAGCCAAGCTTTCTGCATGGCTGGTCACGGACTATCCTTTGGCTTCTCCAGCCAGAGGCTGGTTTCCAGCGCGCCTGTCACAAGCGGCAGCCGGCTTAGAATGCCCTGCGTTGTCTCGGCTGTCATGTAATGCGTTACATAGCTGCTGGCAAAGCGCAGTCGAAAGCCGCCGCCTTGCAGCAGGCAGCCGACCAGAAGCTGCTCGTTGTAGCCGCGCCAGCGCCAGCTTTCGGGATAGGCGTCGGGCAGCAGGATATCGTGAATGTGCACCAGCACGCCGCCGGGCAGGCGCGGCAGCAGGTCGAGCAGCAGGCGGTCGACGTCGCTGCCCGGCATGGCGATGTGGCTACTGTCGATGAAGAGGATGTCACCGGGCGCCAGGCACTCCAGTAGGTTTGGGTCGGCTTCGGCCAAAGAGCTGGCCAGGTGGGTAACCGGCAGGGCGGCGATCGCGGCGCGTGGCGCCGGGTCGATGCAGGTGATCTCCGTCGCAAGCGCGCCGTCGGCGACCGCGCGGACCAGGAAGCGGGTGGAGTGGCCGGAGCCGATTTCCAGGATTCGTGCTGGCTTTGTCATGCGCACCAGGGCGTAGGCCGCCGCCGCGTCCAGCCGCGGAAACCAATCCTGCTCGAATCGCGGTGCAGGGGCCGCGCCGCCGATAGCTTCCAGGGCCTCGGCATGGCCTTCGATCGCCTCCAGGACCTCTTGGAAGCTCGGTTCCGCCGCGCGGAAAAGCGGGAGGAGGGCAGGGTAGTCCTCACTGCCGCCGCGCCCGGCATAGCGATAGGGGATGAAGTAGCCGCGGGCGCCCAGGCCGAAGAGCGTGCGCAGGCCGAAGGCCAGGCGCCTAAACGGGCGGCTCATTGGGCATCGCCTCTGGCTGTAAGTTCGTAGAGCGCCACGGCGGCCGCGTTGGAGACGTTGAGCGTGCCGATCGGCGGGCGGGTCGGCAGTCGCAGCAAGGCATCGCAATGCTGTTTGGTGAGCCGTCGCAAGCCATCCCCCTCCGCCCCCATGACCAGAGCCAGCCGATCGGACCGCGGTGCCTCGGCCAGTGCGATGCCGGCCTCGTCCAGCCCGAGACACCAGAAACCGGCCTGCTTCAGCCGCTCGAGCGCACGCGCAAGGTTGGTCTCGCGCAGGTAGGGGACCACCTCCAGGGCGCCCGAGGCGGCCTTGGCCAGCGTGCCGCTTTCCTCCGGCGCCCGGTCCTGGGTGGTGAGCAGGCCGGCTGCACCGAAGGCCGCCGCCGAGCGCAGGATGGCACCCACGTTCTGCGGGTCGGTGATCTGGTCCAGCACGACCAGGGTGGCCCGTGCCTCGCCGAGGCCGCGAATGAAACCCTCCAGATCAGGTTGCGAGAGAGGCCGACACGCCAAGGCCAATCCCTGATGCACGGCGCCGGGCGGCAAGAGCTTTGCCAGGGCGTCGCGCTGCATCACTTCGGCCGGCGGCAAGCCGTGTTGGTCCAGAGCCTTGGCCAGAGCCGAATCCGAGTCGCCGGTCACGATCGCGCGGAGAATCCGCCGCTTGGGGTTGGCCAAAGCGGCTTGAACGGCATGGCGGCCGAACAGCCAATAGGCGTTTCGTGGCAGCGAGTCGCTGGCAGGCCCGCGCGGTCGTGCCGCGCCGCTCTCGACAGCCGAGGGCGGCGCTTGTCTCTGGGCTTGCCCCGGGGGTGTTGCTGCCCCTTGCCGAGGCTTCCGGGCCACACAGCCGACTTTGCGTTTCTTCCGCATCGCGTTCTTCACTTCCAAGCGAACAGAGATCAGGCTTTGCCGCATTTCCTTTGCCATTGACAGCAGAACTTTTTTGGCCATAGTGGCCGGCCTGCTGCCGGGGCGAAAGGTTCCGTTGTGCGCACCTGGAGGGGTGCCCGAGTGGCTAAAGGGGACGGGCTGTAAACCCGTTGGCTATGCCTACGTTGGTTCGAATCCAACCCCCTCCACCATTGTGCGTATGTCGGTCCCTGCCGGGCCGGTGGCAGAGGGAAGGGGTGCAACGTTGGTCTCTTTGGTCATTGTACCGGGGCCGGCGAGGCGCTATCTGTCTCTGGTGCGCCGGAGGCGGGTGTAGCTCAATGGTAGAGCAGAAGCCTTCCAAGCTTACGACGGGGGTTCGATTCCCCTCACCCGCTCCAACGGCCCCCGGTTGTCGAAAGCGACGACCGGGAGAAGGCCGCGGGCGCGGTTGCGGGTTATTGAAGTCTCATGGCGGAACCGAATTAGGCCGAGAACGGGACCAAGAAAGCGATGTCCAAGTCAAAGTTCGAGCGGACGAAGCCGCACTGCAACATCGGGACGATTGGTCATGTGGATCATGGCAAGACGTCCTTGACGGCAGCGATCACGAAGGTACTGGCGGAGGCAGGCGGTGCGAAGTTCACGGCCTA
>JAVJSY010000008.1:0-20385 GCA_040219175.1 Kiloniellales bacterium
GGGGTGCCGATACCCATGCCCTCATCCGATCCGTCATCGGAACCGGTCGACTGCAGGGATTTACGCCCCATCAGGCCCTCTCAAAGGCGCTCGACGGCAAGTCCCTCTTCGCTACCTGACCAACACCCTGAGCAATTACGAATTTTCTTTGGATTTTTTCATTTGAATCAATAATATCATGCGCTTTTTGAATATATTCAATTTTTTCTTTGGCTTCCTTGCTGTAGCGGTTCCAATAAAAGGCAATAAAAACTCTCCTGTCAAAAATCTTGTGAGGCATTTTTTCGATGATATCAATGATATCACCACTCAAAGAGTCTGTCTTCGTGACGATTGAGGTCCGGCGTCGGCGGCTCCAGATCTCCTGGGCTAGAGTGAGATCAGATTTCGTTACAGGTCGAGCTTCTCCAGATTGCCACAATTGCTCAAACCACTTTGCAATAGCATCATGGGTGGGGCCGGACTCGACCCTGAGGTTGGCTTCCTCCCATCCTGAACATTCCCCGCCTTGGAAAGATAATCCGTTAGCCGATGCATTGGACGAGCCCACAAGCGCGCCGCCGTCGGCGAGATAGACTTTGGCATGGAGAGTGTCGAGTTGTCTGACCGAAACGCCCGCGTCCAAAAGCAATTTAATCTCACGCGGATTGGTGCCGCCCATCTTCAGGTTGCAGATCACCTGGCATCCGGAAGTGTTTGACAGCAATCCCAGCCGCTTGGCCGCGCCATCGCCCCAAAATGCCACGGCGAGACGGGGATTGCCGCTCTTGATCAAGTTGCTGATCTGATCCGTGGCCTCCGCGGTCTCGATAAAGCGCGCCATTGTCTCTCCCTTCAACGCATCACAGAATGTTTCCCGGCCGAACGACCCAGATGCAACTTATCCTCCGGCGACTATCGCATCACGATTACGTTCACTTCAACTGACTTTGCATATCACATGGACGCTACGCCCAGTCCCTCCGCAGTCGAAGCGTGTGATCTGGAGTGGCGTGCGAACTGCTGAAACCTCTTCCCCTCAACCTTTTCCGTCGTTCGTTGAGGCCGGTCGTCGGTCAAGTGTCTTTCTCTCTTCAGCCCTCTCCTTGCTTCAACCCCATTTGGGGAGCCGCCGATCGTGACATTTCAAGGAATTTCATTGTTCAACTTGACCGATGGTGGATATTGTAAAGGACTTCGGGAACCTGCTGTGGACTACCAGCCCGACCGAACGACTGAAGGCCGCTCGCGCCCTTTACACTGCGCAGGTCGAGCGACTTCAGACGGCCCTCTGCGCCGACTGTCCGGTGGAGCCCTGGCCGTACGGAATCACTACTCCGGTAAATCCCTTCCTGGTCACGCTTGGACCCTCGCCCGGTGCGTCGCCGGCAGGGGGTGACCTCGACTACCATACTCGCGGGCCGCAGCCCTTGCCGCCGGCTGGTGCCCCACACAACGGTGCGGTTTACGTGGACCCAAGGGGGTTACTGGGATAAGATTCGCATGCGGGCCATGACCCTGCTGGATCATGGAGCCGGCGACACGCACGACGCCCTCTCTCTCTTCGCCAATCTCGATCTAAGCACCGGCGCCAGCGGAGAAGCGGCAAATGTCTCCATCGACCAACGCTTCGGCACCTGGGTCCTACGCCTGGCTCGAGACCGGTTGCGTCTTCGCGTGATCATTTGCTTGGGGTTCGTTTCCATTTTGAGAAACAACGCCGCCATGAGAATCGCCTTCGAAAGCAGCTTTGGTAACATAGACCTTGCTCGCCCCCAGGCCATCTATCCCTTCCGCGCCTATACCGAGAAGAGATTTCTTTTTCGGGAGTGGGATGTGGTGACGACCTACGGGAACCCGATCAAGGTCGTCGTCTGGCCACAGCATCCAGGCCGCGTGCCGATGACGAACGCTGATCTCTGGAAGACATCGTGTGAGGAGTTCAAGACTCGGCACGAGCAGATCTTCATCGAGTTGTAGGAGAGCGCCCTTTCTTGTGGTCGAACCGGATCGGGTCGATCTCTCCGGACGGCCTGCCCCAAAGGATGTTGAAGAGCCTTGTTGTCGAGACCGGTTGCGGCCGTCCCCTGGTTGATAGGAAGCTTTTAGATTGAGAGACGACTGTGCCTTCGGTTCGTTCCGCAACTCGCAACGTGGGGGGACGATCTGGCGATCATCTCAGTTTATCTAGCTAAATCAATGCGTTATACACGCTATATGGCTCCGCGGGTAGGATTCGAACCTACGACCGGACGGTTAACAGCCGTCTGCTCTACCACTGAGCTACCGCGGATCAGCCATGCCGGCGGCGCTCACGAATGGGGCCCGTCCGGCGAGGTGAGGGGATGTAGCAGAGAGCTTGGGCGGCTGTAAAGCGCTTCTTCGACCCTGGGTTCCCAGAAGGCTACAGGGATTGTGCTGCGGCCTTTACCAGGCAGTCGGCGACGGCAATGTAGTCGGAGTTCGGCATGTGGAACCAGCGCAGGAACTCGGCGGTGGAGAAGTCGCCGCGCAGCCAGTGCTCCAGAAACATGCGGCTGACCGGATGCAGACGCTCCGGCAAACAGTGGACGAGTGCGTCAGGGGTCACCATAGGCTTGTCCTCTCTGCTGAGCAGTCTAGCGCAGGCGGCGGGCTTAAGCGAGGGCCCCGGCGCTGGCCCGCGCGTGACCGCCTCTGGCGCATAGCAAGCGGCTCTGCTAACCGGGTAGGTGTCGTTCGCATCTTTGGCTAGGGCCGAATCGGGCGAACGCAAAACCAGGGGGGCTTGCATGCAACTGGAATTGATCGAGGCACGGGCCTCCGGCCCGTCGCAACCCGTCGCCCTGCTGTTCTTGCATGGGATCTGCACCTCGGCCTCGCTCTGGCAGCGCTTCTTTCTGCCGGCTTCGGCGGCAGCCGGTTTCGACAGCCTTGCGCTCTCGTTTCGCGGGCACGGCCGAAGCGAGGGGCGCGAGCGGCTGGCCTATACGACCTTGAGCGACTATGTGGCCGATCTGGAGCAGACGATCGAGCGGCTGGCGCGTCCGCTGGTCGTCGTCGGCTTCTCGCTGGGCGGGGCGGTGCTGCAGGCCTATCTGCGGCGGCGGAGCGATCTGGCCGGCGCGGTGCTGCTCTGCTCGGTACCGCCGCACGGGCTGGCCCTTGCGGGCTTGCGCCTCTTCTTCAGTGATGCTCTTGCCTGGAGCAGCTTGCTGGCTGCCAACCAGTTTGGCCTGCGCCATAGCGACCCCGCAGCCCTTCGCCGGACGCTCTTTAGCGAGCGGATCGATCCGGCGGTCTATGCCGAGTTCCTGACGCTGGCCGAGGAGGAATCGCCCTTGATCGGCATGCAGCTGCAAGGCTGGCCGCCCTTTGCGCCCAGCCCCTTTCGCTCAGACGCACTGCCGCCGATGCTGGTGATGGGCGGCGGCGCGGATCGCTTGGTGCCGCCGGACGAGGTGCGTGCAACGGCACGCTACTATCGCACGCAAGCCACGATCCTGCCGGGGATGCCGCATATGCTGATGCTCGAGCGGAATTGGCAGCGCGCCCACGACGGGCTGCTGGCCTGGCTCCGTCAAAACGTGGCAGCCTAATACGATAGCAGACGGCGAGGCCAAGAGGGATATGCAGCACCTGGACGTCCCGGAGGTGCCGGTCAACCACCACATCGCCGAGCGCGCGCGCCGCCATCCCGAGCGTACCGCGATGGTCTTCTATGGCGGCGAAACCAGCTATCTGGCGCTGCATCGGGCGGTCGAGGCTCTGGCCGGTTTTCTGCAGCAGCGCCTGGGAGTGCAGGCGGGCGAACGGGTCTTGCTGCTGTGCCAGAACGCGCCGCAGTTTGCGATTGCCTACTATGCCATCCTGCGCGCCGACGCCGTGGTGGTGCCGGCCAATCCCATGAACCGCGCCGAGGAACTCAGGCACTATCTGAGCGACAGTGGCGCCAAGCTGGCGATTGCCGGCGAGGAGGTGCTCCCCGCACTGGCGCCTGCGCTCGACGCAGGCATTTGCCGGTCGCTGATCCTGGTGCGCTACGCCGATGCCGCCGACCCCGACCCCGATAGTGCCTTCCGCCTGCCAAGTTCTCTGCAGCCCGCGCAAGGCGAAGAGCGGCAACATCCGGGCGTGGTCGCTTGGCGCGAGGCCCTGGCCGCCGGCCTGCAGCCGAGCAAGCAGACCAGCGGCCCCGACGACCTGGCGGTCATCCCCTACAGCTCCGGCACGACCGGCGTCCCCAAGGGCTGTATGCACAGCCATCGCACCGTCATGACCACGCTCTACGGCACGCTTTCCTGGCGCAAGCCCGAGGCGGCGGAGGAGACCAGAGAGACCATCCTGGCGAGTCTGCCCTTCTTCCACGTGACCGGGATGCAGGGCGTCCTCAACGGCCCGCTCTACGAAGGCCATACGCTGATCGTGATGGCGCGCTGGGACTGCAAGCTGGCGGCCAGACTGATCGAGCACTATCGGGTGACGCGCTGGCGCAACATCACCACCATGGCGATCGACCTCTTGAACGATCCCGAGACGGCCAGCCGCGACCTCTCCAGTCTGCAGGGCATCGGCGGCGGTGGCGCGGCCATGCCGCCGGCGGTGTTCGACAAGCTGAAGGAACTGACCGGTCTTTCCTACATTGAGGGCTATGGCCTGACCGAGACCATGGCGGCGACCCACATCAATCCGCCGGACAGCCCGCGGCGTGGCTGTCTGGGCGTGCCCATCTTCGACGTGGATTCCCGCATTCGCGACCCCGAAACGGGGCGTTTGCTGCCAGCGGGAGAGGTCGGAGAGATCATCATCTCCGCACCACAGGTGTTCCTGGGCTACTGGAACAATCCCGCGGCCACGCGCGACGCGTTCGTGGAGATCGAGGGGCGCCGATTCTTCAGGACCGGCGATCTGGGCTATATCGACGAGGAGGGCTACTTCTACCTGGTCGACAGGCTGAAGCGGATGATCAACCTGGGCGGCCTCAAGATCTGGCCGGCGGAGGTGGAACAGGTCCTGCACGAGCATCCCGCGGTTGCCGAGGCCTGCGTGATTGCCGCCTGCGATACCCGTCTGGGCGAAACCGCGAAGGCGCTGCTGGTGCTGCGATCCGACCGGGCCGCGCCCAGCGCCGAAGAGGTGACGCGTTGGGCGCGCGAGCGCCTGGCCGGCTACAAGGTGCCGCGCCAGATCGCCTTCGTGGACAGCCTACCGCGCAACGCCAGCGGCAAGGTCGATTGGCGCCTGCTGCAGCAGGAGGAGAGGCAGGCTGGACGATAGGAACGCTCGCTGTGCCGGTTTCCGCGACGTCGCGGCACCTGGGCAATCCGGCGGTTTCGTCTATCTCTGGTCTATGCAAGGCTTAGACACTCATGCGGCCGGCCTGCCCCCCGCGGCCGAGGCCTTCACACGGCCCTTCTACTTCCTCCGCCATGGCGAGTCGCTCTATAACCGCGCGCGACGCCTGCAGGGGCAGAGCGAGGTCGCGCTCAGCCCCCTGGGCGAGCAGCAGGCGGAAGCGGCGGCGGCGGACCTGGCGACGGCGCCGATCAAACGCATCGTCTCGAGCACGCTGGGCCGGGCCAGGCGAACGGCCGAGGCGGTGGCGGCAAAACACGGGCTGCCGGTCGAGACCGATCCCGGTCTGATGGAGTGCCACCTGGGGATCCATCAGGGCCAGCCCTACGACAGCTGGCTGCCCGACTATTGGGCCGGCCGTTTCGCACCCGAGGGCGGCGAGGACTTCTGGCAGTTTCGCAAAAGGGTCTGGCTGGCAATGGCGCGCGTGCTCGACGGCGGAACCGATACCCTGATCGTCGCACACGGCGGGCTATGGCTGTCGGCCCGCTCCATGGTGCGCATGGAACCAGACCTGCCAAGAATGCCGAACGCTCTGCCGCTCTATGTCGAGCCGGCAGGCGCGGTTTGGCGCATTTCTGTTGTTGGCGACCGCAGCTTGCCGAACTGAGAGTTTGAGTCATGCAAGAGACATCAAAACACCCGGAAGCAGAGCTCACGCGCCCCTTCTATTTCCTCCGCCATGGCGAGACCTTCTATAACCGAGAGGGCCGCATGCAGGGGCAGAGCGACGCGCCCTTGAGCGACCTTGGGCTTGCGCAGGCCGAGCAGGCGGCTGCCGTCTTGGCCGAGCAGCCGATCGAGCGCATCGTCTCCAGCCCGCTCAGCCGGGCGACCCGGACCGCCGAGGCCAGCGCGCGGCGCCTGGGCCTTCCGGTCGAGCACGACCCGGCCCTGATGGAGGCGCACTTCGGCATCTACCAGGACAAGCCGCATCCGCCCTGGGTCCCCGACTTCTGGGCCGGGCGCTTTCATCCCGAAGGCGGAGAGGACTTCCAGCAGTTCCGTGACCGCGTCTGGCCAGCCTTGGTCGCGGCTGTTGCAGCGAGCCCCAATACCCTGGTGGTGGCGCACGGCGGTGTCTGGTTTGCAGCGCGCACCAAGGTCCGAATGATCCCCGACGTCGTCGACATGCCCAACGCGGTGCCGGTGCATGTCGTGCCCGAGGGTGCGGTTTGGCGGGTGACGGCCTTGGGAGGCGCCAGCTTGCCTGAGGGCAGCGACTTCTATCAGCGACCGTCCTGATCAGCTGCCCGTTGCGCGCCGGGAAGCGACCTGAAGCAATTGCCTGTCTATTACTTGGCTGCAAGGTCCCCGACCCTCAGCGGCCGTGCGGTGTCGCGTCCTGGAAGACGCTCTCGTAGTGGTGCTTCTGCAGCCGTGCGGCGGTCACCAGGTTGCGCAGCAGGATCGAGACGGTTACCGGGCCGACGCCGCCGGGGACCGGGGTGATCCAGCCGGCGACCTCGTGGCAGCTTTCGTAGTCGGCGTCGCCCACGATGCGGGTGCTGCCGTCCGGCAGGCTGACCTGATTGATGCCGATATCGATCAGTGCCGCACCCGGCTTGATCATCTGGCCGGTGACCAGGCCCGGCTTGCCGACGGCGACGAAGACCGCATCGGCCTGGCGCGAGTGCATGGCCAGATTGCGGGTCATGTGGTGGCAGACCGTGACCGTCGCGCCCTCGCTCATCAGGAGGAAGGCGATGGGCTTGCCGACGATCTCCGAGTGTCCGATCACCACGACCTCCAGACCGGAGAGCTTCAGGCCGGTGTGCTTCAGCATCTCCACCGCCGCGACCGAGGTGCAGGGGCCCATGACCAGGTCGTTGTAGACGATGTTGCCGATGGAGGCCGGGTGCATGCCCTCGACATCCTTCATCGGGTGGATCGCCGCCTGCAGCTGCCGGATCGAGAGCTGGTCGGGTACCGGGCGCTGCAGGATGACGCCTGTCACCCGCGGGTCGGCATTCATCGCCGCTATGGCGGCCAGCATCTCTGATTGGGTCACCTCTTCGGGGAAAATCCGCTCTTCGAAGGCGATGCCCAGCTTCTCGGCGGCACGCTTCTGGTTGCGGATATAGACCATTGCCGACGAAGGGTCGCCGACCAGGACCGAGACCAGCTTCGGCGGCCAGCCGTTTTCGCTGAGCGCGGCCACGTCGATTGCAACCTGCTGGCGGATTTCCTTACCGATCTCTCGGCCGTCCAAGACTTTGAAGTCGACAGTCATGCTATGCCCCCTTGCATCGTGATGGGCCCGGTTAAAGCGCTAGCTATCGCTTGGCAAGGTCAGAACCGCGCTCCAGCCCGGGCGTGCCAAGACCTGCTGCCACCAGCGCCGGATCGCCGGCTGTTCGGCGATCATGGCGGCACCCTGCTCTACGGCCAGGGCGTAGCGCAGGATCGGTGCCAGGTGACAGTCGGCCAAGGTGACGGCCTCGCCGAGCAGGAAGGGCGCCGTCATCTTGGCGGCGACCGCTGCCAGGACCCTTCGGCCGGTATCTTCTCCGCGGGCCAGGATCTCCGGATCGCCGGACGACTCGCGCAGATTGACGAAGACGTCCCAGACCAGGGCGCGATAGCCGTAGCTGTCGAGTATGGCGATGATCTGCTGCATGCGGGCGCGGTCTTGCGGATCTGCCGGCTGCAGCGAGGGGCCTGCAAAGCCTTCGTCCAGGAAACGCAGGATGGCTGCGGTCTCGTAGAGCTGGAAGTCGTCGTGCACCAGGGTCGGGATCTTGCCGAAGGGCTGCATGGCCTTGTAGGCGGCGCTCAAGCCCTCTTCGGCAAAGGGATCGACGGTCACGAGCTGGTAGTCCAACCCCTTCTCGAGGAGCGCCAGCAGGACCGAGCGGGTGTAGGTGCTCCGATCCCAGCCGTAGAGTGCGAGCCTGCTCATTCGGGTTTCAGTCGCTTGAGCCGCGCGCGGTAGCGACCGGCCGAGCGGGGGCGGACATCCAGGGGCGGGCGACTGGTCGCGATCGCGTCGTCTTCGACATCCTGGGTCATGACGCTGCCGGCGCCCAGGATGGCTTCATCACCCAGGCGGACCGGCGCGATCAGAACGCTGTTGGAGCCGGTGCTGGCGCCACGGCCGATCTCGGTCGGGCTCTTGTAGACGCCGTTGTAGTTCGCGGTGATCGTGCCGGCGCCGATGTTGGCGCCGGCGCCGACATGCGCATTGCCGATGTAGGAGAGGTGGTTGGCCTTGGCGCCGGCATCGAAGGTCGCGGCCTTGACCTCGACGAAGTTGCCGATGCGAACGCCGGGCTCCAGCCGGCTGCCGGGCCGCAGCCGCGCGAAGGGTCCGACGCGGGCGCCGGCGCCGACCGACACGCCTTCCAGATGCGAGAAGCCTAGGATCGATGCGCCCTCTTCGACAGAGACGCCGGGACCGAAGATCACATTGGGCTCTATGGTGACGTCCGGCGCCAGCGCGGTATCCCACGAGAAGGTCACGCTGTCGGGCTGCACCAGGGTGACGCCGGCAGCCATCGCGGCCTGGCGCAGGCGGCGCTGATAGATGGCCTCGGCGGCTGCCAGCTCGGCGCGAGAGTTGACGCCCAGGATTTCCTCGAAGGCGCTCTCGACGATGCCGGAGGCGGCACCCGCCTCGTTGCCCAGGGCGACCAGCGAGGTCAGATAGAACTCGCCCTTGGCATTGCGGTTGTCGATGCGGCTGGCGAGCTCGAAGAGCCGTCGGCCATCGCCGGCCAGCAGGCCGCCCCAGACCAGCCCTTCCCGGCGCTCCTCCTCGCTGGCTTCCTTCTCTTCGACAATGCGCTCCAGGCGTCCCTCGGCGCGAATGAGGCGGCCGTAACCGCTTGGGTCGGGTGGGCGCACGCCCAGCCAGACGAAGCTCGGCGCGTCGGAACCCTGTCGCTTGGCCAGCATCGCCTCGAGGGTCGGCCGCGTGATCAGCGGGCCGTCGCCGTAGAGCACCAGGACGTCCGCCCCTCGGTCCAGCTCGGCACTCAGGCTTTGCGCTGCGGCCAGAAGGGCATCCGCGGTGCCCCGGGGGCGGGTCTGCACGGCGGTTGGATGCGGGGCGACGGCGGCCTCGACTTCCGGCATGTCGGGACCGATCACGGTCACGATCTTCGCCGGCGTCAGGCTTTCGGCCACGGCCAGGACGTGGCGGATCATCGCACGGCCGGCAAGCGCGTGCAGGACCTTGGGCAGACGCGACTTCATGCGGGTACCTTGGCCGGCAGCCAGGATCACGATCGCCAAGGGTCTTTCGGAAGCATTCATTAGCAGGTCTCGCCCAGCGCTGAGGGATGACCTCTCTTGCCCGAGAGAAGGCTTGCTTGGCAAGGCGGGCAACAAGGAAGAGGGATTGGGATGGGGAACGACTGGCCAAGGGCGGTGCTCTTCGACCTCGACGGCACGCTGGTCGAAAGCCTTGCGGACATACTGGCCGCACTGAACGGCTTGCTGGACGAAGCAGGCCTGCGGCCGCTGAGTGTGCAGGAGATGAAGCCGATGACGGGCGATGGCGCCGGCGCCTTGATCGAGCGTGCCTTTGCCTTTCACGGCGCGCCCACGCCAGCGCATGGCCTGGAGCGTTTCAAGACGCTCTATGGGGAGGCCGTCTGCGTCGAGACCCACCTCTATCCCGGCGTGCTGGCGGTTCTGCAGGAGTTGCAGCAGCGGGGCTGCAAGCTTGGCGTTGCCACCAACAAGCCGGCCGAGCATGCCCGCGCAGTTCTGCGCGCGCTCTCTGTCGATCATCTTTTCGCCGCGGTGGCCGGCGGCGACAGCTATCCCGCGCGCAAGCCCGACCCCAAGCATCTGCTGCTGTTGCTGGAGGAACTCGGCATTCCAGCCCTTGCCGGCGTCATGGTCGGAGACAGCGAGAATGACGTCTACGCCGCCCAGGCCGCGGGCCTTCCGGTCGTGGTCTGTAGCTTCGGCTACAGCAAGCTGCCGGTCGGCCAGCTGGGCGGCGATCTGATAATCGACCGCTTCGACGCCTTGCCAGCGGCCCTAGAGGCCCTCGCAGCCAATCAGGTCGCGCGCAGCTCTTCGTAGTCCACCATGACATGCTCGCGGTAGGCCGGCCTTTCGCTCAGCGCGTCGTAGTAGCGCCGGACGGCGGGTAGGGCCGCACGCTCGATCTCGATGGTGAAATAGCGGAAGAGGATGTGGCCGAACTGGATATCGGCCAGGGTGAAGTCGTCGCCGGCAAGATAGCGCTGTTGGCGCAGCTGCTTGCCGGCAATCGCCAGCTTGCGTTCGAAGGCGGCGACGGCTTGGCGGATGGCGGCTGGGTTCTGCTTTGCCTTCGGCGTGCGGACGACCTGCCAGAAGACGGGTCCGGTGAAGCCGCCGGCAATGTTGATCTTCGCCCACTCGGCCCAGCGATCGACCTCGGTCCGTGCCAAGAGCTCGTCCGGCCAGAAGGTGCCGCTGGCGTAGCGGTTGGCGAGGTAGCGCAGGATGGCGGCCGACTCCCAAAGCGGCTTGTTATCACCGTCCTGGATCACCGGAACTGTGCGGTTGGGGTTCATGGCGATGAAATCGGGGCTGTCGGTACCGCCGTAGCGATGCCCGACATCATAGCGCCGATAGTCGAGACCCAACTCGGCGATGCACCACATGACCGACTGAACGTTTGAGGAGGTGCGGCGACCCCAGACTTGCAACATCGCGCCTGTCCTTCATGTGAGCGTGAACGGCAGCTTCGATTTTTGTTGCTGCCTGCGCTAAAGTCCTACCAACGGAAATCGGATATGGGGAGACTTTGAACCATGCTGAAGCGTTACATGATCGAACGCAACATTCCGGAGGTCGGGTCCTTCGACCGCGAGCAGCTGCGCTGCGCGGCGCAGAAATCCAACGAAGTTCTTACGCAGCTGGCACCGGACGTGCAGTGGGTCGAGTCCTACGTTGCCGGCGACAAGACCTTCTGCGTCTATCTTGCCAGAGACGAGGAGGTGATACGCAAGCATGCCGAGATCAGCGGTTTTCCGGCGACCAAGATCACCGAGATCCGCAAGATGATCAGTCCGACGACCGGTCAAGAGTAAACTAACGCGCAATCTCATAGCGCAGCAGGGGCAGCGCGCGGCCGGGGATCGACCCAGATGGCGCGGTGCCAACCACGACCGCGCCCATGTGCTGGTAGAAGGGGCTGGCCGAGGGGTCGGCCTCGATGGTCATCGCGCGCGCACCCTGGAGTCCGGCTTGCTCGATCGCCCAGCGGAAGAGGGCGCGTCCCAGACCCTTGCCCATGAAGGCGGGATCGACATAGAGCCTGACAAGGTCTGCGATCTCGCCCTCGAGGCCAACCTGCGCCATGCCGCCAGCCCTGCCGTCCTTGACGGCAACGCCAAGGCGGTCGTCGACCAGGTCGCCGGGCCGCAGGGTCATCTCCTCCCGGCAGGCCGCCATGAAGGCCGCGTCGTAACCCCAATAGGCCTTCGATCTGATGCAGAGCGCCGTCAGATCATCCAGCTCGGCTTCCCTGCCAAGCCGTATCTGCCAGCCACAAGGCTCTTCGGTCTTGCTCATCGGCAGTCACTCGCAATCGCTTATGCCGCCGGGCGTCCTAGCGGATCAGCAAGGCGAGAGCAAGTGGTCTGTGCCGCCTTGCTGGCAGGTTCGCTTCGCTAACCGCTGTTCTGTCCGCTGTTTGCGGACAAGCCGTCCAACAGCTTGGCAGCCTGGCCGGTGGCGATGCGGCCATCGCTTGCGGCCGCTTCGATCCGCGCCTTTATCTTGGCGACGACCGCCTGCTGCAAGGCGTCCGGCGCGATAGCGAGCGCGGCCGCTGCCTCGCGGTTGCCAATTTCGCCGATCAGCGACTGCACTTGGCCCAGGGACTTGCCCGACAGCTCGGCCAAGGCCTGGTTGGTGAGGGTCCGGCCTTCCATGCGAGCCAGATCGCGCACCGGTCCAATCTGTGGCCGGGCTTCGTCCGCATCGGTGCCATAGCCCTCTGCGATCCGCTGCAACAGCAGCTGCGCCTGCAACCCGGTCAGCTGTCCCTCTGCTTCGGCCTGGCGCACCACCGTGGTCCAATGCGGCTCGATGGCAACCGCGAACTTGGCCAGCGAGACATCGAAGCGCTCCAGGGTGGCGCGGGTGCCCTTGTCCCTCAGCGCCTGCTCGATACGCATCTGCGGCTGGTTGGCCAGTTTGGCCAAGACCTCTGCAATCTTGGCTCGGTTCTCGACCAGTATCAGCCGCGAGAGCAGGCGGTTCTCGGAGATCTGCGAGTCTGCCGCCTGATCCACCTGTGCGGTTTCGCTTTGCAGCGGGGCTGTAACGGGGCCCTGCTCTGCGCCGGCGGCCAGGGGGGTCAATACCAGTGGGAAGGCCAGCAGAGCCGCTGCCAGCTTGCTCTTGCCAAATCCTGTCCTCGTCATCTCAACACCTTCCTTTCGGGAGTAATTGGGAGGCACGGGCGGCACAGACGTGCTGCTGCCTCCATGTACTGAGAGTCCGTCCGGAAACTGCTTGTGCCCTGCATCGCTGCCGGAGCCGCGAGTGTTAGGAGCGGTGGCGCCGGCGATGCCGGGCGCATCGTCAAGCCGCCGCGACGCGGCAATCGTGGCTCCGGCAGCGACCCGAAGGGCTGACATATCAAGCCCTTGGGACAGCGTCGAGCGCCGCTTACGATGCGCCCGGCATCGCTGCACGCCCCTCTCCTTGCCCAAAACCTTGATAAGTCAGTGCAGGGCACAAGCAGTTTCCGGACGGGCTCTGACAGAAAGCTGGGAGTCGACTATGAACCGACGAGGGAGGAAATCGGCAGAAGCCTTGTCCTCTTAGTGGCGCAAGCAGTTTCGGGTTGTGCTCTCAGGCAAGATCCTCGCTGGTCTTGCCGCCGTGGGCTGCCGACCAGGCGTTCGGATTTTCCAGGAAGGCCCGCACGGTGGCGATGCCTTGCTTGTCCAGGTAGCCGTCGCTCTCGGCCACCGCCAGCGCGTCCCACCAGGTGGCAAGCGCATGCAGGCTGACGCCGGCCTCCTCCAGGCGGGCGATGCCCTCCGGGAAGATGCCGTAGTGGAAGACGACGAAGCTGTGCTTGGCCTCGGCCTCGGCCTCTCGCAAGGCCTCGATAAAGCCGATCTTGGAGCCGCCGTCGGTTGCCAGATCCTCGACCAGAAGCGCGCGGTCGCCCGGTTTGACCACGCCCTCGATTCGCGCGTTGCGCCCGAAGCCCTTGGGCTTCTTGCGGACGTAAGCCATCGGCAGGCCCAGAAGATCGGCGATCCAGGCAGCGAAGGGAATGCCCGCGGTCTCGCCGCCGGCGATGACGTCGAAGGCCTCGAAGCCGCAGACCTCGTTCACCTGCTCGACCGCGAGGGCCATCAGATTGGCTCTGGCACGCGGGAAGGAGATGATCTTGCGGCAATCCACATAGACCGGCGAGACGCGACCGGAGGTGAAGGTGAAGGGATCCTCCGGGCGGAACAGCACGGCTTCGATCTGCATCAGACAGTGCGCGGTCTGTCGCGCCCTTTGGTTTGCTCGGGACATGGGGGCGATGGGGCCTTCTCTCGACTGACGAATGGAGGCAGTCTTAGTGGCAGGAGCGGTCAGAGGGCAAGCAGGAGCTAGGGATGCCATGACGGAAAGCGGGGAAAAGGTCTGGTCGACCATTGCGGCGATCCGCGAGAAAGGACCTCTGGTCCACTCGGTCACCAATCTGGTCTCGATGGACATTATGGCCAACATGCTGCTGGCGGTCGGCGCTTCGCCGGTGATGGCGCATGCGACCGAAGAGGTGGCGGCCTTTGCCAAGATGGCGGGCGCGGTGAACATCAACATGGGAACCCTGGATGCGCCCTGGGTCGAATCCATGCAGGCCGCGGCCTCGGCTGCCGGCAGGGCAGGGACCCCCTGGCTCTTCGACCCTGTGGGTGTCGGGGCGACCGCCTATCGCAACGGCGTGGCGGCCAGCCTGATTGCCTACAAGCCCTCCATCATCCGCGGCAATGCCTCGGAAATTCTGGCGCTGGCGGGTGGGACCGGCGGCAAGGGCGTCGATGCCAGCCACGGTGTCGAAGAAGCCCATGCCGTTGCGCGCGATCTGGCTAAGCGCACGGGCGCGGTGATCGCGGTCACAGGCGCCAGCGATTTTGTCACCGACGGCGCACGGCAGGCGCGGATCGACAACGGCCACCCGATGATGGCCAGAGTGACGGCGACCGGTTGCGCCTTGACCGCCGTCATGGGTGCTGCCGTGGCCGTCGCCGGAGAGCCCTTTGCGGCCGCCTGTCATGCCCTTGTGGCCTATGGCATTGCCGGGGAGCTTGCCGCGCAGTCGGCGGCCGGACCGGGTAGCTTCCGTGTAGGCTTTCTGGACGCCATCGCCAATCTGGATCGGGCAACCCTCGACGCACGCATCAGGCTGGCATGAGCCGGATCGCGATGTCGCTGCCCGACGCGCTGCGGCTCTACTTCATCGTCGGCCGCGCCGACTGCGGTGACAGGCCGCTGGATTGGGTGGTCGAGCAAGCAGCCTTGGGTGGCGCCACGGCGGTACAATTGCGCGAGAAGCACGCCGATAGCCATGCAGTCGCCGCGCTTGCCGCTTCCTTACAAAAGAAACTAGATCCCTTAGGTATTCCTCTGATCATAAACGATGATTTGGAAGCAGCTCTGATCTCCAAGGCGTCCGGCCTGCATGTCGGACAGGATGATCTGCCGGTCGCGGAGGCGCGCCGGAAACTGCCGACGGACTGCAGACTGGGCCTGTCCATCACCAAACATAGCGAGGCAGAGGCGGCAGCGGGGAGCGCGGCCGATCATCTGGGGATCGGTCCGGTTTTCCCCACCGGCAGCAAGCCCGACGCAGCACCCGCCATGGGCCTGTCGGGCCTGGCCGAAATCCGTGCACTGCGGCCGGAATTGCCTGCCGTCGCCATCGGCGGCATCACGCGCGAAAGGGCTGCGGATGTCATGAGATGCGGTGTTGACGGCATCGCCGTGGTCTCCGCACTGGCAGCGGCCCCAAACCCCAGAACTGCCGCGCACGCGCTGCGCTGCATCGTCGATCAGACCTTGAGCGAGAGGACAAAGACAGCATGAACGAACCGGTAGAGGTGACCCGCGAGGGCAGCATCGCGACCATCTGGATGAACCGGCCAGAGCGGCTGAACGCCATCAATCTGGCCATGTGGGATGCGCTTGCCGACACCCTTGAGGCGATCAACAAGGACGCGGAAATCCGCTGTCTGCTGTTGCGCGGCCGGCGCCGCGAAGACGGTCGCGTCGCCTTCGGTGCGGGGGCCGACATCAGCGAGTTTCCTGAGAATCGCGCCAATGCCAAGCAGGCCGGGGCCTATGCCGAGCGGATGGAGCGGGCAACCGAGGCCCTGGCCGAGAGCCCGCATCCCTCGATCGCGATGATTCAGGGCGTTTGCGCCGGCGGCGGCCTGGAGTTGGCTCTGCACTGCGATCTTCGCTATGCCGGCCAGGGGGCAAGGCTCGGCCTGCCCATTCAGCGCATCGGACACGGCCTGCCCATATCGGCACTGCGCCCCCTGGTGCAGCTCTGCGGACGCTCGGTCGCACTCGAACTCCTCCTGGAGGGGCGTTTGATGGAGGCCGAAGAGGCCTATGACAAGGGCTTGGTCAACCGCGTCTTCACCTCCGACAGTCTGGTCGAACAGACCCAGGAGGTCGCCAAGCGGATCGCCACCGGCGCCCCCTTGGCGCACCGCTTCCACCGCGAGGCGACGCGACGCGCGCTGCTGTCCAAGGCCTATACCAAGCCCGAGCTGAACGCGCCCCACAAGCTGTGCAACACAGAGGACTACGCAGAAGGTGTTCGCGCCTTTCTGGCCAAGGAAACGCCCACCTTCAAAGGCAGCTAGTCCGGAAACCACACCAGGAAAGGGCCGTCATCGCGTCGGGGGGAGTCCGATCCGCTAGGAGATGGTCGAAAAGCGTAGCCTTGTGCTACGCTTGAGGCCCTCGACACGGCGGCCGGCCCGACGCGACCCGAAGGGTGGGCGATACAAGCCGACCCTATCCTGGTGTGATTTCCGGACTGGATCATGACCGCCAAGCGACCCAACATCGTCCTTATCCTCGCCGACGACATGGGTTTCTCCGACCTGGGTTGCACCGGTGCGGAGATCAAAACCCCGACCTTGGACCGCTTGGCGTCAGGCGGCGCGTTGCTCAGTGCCCTGTACAACTGCGCGCGCTGCTGCCCGACCCGGGCCTCGCTGCTGACTGGCCTCTACCCGCACAAGGCCGGGATCGGGCACATGGTGATGAACTTCGGCACCGAGGCCTATCAGGGTTTCCTGCGCGACGACACCGCAACCGTCGCCGAGGTGCTGCGCCAGGGCGGCTATCGCACCTTGATGTCGGGCAAGTGGCATGTCGGCGGCGAGAACGATGCCCGCCTCTGTGATCGCTGGACGCCGGGTGCGCCGGGTTATCCGACACCGCGTCAGCGCGGCTTCGACCGCTTCTTCGGCACCTTGGACGGGGCCTGCAGCTTCTTCGAGCCGCACTATGTCATGTCCGACGACGAACGCACCACGGTCGAGCCCGGCAGCTTCTACATGACCGACGCGATCACCGATAAGGCCCTGGAGATGGTCGAGGCCAATGCGGCGGAGGAAGCACCCTTCTTCCTCTACCTGGCCTACACCGCACCGCACTGGCCTCTGCATGCCTGGCCGGAGGATGTGGCGCGTTATGAGGGCGTCTATCGGCGCGGCTGGGATTACCTGCGCACCGCGCGGCACGAGGAAATGAACGCCAAGGGGGTGCTGCAGAACCCCTGGACCATCTCGCCGCGCGATGGTGAAGCGCCGGACTTCGCCGACATGCCGCATCCCGATTGGGAGGCCGAGCGCATGGCCGTCTATGCCGCCCAGGTCGATCGCATGGATCAGGGGATTGGCCGCCTGGTGGCGCAGCTGGAGCGCCTTGGTCAGCTGGACGACACCCTGATCTTCTTCCTGGCCGACAACGGCGGCTGTGCCGAGTTCATGGCCGAGGACGGCTGGGCGCAGTGGTATCCCGACAAGCTCTCCGACGGGCGGCCGATCGTGAAGGGCAACCTGCCCAGCTTGCGGCCGGGCGGAGCGCAGACCTTCATGAGCTACGACCTGCCCTGGGCCAATGTCTCCAACGCGCCCTTCCGGCTCTACAAGCACTGGGTCCACGAGGGAGGGATCTCGACCCCCTTGATCGCGCACTGGCCCAACGGCTTCCAGGGGCCGCGGATTGCCCATGCGCCGAGCCACGTCGTCGACCTGTTGCCGACTATCCTGGATGCCGCCGGCCTGCGTTACCCGGCTGAGCGGGGTGACCGCGCGCTGCAGGACCTCGATGGCGAGAGCCTGCTGCCGGTGCTGCGCGGTGCGGATTGGCATCGCGCGGCGCCGATCTATTGGGAGCACGAAGGCAATGCCGCCATTCGGCAGGGACGTTGGAAGCTGGTACGGCGCAACGGCCGGCCTTGGGAACTCTACGATATGGAGGAAGATCGCACCGAATTGAACGACCTTGCCGCCCGCAATCACCTCAAGGCCGAGACACTGGAGTGGGAGTACCATGCCTGGGCCGAAAGCGTCGGTGTTCTCGATTGGGACCGGCTGCAACGCGGCCTCGGCAGCGAGTGGGGATTCTAGATATCTGTTTCAGTGATGGGTATTAGCAAGTTTAATCAGTTTTAAAGAGCGTAGACGCTACCTACTTTGATTCTCGTTGAGAGTAAGCGTGCAAGCAGGCGGGCAGCGCTGATGTCCCTTTCCTGACGTCACCCAGCAACACGACCGGTCAGTCGCGCCTCCTCTGCCGCCAAAGATGTAGGATTCTGCCTTCCGGACAGACTATTTGAGGAGTGCGTGACATGTGGCCAAGCAGACGTGTGAGCGATCTTCTGGGCGTCGAGCATCCGATCATTCAGGCGCCGATGGCCGGCTCTTGCGGCGTAGAGATGGCGCTGGCTGCATCCAGGGCCGGTGGGCTGGGCTCGCTTCCCTGTGCCCTGCTGAACAGCGATCAGATACGCGACCAGGTAGAGACGCTGCGGCAAGCGAGCGACCGGCCCTTCAATCTAAATTTCTTCTGCCACGAGATGCCGGATGCGAATCGGACGCGAGAGAAGCAGTGGCGCGATGCCCTGCGCCCCTACTATGCCGAGTTGGGTCTCGACCCCGATACCTCGGTAGGCGGTGCTTTTCGGCGGCCTTTCGACGAGGCCGCCTGTGTCCTGTTGGAGGAGTTGCGGCCGCCAGTCGTCAGCTTCCATTTCGGTCTTCCACCGCAAGCGCTCTTGGCAAGGGTGAAGGCGGCAGGCTGCCGTGTCCTCAGCAGTGCCACGACGGTCGCCGAGGCCCGCTGGCTTGAGGAGAGGGGCGTCGATGCCATCATCGCGCAAGGCTGTGAGGCCGGCGGTCATCGCGGCATGTTCCTGAAGGATGACATCGCCTCTCAGCCCGGCACATTTGCGCTGGTGCCGCAGGTCGTCGACGCCGTCTCTGTGCCCGTTATCGCCGCCGGTGGAATAGCCGATGATCGCGGTGTGGCCGCTGCTTTTGCCTTGGGCGGCGAGGGTGTGCAGATCGGCACCGCACTCCTGCGAACGCCGGAATCGAAGGTCACGCCCTTGCATCGGGCCCTGATGGAGACCGCCGGCGACGACTCGTCGATGCTGACCAGGCTCTTCTCCGGCCGTCCCGCCCGAGGTTTGGCCAACCGGCTGATGCGCGAACTGGGTCCCATGGCGTCGGTGGCGCCGGACTTTCCTTTGGCCGGAACCGCTCTGCAGCCCTTGAAGACAGAAGCGGAGAAACAGGGACGCACCGATTTCTCTCCACTCTGGGCAGGCCAAGCTGTGGCCTTGGCCAAGGCGGAGGGCACGGAAACGGTAATTCGCGCGCTAAGCGCGGCCAGCCAGGCGCGCTTGTGCTCCTTCGGCCACTAAAGCTCAGAGAAAGTCATAGATGATCTATCGATAATTAGCTGGCTGACAACGTAAGGACAAAATACACAGGCAGCTGGTGCATATGATAATTTGTGATTAAACAGCACCACTGCTTGACAACTGCCCGCCGCAGATTGTGGACTATGCTCTTAGGCAGGAGAGTGATCGATGGACCTACGAGCGGGAGTGCGGGCCGCAGCGTCCGATGCGCCGGAGGCGGCAATTTCGGGTCTTGAGGCGGTCAAGGATCAGCTGGAAAGCATGGGGGCGATGAAGACCGAGTTGCGTATGGCGCATCTCATTGGCCAATGCGCGCATGAGTCCTTGCGCTTCACCATTGTTTCGGAGTCTCTGTTTTATACAACCGCAGATCGTGCTTTTGCGATCTTTCACCGGCACTTTCGAAACATCAATCATGCCGGAGATTACCTGAGAGACCCGGCGAAGATGGCGAACCACGTCTATGCCAATCGCAACGGCAACGGCCCGGCGGAGTCGGGTGACGGCTATCGCTACCGCGGACGCGGATATCTGCAACTGACGGGCCGTGCAAACTACACGGTTTTCGGCAATCGACTTGGGATCGACCTGGTTCGAAAGCCGGAACTTGCCGAAGATCCGCAGATCGCCTGGGTGATTGCCGCCAATTACCTGGAGACGCGCGGGCGTGCTGGCCGCATGGCTTTTCAGTGGGCCGATCGCAACAACGTTGAGATGGTCACCCGCATCGTGAACGGCGGCACGCATGGCTTGGCAGATCGCCGCTTGCGCACGGCGCGCGCCCTGGAGGGTTTGGGCGGGGAACTGCCGCGTCCCAGCTTGCGCTTCGACGATGTGGGCGACGCCGTCGGTCTTCTGCAACGCGCCCTGATCTCGAGGGGATATGCCTTGGGCGCCATCGACGGCCATTTCGGTGAGAGAACCCTTCAGGCCGTTAAAGCCTTCCAGACAGCACAAGGGCTGGGCGCCGACGGTCTGGTTGGATCCAAGACCTGGGCGGCGCTCGGTCCGCTTGGGGACTAGAGCCTGATGGATTTAGTTGGAAGCATAGCCTGAGTTAGCGAGGTAGTTGGCGCATTCTTGAGGTTTGAAGCGCGTGAGGATATCTGCGATGCGGTCGTAGAGGTCCTCTCTGGTCCGTTCGGCGGCTTTCCTGAGGA
>JAVJSY010000009.1:0-48654 GCA_040219175.1 Kiloniellales bacterium
CTCGCTCAAACTGCCGCCCGGCGTGTCCGGAACGGTCGTCGAGGTGCGGGTCTTCTCGCGCCGCGGCGTCGACAAGGACGAGCGCGCGATGGCGATCGAGCGCGAGGAAATCGAGCGTCTTGCCAAGGACCGCGACGACGAACTGGTCATTCTCGAACGCTCTTTTTCGGCGCGCCTCAAGGAACTGCTCGCCAACCAGACCGTCGTGTCCGGGCCGAAGCAGATCGCCGAAGGCTCGCGCGTCACCCAGACCGTCCTGAACGAATTCTCCGCCCGTCAGCTGGCGCAGGTCGTCGTCAAGAACGACAAGGTCATGGAAAACGTCGAGGCGCTGCGCAAGCAGTTCCAGGAGAGCGAGAAGCGCCTGCAGGACCGGTTCGAGAACAAGGTCGAGAAACTGCAGGGCGGCGACGAACTCCCCCCCGGCGTCATGAAGATGGTCAAGGTCTTCGTCGCGGTGAAGCGCAAGATCCAGCCCGGCGATAAGATGGCCGGACGGCACGGCAACAAGGGTGTGGTCTCGCGCATCGTGCCGGTCGAGGACATGCCCTACCTGGAGGACGGCACGCCCGTCGATATCGTCCTCAACCCGCTGGGCGTGCCCAGCCGCATGAACGTGGGTCAGATTCTCGAGACCCATCTGGGTTGGGCCTGCCGCGGTCTCGGCCGCCAGGTGGCCGAGTTGCTGGACAAGGTCGAGGCCGATGCCGACGGCTTGCGCAGCAAGTTCCAGGCGATCTACGGCGAGGAGACCTTCAAGGAAGAGATCGCCGATCTGAACAACGATCAGGTCGTCGAGATGGCGCGCAACATCACCAATGGCGTGCCGATCGCCTCGCCGGTCTTCGACGGTGCGCATGAATCCGATATCGTGGATGCGCTGACCGCAGCCGGGCTCGAGTCCTCCGGCCAGGTGACCCTGGTCGACGGCCGCTCCGGCGAAGCTTTCCACCGCCCGGTCACCGTCGGCTACAGCTATATGCTGAAGCTGCACCACCTGGTGGACGACAAGATCCACGCCCGCTCCATCGGTCCCTATTCGCTGGTCACCCAGCAGCCTTTGGGCGGCAAGGCGCAGTTCGGCGGTCAGCGCTTCGGGGAGATGGAGGTCTGGGCTCTGGAGGCCTATGGCTCCTCCTACACCCTGCAAGAGATGCTGACGGTGAAGTCGGACGACGTCTCGGGTCGTACCAAGGTCTACGAAGCCATCGTCAAGGGCGACGACAACTTCGAGGCCGGTATCCCGGAATCCTTCAACGTGCTGGTGAAGGAGCTGCGTTCGCTCTGTCTGAACGTCGAGTTGAAGCAGAGCAGCTACTAGTCGGCCGCTCCGGACTTTTGTTTTTCGGTAGTCTTCGGCCTGGACCCTTTTGGTCCGGGCCAACCTCCGCCCCGCAGGAGAGTTAGCATGAACGAACTTGTGAATATCTTCGGCCAGCCCCAAGGCCCGCAGAGCTTCGATCAGATTCGCATTTCCATCGCCAGCCCGGAGCGCATTCGCTCTTGGTCCTTCGGCGAGATCAAGAAGCCCGAGACCATCAACTACCGCACCTTCAAGCCGGAGCGCGACGGCCTTTTCTGTGCCCGCATCTTCGGCCCGATCAAGGATTACGAGTGCCTCTGCGGCAAGTACAAGCGCATGAAGTACCGCGGCATTATCTGCGAGAAGTGCGGTGTGGAGGTGACACTCTCCAAGGTGCGGCGTGAGCGGATGGGCCATATCGAGCTGGCAAGCCCGGTTGCGCACATCTGGTTCATGAAGTCGCTGCCCAGCCGCATCGGCCTGCTGATGGACATGACCCTGAAGGATCTGGAGCGGATCCTCTATTTCGAGGCCTATGTGGTCATCGAGCCGGGCATGACCGACCTGAAGCCGCGCCAACTCTTGAACGAGGACGATTTCCTCGACGCCCAGGAGAAGTACGGCGAGGAGAACTTCATCGCCAAGATCGGCGCCGAGGCGATCAAGGATATGCTGGGCCAGATCGACCTGGATTCCGAGCGCGTCAACATGCGCGCCGAATTGAAGGAAACCAACTCGGAAGCCAAGCGCAAGAAGCTGGTGAAGCGCCTGAAGCTGGTCGAGTCCTTCATGGATTCCGGCTCGCACCCCGAGTGGATGATCCTCGACGTGGTGCCGGTGATCCCGCCCGAGCTGCGCCCGCTGGTGCCGCTGGACGGCGGCCGCTTTGCCACCTCCGATCTGAACGACCTCTACCGCCGCGTGATCAACCGCAACAATCGTCTGAAGCGGCTGATGGAGCTGCGCGCGCCGGACATCATCGTGCGCAACGAGAAGCGCATGCTGCAGGAGGCCGTGGATGCCCTCTTCGACAATGGCCGCCGCGGTCGCGTCATCACCGGTGCCAACAAGCGCCCGCTGAAGTCGCTCTCCGACATGCTGAAGGGCAAGCAGGGCCGCTTCCGCCAGAACCTGCTGGGCAAGCGTGTCGACTATTCAGGCCGATCGGTCATCGTCGTCGGCCCGGAGTTGAAGCTGCACCAGTGCGGCCTGCCGAAGAAGATGGCCTTGGAGCTGTTCAAGCCCTTCATCTACTCCAAGCTTGAGCTCTATGGCCTGGCGTCCACCATCAAGGCGGCCAAGCGCATGGTGGAGAAGGAGCGCCCGGAGGTCTGGGACATCCTGGAAGAGGTGATCCGCGAGCATCCGGTGCTGCTGAACCGCGCGCCGACCCTGCATCGCCTTGGCATCCAGGCCTTCGAGCCGGTTCTGATCGAGGGCAAGGCGATCCAGCTGCACCCGCTGGTCTGCACCGCCTTCAACGCCGACTTCGACGGCGATCAGATGGCAGTCCACGTGCCGCTGTCTCTCGAGGCGCAGCTCGAGGCTCGCGTGCTGATGATGTCCACCAACAACATCCTCTCGCCGGCCAACGGCAAGCCGATCATCGTGCCCAGCCAGGACATTGTGCTGGGTATCTACTACCTCTCGATGGAGGGCGGCGAGGAGGGCGACGCCACGCCGATCGCCAACATGGGCGAGCTGCAGGCGGCCTTGGATGCCGGTGCCATCACGCTGCACTCCAAGATCACCACCCGCTATCGCACCAAGGACGAGGACGGCAAGGACCTGATCCAGCGTGTCGATACCACAGCCGGCCGCATGATCCTCTCCGAGGTGCTGCCGAAGGATCCGCGCGTTCCCTTCGACATCATCAACCGGGTTCTGACCAAGCGCGAGATCTCCGAGGTTCTGGACATCGTCTACCGCCACTGCGGTCAGAAAGAGACGGTGATCTTTGCCGACCGTATCATGTCTCTGGGCTTCAACTACGCCAACAAGGCCGGTATCTCTTTCGGCAAGGACGATCTGATCATCCCGGACGCCAAGCACAAGCTGGTCGAAGGCGCTCAGACCCAGGTGAAGGAGTTCGAGCAGCAGTATCAGGACGGTCTCATCACCCGCGGCGAGAAGTACAACAAGGTGGTCGACGTCTGGTCGACGACGACCGACCGCGTGGCCGAAGAGATGATGAAGGGGATGAGCGTCGTGAAGGGACGCGACATCAACTCCGTCTACATGATGGCGCATTCCGGAGCGCGTGGGTCGCCGGCCCAGATCAAGCAGCTGGCCGGCATGCGCGGCCTGATGGCCAAGCCTTCGGGCGAGATCATCGAAACGCCGATCATCTCCAACTTCAAGGAAGGCCTGACCGTGCTGGAGTACTTCAACTCCACCCACGGCGCCCGTAAGGGCCTGGCCGACACCGCCTTGAAGACGGCCAACTCCGGCTATCTGACGCGCCGTCTGGTCGATGTGGCCCAGGACGCCATCATCACCGAAGAGGACTGCGGTACCGAAAAGGTGCTTTCCATCTCGGCCGTGGTCGAGGGTGGTGAGGTGCTGGCGCCGCTGACCGATCGCATCCTGGGGCGCACCGCGGCCGTCGATGTTGTCGATCAGGCGACCGGCGAGGTCATCGTTCCGGCCAAGACCATCATCGACGAGGAACTGGTCGCCAAGATCGACCTGGCCGGCGTCGATACGGTCCAGCTGCGCTCGCCGCTGGTCTGCGAGTCGCAGAGCGGCATCTGCGCCACCTGCTATGGGCGCGATCTCGCCCGCGGCACCGTGGTGAACCAGGGCGAGGCGGTCGGCGTTATCGCCGCCCAGTCGATCGGCGAGCCGGGCACCCAGCTGACCATGCGCACCTTCCACATCGGCGGTGCGGCACAGCGTGGCGCCGAGCAGAGCTCTGTCGAGGCAACGGTCGACGGCACCATCGCCATCCGCAACCGCAATGTGGTTGCGAACTCCGAGGGTGTCTTGATCGTCATGACCCGCAATCTGGAGGTCGTGCTGAAGGACGAGGTGGGCCGCGATCGCGCCAACCACCGCGTTCCCTACGGCGCGCGCCTCCTGGTCGACGACGGCAGCGTGGTGACCAAGGCCCAGCGGCTTGCCGAGTGGGACCCCTACCCCATGCCGATCATCACCGAGAAGGACGGTATTGCGGTCTATGCCGACCTGACCGACGGCATCTCCATGCGCGAGGTCACCGACGAGCAGACCGGCATCGCCAGCCGCGTGGTGGTGGACTGGAAGCAGCAGCCGCAGGGCAACGACCTGCGTCCGCGCATCCAGCTCTCCGATGCCGACGGCAATATGATGAAGCTGTCGAACGGCTTGGAAGCACGCTACCTCATGTCGGTGGACGCCATCCTCTCGGTCGAGAACGGGGCCGAGGTGAAGGCGGGCGACGTGCTGGCGCGTATCCCGCGCGAGACCTCCAAGACCCGTGACATCACCGGTGGTCTGCCGCGTGTGGCCGAGCTCTTCGAGGCCCGCAAGCCCAAGGACTTCGCGGTCATCAGCGAGATCGCCGGTCGGGTCGAATTCGGCAAGGATTACAAGACCAAGCGCCGGATCATCGTTCGTCCGCCCGACGAGGACGCCGAGGCCAAGGAGTACATGATGCCCAAGGGCAAGCATATCTCCGTGCAGGAAGGCGACTTCGTGGAGCGCGGCGATCTGCTGATGGACGGCAGCCCCGTGCCGCATGACATCCTGGAGGTGATGGGCATCGAGGCCCTGGCCGAGTACCTGGTGAACGAGATCCAGAGCGTCTATCGACTCCAAGGCGTGAAGATCAACGACAAGCACATCGAGGTCATCTGCCGTCAGATGCTGCAGAAGGTCGAGATCACCGACACCGGCGAGACCACCTTCCTGATCGGCGAGCAGGTCGACCGCGACGAGTTCGATGCGGTCAACGAGCGTACCGAGGACGAGGGCGGCAAGGCTGCTACGGCCAAGCCGGTGCTGCAGGGCATCACCAAGGCCTCGCTGCAGACCCGCTCCTTCATCTCCGCGGCCTCCTTCCAGGAGACCACGCGGGTCCTGACCGAGGCTTCGGTCCAGGGCAAGGTCGACTTCCTGGTCGGCCTGAAGGAGAACGTGATCGTCGGCCGCTTGATCCCGGCCGGTACCGGCTCTGTCATGAACCAGGTAAAGCGCGTTGCCGCCGACCGCGACCAGAAGCTTCTGGCCGAACAGCGCGCCGAGCGGGCGGAAATCGAGGCCCGCGACGACGCCGGCGAGAGCACGGCTGCGGAGTAGGACTTTCGTCCGACGGAGTAGAGAAGGGGGCGGTACTCGAGAAAGAGGCCGCCCCCCTTTTTTTCGTCACCCCACTGTTCCTGTCAGCGCGCCGCGATCCGCTTCATACCGAGCGACATGGGTGATGACTCATGGAACTCATTACTGCGTTCCAACGCCACGCGAGCCTCATCCTCGCTTCGCTGCGGGCGCGCAGTCGCGCTTGCCAAGCCGCGATGAGTTCCACTCAACGCGGCTTGGTATCAGATCGTCCTCTCTCTCACCGATGCCGCTCTCGTCGTGACCCGCGCTGCTCGCGCCAGCCGGCTGGCGCGACGCCCATCAAACGCTTGAACCCGCGGCTGAATCCGGCTTCGGAGGCGTAACCCACCCGGCGGCCGATCTCGGCCACAGGCAAGGCGTCTTCGGCCAAGAAGCCGGCCGCCACCTGCATCCGCCAGGATCATCTGCTGATAGCGCCGGATATGCGGGACACGGAAAGGGCCGGGAGTAGACGCCCGGCCCTTCGCTGCTGCGTTCTGCTCTGCCGGTTAGATCAGATGGAACTGGAAGTCGGCGCTGGTCAGCTGATTGACGCTGGTGATGCCGGCGAGAGCGACGCCGAAGTCCCCAGTGCCGTCACCATCGGCATCGACCGCGACAAGATCCTTGTCATCGTCGAAGCGCGCCTCGGCGATGCCGGTACCGTCGAAGGCATCGTCGCCGATGAATTCGCCACCGGTGACGTCCAGCGCGTTGGCGAAGACCAGGAACTGGTCGGCGCCGCCCTGAATCTGACCGGTGAAGTCGCCGATCTCGCCCTGGGCGCCGGAGGCATCGAGGTCCTCGTTGAAGCCGAAGGAATCGCCGCCGGCGCCGCCGTACAGGAGGTTGCCCTTGTCGGAGCCCCCGAAGATCAGATCGTTGCCGCTGTCTCCGAAGATCAAGTCATCTTTGGCACCACCGAACAGCGTGTCGTTTCCGATCCAGCCGACAAGCAAATCTGAGCCATTATCCCCGTAGATAAGATCCTTGCCTCCACCGCCGTAGGCAAAGTCATACTCATCACCACCGAAGATCTTGTCGTCGCCCTTATCACCATAGAGGTAGTCATCGGCAGAGCCGCCTTCGATGGTGTCGTTGTCGATGCCGCCAAAGGCCACGTCGGCGCCTGAGTCACCGAAGAGCGTGTCGTCACCTGCATTACCGATTAGGAACTCCACCGGCGGGCATTCGCACTCCTCCTCGATTGAGGCTTCCGGTTGGTTCTCGATCGTATCTCCTCCGGTGTCGCCACCAAAGGGAGGCTCCAAGAAGCCGCCGTTGTTGCCGCCGTAGATCACATCCTGACCGGATTTGCCGATCATCAGGTCGCTGTCGTCAGCACCAAAGACCAGGTCGTTGCCACTGCCACCGACCAGCAGATCGAGCCCGGAACGCCCCAAGAGTGTGTCCTCGCCGTCGCCGCCGGAAGCTCTGTCATAGCCCGAACCACCGTCGAGTGTGTCGTTGCCACCCTCGCCGAAGATGCGGTCCCAGCCATCCTTGGCTTGTAGGTGGTTGTCCAGGCTGTTGCCCCACATGGTGTTGTCGGAGGCATTGCCGACGCCGTTCACACCGGTGATGTCGCGGATCGCCAGGAAGTCTTCCAGGTTCTGGCCCAGGGTGTAGTCGCCCTGAATGCCGGAGTTCACCTGGTCCTTGCCCTGACCCGGGGCTTCCAGCACGGTCTCGCCGCCGAAGACGACGAAGGTGTCGTTGCCGAAGCCACCGTACATGGTGTCGTCTTCATCGACGCCCTGGGGGCTTCCGATCAGGAAGTCGGACCCTGAGGCACCGAAGAGGGTATCGACGCCGCTGCCGCCGTACAGGGTGTCGCGACCTCGGTTGCCATCCATGGTGTCGGAACCGCTGCTGCCGGTGATGGTGTCGTCCCCGCCACCGCCGACGGCCGTGTCGTCACCCAGTTGGCCGGCAAGGTCATCGTCGCCGCGGCCGCCGAAGACCAGATCGTTGTCGGCCCCGGCCGTGATGGAGTCATTCCCACTGCCGCCTTCCAGGCGATCCTCGCCGTCATTGCCGACCAAGCGGTCGATCCCGCTCTCGCCATAGAGGTGATCACCACCACTACCGCCGGACAAACGATCATCGCCGGTCGCACCGTATGCATAGTCTTTTCCAGAGCCGCCGAAGACACTGTCGTTACCGCCCTTGCCTTCCATGAGGTCGTCGCCGTCAGCGCCGGTCAGCGTGTCGTTGCCGCCGCCACCGTCGAAGCTGTTGGCGTCGCTATTGCCGAGCATGGCGTTGTCGAGCTCATTGCCCCAGGCATCGATCGGCCCGGCGCCCTCGACCGCGATGAAGTCTTCGACATTGGCTTCCAAGGACCAGTCGAGCGAAGCGATCACCGTGTCGCTGCCCTCGGCTGCAGCCTCGACAACGGCCTCGCCGCCGCCGACGCGGAAGATATCGTCCCCCAGACCGCCGTAGAGGTAGTCCGAGGAGGCACCCCAGCCACCCTTCAGGTCGTCGTTGCCGAGACCCCCGTACAGCGTGTCGACACCGCTATCGCCCATGAGGGTATCGTCGTCTTCGTTCCCGCGGAGTAGGTCGCTCCCAGAACCTCCGTTCACCGTGTCGTCGCCGCTCTGCCCCGCGACATTGTCATCACCGTCGCCGCCGACGACGCGATCTTCGCCGTCTTCGCCGTTAATGGTGTCTTTTCCGCTGGCGCCTATTAGCCGATCATTGCCGCTACCTCCAAACTGCAGATCGTCACCGCTACCGCCGCTCAAAGTATCCTTACCGTCGCCGCCGAACAGAACGTCCACGCCGCCTCGACCAAGGACCGTGTCGCCACCCTCAGCGCCGAAAAGCTGATTGAAACCGCTGTTTCCGGCGATGCGATTGTCGCTTGCGTTGCCGGTGACCTCTAGGTCGCCGGCGTTCGCGAAGAGTGTCGCCTCGTCCACGTGTGTCGCCATGGAGACATCCACCTGGGCGATGATGGTGTCGCTACCCTCGGCGAAGCCTTCGACCACAAGATCACCGATGTCGTTTACGCGGAAGGTGTCGTCGCCGAGGCCGCCGTACATGGTGTCGGCGCCAAGTCCGATGAGGTTGTCGTTGCCGAGACCACCGAAGAGAAGATCCGAGCCGGATCCGGCCAGAATGTGGTCATCGCCGTCCGCACCATAGGCCCGATCGTCGCCGTCACCGCCGCGCAAGGTGTCGATACCGCTTGCGCCAAAAAGCAGATCGGCACCTGAGTCGCCGTTTATGGTATCGCTCCCCGACAGTCCGTAGAGGCTGTCATCGGCCTTGCGGCCCGCGATGGTATCAACCAAGTCCGAACCGGTGATCGTGTCCGGATTGTTCGTTCCGATATAGACGGCCATTGCCTCGTTTTCCTTCCTCGGTACCAAGCGTGACCGAGTGCCAGTTGCGCCACCACAACGCAAAACGGTTTGACACTCAGGGTTAGCGATTGGGGCTAGGCTGCTACCAGAACCAACTTTCGATTGTTCCGCTGCGTTCGTCTGCCAGCCCGTATCAGGCAAGGCCTACCCGTGAGGCTCGGCAGGTCAGGACCAACCAAAATTCACGATTCCCAGTCGCTTCTACAATCGTTTCGAAGGCTATCCTGCCACAATTAGACCGCTATGCGAAGAAAAATCTGACGATCTTCAACTTCATGCATTAGGATAGTCAAAAACTAAATCTGCTCGGCGAATGTACTTATCTGTTTTACGTCTGGAGCGGTTGTGAGCGATCACGTTCTCGTGGTTTGGCTTTAATCCGTATTACTACAATTAAAACATGCAACTTCATAGGAAGCTGCGTTGCGTGCAACTCATCGCGGCTTGGCAAGCGCGACTGCGCGCCCGCAGCGCAAGCGAGGATAAGCCCCGCGTGGCGCTTGAACGCTTATACGCGTGCTATGATACCAAGCTGCGTTGCGTGCAACTCATCGCGGCTTGGTTAGGTGAAGGGCAGGTCAAGTCGCAGGGGCCTGCGGCCTCTGCTGGCTGGGGGCGAATTCAGCAGGCAAGGATCCGACACATCCCGAGCCAAGCGTCCGTTTAGAAAAGGGACCGGAACGCGTCTGCTTGACGACGGCGATGACCGCGCGGAAGACCGCTAGAAGCGATGGGCGCTGACGGCCGGTACCATGATCGCATCGAACTCCGGTGCCCCGCGCTCGCGGTCGCGGAAGGCGTTCAGTTCGCGCACCAGTCGTGAGAAGGCGCCCTTGTCGTCGGCGATGGCAGCGCTCATGTTCGACAGCCCACGCAGCTCGGTCAGGCCCCAAAGCGTGCGGTAGCGGCCGACCTGGGCCAGCGATCCCGATGCCACGGCATAGGTGCCGCGGTAGCTGACCTCGGTCGGACAAAGACGTGCCAGATCGCGCTCGTTGTCCAGGAGCCAATGGCGAAAGGTCTGGGTCTTGTCGTGCGGCACATCATAGCTCCACTCGATGACCATGGCATCGATCAGAACCTTCTTCTCGAGCGAATCGTCGACCGCCTCAAGCTCCTCGGCGGAGACGCCGCGGCGCCGGGGGTCGCGCAGCAGAAAGCTGACGCCGGAGCGAACCTCCGGATCGATAGAGGAAACCTCCGGCATTCCCTTGGTCTCGCGCGCGCTCAGGCGATCCAAGGCGCTGGCAGTTCCTTTGGTCTTGGTCATGTGCTCACCCTCTCTTTCATCATTCGGCTGCCGCTGCGGCCTCCGGTGCCGCCACCAGCAAGCCCTGTTCCTCCAACGGCTGCAACATCGCCGCAAGCTCTGCCGCATTCAGCTGCCAGCCGCAGTCGTCGAGCAGCCGCAGGATCGCCGCCTCTTGCCTGGCAAGATTGGCGCAGGTCTCGACCGCTTCGATCAAGGCCCAAGCCTCCAGGTTCAGGCGCAGCAGCCGCGGCGGGCGGCGCAGATAGGCCAGGCAGAGATCCATCTCCGGCACCGGTCTTAGGCGCAGTTGCTCACTCGGCTGCAGGCGGCGCATCGGGAAGCCTCGTCAAATCCAGCCCCTGGTTCAGACGGCTGTCATAGGGGTCGGGCGCGGTGAAACGCCCATGAAAGGCATAGGCCGCCGCCCGGCAGCCACCGTGCGAGCCTTGGCTGGCGGCGCAGTCGGCACAAGAGGCTTCCACGGCACCGGATCGCAGCGCCGCGTGCTCGGGATGCGCCCAGGTCTCCAGCAAGCTCTTCTCGGTGATCGAGCCGAAGGCCACGTAGTCGCGCAGATAGGCACAGCCGATGGATTCTCCGTCGGCGCGGATCGCCGCCATCTGCCAACAGCAGTTGTGGTTGTTGGGATGCCAGGAGTGGATCACGCGCCCGCCCTCACTCGCGGCGGCTTCCAGTGCTGCCATCTGCTCTTCAAGCGGAAGCGACAGCCGCTCCCAGTCGCGTCGCGCCCGCCCCAGCGGATAGAGCCGCAGAAAGGCGATGGCTGCACCTGGAATGCGCTCGCCCGCCAGCGCCGCTGCGGCTGCCGTCTCGTCCACGTTCACGCGCGTCAGGACGTAGAGCAGCTTCACCGCGACGCCGGCCGCGACCAGATGATCGATCCCGGCCAGGGTGCGGGCATGGCTGCCGGGGCTGCCGGTCATGGCATCGTGAACCGCTGCACTGGCGCCCCAAAGATCGACGAAGACCTCGCCGACGCCGATCGCGGCCAGGCGTTCGGCCCGGGCGCGGTCGATCAGGGTGGCGTTGGTGCGGATCATGATGAAGGCGCGCTCGGCCAGGCCGGCGATCAGCGCTTCGAAGCCCTCGCGCAGGAAGGGCTCTCCGCCTTCGAAATAGAAGGCGATGATGCCTTGATCGCAGCTCTCGTGCAGCACGCGGTGCCAGGTCGCCATCGAGAGTTCCGGGGCTTTGCCGGGCGCGTTGCAGTCGGCATAGCAAAAGGCGCAGTTCAGATTGCAGCGCTCGGTCAGGCAGACCGTTAGCTTGATCGGGCTGTCCAACTGGCTCTCGTTCTGCAGCGGTGCCCTCAGCACGCCGCCGGCGTCGGGCGCAGCCGATACCCGCGTCTTGTTTTGCTCTGCAGCTTGGAAATGCTGGACCATGGGCTGGCTTCGACGTTCCTGTCTTTGGTGGCGACCCCTTGTCCTACGACCCGGCGTCCCGCTTGGCTTGCGGTGCCTTGGCAAGCGCCTTGGCCAGGGCTGTCGCGGCCGACACCCGGCCGTAACCCAGGCCATGATGCCAGCGATCCAGACCGCCCTTGTCCTGCACGGTCTCCTGCAGCAACTGGCCGATCTCCGCACCGGTCAGCTCGGGGTCGATCTGCAGCAGCAGGGCTGCGACACCGGCCACATGCGGGGCCGCCATGGAGGTACCGGAGAAGGCAATGGTGGCGGAGGTCCGCCAGGGACTGTCGGTGCCCGGATAGCGCAGCCGGAAGCCCTTGGAGCGCGCGGCATGGATCAGCCGGCCGGGTGCGCTGACATCCGGCTTGCTGCCGCCGAGCCGAGTCGGTCCCAGAGAGGAGTGATGCCAAAGCGCACGATCCTCGGCGGTGTCGTAGTAGGCACCGACGACGACGCTGTGCTGCCCGCAAGACAGCGAGCCCAGGCTGTGCATCTCTTGCGCATGGGCGAAGCGCGACTGGTGGCCCTGATTGCTGCCGCTCTCGTCGATACGGAAGTCGTCGCGTTCGATCCAGCCGTCGAAGATCAGGGTTTCCTGCGCACCGCCGGGGTGATCGCTATAGAGGCTGAGGTCCAGGGTGACGCTCCGATCTGCCGGTTCGCCGCCATCCTTGTGGTGGCGCGAAAGCACCTCGCGAATACGCAGCGGCTCCAGCCACAGGGTGACGACCAGGCGTCGTTTGCCTGCCGGCGCCCAGGGCGGCGGCGCGACGGCTCTGATGGAGGCAAAGCCGACGCGGGTGCGATGCGGCGGTCCGATCTCCAGATGCTCTTCGTTCAGCACAGCCTCGGAAGAGGAGGGCAGCCAGACCTGCGCGCGAGCGCCGAAGGGCAGGCGGGTGCCGTCGCCTTCGACGGCCTTGGCCTCTGCGTCGGTCAGATCCTGAAGACGGAACTTCAGCGGCAGTTGCAGCGCGTCCTTCTGACTGACTTTGGCCGTCAGCGAGACTTCCGCGGCATCGCTATCGGCCCAAAACTGGACACGATTTTGGGTAACGTCGCCGGCTGGGAACTGCCAAGAAAAGCTGGTCTGATCGCCGCTTTGCAGAACGCGCCTGGCGTGACAGGCCTGTTGGCGGAAGTTGCCTGCCGCCACGGTGACACAGCGTCCCGGGCGCTGCAGCAGCCAATCCAGAGCGGCATCGAAGGCGGTGCTGCCGTCATGCGGTCCGGCATTGCCATTGAGGCTGATGTTGACCACCGCAGGGCGGCCGCGGTCCTCGGCTTCCTTGAAGATGTAGAGGACACCCATCAAAAGACGGGCCAGATCCAGCGCACTGCCAGGCTGCGGCCCTGCCTCCTTGGCCAGTTGCACGAAGATGATGTCGGCACCCGGCGCTACGCCGGCATTGCGCGGCGCCCCGTGCAGCACGGCAAAGCCGTTGCCGGCGGCGATGTCGAGGACATGGGTTCCATGCGCACCGCCAAGGGCCTGGACATCCATGTAGTGGCGAGCGTGCGGGTCGTAGCCTAGACGCCAGTAGGGATGATCGTGCGCCTCGACATAGGGCGGCGGCTCGCCCTTGCCTGCCAGGCTGCCTGGACAGCTGTGATGACTTGGGCTCAGCGCCCAATCGATCTCTTCGCGGCCGAAAATGCGGCCCGGAAAGCCGCCACCTGCTGCGGAGTCTTGGCCGTCGGCGAAGTCGTTCTGATCCCAGAGCGCAAGCAGGCGCGTAGCGCCGTCGGCCATGCGGAAGTTCGGGTGAGCGAAATCGCAGCCGAAGTCGACCACGCCGACGATCACTCCGGTGCCGTCGACCACGCCCTTGTGACCGGAACTCACCGGCTCGTCGGCCGGATTGATGCCCAGTTGCTCGGCCGTGGCTTCGATATCGGCAACCGAGGTATCCAGCTGCGGCCGCACCGCCGTTGCCATGGCAGCACAGCTGCCGCCCGCAAGGGCCGAGGACTCCACTGTCGCCGCACCGGCCTTGTCGAGGTTGGCCAGCCGCAGGATCTCGCCCAGAGGACCGGGGAAGGTCTTGTCTTGTGTCGCCCGCGTCAGGCCATCCCAGTTGCTCACCTGGCTCAACTGATGACCGCTCAAGGCCTCGAGCGGTCGTAAGGTGATCAGCAGGCAGCTGCCCTTGGGATCCTTGCGCTCCTTGATCTCGGCCAGGCTTAGGATCTCGCCGTCCTCGGTCGCCACCAGATCGAAGAAGTGCGCCGGATCGAAGGGCTGCGCATTCTTCGCCTTGGGGCCGCCGACGGCGCCATTCAGGGCCGCTTGCAGGCTGTCCATAGGAACGACGAAGAGGGCTCTGCCCCCGGGGTGACCTTCTCCGGCCAGCCATGCCAAGCCGTCCGGGCTGGATTGGCCGAGGTTTGCCAACAGTGTAAGCAGCCGTTCCTTGGTCATGAGCCTCTCCCCTATTGGCTCAGGCTCCCGCGTTTCCCGCGGCGGTCCCAGGAGGCCGTCCCAGGGGGGCGTCCTAGGGGACCGTCCCTGTGGGGCGACCGACCGAGAGAGCCCGTCCCCTCCGCAAGTCTCTTCGAGACAGCATGACGGCTCTTAGTCCATTGGACAAGCACCGGCTTTCGCCCCACCGCTCGCCGCCCGGCCCATCGGCTGCAGGGCCCGCGCGGAAATTTCTGACTGTCTTTGACACTTGACTCTCTCCCCGGCACTTGACCCCGGCCGTGCAATGGCGTCGAGTGGTGCGGCGTGAGATCAGTTTGGGCATGTCAGGGTCGTTTGGATGCATTGCGCACACTGCGGTAGCAGCGTCGTTGCCGGGCAGCGCTTCTGTGCTGCTTGCGGGCAGCCTGTCGCCCAAGCCTGCAGCGCCTGTGGCGAGGACCTGCCCGAGGCTGCCCGCTTCTGCATCTCTTGTGGCCACAAAGTCGAGGGTCGGGACCCGGCCGAGCGGGCGCTTGCCAAACCCAGCCGCGAACGTCGCCAGATTACCGTGCTCTTCATCGACATCGTCGGCTCGGTCGCCATGCTGCAAGAGCTGGAGTTGGAAGAGTACGAATCGCTCATCGGCAGCTTCCGCACGCTTTGCGCCGGTCGGGCGAAGGCACTGGGCGGGACCATCCTGAAGTTCCTGGGCGATGGAATCATGATGGGTTTCGGCTATCCCCAGGTGCGCGAGAACGCGGCTGCCTCTGCCGTCGAGTGCGGTCTGGGCATCATCGAAACCTTGGAACGCTGGGAGTGCGAGCGTCTGGCCGAGGCCCCCGATCTTCCCGACGAAGCGCTGCTGCGGGTGCGCATCGGGATCGAGACCGGGCTGGCGCTGACCGGCACCGTTGCCGAGGAGTCGCAGGCTTTGCTGGGCGACGCGCCCAACATGGCAGCCCGCATCCAGTCCCTGGCCGAGACCAACCGTGTGGTGGTCGGGCCGACGACCGCGCGCATCGTGCGCGACTACTTTACCATGACCTCCATGGGCCCGCAGGAGATTCGCGGGCGCCGCGATCCCATCCCGCTGTTCGAGATCGGCGGCATTGCGGCGCGCAAGACCGTCGGTCGCCGCGATCCCAAGACCGCGGTGCGCTTCGTCGGCCGCCGGCAGGAGTTGGATCTGCTACGCGCGCTCTGGTCGACGGTCGAGACCCAGCACGGCACCGCGGTCTTGCTGATCGGCGAACCGGGGATTGGCAAGTCGCGCTCGGTCATGGAGTTTCTCTCCAGCCAGGAGTCCGAAACCAGTGCGGTGACCTTGCAATGCCTACCGCAGACCCAGGCCAGCGATCTGGCCCCATTGGGCGGCTATTTCCGCAGTCTGCGAAACGAGGCGGAGAGCGAGGACATCGGTGCTGCCATCGTCGCCGAAGCCGAGGGGGTGGCGGAGCCGGACGAAGCGCTTGTCGAGGCTTTCCGTCAGACCTTCTCCCTCTCTCCGACTGAGGGCGAGGCCCCTGCTGCCGTCACCGCCGAGCTCAGGCGGCGGGCAATCGACGTGGCGCAGCGCTGGTTCGAGCAGCGGGCCAGGGCCGTGCCCATCGTGCTGATCGCCGAGGATCTGCACTGGGCCGACGAAGAGACTCTGAATTTCCTGAAGGCGCTGATCGCACGGCAGAGCGGTGAAAAACGCCTGGTGATCATGACGGCGCGCCCGGAGTTCGCCTGCTCTTGGCTGGCGCGTCTCAAGGTGCATCAGGTGCCGATCGAAGGCTTCTCGCCGTCCGAGACCGGCGAGATGATCATGGCGCGCCTGGAGGCTACGGCGGTGTCGCCCAGCCTGATCGCAGCCCTGCATGCACACAGCGGCGGTGTGCCACTGTTCCTCGAGGAATTGGTCGCGAGCCTCTTGGAGACGGATCGCTTGACGCGTGATGGCGACATGGTGCGCCTGGTTGACGGCAGTGTCTCGGGTGTTCCGACAACGATTATGGATCTGATCATGAGCCGTTTGGACCGCTTGGGAAAGGCGCGCTGGTTGGCGCAGGTCGCGGCCGTCAGCGGGCGGCAGTGTCCGGTCTCGCTGATCGCCTCGGTGACCGGGCGAAGTCTGGAAGACCTCACCGCCGACATCGATGCACTGCTGGAATCGGGCCTGCTCGAGGAGCGTGGCGTCGGCAGCGAAGCGATCCTGGAATTCAAGCATGCTCTGGTTCAGGAGGCTGCCTATCAGACTTTGCCGCGCGACGTGCGCGAGGCCTATCACCTGAAGATTGCCGAGGCGCTGGCCGGCGATCGCGAGGCTGCCGTTCGTGCCCATGAGATCGCGGCGCACTTCGACAATGCGGGACGACCCGACCTCTCGTTCGATCATTGGATGGCCGCTGGCACGGGTGCGATCCGCCGCTCGGCCAACGAGGAGGCGCTGCGCCACCTGCGTGCCGCGGTGAGTGCGGCCCGACAGCGCCGCGACCTGGCCGATCGCGACCGAGCCAAGTCGGAGCTGAGCGCCAGGCTGGCGATGTCGGCGCCCTCGATCGCGGTGCATGGCTGGTCGGCCTCCATCGTCGAAACCCAGTATCGCGAAGCCGAGCGTCTGTCGCAGAGCGTCGGCGACCGCCAGCAGAGTTTCGACATTCTGCGCGGCAAGCTGAATGTCTATCTGTTGCGCGGCGATCTCGCCCCGGGACGAACGACGGCCGAGGCCATAGCCAGAGAGGCCGAAGCCGAAGGCGGCACCACCTCGCGCATCGAGGCGCTGCGGTCGCTCGCGGTCTGCGATTTCCTCGCCGGCGACTTCGAGCCGGCGCAGGCGCGGCTGTTGGAGATGCGCCAGCTCTACTCCGGCAGCGAGCATCACGACATCGCCTTCCGCTATGGCTCCAACCCCTTCGTCGTGGGCGAGAGCTGGCGGTCCTGGGCGCTGTGTCTTACCGGCGACCAGGAGGCTGCGGAGTCGGTTATCGAGACCGCGATCGAAGAGGCCTTGGCAAACGACCACGCCTTCAGCCTCTGCTACGCGCTCTGCTTCAAAGCCTCGATCCAGCAGTGTGGCGGGGCGGTGGAGGCAGCCGAAGCGACGGCGCGGCGGATCATCGACCTGGCGCATCGTCAAGGCTTTCCCTACTGGGTCGCCTGGGCGGAGATCGTGCGCGGCTGGGCGCTGGCCAAGCAGGGCGACCCGAGCTTCGGATCCGAACGCACCCGTGACGGCCTGCGCGGTCTGGCCGCCGTCGGTGCCCGCCAGATCCTGACCTATGGCCTGACCCTGCTGGCGGAGACCTTGGAAGAGCGACCGGTGGCGAGACGCGCGGTGATGAAGCGTGCTGCGGTCTCTATGGGGCGCACCGGTATTCGCTTCTATCAGCCGGCGCTGGAGGCTTTGGCGCGCCGCCTGGACGAGTCTTTGCCGGACTCAAGCAGTCGCCACTAAACCTAAAAATCCTCCGGTGCGAAGTTGTGGGCGCTTTGGGCGCCAGCGCGGGCACGGTGCGACTCCGCCTCGACATAGGGCAGCAGGTTCGTGTGGTAGAAGTGGGCCGTCTTGATCTTGCGCTCGTTAAAAGCCGGGTCGCCGACGCCTTCACCCAGGCGACGGGCGGCACTTGCGGCCGACGCAGCCAGCAGGACGCCGCCCACGCTATAGCCAAGCGCGCTTAGGAAAGGCGTCGCACCGGCGGCCGTGCTGTCGAGGTCATGCGCGGAGGTCTCAATCAGCCAGTTGCAGCTGTCCGAGACGTTTTGAATGGCTGCGGTTAGAGCCGGCGCCATGGCCGACACACTCTCATTGTCGCTGGCCTCGGTCTTGGCGACGAGCGATGTCATCCAACCCAACACCGCCGAGAGCATGGCGCCTTTATCCCGCAGGATCTTGCGCATGACCAGGTCGAGGGCCTGGATGCCGTTGGTGCCCTCGTAGATCGGTAGAATGCGGGCGTCGCGGTAGTGCTGGGCCGCACCTGTCTCCTCGATGAAGCCCATGCCGCCGTGCACCTGGATGCCAAGCGAGGCGACCTCGCAGCCACGGTCGGTGAGCCAGGCCTTCACCACCGGCGTCAGGACCTCCTCCTGCGCGCGGGCCAGCGCCTTGTCCTCGCCGTCCGGCGCGTGCCGGTTGCGATCGACGGCGGCGCCGACGACCAGGGCCAAGGCGCGGCCGGCTTCGCTCAACGCGCGCATGGTTGCCAGATTTCGGCGCACGTCTGCGTGCTTGATGATCGGAACCGGCGTCACGTCACGCGAACCAAGCGCGCGGCTCTGCTTGCGATCCTTGGCGAAGGCGACGGCTTGCTGAAGCGCCCGATCGGCAATGGCAACACCCTGAATTCCGACCTCGATCCGGGCCGCGTTCATCATCGTGAACATGTACTCCATGCCGTGGTTTTCCTGACCGATCAGGAAACCGATGGCACCGCCGTCGTCGCCATAAGACATGACACAGGTCGGAGAGCCGTGAACGCCGAGCTTGTGCTCCAACGACACACAGCGAAGATCGTTGCGCGCGCCCAGGCTGCCGTCGGGGTTCGGCAGGTACTTGGGCACGATGAAGAGGCTGATGCCCTTGCTGCCCTCGGGTGCGCCGGGCACGCGGGCGAGCACCAGGTGGACGATGTTCTCCGACATGTCCTGCTCGCCGTGGGTAATATAGATCTTCTGGCCGCTAATTCGATAGTGATCGCCGTCTGCCACCGCCTTGGTCTTTAGCGCGCCGACGTCGGTGCCGGCCTGCGGCTCCGTCAGGTTCATCGTCCCGGACCAGAGGCCAGTGGCCATCTTCGGCAGGTAGAGCGCCTTCTGCGCCTCAGTGCCGTGGGCGTGCAGCAGGTCGAGCGCGCCTGAGGTCAGCAGCGGACAGAGCGCGAAGGCCATGTTGGCGGCATTCCACATCTCCGTGGCGGCCGAGCCAACCGCGTAGGGCAGGCCCTGGCCACCGTATTCCGCCGGCAAGGTCAGCCCGTTCCAGCCGCCCTCGACAAAGTGGCCGTAGGCCTCGACGAAGCCTTTCGGTGTCCGCACGACGCCGTTCTGGAGACTGGCGCCCTCTTGGTCGCCGCTCTGGTTCAAGGGGGCCAAGACCTCGGCTGAGAGCCGCCCTGCCTCGCTTAGGACTGCTTCGACCAGATCGCCGCTGGCCTCTTCCATGCCGGGCAGCCTGGTCAGGCCCTCCAGATCGGCAATCTCCTCCAGAACGAACAACATATCGTCGAGCGGTGCCTGATAGCTCATTCTTCCCTCTACCTCTCAGTCGCCTGCGTCGGGCCTTTCCGGCTCGAACTTCTATCCAAACAAACCCTTTGTACGACTCTCGAGCCCAAACTTGCCACAAACCAGTCTAGAATGCAGAACAGACTGGCGCTTAGACTGGCGCTTAAATTGGCGCGTTGTCGGACCTAGGGGAGATGCCGAAGCATGACATATCCATCCGCAGTGGCTTTGACCAGAGCGGGCCTCGTGGCCGGCCTGCTCGCGGGCTCAATCAGCTCAGCCGGGGCCAACGGCTTCGATGTCGACAATCTGGAGGTCCTGAACGACCGCGCGGTGCCTGAAGTCTGCTTCGACTTCAGCGAAGCGCTGCCCGAGGATCCCGAGGCTTATCTGGAAGACTATGTCCGCGTGACGCCGAAGGCCGACACGGCGGTCACCGTGAGCGGCGATCAACTCTGCGTGTCCGGTCTGGATTTCGGGACACGCTACGACCTGCGCCTAAGAGCCGGCTTGCCGGCCGCCACGCAGGGCCTGAGCCTGGGGCAGGATCTGACCTACGACGTTTACATGCCGGATCGGCCGGCGTCGCTCACCTTCCTGGGCGACCGCGGCTACATCCTGGTGAAGGATCTGGCCAAGGGCTTGCCGATCCGGGCCGTCAACATCCCCTCTGCCGACTTCAAGATCGTCAAGGTCAATGATCGCAACCTGGTCCCGCAACTGGCAGAGAGAGACATTTTCGGGTCCGGCGAGGTCTATCCCGGCAAGGTCAGGAACTATCTCAACGAAGTCGGCGTCGAGATTTGGAGCGGCAAGCTGGACCTTCCGGCCGGCAAGCGCAACGAGACCCTGGATAGCCAGATTCCGCTCGCCGACCTAGACATTAACCCGGGTCCGGGCCTTTACCTTGCCGTCGCCCGCAATCCCAATGCCGACAGCTGGGACCCCTGGGCCAGCCAGTGGTTCATGGTGTCCGACATCGGGCTTACCAGCTTTCGCGGCGACAATGCACTCTGGGTCTTTGCCCGCAGCCTGCTGAACGCCGAGCCGCAGGCCGGTCTGGAGATCCAGCTGCTGGCCAAGGACAATGCCGTGCTGGGTACAGCCAAGACCGATAGCGAGGGCAAGGCCACCTTCGATGCCGCTGCCCTGCGCGGACCCGGCGGCAATGCACCGCGCGCGTTGCTGGCCTACGGCAAGGCAGGTGACTTTGCCGTCCTCGATCTAGGTGCGCCCACCCTGGATCTGAGCGACCGGCCGATTGCCGGGCGCATGCCGCCGGCGGCAGTCGAGGCCTATCTCTACAGCGAACGCGGCATCTATCGCCCGGGTGAGCAGGTCCATCTGGTCGGCGTGCTGCGCGACCGCGATCTGAAGGCAGAGAGCGGCCTGCCGGTCACCTTCAAGCTGTGGCGCCCGGACGGGGTGCAGTTCCGCAGCCAGGTCGCTCAGGATGCCGGCGGCGGTGCGCACAGCTGGACCATCGACCTGCCCGGCACGGCGCGCACCGGCCTTTGGGAGGCGACCGCGCACCTGGGTCCCAAGGGTCCGGCGATCGGTCGTGTCTCTTTCGAGGTCGAGGACTTCGTGCCGCCGCAGATCGAGTTCGATCTGGAAACCAAGGACAGCATGGCGCAGTTCGGCCAGCCGATCACCGCAGAGATCGTCGCCGACTACCTCTATGGCGCGCCGGCGGCGAATCTGGCGGGCGAGTACAGCTTGATCATCCAGGAGGCCGAAGCGCCCTTTAAGGAGTTCCCGCAGTATCACTTCGGTCTGGTCGAGAAGAGCCTGCGCCCGCAGCGCAGCGATCCCGAGACCTTCACCACCGATGCCAAGGGCAAGGCCCAACTGCAGGCGATACCGGAAGACAAGCCAGACAGCACCGCGCCGCTGGAGGTCTCGCTGCGTGCCGGGGTCTTCGACATCGGCGGCCGTGGCGTCTATCGCCGCGTGACCCTTCCGCTTGATGACAAGGCCTTCTATCTGGGCATCCGCCCCGCTTTTCAGGGCGGTTCCGTCGGTCAGGGCCAGAAGGCCAGCTTTAAGGTCATCGCGCTGGATCGCAGCGGCAACGAGCAATCGGTCGACGAGGTGGACTACACTGTCTACCGCGAGGATTACGACTACATCTGGTACCGCGAGTACGGTCAGTGGAAATCCCGCTGGGTGGTGCGCGATACCCTGGTCGACCAGGGCACTATTTTCCTGACGCCCGGACAGCCGGGAGAGATCGACTACACGCCCGACTGGGGTCAGTTCCGGGTCGAAGTGACGGCAGATTCGGGTGCGATCGCCTCTTCCCTGCGCTTCTCCGGCGGCTGGTGGCGCGATCCTTCGGCCGATACGCCGGACGACGTCGAGGTCTCGCTCGACAAGAAGCAGTACCAAGCGGGCGAGACCGCCAAGGTCTTCGTGAAGCCGCCCTTCGATTCTCAGGTCCTGATCACCGTGGCCGACGCCTCTCTGCGCATGACCAAGACGGCGGAAATCGGACGCGACGGCGGGATCGTCGAGATCCCCGTGGCTGCGGACTGGACCGCCGGCGCCTATGTCATGGCGACGGCCTTTCCCAAGCAGCCGGCCAGCATCGCCGCCATGCCAACCCGTGCGGTCGGCCTGGCCTGGCTGGCCCGCGATCAGGCGCCCTATACGCTGGGTGTCTCTGTGGATCTGCCAGAGAAGATCGAACCCAGCCGGAAGCTGGAGATCCCCGTTGCCGTCACCGGTGCCGCCGCGGGTGCCGAGGTCTATCTGACCCTGGCTGCGGTCGACGATGCGGTGCTGCAACTGACCGCATATCAGCCGCCCGACCCCATCGGCTGGCTGCTGTCCAAGCAGGTCTTCTCGATCTCGCTGCACGACCTCTATGGCTACCTGATCCAGCCGCAAGGCCAGGTCTTCGCCAAGCTGCGCAGCGGCGGCGATCAGGAGGGACGCAACCTGGAAAGCCTGCCGGAGCGCTCTTCCAAGGTCGTCTCGCTCTTCTCCGGCATCGTCAAGGTCGGGGCGGGTGGCAAGGCCAGCGTCCCGCTGGATATTCCCGACTTCAACGGAAGGCTCCGGGTCATGGCCGTGGCCTGGTCGCCGGCCAAGCTGGGCAGTGTCAACGAGACCATGATCGTGCGCGCGCCCTTGATCGCCGAGGTCACCCTGCCGCGGTTCCTGGCGCCCAACGACGTGGCCCAGTCCCTGCTGGTCCTGCGCAATCTGGACGGCGCGACGGGCGACTATAGGGTCGAGGTCACCGGCGACGACGTCGTCAGCGTCTCCGGCGGTGCCTTGGAGGCCAAGGGGCTTGCGCAAGGCAAAGAGGCCAGACGTCCGCAGAACCTGAAGGCCGAGCGTATGGGTGTGGCCCACCTCACGCTCACGGTCAGCGGCCCGCGCGGCTATAGCCTGGAGCGCGACTTCGTGATCTCGGTGCGTCCGGCCAGCCCCTTCGTGACCGAGCGCAAGCTGGCCTGGCTGAAGCCCGACAGCAGCACGACGGTGAGTGCGGATACGGCAACCGGCTACTGGCCGCAATCCGCCGAGGTCGGGCTCAGCATCTCGGCGGCGCCCGAGTTCGATATTGTCGGCTTGCTGGGGGCCTTGGACCGTTACCCCTATGGCTGTGCCGAACAGACCACCAGCCGCGGTATGCCGCTGCTCTATGCCAATCAGCTGGCGAGGAATCTGGGCCTGGAGGATGACGCCGGGATCGCGCTGAAGGTGCAACAGTCGATCTACCGCCTGATCAACCAGCAGAACGGCGGCGGTGGCTTCGGCCTCTGGGGCGGCTATGGCCGGCCGCAGGTCTGGCTCAGTGCCTATGTCACCGACTATCTGACGCGGGCCAAGGAAGCCGGCTATCACGTGCCGGACGCCGGCTACCAAAGCGCGCTCGACTTCCTGGAGCAGGCAACACAGCGCTACCTCGACGATCCGGAGGATTTTGCGGCCTATGCCTATGCGCAATATGTCGTGACCCGTGCCGGTCGTGGCGACCTGTCGGAGCTGCGCTACTTCTATGAGACCCGCTTCGACAAGCTGCCGACGACCTTTGCCCGCTCGCAGTTCGCCGCCGCTCTGGCCTATCTGGGTGATAGCAACCGAGCGGAAGCGGCCTTCACCAGAGCCGACCTGCCCGACAGCAACCAGCAGGTTCGCTGGACCGACTATGGCACCAAGCTGCGCGACGACGCGGCCTTGGTAGCCTTGCTGGCCGAAAGCGGCGTCTCTGCCCCCGACCTCTTGAAGACCTCGGTCGAGCGGCTGGTCGGCGACTTCTCCGACAGCGGTCAGCTCTCCACACAGGAGATGGCCTGGCTGGTGCTGGCGACCCAAGGCCTGGTCAAGGACGCCGGCAATATCTCGCTGGCGGTCGACGGCCAGCCCTTGCCGCCAACCGCCACCTCTTTCCGCCGCCTGCTGAAGCTGGGGACGGATGGGGCGCAAAGCCTGACAGTCGAGAACCGCGGCAAGGACCGGCTGTTCCAGGTGGTCAGTGTCGCCGGCGTGCCGGAGGCTCCCTTGCCGGCTGCCAAGAACGGTTTCGAGCTGCGGCGTCGGGTCTTCGACATGAAGGGCCTGCCGGTCTCCTTCAAGGACATGAAGCAGGGCGAGAGCTATGTCGTCGTGCTGGAAGGCAGGGCCACCGACGGCCGCCGCCACCGTGCCTTGCTGGTCGATCTCTTGCCGGCCGGTTGGGAGATCGAGAACGCGGCTCTGGGGCAGGGTGAGCCCTTGGAGAGCTTCCCCTGGCTCAAGGAACTGAGCGAGGCCGAGCATCGCGAGTCTCGCGACGATCGCTTCGCCGCGGCCTTCAACCTGACGCCGAAAGAGAGCGCGTTCCGCACGGCCTATATCGTTCGCGCCGTCACGCCGGGCGATTTCATCCTGCCCGGCAGCTACATCGAGGACATGTACAGCCCCGACCTGATGGCGCGCGGTGCGGCGGGACGGGTGACGATCGCTGGCAGGTAGGCTCTGCTAACGACCATGCACGGCACCGGCCCGCACGACCACCCGACCACTCCATGCCAGGATACTCACGTGGCTGGTCGGGTGGGGGTGCGGGCCGATGCCGTCCTGCGAAGGGGTGTTCCGCCCCTTCGCAGGACAGAGCCATGATCCGGCGGCTTCCGCTACTGGCGGCTTGCGGCCTGCTGGTCTGGAGCCTGCTGCAGGGCACCTGGTCCGCGCTGGACGAGGCCTTTCCGCCGGATCTCAGCCGCTATCATCAGGTCTCCCGCGCCGTTCTGGATCGGGAGGGACGGCTGTTGCGTGCGGTGACCGCGCCGGACGAACGCTGGCGCTTTGCGGTGACGCCTGAGGAGGTCTCGCCTCTCTATCGCGCCATGCTGCTGGCCTATGAGGATAAGCGCTTCGCGGAGCACGGCGGCGTGGATCTGCTGGCGGCGGGCCGGGCGGTTTGGCAGCTGTTGCGCTCCGGCCGGGTGGTCTCGGGCGCGTCTACCCTGACCATGCAGGCCGCGCGCCTGCTGGAACCGCGCCCCAGGGGGCTGCTCGCCAAGGCCGTCGAGGTCTTTCGGGCACGCCAGCTTGAGGCGCGGTTCAGCAAGGATGAGATTCTCTCGATCTACCTGACCCTGGCGCCCTTCGGTGGTAATCTGGAGGGTGTCGAGGCCGCCAGCCGTGCCTACTTCGGGCGCGGTCCGCTACACCTGACACCGGCGCAGGCAGCGCTTCTGGTTGCCCTGCCGCAGTCGCCCAGCAAGACCCGGCCCGACCGCCATCCGCAGGCAGCCGAACGCGCAAGGGACAAGGTTCTGCGGCGTGTCGCCGATGCCGGCATCCTGACACCCACAGGGCTGCGCGAGGCTTTGGAGAGCCCCTTGCACGCGCGCCGCCTGGCCTTTCCCTTCAGCGCGCCGCATCTGGCCGAACGCCTCTTGAAGGGCGGGGAGGCGCGGGTCGTCAGCAGCCTCGACGCCGAACTGCAGTCCGCTGTCGTCCGGGTGCTGCGACGGGGCGCTCTGCGCCTGGGGCCGGGAGTCTCGGTGGCCGCTCTGGTGGTCGAGAACGAGACCGGCAAGGTGCGCGCCTACGTCGGATCGGCCGACTACTTCGACCACCAGGCCGCTGGCATGATCGACATGGTTGGCGTCGAGCGTTCCCCCGGCTCGACCTTGAAGCCCTTTATCTACGGCATGGCTTTCGAGGGGCGGATCGCCCATCCCGACAGCCTGATCGCCGACCGTCCGCTCAGCTTTGCCGGCTATGCGCCCAGCAACTTCGACGGTGGCTTCAAGGGCGACGTCAGCCTGCGCGAGGCCCTGCGGCGCTCATTGAACGTACCGGCGGTCTATCTGCTGGATCGCGTCGGCCCGCTGCGGCTGGACAAGCGTCTGCGCTCCGCCGGCCTGGATCTGCGCTACCCCAACGGCAGCGGACGACCCGGCTTGCCTCTGGCGCTGGGCGGCGTCGGCTTGACCTTGGAGCATCTGGCCAGCGGCTATCTGGCGCTCGCTCGGCAGGGGCAGGGCATACCCCTGACGCTGCTTGAGGCGCCAAGCGAGGAGGCCGCGCTTCCGCCTCTGCTGTCTCCAGGGGCGGCCTGGCAGCTGGCCGAAATCCTCGAGGGTACGCCGCGGCCGATCGGCTATCGACTGGCGGCAGCAGCCAGAAGCGGGGGCGCGTCGGGCATCGCCTACAAGACGGGCACCTCTTACGGCTTTCGCGATGCCTGGGCGGTGGGCTTCGATTCGCGGCACACGATTGCCGTCTGGGCGGGCCGCCCCGATGCGCAGCCCTGTTTGGCCTGTGTCGGCATCACCGCAGCGGCACCACTGCTGTTCCAACTCTTCGCACTGCTGCCGCCGGCACCCGGCGCCAGGGACCTCTGGCCAGTGCCGGACGGCCTGGAGACAGGCGCCACTGCCATGCTGCCGCCCAGCCTGAGGCGTCTCGGCGAGGCGCCGCGCGAAGCCAGGGTGCCGGATCTGGCGATCGCCTTCCCGCCGGACGGCGCCGAGATCGCGCTCACCGGCTCGATCCCGCTGAGTGCCGAGGGCGGTCGCGGGCCCTACACCTGGCTGGTCGACGGTCGGCCCTTGGCCGTCGGTCTGTCGCGGGCGGAGACGGCTTGGCTGCCGCGCGATGCCGGGTTTGCCGAGATCGTCGTGCTCGACGCCAGCGGACAAAGCGCGGAAGCAGACGTGCGATTGCTGCGCCCGTGAGGCGTTTGCACTAGGCTAATGGCGATGACCTCACGGACTGCTGTCGGGCAGTTGTCGATTTCGTTATTTGAATGAGATCGCTGGCTGGCATAGGTCTTCAGCGTTAGGGCGCCACTTCCTAGTGGCCGCCGACGACGAAGAACATAAGGAGACTGTTAGGCATGAACCGTGTGACTTCCCTTTCCCTCGCTGCCGCTCTCTTGGGCGCCGCTTCCATGGCCGGAACCACCATCGCTTCGACCAGCGCAGTCGCCTATGACGGCAAGTGCTGGGGCATCGCGAAGGCTGGAGAGAACGATTGCGGCAACGCAGCCGGCACACACACCTGCGCGGCCCAGTCGACCACCAACTACGATGGCGGCGACTGGAAGGCCGTTGCGTCCGCCGAGGAGTGCACTGAGTTGGGCGGCAAGACAGAGCCCTTCGAGGGCGTGAACGAGAAGCTGGCCGGCTAGTTCCCCCTCCAGCGTTAGGCTGCTTCTCATTCAGGCCGGGCCGCCGGTACCGCCAACCGCCGGCGGCCCACCCTGAAGGGGGTAGGGTTACAAGAAGAAGGAGGAACGCTCCCATGGCAGAGAGGGCCAATACACAGTTGCGGATCGCTGTTGCGGCTGGACTGCTAGGGGCGGCCTTTGCCGCGAGCGATAGCCTTGCCAAGCACAAGGTCGAAGGCGTGCGCTGCTATGGTGTCGCCAAGGCAGGCGAGAACGACTGTGCCAGCGCATCGGGCTCTCACGATTGCGCGGGCAAGTCGCGGGTGGACTATTCCGGCGCCGAGTGGCGCGACCTTCCAAACACCAAGGCCTGCGTCGAATTGGGTGGCTTTCTTCGGCCCTTCATGGGTGTGAACTCCAAGCTGGTAGACAAATCGTGAAGACCGGTGTCGGGCTCCGCCACGGCCATGTGCAGGCCTTCCTTCGCGATCGCCCTGAGACCGGCTTTCTCGAGGTTCACAGCGAGAACTACATGTCCGAGGGCGGGCCGCGGCGGCGCGCGCTCTTCGATCTACGCCGCGACTATGCCGTCAGCCTGCACGGCGTCGGCCTGTCACTGGGAAGCGCAGAAGGACTCTCGGCAGATCACCTGGACCGGCTTGCCGGCCTGATCGACGACTACGAGCCCTTTCTGGTGTCCGAGCACCTCTCCTGGAGCGTCTTCGGCGGGCACTATCTGAACGACCTGCTGCCGCTGCCCTACAGCGAAGAGAGCCTGGATCTCGTCTGCCGCAATGTCGCGGTGGCGCAGGACAGGCTGGGGCGCCGGATCCTGATGGAGAACCCCAGCAGCTATGTCACCTTCGCCCAGTCGGTGATCCCGGAGGCCGAATTCCTGGCCGAGGTGGTGCGGCGCAGCGGCTGCGGCCTGCTGCTCGACGTCAACAACATCTATGTGACTGCGGTCAATCATGGCCTGGACGCCGAGGCCTATCTGGCAGCCATCCCGGCCGATGCGGTCGGCGAGATCCATCTGGCCGGCCACTGCCGCCGCGAGATCGAGGGCCAGGCTCTGCTGATCGACGACCATGGCAGCCAGGTTTGCGCCGATGTCTGGGCGCTCTATCGCCAAACCCTGGCTCTGGTCGGCCCCAAGCCGACACTGGTCGAGTGGGATACCGCTTTGCCGGATCTCTCCGTGTTGCTGGGCGAGGCGGCAAAGGCGGACAGCTATGCCACGGCGAGCGAGGAGGCTCTGGCCGGTGCTGCCTGATCTGCAAGCGCGCTTTGCCGAGAGTTTGACGACGGCACCCGGATCCCCTTTCGACCAGGCCCTGACGGACCAGCTCGAGGAGAGCGCGATTGCCAAGGACGAGCGCCTGGCGGTCTATCGCAACAATGTGCAGATCTCGCTGATCGGCGTGTTGCGCGCGGCCTTCCCGGTGACCGCCGAGCTGGCCGACAGCGACAACTTCACCTTCGCCGCCCGTCGTTTTCTGGCCGAGCACCCGCCCAGCGAAGCGCGGCTTCTGACCTATGGCGCCAAGTTTCCGGGTTGGCTGGCAGCCTTTACGCCGGCCGCCAAACAGCCCTGGCTTGCCGAGATGGCGCGGCTGGAGTGGGCACTGAACGAAGCGCTCTTCGCCGCCGACGCCGAGCCGCTGGATCCGAACATCCTGACCCAGCAGGATCCTGCAGCCGTCATGAGCCTGCGGTTTGCCGCCCATCCGGCAACGCGCCTGATCGAGTCCGCCTACGCCCTCCATTCGCTCTGGCGCGCCAGGGAAGAGGGGGTGGACCTGCCCGATCCGCGGCGTGCCGCCGAGACCGTCCTGGTGCTGCGCCCCGATCTTCAGGTAACGCAGCTTTGCCTGTCGCGCGGAGAGGCACAGCTGGCCAAGACCTTGCTGGCCGGCGAGACTTTGGGGGTCGCTGCCGAAGCCGCGCTGACGGCGGAGCCAACTCTCGATCTGCAGGCCGCCCTCTTCCGGCACTTGCGTCACGGCAGCTTTTCAGGCTGCTCTAGCGTTTAACATCCATGTCACCACCACAGTTGGTGAGGAGTAACGAACAATGAGCTTTGTTCCGAGCGTCATGCGCCTCTACGAGCGCGCTTTCGGCTTTTTCGACCGCGTCACAGAAGGCTGGCTGCTGCCGACCTTGGCGCGCTTCGTGTTCTTGGCCGTGCTGTTCATGTTTTTCTGGAAGTCGGCCATGACCAAGCTGGGTGATGGTTTCTTCGGCTTCCTCAGCCTCTCCAACGGTGCCTACTTTCAGATCGTCCCCAAGGCGGTGGAGGCGGCAAGCTACCAGCCGGCCAACGTCAGTTTCACGGCCGATTTGATCGTCTTTTTCGGGACCTGGGGCGAAATTATCCTGCCGGTCCTGGTGGTCGTCGGGCTGTTAACGCGACTGGCAAGCTTGGGCATGATCGGTTTCGTCGTGATCATGACCTACGTCGATCTGACCGCACACAACCTGAAGCCGGAAGTGATTGGAACCCTGTTCGACGGACAGGTCAATGGCATCTGGGATCAGCGCCTGCTGTGGGTCGTCCTTTTGTTCATCCCGGTTCTGAAAGGACCCGGACCGCTCTCACTCGATTTCATTCTAGGTCGCGTTTTTCGCAAGCGGGCAGCGCGTCCGCGGGTGGCCCAGGCGGACCCCACCCCCCATCCGAGTGGCGAGACTCCTGACACCTCGGAGCCACCAGTTCCAGGGCCGGCCGCCTCAGGGTAGGACGACGCCCGGATTCATGATGCCCTTGGGGTCGAGCGCCTGCTTGACCGCGCGCATCATCGCGATCTCGCTTGCCGGCTTGAAGGCCTGGATATCCTGCGCCTTCAGCCGGCCGAGCCCGTGCTCGGCGGAGATCGAGCCCTTCAGGGCTGTGACCTCACCGTTTACCCGCTCGATGATCCGCGGGCGCCATTCCAGAAAGGCTGCCGCGCTCATGCCTTCGGGCGCCAGCATGTTGTAGTGCAGGTTGCCGTCGCCGATATGGCCGAAGGGCATGATGCGCAGGCCCGGGAATTCCGCTTCAAGGGCGGCCGTGCAGCGCTCGAGGAAGAGCGGCATGCTGGAGACCGGGACCGCGATGTCGTTGGCAAGACCGGGTCCTGCCTGCTTGCGCGCCCACACGATCGCCTCTCGCCACTTCCAGAAGTTGGCCCGCTGCGCCTCGCTCTGGGCGATCACGCCGTCCTCCAGGGCGCCAGCCTCGAAGGCCTCGGCCAGGCAGCCCTCCATCAATTGATTGAGGAAGTCCTCGTCGGCGCCGGAGAACTCCAGGATCAGGACCCAGGGCGGGATGGGATCCAGCGGCGAGACCAGGTCCGGTAGCGTCTCTTGCGTCAGGGTCAGCAGGTTGCGCGGCATGATCTCGATGGCGGTCACCAGGTCGCCGCTGGCCGCGCGGGCGATCTCCAGAATCTTCAGCGCCTGCGCTGCCTCTTTCAAGGCGAGATAGGCGGTTGCCTGCGCGCGTGGCCTCGGGAAGAGCTTGAGGGCGGCGGCCGTCACGATGCCCAGGCTGCCCTCGCCGCCGATGAAGAGCTGCTTTAGGTCGTAGCCCGTGTTGTCCTTGCGCAGCGCGCGCAGGCCGTCCCAGATCTCGCCATTGGGCAGCACCGCCTCCAGCCCCAGCACCAGCTCGCGCATCGAGCCGTAGCGCAGCACATGGATGCCGCCGGCATTGGTCGAGATGTTGCCGCCGATCTGGCAGGTGCCCTCGGCGCCGAGCGAGAGGGGGAAGAGGCGATTGGCCTCTGCCGCTGCCTGCTGCACGGTCTGCAGGATGCAGCCGGCCTCTGCGGTGAGAGTGAAGTTGGCGGCATCGACTGCGCGAATGCGGTTGAGCCGGGAGAGGCCGATCAGCAGCCCGCCGAAGGGGGTGGCACCGCCGCACAGCCCGGTGTTGCCGCCCTGCGGTACCAGCGGCACGCCGGCCTCTGCCGCCAGGCCGACGACGGTGGCGACCTCCTGCGTGTCGGCCGGCAGCACCAGGGCTTCGCTGTGGCCCTTGTAATACTGACGTTCGTCGAGAAGGTGGAGGTCCAGCTGTTCGGCGTCGCGAACCAGGGCCTTCGGCCCCAGCCGCTCTTCCAAGCGCTGCAGAAGCTCTGTCGTGCGGGTCATGCAAGGACTGTAAATCGCTTCGCCTGAGGCGCCTAGAGTGCTGCGACGAAAGAGTAATCCAAAGAGCGATCCACTTCCAAGCGATCCAGATTCAGCGCGCCTCGGGACGGGGGGCGGCGGCGCGTCTCAGGCGGTCGTTGATCGCCTCGCCCAGACCCGTCTCCGGAATCGGCATGACGGCGATGGCGGCGACATCGGGCCGGTCGAGGCGGCGCAGAGCGGCAAAGAGGCGGGCGGCGGCCTCGGTCAGGTCTCGGGTTCGGCTCAGGTTCTCAGTGGCGGCCGCGCCCGGCAGCGGCTCGCCGAAGGCAAGCAAGGCCTCGTCCGCCGAAACGGTGGTGGCATTGAGCCGAAGCGGCGGACCGGGCGCGTAGTGGCTGGCCAGCTGGCCAGGGCTGCGCGGTGTCCGTTCGTCACCGCCGTGTTCGAGGGGACCGATGACCGCCTCCAGCGCTTCGCGCGTCAGACCACCGGCGCGCAGCAGGCGCGGGGCCTCTTGCGTCAAGTCCAGCACGCTAGACTCGAGGCCGAGAGAGCAGGGGCCTCCGTCCAGGACGAAGGCCACCTTGTCGGCCAGTTCTTGGCGCACGTGCGCCGCCGTGGTCGGGCTGACCTTGCCGGAGCGATTGGCGCTGGGCGCTGCCAAGGGCCTCCCGACGGCACGGAGCAGCTGCCGTGCCAGGCCGTGGCTTGGAACGCGTACCGCCAGGCTGTCCAGGCCAGCAGAGCAGAGGAGAGAAATGCGGCTGTCGCTACGCCTTGGCAGCACCAGGGTGAGGGGGCCCGGCCAGAAGCGTGCGGCCAGGGTTTCTGCCAAGCGTGACCAGATGACCTCGCCGTCGAGCGCGGCAGCTGCTCCGGCATGGACGATCAAAGGATTGAACCTGGGCCGCCCCTTGGCGGCATAGATCGAGGCGACGGCGCTGTCGTTGGTGGCGTCCGCGCCCAGGCCATAGACGGTCTCGGTCGGAAAGGCGACGAGTGCGCCGTCGCGCAGCAGTTTGGCTGCTCGTTCTATGTCCGGGTTCAGGGTCACCGCCGCTCTATGGCAGAGCGAGGGTGACCCTGTCACCTCCCGTGCGTTGGCTAGTGGGTCTTGGCCGGGCCCATGGCACCGACGGAGTCGACTGTGACCGTGACCGTGACCTCGCCGGCCTGCTTGAAGGTGAGGGTGAGCGGAAAGCTCTCGCCCTGCTTCAAAGGCGCCTTGAGGCCGATCAGCATGACATGCAGTCCGCCGGGCTCAAGCACGGTGGGATCGCCGGGCGATACCTCGATCTCCTCCACCTTGCGCATCTGCATGACACCGTCGCTCATGCTGTGCTGGTGCAGCTCGACGCGCTTGGCGACATCGCCGGCCACGGACACCAGGTAGTCCGGTTTGGCACCGTCATTGGACAGGACGAAGTAAGCGGCACCGTTGGGCGCCTGGCCGGCGGTGGCGCGGGCCCAGGGGTGATCGACGGTGATGTCTTGCACCGTGAACTCATGCGCATTGGCCGAGAGCGGTAGCAGCAGGAACAGGGCGAAAAGGACGAGTTTGGTCATGGTTCAGCTTCCGATTTCCGGGTAACAGCAAAGATGAGGGAAGCCGCTTTTCGGCCCCCTGCAGTCGGTAGTTTGCGTGCCTTGCTAGGCGAAGGTCATAGGGTCCGGAAGGGAGGAGCGCGGCTCGAGAAGCTGGATCCGACCGGCTGGAGTTGGCGGGGACGATCGAGCCCAAGCATCAATGCCAGGGCCAGAATGAACAGGATCACGCGGGCCGTCAGATCCGGTTCGGCGCCCAATATGATCGGGGCGGCATTGATACAAAGCGGACAGAGCGGCAGCACGGGCGCGTCTGGAACGGTCTCGCCGTTCTCGTCGAGCACCAGAAAGCTGCTGCCGGTGCAGATGATCTGCGTGAAGGGACTGGCCGGGTCGAAGCTCTGCGGCATATGCCAGGCCGAGGCAGCGAAGGCGGCAAGGATCACCTTGACGCCGATCGCCAATCCGGCGAGCCAAAGCCCGAATGCCTGCATGTTTCGCGCATCCCTCATAGGCTTACGCTAGAGAGCTTCTCCCTGGCCGTGCAAGAGGTTGTGGCTGTGGGCCGCAGAGTAAATGCGAATGACTTGCATTCGCGGAAATGCTTCGTTAGCATTGCCTCCATCCTCGGAGGTGGCGATCGACCGCTGCTCTGAGTCTTTGTTTTGTAACGCAAATCGGCGTCGTTGTCGGTTTTGCCATTGCGTGATTTGCTCGAGGAGACGAGAGATGCCGCACAGCCTACTTCTGGCTGACTGTCGAACCGACAACCTGAAACTCAGCGAACAGCTGTTGCTCTGGTCGCTCAGAAGCTGGGTGCAGGCAACGCGGGAGGGGCACTGCCCGCTCTGTGCCATACAAGAGCCCTTCGCCCTAATCGGCGCAGAGCCTGTAGCCGAAGCTCTGCATCGCACATTCTTGTTGCTGCTGCGGCCCAGCGACCGTGGGCTGCGCTTTCACTTTCCGCGCTGCTGCACCATCGCCGAAGACGAGTCGCGCCTGCTGCTCGCGGCCGGTGCCGCTCACCATGGGGAGGAACAGATGGCCTGCCGTTTGCTCAGTGGGTCCTTCGAGCGCTCGACGGCCGAAGCCCTTGCCCAGGCCCTGCGCGCGCTGGGAGTCTTGCTCTCGCGCCATGGCCTGCCGCTGCCCCAGCGCCTGCCGCCGGTCATGCGCTTGGCCGTGCCGCTTAGCGATGCCTCGTCAGTGGGTGAGGGGATGCGGCTGCACTAGTGGTGCAACCCAGAGGGATGCTTCCCATCCGTCTGGGTAAGTTGCCCTACCAGCTCAACACGTTAGTGGGCCGATTCATGCCTTGTACTGGCGAGAAGCCCTGCGCGCCTCTAGTCTGTTGCATCGATCAATGGACGGAGGCACGCAGGCATGCCCGACGGCACTGACAAAGACATCGACCTGGCGGCGATCTGGGATGCGCACACGCGCTATGAGTTCGAGACCAAGGATCCGGAAGCCACACTGGAGACCATGGTCGACAGCAATTACGTCAACCACATCCCCACCATGACGGGCGGGCGCGGCATGGACCAGCTGCGCAAGTTCTACTCCAAGTTCTTCATCCCCTCGGTGCCCGACGACTGGGAGGCCACCTCGATCTCCCGCACCGTCGGCAAGGACCAGCTTGTGGACGAGATCTTCACCAGCTTCACCCACAGCAAAGAGATTCCCTGGATGCTGCCGGGCGTCGCACCCACCGGCAAGCGCGTGGAGATGGTGGTGGTGGTGATCGTCAGTTTCGACGGCGACAAGATCATTCACGAGCATATCTATTGGGACCAGGCCTCGGTCCTGGTGCAGGTTGGCCTGCTGGATCCCAAGGGTCTGCCGGTTGCCGGAGCCGCAATCGCGCACAAGGCCAAGGATTGGAGCCTGCCATCCAACGAGATGATCCAGGACTGGTAAGGGGCCAGCCCCTCGGGACGCTTGCGGGCGCCTTGCGAAGCACCTAACTAGGGCGCCATGGCACGTTCCGCGGCACCGCCGCTTCTCTCTCTGCAGGACATCCGGCTGACCTTCGGCAGCACCCCGCTTCTGACGGGCGCCGAGTTGTTCCTCTTCGAGGGCGAGCGGCTCTGCCTGGTCGGTCGCAACGGCTGTGGCAAGTCCACGCTGCTGAAGATTGCCGCCGGTACCGTCGAGGCCGATCACGGCAGCGTCCTGCTGAAGCCCGGCACCACCCTGCGCTATCTGGAGCAGGAACCGGACTTCTCCGGCTATGCCACAACGGCGGCCTATGCCGAGGCCGGCCTTGCACCCGACGACGATCCCCATCGCGTGCGCCTCTTGCTGGAAGAGTTGGGCCTGACCGGCGACGAGAATCCGGCTGAGATTTCGGGCGGCGAAGGCCGCCGTGCGGCGCTGGTCCGTGCGCTGGCGCCCGACCCCGATATCTTGCTGCTGGACGAGCCGACCAACCACCTGGACCTGCCGGCGATCGAGTGGCTGGAGCGCAAGCTGGAGGCGAGCCGGGCGGCGTTGGTCCTGATCAGCCATGACCGCGCCTTCCTCACGAAGCTGACACGGCGCACGGTCTGGCTGGATCGCGGAACAACCCGGCGTCTGGAGAAGGGTTTCGGTTCCTTCGAGGCCTGGCGCGACGAGCAGTTGGCGCTGGAGGAACTGGATCGTCACAAGCTGGATCGCAAGATCGCGATGGAGGAGGATTGGCTGCGCTATGGCGTGACCGCCAGGCGCAAGCGCAACGTTCGCCGCCTCTCCGACCTGCACAGCCTGCGCCAGCAACGCCGCGATGCCCGCTCCGCCGGCGGTCAGGTCGTCATGGCGGCTGCGGCCGGCGAGACCTCGGGCCGCCGGGTGATCGAAGCCACAGAGCTGGAAAAGTCCTTCGACGGACGTCCGATCGTTGCCGGACTGGATCTGGTGGTACAGCGCGGCGACCGCTTGGGAATCGCCGGACCCAATGGCAGCGGCAAGTCGACCCTGGTCGGGCTCTTGACCGGGACTCTCGAGCCCGACGCCGGGACCGTTAAGCTTGGTGCCAACCTGCAAGAGGTCTCGCTCGATCAGAAACGTGCCAGCCTCAATCCGAAACTCTCCCTGGCCGAGGCGCTGACCGACGGGCGCGGCGATCAGGTCGCCGTCGGCGATCGGCAGCGCCATGTACGCAGCTACATGAAAGACTTTCTCTTTCAGCCGGAGCAGGCCGGCACGCCGATCTCGCGCCTCTCCGGCGGCGAGCGCGGACGCCTGGCCCTGGCCATCGCACTGGCGCGTCCCTCCAACCTCTTGATCCTGGACGAGCCGACCAACGATCTGGATCTGGAGACTCTGGATCTGCTGGAGGATCTGCTTGCCGACTACAAGGGCACCCTGATTCTGGTCAGCCACGACCGCAGCTTCCTGGACAACATCGTCACCTCCCTGCTGGTGCCGGCGCCCGAGAAGGGAGCCGGGCACTGGCAGGAGTACGTCGGCGGCTATTCCGACATGCTTGCGCAAAGAGGGGTCGTTAAGACGGAACCCCGCCCGGCCAAGCCCGCCAGCAGATCCGCGCCACCGGCCGCGCCGCGCAAGCAGGCACCCAAGGTGAAGCTGAGCTTCAAGGAAAAGCATGCCCTGGAGACGCTGCCGGATCGCATCGCCACCTTGGAACGCCAGGTGCAGAAGCTGCGTTCAGAGATGAGCGACGGCTCGCTCTACCAGCGCGATCCTGACACCTTTCATCAGCGAGTCCGCGACCTGGCGCGCGCCGAGGCGGCGCTAGCTGCCTCGGAAGAGGAGTGGCTGACCTTGGAAATGAAGCGCGAGGCGCTGGAAACCGCCGGCGATCATGCCGTCTGATCCAGCAGCAAGGGGAGGTTTCTACGATGTTTGAATTCGGTGGTATCATGGGCGTGATCGCGCTCATCCTGTTCATCTATGCAGCGCTGAAGATCTTCAAGTCAGACGCCTCGGACATGGCCAAGGCGCTGTGGATCGTCTTTATCCTGCTGGTGCCCATTTTGGGCTTCATCATCTGGCTGCTCTTCGGCCCCGCCGGCCCCGGTAAGGGCTAGCGCGTTCGGGCCGATAGGATGCGGCAGGGTTGCAGACCCCTTGCCCCAGATTCAGCGTTCAAACGCCACGCGGGCTTATCCGCGCGTTGCTGGGGGCGCGCGGCCGCGCTTGCCAAGCTGCAATGAGTTTCGCTCAAGGCAGCTTGGTTTAAGTCTCGATCCGATAGTCCAGCAGCTTGCCCTTCCAGTAGACGAAGGGGCCATCGGGCAGGATCCAGGCGACCTCGGCCTCGCTGGGCAGCAGGCGCGCGCCGATCTGCTGCGGGTTCCAGAAGCGGCCTTCCCAGGGCGTCGGGACGGTACCGCCGGGAACCGCGCGCGGACGGTTTTCGGCGCGCACCCTGCATCCGGTCTCCTCCAGCCAGAGGGTGACCTTGGCCGGGCCACTGGCGGTCTGGGTCTCGACCTCGAAGCTGCCGTCCGTCTGCTCCCGCCAGGTGAGGCCCGGTGCGTTCAGGATTGCATCCGGGGCCCAGGGCAGTTCCGCCAGATAGCGCATTGCCTCGGCCAGGTCGGCGGCCTCGCCCTTGGCCTGCGCCAGGGGGAGGAGCGACAGCAGCCTGGCATCGAGCAGTCCCTGACCGGAAACATAGGCATCCACGACGCTGATCAGCGGTAGCGGACCGGCCTTGATGCTGCTCTGCCAGATGAATCCCGGCTGGCGGATGGCGACCTGGCTCGTCGCCTTGAGCTCGTGCCAGGACTGGCCCGGCTGAAAGCGCAGCGAGCAGGCCTGCTTGCTGCGGATGAGGCGTCCGGCCTCGACCACGCCACCTGCAGCCTCGGCATAGGCACGCACCGCCGGCGGCAGGCTGCCGGGTTGCGCCTCGGCAAGGGGTTTGCACAGCGCGGCAAGCAGGCGCCGGCGCTTGTAGGCGCGCCACAGCACGAAGCCGGTGATCAGCAGATCGACCGCTAGGGCTGCAACGGCCAGCCAGATCCACAGCAAGAGGCTTTCCTTCCCATTGAACGACACCTTGAAGCGCGGGGAAACGCTTCAGTGCGGTCTACGGTCCATGGTTGCCGGCGACCGCCGCGCCTCGTTAACCGGCTTTGCGCGTGCAGGAAAGGGCTATCCCTTGCTTAGGCGGTTCGACACCGCCCTGTCGGAAGCGGCCTAAGCGAGCTTGCGCGCCCGCAATGACCGCTATGGCCCGGGCAACGACGTTCTCTTGACCGGCTTGCTGGAGCACCTGGGCCGGATTGCCGATCCGGAGGCTTCGGATCGGGCCTTTCCCCGCGTTTATAGAGGCTTAGAGCCGCTTGGCGGTTTCAAGGAAGGCGCGGATCAGGGCCGGATCCTTCTGGCCAGGCGCAGACTCCACGCCGGAGGAGACGTCCACCGCGCGAGCGCCGGAGACCTCCGTCGCCTCGGCCAGGGTCTCGGCCTTCAGCCCGCCGGCCAGCATCCAAGGCCGAGACCAGCGACGGCCGGCGAGCAGGCGCCAGTCGAAGGCAATGGCATTGCCGCCGGGTAGCGCGTTCTTCATGGACTTGGGCGCTTTGGCATCGAACAGCATACGGTCGGCCACAGCCTCGAAGGCGCTCGCTTCGTCCAGGTCGGCGCGCGTCGCGATCTTCACCGCCTTCATCACCGGCTTGTCGAAGCGTGCGCGGATCTCGGCGACCCGCCGCGGGGTTTCCGAACCCTGCAGCTGGATCAGATCGATCGGCACCTGGGCCAGGACCTCCGCCAGCAAGGCGTCATCCGGGTCGACGAACAAGGCGACCTTGGTCGGGCCTTCCGGAATGCGCTGGGCCAGGCTCGCGGCCAGGCCGGGGGCCAGATAGCGCGGGCTGGGCGGAAAGAAGTTGAAGCCCAGATAATCGGCACCGCCGGCAACCGCAGCAGCGATGCTCTCCGGCTCCTTCAGCCCGCAGATCTTGGCCTCAAGCGCCATGACTGCCTCGCGCGGCGCCGGCTGGCCGGTTGGTTCCGACCAGGCGGCGATAGGCCAGCGAGACGATACCGATGGTCACGGCCCAGGGCAGATAGCTGAGTGCCGCCTGAATCAGCAGGTAGATCCAATCCCCCAGGGCCGAGCCCGCGAAAAAGCCGGCGATCACCGAGGCGATGATCATCCCCAGCAGCATCAGTGCGAAGAACATCGGGATGATGCCCAACACCAGCGCCCAGAAGAGCGTGAAGGCGGAGCCCTTGGTCATGCGCCAGGACTGGGTCACCGTGCAGGGCTGATCGAGTGCCGCTGCCGGGAACATCATGGAGAGCTTCAGGTAGATCACCACGACCAGGATCATGGCGAAGAGGACGACCAGGCCGGCAGTCGCGCTGGCCGCCAAGGTGACGCCGGAGAGCGCGATCAGGGTGGTGGCGAAGATGAGCGCCAGGGAGAGAAAGGCAAAGCGCATATGCTCCGAACCGATGCGCGGCAGCAGGCGCGGCTTCTCGCCCAAGAGGCTCAGCCGATGCCAGGAGACGGCGAAGAGCGTGATGGCTATGACGTTGACCAGCAGCATGGCGACCAGGCGAAACAGACTGTCCTCGCCGACCATCTGCTCGAGGACCTGCTCGGTGGTCATCTCCTGCTGCTGCATGGCCTCGATCTTGCGCAGGAAGGCGCCGCGCACCAGGGTGTCGATCACACTGGGAAGGGCCAGCGCCACCAGGCAGTCGCGCCAGTGCTTGCCCAGCGTGCGATAGGACTCCACGACCAGTTCGCCTGCGCGTAAAGCCGCGCCGCCTTGGACATTGGACATGACTACTCTTCCCCGCGCGTCCTTGGCCGATCGGCCAAGCCTAAAGATAGGGCGGCGTGCACGCCGAAACGAGCTCCGCCGGCCGGTCGCTTGGATTGCGGAAGCGATGCGGACGGCGGCTGTCGAAGAGGTAGGCATCGCCGCTGCGTAACAAACGGACTTGGCCGTCTACCGTCAACTCGATTTCGCCCGACAGGATGATGCCGCCCTCATGGCTGGCATGCTCCAGCATGGCAGGCCCGGTGTCCGCACCCGGCTCATAGCGTTCTTGGAGGATCTGCAGATTGTGGGCACTGGCGTCGCCCACCTGGCGCATTGTGACCCGCCCGTCGGCGCCGTGGCTAAGCCGCGAGGTCAGGTCCAGCAGCTCTTCGGACGAGAAGAAGAGTCGCTCGCCAAGGCCCTGATCGGGTTCGAAGAACTCCGCCATCGTCATCGGCACGCCGCCCAAGATCCTGCGCAGTGAGGCGACGGAGGGGCTGCTGTGATTCTGCTCGACCATCGAAATCTGACTGTGCGGAACGCCGGCCTTCTCGGCCAGCTGTCTTTGCGTTAGACCTGCCTTGCGTCGGGCCTCTCTAAGGCGCGCGCCGACATCGAATTCTGCCAGCAAGGGCTGCTCTCCTTCGCCGTTCGTCTCACGCAGGCACCATAAAGCTGTTGCTCAGGATCTTGTCCAGGCGTATGTGAGAGCCAGTCCATCTTGGAGAGAGAAAGGGCGTGCTATGAGCGCGAGTGAGGATCTAAGCAAGCGGCATCAAGCTGCTGTCGCCAAGGGCGTTGCCACCCGCAAGATCTATGCGGAGAAGGCCGAGAATTCCGAAATCTGGGACGTTGACGGCAAGCGCTACATCGACCTGGCGGCCGGCATCGCCGTGGTGAACACCGGCCATCGCCACCCCAAGGTGATGCAGGCCGTGGCCGATCAGGCCCAGCAGTTCACCCACACCTGCTTTCACGTCGCCCCCTACGAGGGCTACATCCGCCTGGCCGAGCGCCTGAACGACCTGGTCCCCGGCGACTTCGAGAAGAAGACCATGCTGGCGACCACCGGCGTCGAGGCGGTGGAGAATGCGATCAAGCTGGCCCGCGCCTACACCGGCCGCTCCGGCGTCATCTCCTTCTACGGCGGCTTCCACGGGCGCACCCTGATGGGCATGGCGCTGACCGGCAAGCTGGTGCCCTACAAGAAGGGTTTCGGCTCCATGCCGGCCGAGGTGATCCATGCACCCTTCCCGCACGACTACCACGGCATCTCTGTCGAGTTCGCGCTGGATGAGCTGAAGCGCATCCTGACCTCCACCGTCGATCCCGAGCGCATTGCCGCCTTCATCGTCGAGCCGGTGCAGGGCGAGGGCGGCTTCAACGTCGCCCCGGTCGAGTTCTTGCAGGGCCTGCGTGAGATCGCCGACCAGCACGGCATCCTTCTCATTGCCGACGAGGTCCAGGCCGGCATGGCCCGGACCGGCAAGATGTTCGCGATGGAGCATGCCGGCGTGGTCGCCGACCTGGTGACCATGGCCAAGGGTCTGGGCGGCGGCTTCCCGCTGTCGGCCGTGACCGGTCGCGCCGATGTGGTCGATGCCGCCAACCCCGGCGGCCTGGGCGGCACCTATGCCGGCCCGCCGCTCTCGGTCGCTGCCGCCAACGCCGTGCTCGACGTGATCGAGGAGGAGGCGCTGTGCGAGCGCGCCGCCAAGATCGGCGCCAAGATGACCGACCGCCTGAACGCGATTGCCGCCCGCCAGGGCATGGAGTGCATCGGCGACGTCCGCGGCCTGGGCGCCATGGTCGCCTTCGAGCTGGTCACCGACCGCGGCTCCAAGACCCCCGACGCAGCGCTGACCGCCGAGTTGCTGGCCGAGGCCGAAAAGCGCGGCGTCCTGCTGCTCTCCTGCGGCACCGCGGGCAACGTCGTCCGCCTGCTCTCCCCGCTGACCATCCCCGATGACCAGCTGGACGAGGCGCTGGACGTCATCGAGGCCTCGATGGAAGCGGTCTTGAACGCCCGCGGACATAAGGCGGCTTAAGCGAAGAAAGGGCCGGGGCGGCCTCGCTGCCTCGCACTGACGGATGAAGAAGACACCCCCGTGGGCTGATGCCTGCGGGGGTTTTTCTGTTTGGGCCTTTGCGGGTTGGTCATTCGCTAAGCCGGTGAGCATCGCGATCATGCTATGCTAGTTTGACGTGAAGAATGCTATTTTTTGACTAAGAAATTGAAAATAAATCATTTTTTTAAACTTATGGGCGGACAACAGCTTGCTGTTCGACCAGTTTCCGACCCGCTGCCTTGCTCAAGGCCTCTGCCTGCTGAGGGGCAGATTGGGAGTTTTGCAGAGGAACCTGCATAAATGCATATTGACATTTATGCAGGTATGAATAAAGTATTGAACACAGCCATGCAGAGCATAGCGACTTCGGGAGATTATCATGGAGATTCCGCTGCATCACCGACCGCAGGAGCGAGAGAGCCTGAGAGAGGGCCTTGAGGCCGGAACTTCTATCCTCATGCTGGCGCCTCGCCGAGTGGGCAAGACATGGCTCATGGGCAAAATTGAAGAAGACATGGCCGAGCACGGATGGCTTTGCATCTCCATCGACCTTCAGGGGAAGACCAAGGAAGAGGAGTTCCTGCGCGAACTCTGTCAGCGCATCGAAGAGAGCCAAGGCCTGAAAACGCGAAGCGTGAACCAGCTGAAACAACGCTTTTCGCAAGCCATGGCCAGCGTAGGGGAGGGAAATCTTGCCGATGCGGTAGGAAAGATCGATCACCGCGAGTTTCTTGAGACCCTGATCGAAAGCCTGAATGGCGGCGACAAGCCGGCGCTCATCCTGATCGACGAGTTGGCTCTCTTCATCCAGGCGCTGATCAAGCGAGACGCGGACCAGGCGAAGTCGCTGCTTTACCACCTGCGAAAGCAGATCCATGCCTATCCGAACGTACGTTGGTTCTTGACCGGATCCGTTGGCTTGGATGCCATAGCCAGGCAGCATGGAATGGAGGGCGGTATCCTTGGCATTGATCCGGTGCCATTGGAGCCCTTTACCGTCGCTGAGGCAGAGAGCTTTGTCGAAGAGCTGTTTGGGCGAATGCCGGAGAAGCGATGCTTCACCTTCACCGACGGGGCCTTCGATCATCTCACCGGGGAGGTCGGCTGGCTCTCGCCCTATCACATCGATCAGGTGGTCAAGCTCATTCGCCCGGAGGGCAATCCCCGCAAGGCTTCGGTGGAAGCTGTAGAAGCTGCGTTTTGCCGGATCCTTGAACCTTCGCGGCGCCTCCACTTTTCACCCTGGGTGGAGCACATCAAGAAGAACTATCCGGCCGCCGAAACACAGCTTATGGCCGGAATCCTCGACATCCTCTGCGAGACCACGAAAGGAGAAACTGAGGCTACTATTCTGACCAAGTTACAAAAGCCACTTGGGAAAGCGCCCGGAGGGCGTCCGTTCAAGGATGCTCTGATTGCGCTCAAGAGCGACGCTTACGTGACCCGTGTCGGCGAGTCTTGGCGCTTTCGCTCCGGGCTGCTCCGTCGCTTCTGGTTGGAGTACCATCGGTCGTGAACAAGAATCTCGGGCTAACGCTCCATAATCCGCAACAAGACCGCTTGAGTGACGAGGCTCTTGTCTCGGCGTTCGTTGCGCGTCACGCCGACCTAGAACTGCTGTTGGATGATATACGCGCTGTCGCGCGTGGCGGAGACGCGCATCACACAGTTCTGATTGGTGCTCGGGGAATGGGCAAGTCAACCATGCTGAGGCGGATCGCCATTGCGGTTAAGGAAGATGACTCGCTTCGCGAGGCCTTCATGGCCCTCTCGTTCCGCGAGGAGCAGTACAACGTCATCTCACTCGATGCCTTCTGGCGAAACTGTGGTGAAGCCTTAGCCGAGTGGTGCGACGAGAACGAGCGCGCCAAGCTCGCCGAGGATCTTGATCGGGCTGTGGCAAGCGCCGCTTGGCGCGATCCGGAGGCTTCCGAGAAGGCCTTCCTCGCTGCGTGCAAGGAGATCGGGAAGCGCCCGCTGCTGCTGCTCGATAACCTGGACATCGTCCTCGACAACTTGGACGAGGATTCCGCCTGGTCATTAAGACGCGTACTGCAGGCAAAGGCCGGCCCAATCGTGATCGGTGCCGCCACCAGCTACTTGTCCCAGGGCGGAGACCGCGACGCTCCCTTCTACGAGTTCTTCCATCCGCATCTATTGGAACCGCTGACCGAAACGGAAGTCATGGCCTGCTTGCACGCGCTTGCAGAGCGAAACGGCGAGGAAGGAGCCAAGGTCCGGGCCGTTTTGGCACAAGAACCGGAACGAGTACGCACGATCTATGCGCTCTCCGGCGGCAACCCTCGCGTTCTGACCTTGCTCTACCTGGTCTTGCAGCGGTCGGAAACCGAGACCATCTTCGCCGATCTTGAGGCCTTGTTGGACCAGGTTACGCCCTACTACAAACACCGTATCGAGGAGTACCAATCGCCACAGCAGCGCGCTGTCATCGACGCGATCGCGTTGCACTGGGACCCGATCGGCTCGCGCGCCATAAGCGATACTACTGGCATCGAGATCACGACCATCTCCTCCCACCTGAACCGCCTCAAGAAGACCGGCTTCATCGACGAGGTCGAGAGCTCCGGCGCCCGCTCCAGCTATCAGCTCTCTGAGCGCTTCATGAACATCTGGTACCTGATGCGCCACGGTACCCGCCGCACCCGGCATCGTCTGCGTTGGCTGACGCTCTTCCTAGTGCGCCTCTTCAGTCCTGAGGAGGTCCGCAGCATGGCTGCGGAGATCCGTGCAGGTGGGTCGGCAACGACCTGGCCTCCGTGCTATCGCGAGGGGGTCTTCGCTGCCGAAGAGGAGGTGGGTCGTTTCGCATCGCCCAGGGCAAACGTCGTGCAGGAGCCGGACCTGTACGACTTATACAATAGGGGCGTGAGGCTTCGCGAGCTTGGCCAGTTGGAGACGGCGATCACGGTTTTTGACGAGGTGGTGTGTTGTTTCGAATCATCCCAGTCAACCGGTGGGCAGGAAGTAGTTGCGCGCGCGCTGTTAAACAAGGGCTACAGCCTCCGCCAGCTTGGCCGGTCGGAGGAAGTGATCGCAGTCTACCAAGAGCTGGCGGACCGTTTTGCATCGTCCGAAGATGGCCGCATGCAGGAGTGTGTCGCGGCAGCTCTGTTGAACATGGGCGTCATGTTTGGGGAGCTTGGCCGGTCGGAGGAGGCGGCTTCGGAATATGATGATTTGATTGCTCGTTTCGCTTCATCCAAGATCGCCGGTGTGCAGGCGTTGGTCGTGCACGCCCTTGTGAACAAGGGCGTGCAGCTTGGGAAGCTTGGCCAGTTGGAGGAAGAAAGCGCTGTCTATGACGAAGTCGTGGTTCGTTTCTCATCGTCCGAGGTAACCGGCGTGCAAGAGCAGGTCGCGCGCGCCCTTCTGACCAAGGGTATCAAGCTTGATCAGGTTGGTCGCCTTGATGAGGCGATCTCGGTCTATGACGAGGTGATTGAACGTTTCGCGACGTCCGATGCGCCCGCCACGCGGGAGCTGGTCGCATTCGCCAGGGCGAACAAGGGGAAGCAGGGACTTAACACGCATGGCGATGCTTCGCTTGTTGAAGCAGCCATGCGGAACATCCTAACGATTCTTCCCACGAACCTTCATGCCAAGGGGAACTTGGCATGGGCACTGCTTTTCCAGGGCAAGGCGAAAGAGGTCACGCAGCTACGAGAGGAGCTCACAGATCTCGACCCGGAAGGTCTTGCCTTACTCGACACCGGCATCGAACTCGACCGCGAAAACTTCGGTCTGGCGACAGCGCACTTGGGCGGTGCGCTTGATCATGGTCTTGAGCACGATAGCTCGGTCTACTTCGAAGATCTCCTATGGGTCATCCGCCTCGCCGTGAAACACGACTTCGGCGAGCGCCTGATCGAGTGGTTCGAAGAGACCGGCAATCACGACAAGTATGCACCTGTCTTTGCAGCATTGGTTGCCTATGTGCGCGGGGAGCGCTTCCTGAACGACGTCAATCCGGAGACCAGAGCGTCCGCCAAGACCTTCTTCGATCAGCTGACGGCGCCCGACAAGGCCAAAGGCAAGAAAGAGGAAAAACCCAAGCGGGGGCGGAAGCGGCGGAAGTAGCCGCCTGTCGGGTTTGAACAGCGTGATCGGCCCTGCGATATCCCCATACCGCTCCACCCACCCGACCTGCTATCAGAGGCCCTCTACCCACCACCCAGCCAAGAGTCCTGGAATGAACGAACGCCCGCTTTCCCTTTTTGGACCCGATTTTCCCTTCGCCTATGACGACTGGATGGATCATCCAAGTGGGCTGGGGCGGGTGCCGAGCGAGATGCATGGCAAGGAGGTTGCGGTGATCGGGGCCGGGATTGCCGGGCTGATTTGTGGCTATGAGCTGATGAAGCTGGGGCTGAAGCCGGTCTTCTATGAATCCAGTCAGCTGGGCGGGCGGCTGCGCTCCCAGGCCTTCGAGGGGGCCGATGGGGTGATTGCCGAGTTGGGGGGCATGCGCTTTCCCGTTTCCTCGACCGGGTTCTATCGCTATGTCGATCTGCTGGGGCTGGAGACGCGGCCCTTTCCCAATCCCCTGACGCCCGCGGCCGGCTCGACGGTGATCGATCTGGAGGGCGAGACCTACTATGCCGAGAGCCTGGCCGATCTGCCGGCGCTCTTCGGCGAGGTGGCGGCGGCCTACGACGAGGCGCTGGAGACCGGGGCCAGCTTCTCCAAGCTGAAGGCGGCGATGCGCGCGAGGGACGCAGCGGCGGTGAAGGCGCTCTGGAATCCGCTGGTCGAGGCCTGGGACGAGCGGACCTTCTATGACTTCGTGACCTCCTCGGCGGCCTTTCAGCGGCTCTCCTTCCGGCATCGCGAGGTCTTCGGGCAGGTCGGCTTCGGCACCGGCGGCTGGGATTCCGACTTTCCGAACTCCATGCTGGAGATCCTGCGGGTCAATCTGGGCGAGCTGGACGATCACCAGCGCTTCGTCGTCGGCGGGGTCGAGCAGGTGCCGCAAGGGCTGTGGCGGCGCAAGGCGGAGCGGCCGGTGCACTGGCCGGCCGGGACCTCGCTTGCCGGGCTGAACGGCGGGGCGACGCGGCCCGGCGCGGTGCGCATCTGCCGCAATGCGACCGGCCTGCTGCAGGTGACCGACCGCTGGGGACGCAGCGACTCCTTCGAGACGGTCGTGGCCACCTGTCAGAGCTGGCTCTTGACCACGGCCATCGACACCGAGGAAAGGCTCTTCAGCCAGCGCCTGTGGATGGCCTTGGACCGCACCCGCTATATGCAGTCCTCCAAGACCTTCGTGATGGTCGATCGGCCCTTCTGGAAGGACAAGGACCCGGCAAGCGGGCGCGATGTCATGTCGATGACTTTGAGCGACCGGCTGACCCGCGGCACCTATCTCTTCGACAATGGGCCGGACAAGCCGGCGGTGATCTGCCTGACCTATTCCTGGATGACGGACGCCTTGAAGATGCTGCCGCTGCCGGTCGAGCAGCGGGTCGAGCTGGCGCTCTCGGCATTGGCAAAGATCTATCCCGGGGTGGATATCGCCAGGCACATCATCGGCGATCCCATCACCGTCAGCTGGGAGAGCGATCCCAATTTTCTGGGCGCATTCAAGGGCGCGCATCCCGGCCACTACCGCTATAACCACCGCATGTACACGCACTTCATGCAGGCAGACCTGCCGCCGATGGAACGCGGCCTCTTCCTGGCCGGCGACGATGTCTCCTGGACGCCGGCCTGGGTCGAGGGTGCGGTGCAGACCGCGCTCAATGCCGTCTGGGGTGTGGTGACCCACTACGGCGGGGTAGCACCCGCCGACAACCCCGGTCCCGGCGATCGCTTCCCGGAGCTGGCTCCCATCGCGCTTCCCGACTGAGAGGTCCTCAATGGACGCTGCCTACAAGGGCCTGAAGGTCCTCGAACTCGCTCGCATTCTGGCCGGGCCCTGGATCGGACAGACGCTTTCCGACCTGGGGGCCGAGGTGATCAAGGTGGAATCGGCCAGCGGCGACGACACCCGCGGCTGGGGCCCGCCCTTCGTCACCGACGCCGACGGCGAGCCGCTGGATGCCGCCTACTTCCATTCCGCCAACCGCGGCAAGCGCTCCATCGTCGTCGATCTGCGCAGTGCTGAAGGCCAGGCTGTCGTGCGCCGCCTGGCGGCCGAGGCCGATGTCCTGGTCGAGAACTTCAAGAAGGACGGGCTGAAGAAGTACGGCCTGGACTACGAGAGCCTCAAGGCGGCAAACCCGCGGCTGATCTATGTCTCGGTCACCGGCTTCGGGCAAGACGGCCCCTATTCGGCGCGCGCCGGCTACGACTACATCATCCAGGGCATGAGCGGCATCATGGATCTGACCGGCGAGCCCGAGCGCGAGCCGCAGAAAATCGGGGTGGCCTTCGCCGACGTCTTCACCGGGCTCTACGGCACCATCGCGGTCCAGGCCGCCCTGGCGCAGCGCGAGAAGAGCGGGCGTGGCCAGTACATCGACATGGCCCTATTGGATGCCATGACCTCGGTCCTGGCGAACCAGGCGCAGAACTACTTCGTCAGTGGCAAGTCGCCCAAGCGTTTGGGTAACGCACATCCCAACATCGTGCCCTACCAGGTGCTGCCGGCCGCCGACGGACCCTTCATCATCGCCGCCGGCAACGACCAGCAGTTCCAGCGCTTCTGCGCCCTTCTGGGCGCGCCGGAGCTGAGCGCGGACCCGCGCTTTGCCACCAACGCCGCCAGGGTCGCGAACCGCGAGGCCGCCACCGAGCTGCTTTCGGCCCTGACCGGCAAGATGCCGCGGGACGAGCTGCTGGCGGCGCTCGAGAAAGCCGGTGTCCCCGGCGGGCCGATCAACTCCGTCGAACAGGTCTTCGACGACCCGCAGCTGCAATCCCGGGGCCTGCGCGTCGAGTTGCCGAGCACGGGGGCTGGCGCGCTCTCCTACCTGCGCAGCCCGCTGCGCTTCTCCGAGACGGAGCTCACCATGGAGCGCGGTGCGCCACGCCTGGGCGAGCACACGGAGGAGGTTCTGCGCGAGATCGGGATGGAGCCGGACGAGGGTTAAACCAACCCGCGTTGAGTGGAACGCATCGGGGGTTGGCAAGCGCGACCGCGCGCCCGCAGCGCCGCGAGGATAAGCCCCGCGTGGCGTCTGAACGCTAAAAAGTTGGCCCTGAAAAACGCTTAAGCGATTGAAACAGTGCGGGTGGGGCGAGGTTTTGAAGTATGGAGATATGCGGGCGCGCTGAGGAGATCGGATAGGATTTGGACAAGCCGAAGCCTCAGTTTGTTGAGGATGAGGCGCA
>JAVJSY010000010.1:0-72426 GCA_040219175.1 Kiloniellales bacterium
CCGATGTAGGCGAAGCTGCCGGTCTCCAGCCCGGTCGCGAAGACCAGCTTGTCCTCGCCGTTGGCACCATTGACCAACTCGCCGTCGAAGTCCCGGACCGTCGGGCCGCCGCTGCCGCCCGTGCCCAAGGGGGTTCCATCAAAGCGGAAGCTGTCCATGCCCGCGCCGCCGGTGGCCTGGTCGCCCGTGTCCATCAAAAGCGTGTCTGCGCCAGCGCCTCCGAACAAGAGATCCTCACCCTCACCGCCGAACAGCACGTCGTTGCCTACATCGCCTTCGATCCGATCGTCGCCGCTGTTGCCTCGAAGCGTGTTGTTGCCGGTGTTGCCCTCGATGGTGTTGTCCAGGCCATTGCCGGCGCCATCGATGTTGCCGAAACCCGGATCCATGCGCAGGTTCTCGACAAAGGCCGTCGCCGAACCGTCGGGCAGGGTGTAGTCCACCTCGGCCCGCACCAGGTCGACGCCCTGACCAGAGAACTCCCGCACCCTGTCGGCGGTCGAGACCACCACGAAGGTGTCGTCGCCGCTGCCCCCGGTCAGGGTGTTGGTGCCGCCATTGGCGTTCAGACGGTCGTTACCGCTCTGCCCCGTCAGCACGTTGTCGAAGGAGTTGCCGAGCAGGATCTCGTCATTGTCGTTGCCCACCAGGCGCCCGGCACCGGCCGAACGCACGATGATCGCACGCTCCACCATCACCTCGGCCGAGGTCCCGATCGTGTAGTTGTCGGCGTTGGAGCGCAGTACGTCGAAGCCGCCGCCGGTCCCGTCGAAGATACGGTCCGGCTTGGTGTCGATGATGAAGGTATCGTTGCTCGCCCCTCCATAGGCCGTGTCCACACCAGAGGCCCCGTTCAGACGATCCTGGTTGTTACCGCCGAAGATCGTGTCGCTGCCCGAACCGCCGACGAACTGGTCCTGACCGCTGCTGCCGTAGAGCAGATCGTCGCCGTCCGCAGCGAAGATCCTATCCTTGCCGCTGCCGCCGAAGGCCGTGTCGTCGCCGTCCAGGCCGCGGATCTCGTCGGCGCCCGCGTCTCCATAGAGCAAATCGCCGCCGCTGTTGCCGCGCAGGTTATCGTCGCCGTCCGCACCCGAGATGCTATCCGCCCCGCTGAAACCGGTGATGCTGTCGGCCGCACTGCTACCCACCGCAAAGAGACGCTCCAGCGATATCGTGGTCACGCCGCTCGCCAAGGAAACCCCGGTCCGCAGCACCAGCCAGTCCGTCCCACCGCCGCCGTCGAAGGTCTCCCCGATCTCCGACTCGCCCGTGCCCACGCTGAAAAGGTCGCTGCCGCTACCGCCGAAGACCTCGTCGATACCGCTGTCGCCGCTCAGGGCATCGTTACCCGGCCCACCATAGAGCCGGTCGTTCTGGCTGCCGCCGAAGACGCGGTCCGGTCCCTCGTCGCCGTAGAGCCTATCGTGGCCGTCGTCGCCCCACATAAAGTCAAGTTCGCTGCCTCCAAAGAGCAGGACGTCATTGCCGTCCCCACCGAAGAGGCTGTCTGGACCATCTCCGCCAAAGAGTAGGCTATCGTTCGCGGTGCCGCCATCGACGGTATCGGCCCCGAGATCACCGTAGAAGTAAGCGTCCTGACCGCTCCCGCCGGTGAGCCTATCGTCGCCATCAAGGCCCAAGAAACGGGCATCAGCCCCGTCGCCGCCGAAAATCCCATCATCCCCGGTTCCACCGTAGAGACTCAGGTCATTGTCGACATCCCCGAAGACGAAATCGTTGCCGCTTCCACCGAAAAAGCGGCTGTCGGCACCGGCATCGCCGCCAAAGAGAAAGTCCGCACCGTCACCGCCGTAAAAGTAATAGTCGTCACCCCCGGCGCCAAAGAGGACGTCGTCACCGGACCCGCCGCGAAAGCTTAAGTCCGCGCCATCGCCGCCGTAGAGCCTATCTGCCCCCTCTCTTCCCTCAGCGCGGTCCTGTCCCGCTCCGCCGAAGAAGCGATCGTCTCCGTCAAAGCCGGCCAGGATGTCTGCTCCGCTGCCTCCGTAGAAGGTTTCGATTCCGCCGAAACCGATGACCGCATCCGTGCCGCTACCGCCAAACAGGGTGTCCGTACCAACGCCGCCGTTCAGGATATCATCGCCCTGGCCACCGAAGGCGCTATCCGACCCGGATCCGCCGTAGAGCGAATCGTTGCCGGCCAAACCGGACAGGACATCGTCGGCCGACCCGCCGAAGATGGTGTCCGTACTGGAGGAACCCGTCAGAGTGTCCGCTAGATCGCCACCGCTATAGATTGCCATCTCAATCTGTCCTCTCAGTCGTTCACCACTGCGGTTGTTCGATGATCGTCATGCCAAACCGCAGGCGTCGCCCACCCAAGACAACTCAGCGAGGGTTCGTCATTTAGTGTTCCTTCATCAACCGGGATTCTCCAGGTGCCCCCACTGGTGGCGGAGAGACTGTTCGCAGTTTCAGCCTCAATGGTAGCCGATCAGGCTCCTGTCTGGAACCCTACACTGCATTTTGGGCCCGCCGGACGAGCATTTGGCCGATGAGCATTTGGCCGTTGAATCCTCCGTGACCGTCCAACTCGAGCAGATTTCGTCTCATCAGGTCACACCTGTTCCTTCGTCATCTCGCTTTCGCCCCCCGTCCCAAACGATGCGGCAGGGATGAAGACTCATGGCTGCTGCTACGACAGGTGGCCGTAGTTTGTCGATCCGGCGCAAGATGTCAGCGAACATCACACGCGGCACGGCGTGACTGCCGTCACTCGTCAGCCACTGCGTCTCGAACCGGCTCATCTGGCTGGATGACGCCGCGCCCCGATCCGTCGCCTTGCCGCCCACGATCCAGCACGTCGCCTGATCTATGACGGTAGGCTAAGTTTGGCTGTCCGGCCGCCATCCACGGTAATAACCTGGCCGGTAACGAAACCAGCCTCCTCGGATGCCAGCCAGGCCACCAGGGCTGCCACCTCCTCCGGCCTGCCGGTACGTCCGAGCGGATGGATGGAGCCGATCTCGGCCCGGAAGGCGGCGGGGTCCGGCATCGACTCGACGAAGTCCTCGTTGAGCGGCGTGTCGATCCAGCCGGGAGCAACCGCGTTGCAGCGCACGCCATCGCCACCGTGATCGACCGCAACACTGCGGGTCAGGCCATGCAGGCCGGCCTTAGAGGCGCAATAGGCGGCGTGACGCGGGTTCGATCCCAGCCCCTCGATGGAGCCGATGTTGACGATGCTGCCGCTGGTCTTGGCGAGGTGCGGCATGGCCTCTTTGATCAAGAGGAAGGGTGCCGTCAGGTTCACCTGTAGGGTCAAGAGCCAGTCTTCCAAGGCCATCTCGGCGACCTTGGCCTCTGTCATCATGCCTGCATTATTGACCAGCACGTCCAAGCGCCCGGCGGTCTCGATCACCTCGGAGATCACGGCAGCCGGGGCCGCCGAATTGGCGAAGTCTGCCTGGATGCTCTCGAAGCCCTTGGCCGGGCCGCGCTGGGCGGTGAAGACCCGCGCCCCCTCCTCCGCCAGGCGCTCGGCCGTTGCACGACCGATGCCGCTGCGCCCGCCGGTGACCAGGGCGACCGTGTCTCGGAAGCGCGTCATCCGACCGGCTTCCCACCATTGACCTCCAGCAGCGCGCCGCAGAGGTAGCGCGCGTCCTCGGAGGCGAGGAAGGCGATGACGTCGGCAATATCCTCAGGCTGGGCGATCCGCCCCAGAGGCACGGAGGCATTCAGTTCCTCGACCGCCTTCGCCGGGTCCAGGCCGCGGATGGCAAAGCCGCTGCGCAGCATCGGCGTGTCCACCTCGTTCGGACAGACTGCGTTCACGCGAATGCCCTGGTGAGCATGATCCCGTCCCAGGCACTGGGTCAGCGAGGCCAGGGCCGCCTTGCTCATCACATAGATCGGATGATCGGGACCCGGATGCAGACCCCAGCAAGACGCGGTGTTGACGATTGCCCCGCCGCCACCCTCGGCCATGATCGGAATGGCTGCGCGGCAGAGCCGGAAAGGCGCTTCGACATTGATCGCCATCGAGACGGTGAAGTCTTCGTCCGTCGCGTCCGTTATCTTGCCGCGCCGCATCACACCGGCATTGTTGACCAGGATATCCAGACCGCCCAGCGCCGCGGCGGCCTGCCTCGGCAGCTCGTCGCAATAGGCCGGATCGGCGAGGTTTCCGGCTAGGCGGATCTCGCCCTCCAGGTCGGCAACATCACGATCGGCGAGTGCGACCAGTGCCCCCTCGGCCCGCAGCCTGGCGACCACGGCCTTGCCGATCCCGCCGCCGGCACCGGTCACCAAGGCGCGACGTCCCGCCAGTCGCATGGGACCTAGTGCTCCGTGTTCAGCGCATCGACGGCCGGGATCTCGCGCTGCCGCCGGTCGATGTAGTCGCGCAAGGCCTCGTCCTTCGCCTGGTCCAAAGCCGGCTCTTCATACTCGGCCAGCAGCTTCTTGGCGAAGGCCAGCGCCCTTTCCGTGATCTCCTTCGAACCCTCGGCAATCCACTGCTCGATCGAGTTGTTGTCGAAGAGCTTTGGCATGAAGAAGGCGCGTTGAAAATTGGCCTGCGTGTGCGGATGACCCAGATAGTGCCCGCCAGGGCCGACGTCGCGCACGGCGGACAAGGCTTCGTCGAAGTCGTCCCAGCGTATCCCCTCGGCCATGCGATAGCCCATGGCGCACTGTTCGGCATCGACGACGAACTTGGCGATCGAGCAATGCATCCCGGCCTCATTCCAGCCGGCCGAATGCCAGATGTAGTTGGCGCCGCTCATCAGTACGGCCATCAGGGTGGTCGCGCTCTCGTACCCGGCTTGCGCGTCGAATGTCTTGGCACCGCCCAGGGTGTTGGAGGTGCGCCAGGGTACGCCGTAGTGGCGCGCCATCTGCCCGATCATGAAGTTCATCAGGCTGATCTCCGGCGTGCCCGCCATCGGCGCACCCGACTGCATGGAGACGGTGGAGAGGTAATGCCCGTAGATCGCCGGCGCCCCCTTGCGGATAACTTGGGTGTAAGCCAGGGCCGAGAGCGCCTCGGCATTCAGCTGCGCCACGGCCGGTGCGGTCGAGGCCGGCGTGTTGGCCCCGCCCAGCACGAAAGGCGAGCAGAGCACCGGCTGCTTGCGCTTGCAGAAGGCCCGCATCGCCCCCAGCATGGTTTCGTCCCACACCAGCGGCGAGTTGCCGTTGCAGTTCCCCGTGGTGACCGGGTGGTCCTCCAAGTACTCCTCGCCGAATAGAACCGCGCACATCTCCATGACGTCTTCGGCATTCTTCGGCGAGGTGGTCATGCCCATGAAGGTCTTGTCGGAATACTTCATCGAGGAATAGGTGATCCAGAGATGGCGGTGTGCCACCACCATATCCATCGGCTCGACGATGTGGTGAGCCGAAGAGTGGATCGCCGGCAGCATATGCGCCAGCTTATGAAAGTCTGCCAGGTCCTTCAGCGTCGGATAGCGCCGCTCGTTCTCCAGATCGCGCAGATAGGGCGCGCCGGTCATCGGCACGAACATGGAACGCGGCCCGCCGATCGGCAGGTTCTTCTGCGGGTCACGGGCGTAATAGGTGATCTCGCTGGGGATCGTCGCGATCAGTTCGCGCACCAGGCCGCGGTCCAGATGCACCCGCTCGCCCCGGACATCCGCGCCGGCCCGCTTCCAGTCCTCCAGCGCGATGGGATCGCGGAAGATGACGCCGACCTCCTCCAGGATCGACAGCGAGGCATCGTCGATCTTCTCGATTTGCTCCTGGTTCATCGGTTCGACCAGCGGCAGGCCACGCTGCAAGACCGGTAGCATCTTCACATTGGTTTGCGTTCTGATCTCGCGTCGGGCGCTGCGGCCCCCGCGACGGGTCTTCGTGGCTGCTTCCATAAGGGTGTCCGCCCAAGAAAATACAATATGTGCACAATACGCCTGCACGGGCATCGTGCAAGACCCTTTTTCCAAGGGGGAGCCATGCTTTTTCCAATCTCACTCTTGCGGCCCTCGCCCGCCTGCCACAAGGATAGGACCGATGCTGGAAGGAGCCCTCGATGACCGCCCGTGACAACCTGCTTCGTGTCGACGACGACCGCCTTTGGAACACCATCGAACGCTCCGGCGAGATCGGGCCCGGACGCGCCCAAGGTCTGCATCGCCTGGCGCTGGACGATGCCGATCGCCAGATGCGCGACCTCTTCATCTCCTGGTGCAAGAAGGCAGGGCTTGCCGTCAGCATCGACGCCATGGGCAACATCTTCGCCCGGCGCGAGGGCAGCGAGTCTGGTTTGGCGCCCGTCCTGATCGGCAGTCACCTTGATACGCAGGTCACCGGTGGCCGCTACGACGGCATCCTGGGCGTGCTGGCCGGCCTTGAGGTGCTGCGCACCCTGAACGACAAGGGCCTGGAAACCCGGCGTCCGATCGAGGTCGTCAACTGGTCGAACGAGGAGGGCGCGCGCTTCAACCCGCCGATGCTCGCCTCCTCTGTCTTTGCCGGCTTGAAGACTCTCGATTGGGCCTATGGCCGCAAGGACAACGACGGCGTCACCTACGGCGAGGCCTTGCAGGAAATCGGCTATGTCGGCGAGACGCCGATGGGCGGCCGCGACATCGATGCCTATTTCGAGCTGCACATCGAGCAGGGCCCGGTGCTGGAAGCCGAAAACCTCAAGATCGGCGTGGTCACCGGCGGCTATGCCACCCGTGGCATGCGCGTCGAGATCCGCGGCGAGACGGCCCATTCGGGCCCCACGCCAATGGACAAGCGCCGCAACGCCCTGGTCGGTGCCGCCTACCTGATCGCAGCCGCCAACGATATCGGCTGGGAGTACCATGAAGAGCGCGGCAAGACCACGGCAACGCAGATCGACATCTGGCCCAACAACACCGGCATCCTACCCGAGCTCGCCCACACCTCCCTCGACCTGCGCCACCCGACGGTCGAGGGTGCCGAGGCGATGCTGGCCAAGCTCGAAGCCGCGATCGAAGAGATCAGGATCAAGGCCAACGTCGAGATCGAGATCATCGACCGCTGGCGCTTCGGCGAAGAGACCTTCGACCCGGACTGCGTCGCCCTCCTCCGCCAGGCCTCCGACAGCCTGGGCCACGGCTACATCGACATGCAAAGCCAGGCCGGCCACGACGCCTACAACATGACCCACGTCTGCCCCACCGCCCTCCTCTTCTGCCCCTGCGAAGGCGGCATCACCCACAACGAGGCCGAACACGTGGCGAAGGAAGACGCCGTTCCGAGCGTCAACGTGCTGCTGCATGCAGTGCTGGAACGGGCGAACAGGGCGTGAGGCAGTTGCGGCTGTAGTCCGACAGAACGACTAAGCGCGTCGGGCTCCAAAGACGGCCTCGTCGCCGCTGAAAAAAGACAGCTCAATCTCGAGAGAACCGTCTTCCATCAGCTCTGCCGAGCCGGTGCCAACAACCTCGTCGCCCTCATCGGAACCCGCCCATCGAAAGAAGACTATGGAATGGCTGTACTCGATGTCGAGACTGGCCTGAACGCAGCCAAAAGCGATCTCACCCTGCCCGTCAGCCTGGATCACAAGGCGCGCAGGCCCCTCGAGGTCGAGGTATTCACGGTCCCAATTGTCGCTCTCGGTAATCCGCCAGGAGCCAATAACCTGACAGTCTGACGGTGCTGACGGACCCTCTCCTTGCTGGTGCGTCTTCGAAACTGCTCGGCGGGAAACTGCTCTGCGGCCCGCTTCCGGTTGTTGCTCTCTCCTTGGCAGGCACGCGATGGCATCTCCACTTCGCTGCTTGGCCAACTCCAGATCATACTGAGCCTGCAGAGTCATCCAGAACAGCGGATCGGTCCCGAACCAGTGAGCGAGGCGTAGGGCGGTGTCGCCGGTCACGGATCGCTTGCCGGCGATGATCTGGCTCAGCCGAGAGGTTGGAACGTCGATCTGACGAGCAAGCCCCGCAGACGTCACGCCCAGTTCTTCAAGCTCGTCTTTAAGAATCTCACCTGGATGCATGACCTTGCTGAGCATCGCTAAACACCTCTCCCAAACCACAAGCGGCTGTCCTCCAATGATAGTCTATCCCTGATATGCGAACAACGAGCTGACGCCTATGCCCTATGGCTTATGCGGGATGTTGAGCGGATAACCCACAAACAATGTTGCACTGCAGCATAGACCGCCTTATGGTCTGACCAGTCGGTTACACGTGGCCGGCACAGCTTTCCCTCAGCCGATTGCGGACGGATAGGTGGTCGCTGCCTTTACGAAGGCGCGGTGCACCGCTGGCACGCGCGCGGCCAAACACTATTCGGACTTGCCATGTTCTCTCTGACCGCCTACCGCCACCAGTGGTTCGGCAATGTGCGCGGCGACCTCCTGTCGGGTCTCGTCGTCGCGCTGGCGCTGATCCCGGAGGCCATCGCCTTTTCCATCATCGCCGGTGTCGATCCCAAGGTCGGCATCTATGCCTCCTTCTCCATCGCCGTCATCGTCGCCATCACCGGCGGCCGGCCAGGCATGATCTCGGCGGCGACGGCAGCGACCGCCGTCCTCATGGTCACCCTGGTGCGCGACTACGGCCTGCAGTACCTTTTCGCCGTCACGGTCCTGGCCGGGATCTTGCAGGTGGCGGCCGGCTTCCTCAGACTCGGCTATCTGATGCGCTTCGTCTCGCGCTCGGTCATCACCGGATTCGTCAATGCGCTGGCCATCCTGATCTTCATGGCCCAGCTGCCGGAGCTGATCGGCGTGCCCTGGCTCACCTACGTCATGGTCGCCGCCGGCCTGGCCATTATCTACCTCTTTCCCTACCTGACCCGCTCCATCCCCTCGCCGCTGATCTGCATCCTGATCCTGACGGCGGCCACCCTGCTGCTCGACCTGGATATCCGCAACGTCGGCGATATGGGCGAGCTGCCCTCGACCCTGCCGATCTTCCTGCTGCCGGACATCCCGCTCACCTTCGAGACCCTGACCATCATCTTTCCCTATGCCCTGGCGATCGCCGCGGTCGGCCTCTTGGAATCGCTCATGACGGCCGTTATCGTCGACGACCTGACCGATACGCCCAGCGACCGCAATCAAGAGTGCGTCGGGCAAGGCATCGCCAACATGGCGACTGGGTTCATGGGCGGCATGGCCGGCTGTGCCATGATCGGGCAGTCCATGATCAATGTGAAATCCGGCGGTCGCGGGCGACTCTCCACCTTTTCCGCCGGGATCTTCATCCTCTTCCTGATCGTGGTGCTGGGCGATTGGGTCAGCCAGATCCCCATGGCGGCCCTGGTGGCGATCATGATCATGGTCTCGATCGGCACCTTCTCCTGGACCTCGATCAAGAACCTGCGCCATCACCCGCGCAGCTCCTCCCTGGTGATGCTCTCGACCGTGCTGTTCGTCGTGGCCACCCACAACCTGGCGATCGGCGTGCTGGTCGGCGTGCTGCTGTCGGGCATCTTCTTCGCCTGGAAGATCTCGCAGGTTTTTCGTATGACCTCCACACTGTCCGAGGACGGCCGTTCCAGGACCTACGTCGTGGAAGGCCAGGTATTCTTCGCCTCGGCCGAGGACTTCACCGCCGGTTTCGACTTCAAGGAGGCGCTGGATAATGTCACCATCGACGTCAGCCGCGCCCACATCTGGGACATCTCCAGCGTAGCCGCGCTGGACATGATCGTTCTAAAGTTCCGTCGCGAGGGCGCGAAGGTGAAGATCGTCGGCCTGAACAAGGCCAGCGAGACCATCGTGGACAGCCTGGCCTTGCACGACAAGCCGGGCGCCCTTGAGCGTCTGATGGGCCACTAGTGGTGCAACCCAGAGGGATGGTTCCCATCCGCCTGGATAAGTTGCCCCACCAGATCAACAAGTTAGTGGGCCGATTCACCGAACGCTTGGGATCCAAGCGTTCGGATCGGGCCACTAGGAGGACCGACAATGCAGAAACTCTTGGCCTTCATCGACGCCTCCATCTACTCGAAGAGCGTCTGCGATCACGCCGGCTGGATCGCGCAAAAAACCGGGGCCGAGGTGGATCTCTTCCACGTCATCGGCCGACGCGAGACCGGCGAATCGCGCCAGAACCTCAGCGGCAACATCACCCTGGGCGCGCGCTCTGCCCTGCTTGCCGAACTCTCTGCGCTGGACGAGCAGCGCGGTCGTCTGGCGCAGAAGCGCGGCCGGGCGATCCTGGAGGACGGCGAAGCGCTGCTGCGCGCCGCCGGGGCCAAGACCGTCACCAGTAGGCTGCGCATCGGCGACATCGTCGAGACCGCCTGCGACTTCGAGGGCGAGGCCGATATGATCATGATCGGCAAGCGCGGAGAGGCCGCCGACTTCGCCAAGCTGCACCTGGGCTCGAACCTGGAGCGTATTGCCCGCGCAGCCAGCAAACCGCTCTTCGTCACCTCTCGCGGCTTCCAAGAGCCTAAGACGATCATGATCGCCTATGACGGCGGCGCCAGCAGTATGAAGGCGGTCGACTATGTCGCCAGAAGCCCCCTCTTCGCCGGTCTGACCTGCCACGTGGTGACCGTGGCAGCAGACACGGCCGAGCCCCGCAGAATGCTGGATGATGCCAAGGCCATGCTGGCCGGCGGCGGGTATCAGGTCGAAATTGATGTTCTGCAGGGACCGCCCGAGGCCGCAATCTCCGAGGCCGTCACGCAGAAGAGCATCGACCTTCTGGTGATGGGCGCCTACGGCCATTCTCGCATCCGCTCCATGATCATCGGCTCCACCACCAGCGAAGTGCTTCGCCTCTGCAAGATTCCCGTGGTACTCTTCCGCTAACAACAGGAGAGGAGGCCAGCCTTGCAGCAGTCGATCGCCGTCGAGTCCCGCGCCTATGTCGAGCAGTTCCGTGAAGAGGGCTACGCCATCGTCCGCGGCCTCTTTTCGCCAGCGCGGATGCGCGAGGTGCAGGCCGAGACACGCCGCATCTATCAGGAGGGCTTGCGCCACCACGCCAGCTATCGCGATCACAACCTCTACTTCGACATCCTGCCTGAGAGCCACAATGGCCAGCGCTACGTCTTGCAAGCCCATTGGTTCTCTTGGATCTCGCCCTTCTTCGAGGCTTTTCGGCGCGACCCGGCCTATCTCGATCTGCTGGAGCCCTTGCTCGGTCCCGACATCAAACAGGTCGCCCAGCAGATCCATTGGAAACCGCCCGGCGCGGGTCTGACCGGCTTTCGCTTTCACCAGGATATGCGCTTCCGGCCAAAGGAGAGCCAAAACGCCATGGCCTGGCAGGACTATGTCACCACGGGCCTGGCCATCGATCCGGCAAGCAAGACCAACGGTTGTCTGCGCGTGGTCCCGGGAAGCCACAAGCAGGGCTACCTCGGCCTCTCGGACGAGGGCGAAGCGCTGATGAAAGGGATGACCGGCGAAAGCGAGCTACGCGAGGTCGGGCTGGATCCCGCAACCATCGTCGATGTCGAACTGGAACCTGGCGATCTGGTCATGTGGAGCCTGCTCACCGTGCACGGCTCGCGCCCGAACGAGAGCGGCAGCGACCGCGCCTTCGGGCTCTCCAGCTACGCCCGCGCCGACAAGAGCCCGCGCGGCGAGTGGGCCTTCCGCGAGGGCCGTTCCGTCCCCCTCGGGCCGGAACCGCAGGTCTGCAAGTATCTGGAGCTGCACGAGCGACCGGGGCCTTTCTACGAAGATAGCCGCTGGTACGCATAGCACCCATCGCTGCCAGCGCCTTGGCAAGCCGCCGCCGCGCACCCTAAGCAGGGTGAATGAGCAGCACGACGTCCAGTCCCACAGCCACGCCCCACGCGCCCTTGGCCGCGATCCTGTGGATGGGCGGTGTGCTGCTGTCTTTCATCGCCATGGCGATCTCGGCGCGCGAAGCCGGCGAAGAGTTGGCGGCGATCCAGCTGCTCTTCTATCGCTCGCTGGTCGGCATCACCCTGGTGGTCGCCTTTGCCGCCTGCACCAGCCGCGGTGTCGCCGGCCTGGCGACCAAGCGCCTGGGCGCCCACGTCGTCCGCAACTGCTTTCAATTCGTCGGCCAGTTCGGCTGGTTCTATGCGATCGCCATGATCCCTCTGGCCCAGGTCTTCGCGATCGAGTTCACCGCCCCGCTATGGGTCGGTCTAATGGCGCCCTTGGTCCTGGGCGAGCGCATGACCAAGGGCCGCCTGGTCTCGCTCTCGATGGGCTTCATCGGCATCCTGGTGGTGGTGCGTCCCGGCCTGGTCGAGTTCAACAACGGCACCTTGGCGATCCTGATCGGTGCGCTGGGCTTTGCCGCCGGCATGATCATGACCAAGCGCCTGACGACGACGGAAAGCGCACTGCAGGTCATCTTCTATATGTCTGTGGTCCAGGCCGTCCTCAGCGGACCGCCCGCAATGCTGGACCCCGTCCTGCCCAGTTGGACGGCTTTGGCCTGGGTGGTGATGGTCACGATTGCCGGCCTCAGCGCGCACGCCTGCATGGTTCGCGCCTTCACGCTGGCCGATGCTCTGACCATCGTGCCGATAGAGTTCCTGCGCCTGCCTTTGGTGATGATGCTGGCAGTCCTGCTCTATGGCGAGCCCTTCGACCTCTGGATCCTGCTGGGCGGGAGCCTGATCCTCTTCGGCAACTACTACAACCTCAGAAGCGAGCGGCGGGCGGCCAAGCGCGGCAGATGATGCCGCCCCCTCCCCAACGCGGGGGCTTTGTGCTATCCGGTTCGCCAACCTTCGAAATCACCAGCTTTCGGGAACGAGAGATGTCCGAGCGGATCGATCAGATCACCATCATCGGCGGCGGCACGGCCGGCTGGCTGACCGCGCTTATCCTGCAGTCCTTCTTGAACCGTCGGCCGGATCAGAAACCGGTCGAGATCACCGTCATCGAAAGCCCGACCATCCCGACCATTGGCGTTGGCGAGGCGACGGTGCGCGGCATCACCAACCTCTTCCGCCAGATCGGCATCAACGAGCGCGACTTCATGCGCCGCTGCAATGCCACCTTCAAATTGGCGGCCGAGTTCGTTGGCTGGAACCAGGACGAGGCCGGGGACCCCATCTACTTCCTGCATCCCTTCAACTTCCCGAAGGGCTTGGACGGCATCAATCCCGCCTACCACTTCCTCCGTTACGGCTCGATCAACGGCAAGAAGGCGGCAGAAGCACTAACCTGGAACCAGGCCATAATCACCCACAAGAAGGGACCGCGGCCCCTGGGCGGCAAGGACTATGAGGCCGTGGTCTCCTATGCCTATCACCTTGACGCCGCCCTCTTCGGCCCCTTCTTGCGCGAGACCGCGGTCGAGCGCGGCGTGATCCACATCGCAGACGACGTCGTCGATGCGGAGATCGACGAGAAGGGCCATGTCGCCAACCTCAAGCTGCAGCGCAACGGCACCCATCCGATCAAGCTGGTAGTCGACTGCACCGGCTTCCGCTCGATAATCCTGCAGGGCAAGCTGGGCGAGGAGTTCATCCCCTATTCCCAGCATCTACTCTGCGACCGCGCCATGCCGACGCAGATCAAGGTGCCGACCGACCGGCCGCTGCCGTCGGCCACCCGTGCGACCGGCCTCACCGGCGGCTGGGTCTTCCGCGTGCCCTTGGCCGAGCGGATCGGCACCGGCTACATCTATTCCAGCCAGTTCAAGAGCGATGACGAAGCCCGCGACGAGCTGATCCAGCACCTCCGCGCCAATGGCGATCTGACGCCGGAGATGGAGGATCCCGAGCCCAAGGTGATCCGCATGAAGACCGGCCGCACGCGCCGCTCCTGGGTCGGAAACTGCATCGCCATCGGCCTCTCGAACGGCTTTGTCGAGCCTTTGGAGGCCACCGCGATCTACATGGTCGAAAGCGCATCGCGCTGGCTGGTGAACTACTTCCCCGACCAGGGTCTGGATCCTGTCTATGCCGAGGCCTTCAACCGGCGTATGGACGGCCTCTACGACGAGGTGCGCGATTTTCTTTCGATGCATTTCGTCACCAGCAATCGCCCGGAGCCCTTCTGGCAGGCAGCCCGCGAGCCTGGTGTTGCGCCGGAGCGCCTGATGGAGCAGCTGCGTCTGTGGAAGCACACGCTGCCAAGCGACCAGGACATGTTCTACAAGGGCCTCTTCGGCGAGTGGAACTACCTCTACTGCCTCTGGGAGAAAGGCTACTGGGATTCCGACAACTACCCTCTCTCCCCGCTGGCGACGGAAGAGAGCTGGCGTGGCTTTGAGCGCCACATACACACCGCCACGCAGGACCTGCTCAATCGCCTGCCCGATCATCGCGCCTTGTTGAGTGAGATCCGCGGCGAGGCCGAAGCCGCACAGCCTGCCGCTGTCCAACCCATGACTGGAACCCTTATGGGTGTCGGCGGCGACGGTGCCTGGCAATCCTCCCAACCGCTCTATCAGCCATCACCGACGGCGCCGCCTGCCCCGCCGACCGGCCCCCAGTTCCAGCCTAGCCCCCAGATTCAGGCAAAGCCCCAGTTCCAACCACCCCCGGCGCCCACGCCAGCTGCCTACCAGCAGGCGCCGACGCAGGCCTCCGGCGGCCTCACCTATGACGCTGCGGCCTTCGGCAGTCAGCCCTATCGCCCGGACACGCCCAGCGCGCCTTCAGCGCCGCAAGCAACGCCATCGCCCAACGTCGGCTTGACCTTCGGGGCCCCGCCACCGACCCAACCGGCCAGTCATCCGGCCGGCCAGCAGACTAGCCCCCCAATGTCGCCAGCAACACCGCCGGGCGTCGGCTTGACCTTCGGCGCCGCCACTCCCGGTCAGTCCGACAGCGGTTTCGCAGCACCGCTGTATGGCAATCAAGCAAGTGCTCCGCCCACACCCAACCCAAGTCTGCCCTCCGCAGGGTTCAATGCCGCTCAGAGTTCGGCTCCGCCACAGCCGCCCGCCGAAGCGGCCAAGCCCGAGCCCAGCCCCTTCGAGAAGGCCCTGGCCAAGCGCTATGGCAAGCGCCCGACCATAACCACACCGCGTTAGCGCTGCTTCGAGTCCGGCCCGACACTGCCCGTAGCGCGGAGAGAAAGAACGCGTTAGGCTCAAGTCTCCGATGGTCGGGCTCTAAGTCAAACGTTGCCCCGCGGCCACCTGGTCTGGACACCGAGGCCGGATGACAGGGAGGAGAAATGAGTCGTGCGCACCTATGTTTGCGAAACTTGCCAATACGTCTACGATCCGATGGAAGGCGATGACCGCAGCGGCATAGCGCCGGGCATCCCCTTCAACGAACTTCCGCGCCGCTGGAAGTGTCCCGGTTGCCGTGGCCCCAAGGGCGAATTCGTTTCGCTTGGCGGAGACTCCGACGGAGACCTTCGCGAACCGACCTAGGCAAGCACGAGCATCGCGTTTGACGGACGAGGCAAGAGAGTATCGAGAGAAGGTGCCGACGGACGGTCGCAACGCAGTGGTCCGATCTGGTGGGGCAACTTTTCCAGACGGATGGGAATCGTCCCTCTGGGTTGCACCACTAGCCTGGAAATCTCACCAGGATAGGGTCGTCATGGGCGATTTCCGGACTAAGTGACGATCACGTCAATCTCCGAGGAACGCGCATGCAACAGCCGGCACCGCCAGACTCTCTGGCCCTCCCCTCATTTGGCGATAGGATACGCGTCGCCTTGATCGGAGCCAGTGGCGGTATCGGCAGCGCCCTTGCCGACAGCCTGGAAAGTTGCTCATCCGTCTCACGAGTGATCCGACTATCGCGCAAACCCGATAGCCTTTCCGATGACCGACTAGCACTCGACCTCGAGGACGAAGCCTCCATTGCCGCAGCTGCAAAGGCGATCAAGAGTACTGTCGGGGACCTCCATCTGGTCATCGTCGCCAGTGGCCTGCTGCATCGAGGCGAAGGCCTTCAGCCCGAAAAAACCTGGCGCAACCTCTCGGCCGCGCCCTTGGAGGCCGCCTTTCGGATCAACACCATCGGCCCGGCCCTGGTGGCCAAGCACTTTCTACCGCTGCTGGCCCGCGAGCGAAAGACGGCCTTCGCCGCTCTCTCCGCTCGGGTCGGCAGCATTACCGATAACGAGCTTGGCGGCTGGTATGCCTACCGCGCCTCGAAGGCCGCGCTGAACATGCTGATCAAGACCCTGGCCATCGAGCTCGCGCGGCGCAATCCAGACGCCGTTTGCGTGGGCCTGCACCCGGGCACGGTGGATAGCGCGCTGTCCAAGCCCTTCCAGCGCGGCGTGCCCGCCAAACAGCTCTTCTCACCGCAACGCTCGGCTCGGCATCTCTTGCAGGTCTTGGATGGTCTCCAGCCTGACGATAGCGGCGGTCTCTTTGCTTGGGACGGCCAGCGAATCCCCTTCTAAACAGCGTTCGTGATACTTTGATCGACGCGTGCGCCTGGGGCAAAGGTGCATGACAGTCTTGCTCGGGTAGAGGCGCCCAGCGAAGGCAAACAATTGTGCGAAGGAACCGTCAGCATGAAACGCTTTCCCGGAGGGGCTGAGGGCCGCTGTGCTGCTGTTGCGTCGGGTGGGCTTGTTTATGCTGTCGCAACCGACCCGGTCTGCGCAGAGGGGATCGCCGCACAAACGCACAACACGCTTCAAGAGCTGGAAAGACTGCTTGTTCAGGCCGGCAGCGGCAAGCGCGGTCTGGTGCAAGCAACGGTGTATCTCAGCGACATAACAAAGAAACCCGACATGGACACGGTCTGGTGTTCTTGGATTGGTGGTGAAGAAAACTGGCCACAACGTGCCTGTGTTGGCGTCGATCTCGATGAGGGGTATCTCATTGAAGTTGTTGTCGTCGCAACATCAACTGAATAAAAGCAAGAGACGAATCCGAATAGAGCAGTGCAGCGTCCAAAAGGAGGATCTGCTCGACGCCCCTCATCTGGAAAAACGGTGCGACAACACCGTTCTCCTGGTCGCGTGCCGCGGGTGAAGAGGGTTGATTTGTGGTAAAGAGGGCCGCAAAGTTTCCCAACGCGCTCCCTTTGGATAACAGCGGCTTAGGCTTCGTGGCGCGACAGCGCGGCCAAGCCTGAATGACGCCATCCCCCTTTGCTCTTGTCGAAGAAGAGATCTTTGTCCCAATGCCAGACCCTGCCATCCCGTCCGACCAATTCCAGTCTCTCGACCAGCTTCTGGCGAAGCTCCCCGGCTTTCTCGAGGCCGCACCGAAAGACGAGGGCACCCTCGACCTCATCGTTATGCGCCCCGAGGCCGAAGCCCGCGTCTTGCCCGAAACCCATAGAGTCACCGCCGCCGAGGGCGTCTCGGGCGACCACTGGGTAAGCGGCTCCGGTTACAAGAAGGACGACGGCACCGGTGACCCCGACGCACAGATTTGCATGATGATGTCCGGCTGCATCCAGGCCATCGCAGGGCCGCGCGAAAACTGGGCGCCCGCGGGGGACAATTTCTTCCTCGACATGGATCTGACGCCCGCGAACATGCCCCCCGGCACCCGCTTTTCCATCGGCACGGCGGAGTTCCTGGTCACGCAGGTTGCGCACAACGGCTGCCAGAAGTTCATCGACCGCTACGGCCGCGACGCCTGCCTCTTCGTGAATACCGGCCTTGGCAAGAAGTTACGCCTACGCGGCATCTACGCCCGCGTCACCAAGGACGGAACGGTGAGTGTCGGCGATCGGGTGCGGAAGCTTGATTGATGGTGCGAGCCGCAACAGGGATATGCCCGTAACTCCCACAAGACCGCAGACATGCAGGTCAACGTGCCCTGCGGCCGCTAGTGGTGCAACCCAGAGGGATGGTTCCCATCTCTCTGGATAAGTTGCCCCACCAGCTCAATAAGTTAGTGGGCCGATTCACCGAACGCTTGGGATCCAAGCGTTCGGATCGGACGACTAGCGCTTAACGCTTGAACGCCGCGCTGGTCTGGTATTGACGTAAGCTCGTCCGCACCGCCGGATCGTGACCGGAGGGTTTCCTTCGCCTATTCTGGCCGCGGGCACCATCGCACCTGGAGGCGCCCAACCCGGTTTCCCCAAAAGCTCGGAGCTGACGCATCCATGTCGCAAGAACAGCGCTACGGCCACCATCGCCTGCAGGACTTCGATCTTGATCCGCAGCGCCTGCATCTCAATCACGGCTCTTACGGCGCCGTCCCACATGCGCTCCAAGGATCCCAGGCTCAGTGGCACGGGCGGATCGAGCGCAATCCCAGCGACTTCTTCCGCCGTGAACTCCCCTTCCTCTTGCGCAAGGAAGCCATCCGCGTCGCCGAAGCCTACGGAGGCCGCTCCGAAGACTGGGCCTTCGTGGAGAATGCAACCCAGGGCGCCTGCTCGGCCATTCGCGCACTCCAGCTTTCGGCCGGCGATCACATCGCCGCCACCTCGGAGGTCTACAATGCCGTGCGCATGGCCTTGCGGCACCTGGGCGGCCCGGCCCTGGAGGTCGAGGAGATCTCGATCCCGATCCCGCTGGCGGACGCAAGCCAGGCCGTCGATGCCATCGCCGCCAGGCTGAAACCCAATACCCGGGCCATTTTCACCGACCACATGACCTCGCGCTCGGCCCTTATCATGCCCTTGGCGGGCATCGCCGCACTGGCCAAGGATCGCGGGATTGCGCTCTTTATCGACGGCGCACATGCGCCCGGAATGCTGGATATCGACGTCGAGGCAATCGGGGCCGACTGGTATGTCGGTAATGCTCACAAGTGGCTCTACGCACCACGCGGCTGCGCCTTCTTCTGGACCCATCCCAAGCGCCAGGCGGAAACCCATCCCATGGTCACCTCGCATGGTTTCGGTCAGGGCTACACCGCAGAATTCGATTGGATCGGCACCCGCGACCCCTCCGCTTGGCTCACCGCCGCAGCCGCGCTCGACTGGCACGAGGCGGAAGGTGGTCCTGCCTTGCGTGCGCACTGCCACCAGCTGGCCTGCGCCATGGGCGAACGCCTGGCCGCCGCGCTCGGCACCGAGACCTCAGCCCCAGCCCATCTCATGGGCTCCATGGCCGCGGTCCGTCTGCCAGGGCTAGCCTTGGGCAACCCAAAGGACCAGGCCGTCGCTTTCGACCAAGAAACCGGCATCGTCGTCTCGATCAACCAGATCAACGGCGCCGACTGGATCCGCGTGTCGGCCGCACTCTACAACGAGCTGGAGGATGTCGATCGCCTGATCGAGGTCTTGAAGCAGAGCAATCGCTTCATGGGGCTTTAGGCACCCCTGTCATCGCAAAAGGAACGCGGGATGAATCCATAGGACCCACCCCGCGCTTTCCTCACTGACAGTCCAGAGCCTCTCCTAGTCGAGGTCGAAGCGATCCAGGTTCATGACCTTGGTCCAAGCTGCCACGAAGTCGGCCAGGAACTTGTCTTCGGAGTCCGCGCAGCCATAGACCTCTGCCAGCGCCCGCAGTTGCGAGTTCGAGCCGAAGATCAGGTCCGCACGAGTGCCGGTCCAGCGCAGGTCGCCCGTCGCCCGCTCGCGCCCCTCGAAGACGTCCTCGTCGGCGGAGGCAGCCTTCCAGGTGGTGCTCATGTCCAGCAGGTTTACGAAGAAGTCGTTGCTGAGCGTCTCCGGCCGTTTGGTGAAGACACCGTGCTGCGATCCACCGACATTGGCATTCAAGACACGCATGCCGCCGACCAGAACCGTCATCTCGGGCGCCGTCAGGGACAAGAGCTGCGCCCGGTCCACCAGCAACTCCTCGGTCGAGACCTCATACTTGGCCTTCTGGTAGTTGCGGAAGCCGTCCGCAGTCGGCTCGAGCATATCCATCGAGTCGATTTCAGTCTGCTCTTGCCTGGCATCGCCGCGTCCCGGCGCGAAGGGGACTTCGATTTCCTTGCCGGCCTTGCTCGCCGCTGTCTCGACGGCCGCACAGCCTCCCAGGACGATCAAGTCAGCCAGAGAGACCCTCTTGCCGCCAGACTGCGCCTTGTTGAAATCAGCCTGAATGCCCTCCAAGACCGCAAGTACCTTGGCAAGCTGGGCCGGCTGGTTGACCTCCCAGTCCTTCTGTGGTGCCAGGCGAATGTGGGCACCATTCGCACCGCCACGCTTGTCCGAACTGCGGAAGGTGGCAGCCGAGGCCCAAGCCGTAGAGACCAGCTCTGAGATCGAAAGACCCGAAGCGAGGATTGTGGCTTTGAGCGCGGCGATATCCGCCTCGTCGATCACCTCGTGCTCGATCGGCGGGATTGGATCCTGCCAGATAAAGTCCTCGGCTGGAACCTCCTTACCCAGGTAGCGCTCACGCGGTCCCATGTCGCGATGGGTCAGCTTGAACCAGGCCTTGGCGAAGGCATCGGCGAACGCCTCGGGGTTCTTGTGGAAACGCCGTGCAATCGGCTCGTAGATCGGGTCCATACGCAGGGCCATATCGGCCGTCGTCATCATCGGCGCATGGCGACGCGAGGGATCGTGCGCGTCCGGCACCGCGTCCGATGCGGCGCCATCCTTCGGCGCCCATTGATGGGCACCGGCCGGGCTCTTCACCAGCTCCCACTCATAGCCGAAGAGCGTATCGAAATAGCTCATATCCCACTTGATGGGTGTGGGGGTCCATGCGCCTTCAATGCCGCTGGTAATCGTATCCACGCCCTTGCCGCTGCCAAAGCTGCTCTTCCAGCCCAGGCCCTGCTGCTCGATGCTGGCCCCTTCCGGTTCCGCCCCGACCAGGGCCGCATCGCCGGCGCCATGGCACTTGCCGAAAGTGTGCCCGCCGGCGATCAGTGCGACGGTCTCCTCGTCGTTCATCGCCATACGAGCGAAGGTCTCCCGGATATCCCGGCCGGAGCCGACCGGATCCGGCTCGCCGTTGGGGCCTTCGGGATTCACGTAGATCAGTCCCATCTGCACGGCAGCCAAGGGATTCTCCAGCTCGCGATCGCCGCTATAGCGCTTGTCGCCCAGCCAGGTGTTCTCCGGTCCCCAGTAGACGTCTTCCTCAGGCTCCCAGATGTCTTCCCGGCCGCCACCGAAGCCGATCATCTTGCAGCCCATGGACTCCAGCGCACAGTGCCCGGTAAAGATCAGCAGATCGGCCCAGGAAAGCGCCTTGCCGTACTTCTGTTTGATCGGCCACAGCAGCATGCGGGCCTTGTCGAGGTTGGCATTGTCGGGCCAGCTGTTCAGCGGCGCAAAACGCTGCGAGCCCGACGAACCTCCGCCACGGCCATCCGCGGTCCGATAGGTTCCAGCACTGTGCCAAGCCATGCGAATGAACAGCGGCCCATAGTGCCCGTAATCCGCTGGCCACCAGTCCTGCGAGGTGGTCATCAGCTGGAAGATGTCTTGGCGCAGGGCGTCGAGATCGAGGGTCTCGAAGGCCTCGGCATAGTCGAAATTCTGGCCCATGGGATCGACCAATGAAGAGTTCTGACTCAAGATCTTGAGGTTCAGCCGGTTCGGCCACCAATCCTTGTTCGTGATCCGCACTCGACCCGTAACCGGGCACCCGCCGTTGCCGTCCATGACATACCTCCGTTCGCGATGAGCACTGACTGCCAGTGTGATGCACTCGATGTAGTAGTTTAGAATTCTTCTAACAAGGGGGCTCGCACGATTTATCTGACCCTCTCCTCCGGGCGCACCGCACGACAGCCCGGCTCTTGCCGGAATTCAGACACCCGACGAACAAGAAACCCCTTGACCCCTCCCCTGGGGCAGGCCGGATTGAGGATGCTGTGGTCAGCAAACGAGGTCGGTCATGAAACAGTCACCAGCATTTCTCTCCCCTGCCGAAGCCGCCAAACTCTTGGGAGTCTCGGCAAAGGCGCTCCGCCTCTATGAAGAGCGAAGCCTGATCGCACCCGCGCGAACGGAGGCCGGCTGGCGGGTCTACGGCCCCGAGGACATGGCCCGCGCCAAAGAGATCATCGCTCTGCGCGCTCTTGGACTCAGCCTGGCTCAGGTTGCGCGCGTGCTGAAGAGCGAACCTCAGGGTCTGGAACAGGCTCTCGCTGCCCATGGGGCCGCCTTGCAGGCTGAACTGCGCAGGCTCGCCGCCAAACTGGAAAAGGTCGGATCTCTGCAAAACCAGCTTGCAATGGGCGCCGTCCCCGCGGCCGGTGACCTGGCACGCTTGGCCGAAACGGACAGCGAAACGCTCGTGACCTTCGCCCTTCCTTGGCCCTGGGGCGGCGAGCGCTTCACACTTCGCACGCTGCGGCCGCTGACCTACATCATCGGCCCCTTGGGCAGCGGCAAGACCAGGCTCGCCAAGCGTCTCGCAGAGGTCCTGCCCAAGGCTGCGTTCCTCGGCTTGGATCGCCTGGAGGAAAGCGCATCTCCAGGGCGCAGGTTGCGCAACGCCGATCCCACCCTCGCAGCTCGGGTCGAGGAAACGCTCGCCTGGCTCTCGGACGAAGGTGCAAGGATGAACGATGCCCTTATCACCCTGATCTCGCATTTGGAAGCGACGGGCCCCGAGGTTCTGATCATCGACATGATCGAGGAGGGACTGGACGGAGAAACCCAGCAAGCCCTGATTGCCCACCTGCGCCGCTGCACCCCGAACAGCCGCCCGGTCATCTTCCTCACCCGTTCTACCGCCATCCTCGACCTGGAGGCCGTCGGCACAGAGGAGACAATCCTCCTTTGCCCCGCCAACCATAGCCCACCCCTTGACGTTCGCCCCTATCCGGGCACAGCGGGCTACGAGGCAGTTGCGACCTGTCTGGCGGCGCCCGAAGTGCGCGCGCGAACGGCCGGGGTGGTTGCAATGCAAGGCCATCGCTGACTTGGCTTTCCTGTGATGCCTCCGGAAGTCCGGCACGCCCCGCTCTACTGCTGCCTGTCGGCGAGTTTGACGCTCATGCCTCACATCGCATAGAAGGCATGACCTCCTCCCTCCCACTCATGGTCTTGTCGGGAACTTTAAACGTCGTCCTCCGTTCAACAAAAGTCGCTAAGAGCCCCGCGCTGACCGGGTTAGGAAAGACAATTGCGTGACCGTCTCTTGAGCCCGAAGGCAGGCCTTGTGCTTCTTGTCACCCTTCTCGCATTGCTCGGCGCCATGCCGGCGCACGCACAAGAGCAACCGCCGGATGCCCCATCGAACAGCAGTGGCATTTCTTTGGATGCCGGGACTGCAACCGACATCGCTATCGAACGTCGCCTCCGCGCCGTACTAAGCCAGGTAGACGGACTGTCTGACGTCCGCGTTGACGTGAATGCCGGCGTCGTCCGTCTGACCGGCCAAGTGCTCGAAAGCAGCGATATCGAAACACTGGAGAATCTTGTCAGTCGGGTCGAGGGTGTCGTCACGATAGAAAATGAGGTGGTCGAAACTACCGACGTCGTGGACCGACTGACGCCGGCTGTGGACAGGGTCGGCCAGCGGATTGATCAATTGGTCGCCTACCTGCCTCTGGCACTGATCGCTCTGGGCATCTTCGCTGTGGTCGTGTTCTGCGGCATTTATCTGGCAAGACTGCAGTGGCCCTTCAATCGCTTGGCGCCCAATGCCTTCATTGCAGACATCTATCGCCAGATCGTCCGAATTCTTTTCTTTCTTGCTGCCGTCGTCGTGTCATTGGACGTAGTGGGCGCAGTGGCACTGATCGGAACGGTCCTGGGTGCAGCCGGTATCGTCGGTCTGGCAATCGGTTTTGCAGTCCGCGATATGGTCGAGAACTTCCTGGCGAGCGTGATGCTAAGCGTACGCCAGCCCTTCCGACCGAACGACTTTGTGGAGATCGAGGGGCAACAGGGAAACGTCGTCCGCCTGACCTCCCGTGCAACGATCCTGCTGTCCTTCGACGGAAATCACGTCCGTATTCCCAACGCCACCGTCTTCAAGAGCCGCATCATCAACTACACCCGCAATCCGCAAAGGCGCTTCCAATTCGAGCTCGGAGTCGATGCGGAGGCCGACCTCGCCCGCGCGCAACAGGTCTGCCAACAAGCCCTGGAGAAGCTAGAATTCGTCTTAAGCAAACCTGGGCCAATGACCTGGGTCCACGCTGTTGGCGACTCGAATGTCATCATTGTTCTTAGCGGCTGGATAGATCAACGCGATAGCGATTACTTCAGCGCCCGTGGCGAGGCGATCCGCATATCCAAACTGGCGCTCGAGCACGATGGCTTTGGACTGCCGGAGCCGATCTATCGCTTGCGTTTCGATAACGGCGGCATGCCGACCGCCGGCACGCCGGATAAAGCAAAGCCGCCAAAGGTTACGAACTCCGATAAAGGGTCCGACACGCAGGTGATGACACCCAAGAAGGATGCCGCGATCGAAGACAAGGTGGATGTGGAAAGGCGAAGCGACGAAGCAGAAGACCTCTTATCCCCGGATGCGCCGGAGGAATAGCGCTCGCAGGCTGTTGAAGACGTCAGGTGATGCAGGAGGGCAGGAGATTTGCCGAAAGACTAGGAAAGGTCCGCAAGGCGATAGAGATCGTATCGTTCAAGGACCTTGACGCGCGCTTTCGGCAGAGATCCAAGCGCCTGCGCGCCATGACGTTTTCAGCAGCCCACTGGTACCAAGCCGCGTTGAGTGGAACTCATCGCGGCTTGGCAAGCGCGACTGCAAAGTTCGGGGGCTGATTATGTCCGCTAAGCCATTGAAAAATGGCGGAGGGGAAGGGATTCGAACCCTCGATAGGGCTTATCACCCTATAACGGTTTAGCAAACCGCCGCCTTCAGCCGCTCGGCCACCCCTCCGTCAAGACCGGCCGGGTTTGGCCGCAAATGGGCCGCCCTCGGTCATCGGGAGGCGGGATTTAGCGCCTCTTGGGGGTGGCTGTCAAATGCTCCCTGCGAGGGCCGTTCTGCAGCCTCCTCATGAGACAGAGCGGCGCTCCACACGGTGCCGGATCGCCACCTTCCAAGCCCCCAACCGATCGCGGTTCAGATGCGAGAAGAACACTGCTATGCTGTCCTTTCCCGGCCACAGCCGAAGGACGCGAGTGATGGCAACGATCACCGGCACCGATCTGGACGACCTTCTGGAGGGCAGCCCGCTCGACGATGTGATGCTGGGCCTGTCGGCCAACGACGACCTAAGCGGGCTCAGCGGCGATGACAGCCTCTACGGGGCCAGCGGTATCGATTTCCTCTTCGGGGCCGACGGCGATGACACCGGGCTCGGGGCCGACGGCGACGACGTCGTCTTCGGGGCCTCGGGCTCGGATCGGCTCTATGGCGGTGCGGGTCTGGATAGCCTGCTCGGCGAAAGCGGCTACGACTACGCCAGCGGAGGCTCCGGCGACGACTTCATCGCAGGTTACCTCGGCGGCGACAGCCTGAACGGCGACAGCGGCGCCGACACGCTCTACGGCGGCGCGGGCGACGATACCATCGATGAACTGCTTGTCGACGACGCCGGCGACGATACGATCTTCGGCGGTGACGGCAGCGACCTCTTGAGCGGAGGTCTGGGCAACGATCTGATCGAGGCGGACCTCGGCGCCGACGTCTCGGTCTTCGGAGATGCCGGCGACGACCGCATCTATGGAGGGTCCGGCGACGATATTCTGGCCGGTGTCGCAGGACATGATTTGCTTGCGGGTGGAAGCGGCGACGATTCGCTCCTCGGCGGAGCCAAAGACGATAGCTTGCGCGGCGGAGAAGGTGACGATTACCTCCGCGGCAACCGCGATGACGATCACCTGGACGGTGGGCCCGGCGATGACACGGCCTTCGGCGATAGCGGCAACGATACCATCGAAGAGTTCAGCTCCAAGAACAGCGGCAACGACAGCTTCATGGGTGGGCTCGGTGCCGATACGATCAGAGGCGGCAGTGGAAACGATCGCGTTTATGGCGACTCAGGAAATGACTACATATTTGGCGGTTATGGGAAAGATTTTGTCTTCGGTGAAAGCGGCAACGACAATGTTCAGATAGGGCCCGGCGGCGGTGTCGGCTACGGTGGTCCGGGCATAGATCAACTCTTCGGTTTCGACGCTGACGACACCCTCTATGGCGGCAGCGGAGGAGACCAGATTTTTGCAGCATCCGGCGCGGATATCCTGCACGGTAACTCCATGGCGGACCGCCTTTATGGCGGATCCGGTAGAGACACCTTCCACGGCGGCGGTTCCCAGCCTGGCCTTACCAACCGGATTGGCGGTCTTGATGGTGACGACACGCTCTTTGGGGATAGTGGGGTCGACTACTTCTTCGGTGATGCCGGATACGACACCGCACAAGGCGGCTCCGGAGACGATGGCCTCTTCGGTGAATCCGCTAACGACAGACTCTTCGGCGGTGCAGGAGACGATGCTCTCAGCGGCAGTTCCGGAGATGATAGCCTCTACGGCGACACCCAAGACGACGAATTGATCGGAGGCGATGGTAACGACTATCTATCGGGCGGACCGGGCCAGGACACGGTCTGGGGTGGCAGCGGGAACGATCTCTTCGCCGCTGCCCCGCAAAGCGAGCTGGGTAACGACACGGTGTATGGCGATGACGGTGCGGACGGCATCTTCGAACAAAGCGGTGATGATCGCGTAGAGGGCGGTGACGGCAGTGATGTCCTCCAAGGTGGCAGTGGAAACGATAGTGTTTCCGGCGGATCTGACGGCGACCTGATTGCCGGAGAAGATGGAGACGATCATCTCTTCGGCGATAGTGGCAATGACAGCATTGGCGGCGACAGCGGTAAAGACTCCCTGTTTGGCGGCGATGGAAACGACAATCTCTACGGCAGCTATGATGTCGATACCCTGCGCGGCGCAAGTGGAGAGGACAGGCTTTATGGCGGAAGCGGTCAAGACCTCCTCTTCGGTGGCGCCGGCAATGATCGCCTCTTGGCCGGAACCTCGGCCGACCGTTTGGTTGGTGGCACTGGCAGCGACGTCCTCTTCGGCGGCAGAAATCGAGACCGTCTGAACGGGGCTTCTGGCAGCGATACGGCCTATGGCGGGAAAGGCAATGACACCTTCATCATCGACACGCTGACCGACCGCTTGTTCGATGGTCAGGGTCAGGGCGACGACGTGCTGCGTTCCAACGCCGGCGACTACACCCTTGGCCCCTCGTCTGACATCGTCATCGAAAGGATCAGTCTGAACCCGGCAGCCGGAACGGCCAAAATGGTCGGTAACGGCAATGACGAGATCATTATCGGCAACAGCGACAACAACGGCTTGCTGGGCAAGAGTGGTAACGACCGCCTGAACAGCCATGGCGGCGCCAACAAGATGAACGGCGGCAGCGGCGATGATACCTTCATCGTGACGACCAGCACCGATGTCGTTCGGGAGTTTGCCGGACGCGGAACCGATCTGGTGCGCGCCGAAACCGATTTCACCCTGCCCTCCAGCGGCGTTGATGCCTTCGTAGAGAATCTGCGCATGCAAGGCGGCTTCGGGAACATTGACGGCACCGGGAACAGTCTGAATAACAAGGTCGAGGGCAACAGCGCCGCCAATCTTCTGATTGGCCTTGAGGGCAATGACACAATCGAGGGTGGCGCGGGTGACGATACTCTTTATGGCGGGGAAGGCGACGATCGACTTGACGGGGGGAGTGGAGCCGACCGCCTTGGCCTCAGCCTGGGCGACGTCGCCTTCGGCGGATCCGGCAGCGACCGCTTCCTGTTCGATGGGCAGACACTTGGAACGGCAGGATCAGGCGGTGGCACCATCCGCGACTTTGATGGCGTGCTCGTCAACGCTGCCAACGGCGAGGACAAGCTGGTTTTCGCAACCGGCCTGGAGAACGGCTCTTTCGCATACGTCGGGGCTGCGACCTTCTCCGGCGGCGGCAACTCCGAGGCCCGCTTTGCCGGAACCAGGTTGATCGAGGTAGACCAGAACGGCGACGGCGCCGCCGATCAGGCCTTCCTGATCGATGGCCTCACCGCCGCGAACCTTCTGAGCGCAACCGACTTCCTTTGGCCTGTCTGACAGAGATCGCGCTGCATCCAATCGAGTGAACCGCCACCGGCCATAGAGCCGTGAGCGCAACCCCTTCTGGAAGATCCTGTGGTCCTTGGAACCCGGACTATAGCAGGATGATGTCAAATCGAAGCGGTTTGCCATCTGAATCCTGCTATACAGGTTTGAAACATAGAGCCGACCGCGATCACTGACTGGCAAGCGCTTGATCCAGATCGGCAATCAAGTCGTCGACCGCTTCCAGACCGATCGAGAGGCGGACCAGGTCGTAGGGCACGCTACTCTCGTCCCCTTCGATCTCGCGCCGGTGCTCGACCAGGCTCTCGACCGAGCCCAGAGAGGTCGCCGGATGGAAGAGACGAACCTTCCGGCAGAGCCGGGCTGCTGCCTCCCGCCCACCGGAAAGCCGCAGCGAGAGCATGCCGCCGAAACCGCCCTGCATTTGCTTGGCTGCAAGAGCGTGACCGGGGTGATCGGCCAGTCCCGGGTAGAGGACACGAGATACCCCCGGATGATCCTGCATGGCGGCGGCGATCCGGCTTGCCGACTCGCAGGCCTGTCGGACGCGGGGATAGAGCGTGCGCAGTCCACGCTGAAGCAGCCAGGCTTCGAAGGGCCCAAGGGTGCCGCCGTAACCGCCGCGATTGATCAGGATATCCGTCCAGGCGCTGTCGGCCTCAGCCGTAACCAGGGCGCCGGCCAAGACGTCGCTGTGTCCGTTCAGATACTTGGTGGCCGAGTGCATGACCAGGTCCGCGCCCAGCGCCAGGGGCCTGGTCAGCACCGGCGTGGCCACGGTGCTGTCCACCGCCACACGTGCTCCGGCCGCCTTGGCCTCCGCCGCCAGCGCCTCGATGTCGAGGACTTCCCACAGGGGATTGGCCGGCGTCTCCAGCCAAACAAGTTTGGTCTCGCCCGGCCGCAGCACGCGGGTAAGGGCACCTGGTTCGGACAGATCGGCCAGATCCAGACCGAGCCCCCACTGCTTGGCGAAGCGATCCAGGAAACTGCGCAGCGCCCAATAGATCCCGCTGTGCGCGACGACATGGTCGCCGGGTTTCAAGGCGGAAACCACCGCCATGGCCGCCGCCATGCCCGACGCGAAGACCGCAGCCGCCGCCCCGCCCTCCAGCTTGGCGAGCGTGTCTTCCACCGTGTCCCAGGCCGGCGTGCCGTAACGGCTATAGTTGCTGGCGCGGCGCAGGCGATAGTCGGCGTCTCGCGCAAAGGTCGTGGCGGTGTGGATCGGCGGCACGATGGCGCCGCTCTCCTCGTCCAGATAGTGCCCGACCTGGGCGGCGATGCTCTCCGGCAAGAGCGGCTGGTCTTTGGCGTCGGTCATGTGCAAGTCTCCTCATACTGCAAGCAGCCTACAGCTGTTTGGCATCAAGGGATGTGCAGCAACGACCGACCACTGGCAAGACGCTGTTTGGACAAGCTGTCGGTCCCAGATCTCGTAACCGCTCCTAGAGCCCACTCCGCCAGCCCCAATCGGCCAGGGTTCCGCTGTAGACCAGGAAAAGCAGCAGTCCACCCAAAAGAATGCGGTAGACAACGAAGGGCAGGAAGCTGGCCCGTTTCAGCCAGGCCATCATCACGGCAATCGCGATCAAGGCCGACAGAAAGGCCAGGCCAGCAGCCAAGACGGCGTCGCCGCCCAGCGTCGCCGATTCAATCTCTCGTAACTCCAGACCGGCAAAGAGACCGGCCGCCAGAATGGTCGGGATCGACATCAAGAGCGAGATGCGCGCAGCATCGCCGCGCTCCATACCGATCGCCCGCGCGGCCGTCATGGTAATGCCGGACCGGCTGGTGCCCGGCACCAGAGCCAGAACCTGGGCACAGCCCAAGATGACGGCGTCCTTCGCTCCCAGATGTTCCATTGCCCTTAAGGTCATGCCGCTGCGATCGGCAATCCACAGCAGAATGCCAAAGCCTAGCGTGGTCCAGCCGATCAGCGCCAGATCGCCCTTCAGCAGCGGCAGCCAGTCCTTCACGACATAGCCCACCGCCAGGATCGGCAGGGTCGCCAGGATCAGCAGCAGGATGAGGCGTCGGTAGGGATCGGGCCTGCGATGAAACAGAGAGCAGGTCATTCCGGCCAGATCACGCCAATAGTAGAGACACACCGCAAGCAAGGTGCCGACATGGACGGCGATATCCAGAACCAGTTCCTGGCGCGCATCGATCTCTGCCGGTACGCTTCCCATGCCATGGAAACCGATCCAGGTAAGGTCCAGGTGACCACTGGAGGAGATCGGCAGAAATTCGGTGATGCCCTGGACGAGTGCCAGGATGGCGAGGAGGTACAGCGGCACGACGGGCCCTCCGACGAGGTTCGCGATGGGTCGCTTATAGCCCAGCAAGCCCCGCGCCGGCATCGCTGTATATAGTCCTGAATCGGCCCTAATTCAGCAAAGGGAATCAGGCGCTCATCGACAAAGGGGTATCTCTTGCTGCTTGCGGATGGAAAAAGGTCAATACCCTTTCCCTATATTCGTGATTCTTCTGGATCTCCCCGCGCCTCTCCGCTATAGCAATGCGGCACGACCGGGAGCCCCCGGTCGAAGGGCTTTGCTGCGTCCGGCCGACGGACGGGCGTTAGCGCTGAACAAGAAACATCGTCACCGGAGGAAACCCGCGCAATGGCCAACCGCATGCTTCGCTTTATCGAGCTGAACAAAGAGATGCCCGACAAGCGCGCTGTGGCAGAGCGGCGTGAGGATTTCCTAGAAATCTACGACAACTTCACCGACGAGCGCGCGAAGGAGCAATCGGCGCGCTGTTCGCAATGCGGCATTCCCTTCTGCCAGGTGCATTGTCCGGTCCACAACAACATTCCCGACTGGTTGATGTTGACGGCAGAGGGGCGCCTTGAAGAGGCCTATGAGGTCAGCCAGGCAACCAACAACTTTCCGGAGATCTGTGGGCGCATCTGCCCGCAAGATCGACTCTGTGAGGGCAACTGCGTCATCGAGCAGTCGGACCACGGCACGGTCACCATCGGCTCGATCGAACGCTACATCAACGACACCGCCTGGGAAAATGGCTGGGTCAAGCCGGTAAAGCCCTCGCAGGAGCGCGGCGAGAGCGTCGGCATCGTCGGCGCCGGTCCGGCCGGCCTGGCCGCCGCGGAGGAACTGCGCAAGCTGGGCTACCAGGTCACGGTCTATGATCGCTACGACCGGGGCGGCGGGCTCATGATCTACGGCATCCCCGGCTTCAAGCTGGAAAAGCCCGTGGTCGAGCGGCGCGTCCAGCTGCTGCGCGATGCCGGCGTCGAGATCAAGCTGAACTGCGAAATCGGCCGCGACATCAGCCTGAACGAACTGCGCAACCGCCATGCGGCGGTGCTTCTGGCAACCGGCGTCTACAAGGCCCGCGAGCTGAGGGTCCCGGGTGTCGGCAGTCCCGGTGTCGTGCCCGCGCTGGATTTTCTGATCGCCTCTAACCGGCGCGATCTGGGCGACAAGGTAGCGGAGATCGAGGACGGCAGCCTCTGGGCGAAGGACAAGCGCGTGGTCGTGGTCGGCGGCGGCGACACCGCGATGGACTGCGTGCGCACCGCCGTGCGCCAGGGGGCGACCTCGGTGCGCTGCCTCTATCGCCGCGACCGGGCCAACATGCCGGGCTCGCAGCGCGAGGTCGCCAATGCCGAGGAAGAGGGCATCGAGTTCCTCTGGCTGTCGGCCCCCGAGGCGGTGATGGGCAGCCCCACTGTCAGCAAGCTGCGCGCCGCCAAGGTGCATCTGGGCATGCCCGACGCCACCGGCCGCCAGACCCCGCAAATCCTTGAGAACTCCTCTTTCGACATCGAGGCCGACCTGGTCATCAAGGCTCTGGGCTTCGACCCCGAGGACCTGCCCCGCCTCTTCGGCGAGCCGGGCCTGGAGGTCAGCCGCTGGGGCACCATCCTGATCGACAACAAGACCAAGATGAGCCGCCTGCCCGGCGTCTTCGCCGCCGGCGACATCGTCCGCGGCGCCTCTCTGGTCGTCTGGGGTATCCGCGACGGCCGCGACGCGGCGGCCTCCATGCACAGCTTCATCCAGGCCGGCGCCCAGGCCGTGGCGGCGGAGTAGGTGGAGCAATGGGTGGCAGTCTCCCGCATCCAGGATCGATGGCAGACCTTGCGACGGACACGACCAGATGGCTCTCGAACGCATCCCTGCCGCATGAACGCGATCTGGATCAGCCAGTGCGCTTCAGCTACCGCAAGCCTTGGGAGCGGCGACGCCGGATGTGGGGAGGCTTCGCCATAGCCGCACTCCTCATCAGTCTTGCAGCGTGGCTGCTATGACCATCAGCGTCGATATCATGACAATAGTGCATGGGACGACCGGCTGTCCTGCAAAGCAGGTAACCTGGGCGATATCACAGGCCTCACCTCTCAGAGTCACGCCAGCACGCGCGTCGGCCCCTATCGTCCTTCCGCAAGCAGCCGTACTGCGGATGGTGGCAAGCCTCTCAATCGACAGCGCAGCCTTAGCCACGTGGCTGACGGGATGGGATAGCGGCAACCAGAGCTTGGAGGCGGCGTAATGGCCAACAACGCCCTTCAAAGCATACCGCAGGAGTCCCGCTCATGATCTATCGCCTCTATGACGCCATGGTCTCCGGCAACGGCTACAAGGTCCGTCTGCTGATGACCCAGCTGGGTCTCGGCTTCGAGTATGTCGAGGTCGACCTCTTCAAGGGCGAGACCCGGACGCCTGCGTTCCTGGCCCGCAACCCCAACGGCCGCATTCCGACCCTGCAGTTGGCCGACGGCACCTGCCTGGCCGAGTCCAACGCCCTGCTCTACTACCTGGCGCAAGGCACCTCCTACTGGCCCGAGGATCTCGTCGAGCAGGCGCAAACCCTGCAGTGGCTCTTCTTCGAGCAGTACAGCCACGAGCCTTACATCGCCGTGCTGCGCGCCTGGATCGCCGAGGGGCTGGGCGGACAGACGCCGGAAGAGCAGGCGGAGATCCCGCGGCGGCGTGCCAAGGGCTATCAGGCCCTCGACGTCATGGAGAGCCATCTAAAGGAGCGCAGCTTCTTCGTTGGCGAACGCTATGGGCTGTCCGATATCGCGCTCTATGCCTACACCCACGTCGCAGCCGATGGCGGCTTCGACCTGTCCCGCTATCCCGCCGTCAGCGCCTGGCTCGCGCGCGTGGCGGCGGTGCCGCGCCACATCCCGATCACCCAGCGGCCCGGCCGGGCTGCCGCTTGAGGGCGAGAGACATGACCAACGCATCAGAGATCATCCGTCGCCAGGCTGCCGAGGCCGAGCGTCTTACCCGCTATGGGCTCTATGACCCGGCCGAGGAGCACGACGCCTGCGGCGTCGGCATGGTGGCCACCCTGGACGGCAAGCCCCGCCGCTCGGTCGTAGAGGCAGCAGTCCAGGCATTGAAAGCGGTCTGGCATCGCGGCGCCGTGGATGCCGACGGCAAGACCGGCGACGGTGCGGGCCTGCATGTCGCGATCCCGCAAGACTTCTTCCGCGAGCATGTCGAGCGCACCGGCCACCCGGCCGGCGACAAGGACATCGGCGTCGGCATGGTTTTCCTGCCGCGCACCGACTTTGCCGCCCAGGAGCGTTGCCGCACCATCGTCGAGCGCGAGATCATCAACGGCGGCTTCGGCGTCTTCGGCTGGCGCCAGGTGCCGATCGATACCGCGATCATCGGCGAGAAGGCCAACGCGACCAGGCCCGAGATCGAGCAGATCATGATCGAAAACCTTGTCGGCATGCCGGCAGAGGCCTTCGAGCGTGCGCTCTATGTCATTCGCCGGCGCATCGAGCGCGCCGTCAACGAAGCCACCATCAAGGACTTCTACATCTGCTCCCTCTCCGGCCGCTCCCTCATCTACAAGGGCATGTTCCTGGCCGAGCAGGTCGACAGCTTCTATCCAGACCTGATGGACGAGCGGTTCGTCTCCAACTTCGCGATCTTCCATCAGCGCTATTCGACCAACACCTTCCCGACCTGGAACCTGGCCCAGCCCTTCCGCGTCCTGGCACACAATGGCGAGATCAACACCCTGCGCGGCAACGTGAACTGGATGGCAGCGCATGAGTGCCGTCTGGCATCGCCGGCCTTCGGAGAGCGGATCGAGGATCTGAAGCCGATCATTCAGCCCGGCTCGTCCGACTCGGCCGCCCTGGATGCGGTGGCCGAGCTGCTGGTGCGCGGCGAGCGCGACCTGCCGATGGTGAAGTCGATGCTGATCCCGGAGGCCTGGAACGACGACAGCCCGATCCCGCAGGCGCACAAGGACTTTTACGCCTACTGCAACGCGGTGATGGAGCCCTGGGACGGACCGGCCGCAATCTGCGGCTTCGGCGGCACCTGGCTGATTGCCGGCATGGACCGCAACGGCCTGCGTCCCCTGCGCTACACCATCACCGAGGACGGCCTGCTCTTCGCCGGGTCGGAGACCGGCATGGTGCGCACAGACGAGGATCTGATCGTCGAGAAGGGGCGCCTCGGCCCCGGCCAGATGCTGGCGATGAACCTGGCCGAGGGACGCCTCTACAAGGACGACGAGATCAAGGACTACCTGGCCCAGCGTCGGCCTTGGGCAGAGTGGGTACAGCGCAGCCAGGACCATATGGAAGGCCTCAGCACCGCCGAAGCTCAGGCCCAGCGCTCTGAGATGCCGCGCGAGGACATGCGTCGCCGGCAGCTGGCCCACGGCATCACCATGGAGGAGATGGAGCTGATCCTGCATCCCATGGTCGAGCAGGCCAAGGAGGCCATCGGCTCGATGGGCGACGATGCCCCGCTAGCCGTGCTCTCGAACAACGTGCGCCCGCTGCACCACTTCTTCCGCCAGAACTTCAGCCAGGTGACCAACCCGCCGATCGACTCCTTGCGCGAGCGGCGGGTCATGACCCTGCGCACACGGCTGGGAAACCTGGGCAATATCCTGGACGAGAACGACGAGCAGTATCGCTTCCTGCTGCTCGACAGTCCGGTGCTGACGACCGGCGCCTATCACGGCCTGCAGGAGCATGTGGGAGGACGCGCAACCAGCATAGACTGCACCTTCCCGATCGAGGATGCGCGCGCCGGCAAGCCGGCCCTGCGCGAAGCGCTGGAGCGGGTGCGCCGCGAGGCCGACGACGCCGTGCGCGGCGGTTCCGAGCATGTCGTCTTGACCGACGAGGCCGCCAGCGAGAGCCGCGCGCCGATCCCCATGATCCTGGCGACCGGTGCCGTTCACGCGCATCTTGTGCGCCAGCGCCTGCGCACCTTCACCGCGATCAACGTGCGCTCGGCCGAATGCCTCGACGTGCACTACTTCGCCGTCCTGATCGGTGTCGGTGCGACGACGGTCAATGCCTACTTGGCCGAAGCCGCCATCGTCGACCGTCACGCCCGCGGCCTCTTCGGCAGCCTCAGCCTGGCCGATTGCCTGGCGCGCTACAAGACCGCCATCGGCGACGGGCTGCTGAAGATCATGTCAAAGATGGGCATCTCCGTCCTCTCCTCCTATCGCGGTGGCGCCAACTTCGAGGCCATCGGTCTGTCGCGCACCCTGGTAGACGAGTACTTTCCTGGGGTGACCAGCCGCATCTCCGGTATCGGCCTGCGCGGTCTGCAGGAAGACGTGCTAGAGCTGCACGACAAGGCCTGGAGCCGCGCGGTCGCGACCCTGCCCGTCGGCGGTTTCTACCGTTATCGCCGCGGCGGTGAGAGCCACGCCTGGGATGCAAAGCTGATCCACACCCTGCAGACGGCCGTCGGCACGGACAGCTACTCAACCTATCAGCGCTTTGCCGCCGGGCTGAGAAAACTTCCGCCCAACTCCCTGCGGGACCTGCTGGACTTCAAGGCGACGGAGGCCACGCCGGTGCCGCTTGAGGAGGTCGAGTCGATTACCGCCATCCGCAAGCGCTTCGTGACGCCGGGGATGTCGCTGGGCGCCCTCTCGCCGGAAGCGCACGGTCAATTGAACATCGCCATGAACCGGATCGGCGCCAAGTCGGACTCCGGCGAGGGCGGCGAGGTGCCCGAGCGTTACGAGCCTCAGCGCAACGGCGACAATGCCAACTCCGCCATCAAACAAGTGGCATCCGGCCGCTTCGGCGTCACTGCCCACTATCTGAACAAGTGCCGCGAGATCGAAATCAAGGTGGCGCAAGGCGCCAAGCCCGGCGAAGGCGGACAATTGCCCGGCTTCAAGGTGACGGAGATGATCGCCAAGCTTCGCCACGCCACGCCCGGCGTCATGCTGATCTCGCCGCCGCCGAATCATGACATCTATTCGATCGAGGATCTGGCACAGCTGATCTACGACCTGAAGCAGATCAACCCGGATGCCCGGGTCTGCGTGAAACTGGTCGCCCGCTCGGGCATCGGCACCATTGCCGCCGGCGTGGCCAAGGCGGAAGCCGACGTCATCCTGATTTCCGGCCATAACGGCGGCACCGGCGCCAGCCCGCAGACCTCGATCAAGTACGCCGGCGTGCCCTGGGAAATGGGCCTGTCGGAGGTGCATCAGGTGCTGACCCTGAACAACCTTCGCCACCGGGTCCGCCTGCGCACCGACGGCGGCATCAAGACCGGCCGCGACGTAGTAATCGCGGCCATGCTGGGTGCCGAGGAGTACGGCGTCGGCACCGCCTCTCTGGTCGCCATGGGCTGCATCATGGTGCGCCAGTGCCACTCCAACACCTGCCCGGTCGGCGTCTGTACGCAGGACGAGGCCTTGCGCAAGCATTTCACCGGCACGCCGGAGAAGGTGGTCAACCTCTTCTCCTTCCTGGCCGAAGAGGTGCGCGAGATCCTGGGCGAATTGGGCCTGCGCTCCTTGAACGAGGCGATCGGCCGAACCGATCTGCTACAGCAGGTCAGCCGCGGTGCGGCTCACCTGGACGACCTGGACCTCAATCCTCTGCTGATCACCGCAGAGCGTGGCGGCAATGCCGCCTATTGCACCATGACCACGCGCAACGAGGTGCCCGACACCTTGGATGCACAGATCCTGGTCGATGCCGCCTCGCTCTTCGAAGACGGCGAAAAGATGCAGCTGCAGTACAACATTCAAAACACGCAGCGCGCCATCGGCACGCGCCTCTCGGCCATGATCACCCGGCGTTTCGGCATGACCGGCCTGGCGCCCAACCATCTGACGGTGCGTCTGCGCGGCTCCGCCGGCCAATCGCTGGGGGCCTGGGCCGTACAGGGCGTCAAGCTGGAGGTCTTCGGCGACGCCAACGACTATGTCGGCAAGGGTCTTTCCGGCGGCACCATCGTCGTGCGCCCGCCGACCAAGTCGCTCTTGGCCAGCCACGAGAACACCATCATCGGCAACACCGTGCTCTATGGCGCGACGGCCGGAGAGCTCTATGCCGCCGGCCAGGCCGGCGAGCGCTTTTGTGTGCGTAACTCGGGTGCCACCGCGGTGGTCGAGGGCTGCGGCTCCAACGGCTGCGAGTACATGACCGGCGGCGTGGCCGTGATCCTGGGCACGGTGGGCGACAACTTCGCGGCCGGCATGACCGGCGGCATGGCCTTCGTCTACGATCCGGACAACCTGCTGCCGATCCGCATCAACGACGACAGCGTCATCTATCAGCGGATCGAGACCCAGCACTACGAGACCCAGCTGCGCAGCCTGGTCGATACCTATTGGCGCGAGACGGCCTCCAACTACGCCCAACGCCTGCTGGTGGACTGGCACCTCTCTCGCCAGCACTTCTGGCAGGTCGTGCCCAAGGAGATGGTGAGCCGCCTGGAGCATCCCATCACCAGAGAGACGGGAGCGCAGCAACAGGCCTAGCTATAGGCCGGCGCGGAGGGGCCCCCTCGCCGGCCGGACGCAACTTCTTGATCTTGAACGCGGAGAGGTCAGCGAAAAAAAATTCGATGGCGGCACCCTTTACCTCTCGACGGCCGACCATCCTTGCTCTTAACATCATCACGAGGGCGTGAGGGTACCTGTAACCAATTTGGACCTGGGGAGGGACCAATGGTCAAGCAGTTCGTCCGCCTTTCGAGCCTCACCTCGCTGAACGATCAGGCCCTACGCCTGCTTCGAGAACTCGAGATTGCCAACCTTGGCGATCTCCTTGCCTTCAAGCCGGTCCGCGATGCGCAAGCCGTCGTGGCCGCAGCCGACGGCCTGATCCCGATCAAGGAAGCGCTCACACTCTTGGAGAGCGAAGGGCAGAAGCTTCCCTTACGTGAAGTCGTGACAGGATCGCCCGACCTGCTGCTATCGGTCGGAACCCGGGAAGCCGCCGTGCTCTCCAGGTTCCAGCTGAGCACGATCCAAGAGCTGGCCGTCTGGCAGCCCTTCGCCGAAGCCGAGGAAGCTCTGTCCGGAACCGAGGGCGACGATGACGATAGGGATCCCTCCGCACCCGATTGCGTGGTGCCGCGCTGTAAGAAGTTCACCAAGAACTCCAAGAGCTACATCAGCTTCTTCAAGGCCGAAGAAATCTCGGATCTCACCTTGAAGACTAAGTCCCAAATGACGCCGATCCAGCGCCTCTTCGTCTTCGGCGCGAACGACTGCAAGACCATCTATCTGGGCTATGCCTGCAGCTATCGGCAGGACTGGATCCACTGCGGCATTCACCTGGGCGAGCCGCAGGGTTCGGTGTCGCTCTTCATGGGTCAGGACACGCAGATCTCGGTCTTGGACTGGAAGCGGATCAATCGCGCCATCCGTGCGGAAGACACGCGCGTTTCCGAACGGCTGGTGAACCTCTTGACCCACCAGCGCGCCGTCGACGAGATCGCCCGGGCAACGGCAGAGGAGCACCAGCACGGCTCCACCTCCAGCTTCGGCGCGAACGCGGCAACGGCCGGCAGCTTCGTCGCAGCCGGGGCCGTGGTCGGCGGCGTGGGCGGCGGGATCTCAGGCGCACTCGCCGGTCTCGTCATCGGCAATGCCGCGAATGCGGCCGGTGCTGCACCCACCCTGGCAGGGGCTGCGGTCGGCACTGCGGTCGGCAGCGTCGCAGGGGCGGCGGCCGGCAGTTTGGTCTTTGCCGGTGCAACGACACTAGGCTTCGTCGAGACCGATGCTGCGGGCGAGCGCGCGGTGGTCGGTCGCTCGGCCCAGTCGATCCACCAGCGATCGATGCAGAACGCCTCGTCCCTGCGGTCCTTCTGGTCGAACATCGTAACCCAGAGTATCGAGGAGGAGCAGCAACGCCTGCGCACCGACAGGGTCACCAACCACAACCGCATCCATGCGCTGAACGCCATCTATTTCGAGATCCTGAATCTCTACCGTGTGAACATCTGGTTCACCGACATCGACCCGCTGATCTTCATCCCCTTCAAGCCTCTGACCTTCACCACGGAGATTCTGCAGCGCTATTGGTGGATCATCCGGGGCTACCTCAGCGACCCGCAGTTGATCCTGGCCTTGGACGACTATTTTCTGACACTGAAAAGCGAAGAGAGCGCGGCTGACGTACTGGCCACACTGCCTGAGATCGGCGAGGTCGAGGCCGACAGCATTTCGGTCTCCCTCGACTTCGACGGCTCGGCAATAGAGACCTTGATCGCCGACGGTCTCTTGGGAATGGCCGCCAGCAGTACCCTTGTGGCCGGTGCGCTCATGACCCTGGCCGGCGGTCTGGGTGGCCCCATAACCCTGGCCGCCGGCGCAGCCGGCATGGCTGCGATCATGATCCACGCCTTCTACAACGCGGTGAAGCGGGAAAATGTGAATGTCACCCTGGAAACCAGCGGCAGCGATATCGCCCTCACGCGTGGAGCCTCGGCAAACCTGAACCCGGAGTTCGTCGGTACCTACACGACCGGGCAGAATGTGGCGATCGAGACCATCACCGGCGTCAAGATCTCCAACAAGAACGCGAGCCTCAAACTGGGTATTCCCGACACCCCACTCTTCCTGGATGTAAGCGCCGTCGCCTTCGAGAACGTCAAGGCGAGCCTGGTCGTCAGGAATCGAGCTTCCATAGCCCAGGCAGTACCCTCGATCGGCGACCTTGAGGACGAGGCGACTCTTTCCAGCGGCACACTTCTGGTCGGCGGCAACGCCGACACGAGCCTCGCTTGGCCGATTGCCCAGCAGCTGGGCGACCACTTCTCGGGCGTCACCCTGCAACAGGGTGTGCTGGAAGGCGAGGTCGCCACGATGGAGACGGCCGAGGCCAAGCTCTCAAACCTGCTGGGCTTCCTCAATGCCAACAAGTACGGCTTTACCCGTCTCATCCTGCAAGAGATCGAACGCGAGCAGTTGATCTGCGTGCTGGAGCAACTGACCCTTGGCGGCGTCGACCTCAAGACCATCGCCGGCACCAACCCGATCGGTTTCTGCGGCGCCCATATAGTCCTGCCGCTGAAGCGCGGACCGGCAATCAGCGTTACCCCCAGTCCCGGCATCGGCATCGATACAGCCAAGTTCAAGATCTTTATGGAATCGCTCCGCGCCGGGGTGGAAGGCGACCTGGTCAACAGCGAGACCCTGTCGAGCGTCAAGGCAGAGATCCAGGCCTTCCTTGCCCGCCTGATTGCAAACGGCAATGGCTCCGATGCCGAGAAAGACCTACGGCAGAAGCTGCTGGCTCTGCTGGCTTTGCTGACCCTCGTTGCCCAGGTGACCAGCTCGGCCGCAGCGTCGCGCGCGGCTGCGGCCAATCCGGCAGCGGCAAGTGCCGTCACCACAGCCGGTGGCGGCCTGCTGCACTCCCAGCATCAAGACCGGGTCGATGACGCCATCGAGATCATTGACGCGATCATCGCCATTCTCTCCGCGCCCAGCACCCCCGGATCGACGCCGGTGGCCGGCGGTTCGCTTGACGCCATTGCCTCCTTCTACGAGCGCGTGATGCAGGAAACCGAGTCCTTCCGCGAGCAACAGCTGGCCAGCGACGAGGTCAGCCTGCCCAGCTCGGCGGTCTTCATGGAGCCGGTGCTCAGCCACGCCAAGGGGGCGGAACGTTACGATATCGGCCGGAATTCGCACTACGACATCCTGCCCGCGCCGGGCATCCTGCCGGCCGACCCCAATGTCTCACGCCGGCAGGACAGCACCCTGACGCCGACCGTTCCGCAGGCCGTGCTGCAGCAGACAGCACCGCCCGAACTGCCCCTGCCGGGGTCGCTGACGACGGCGCTTGGCGAAGCCGGCAAGCTCGACCTCTCGACCCTGCTGACCACCAACGCGGCCAGCCTGGCAGCCACCCTCTCCAATCTCTCGCAGATGGCAACGGAGCTGGCCAAGGCCTCTGCCCAGCTGACCGGCGATGCCCAGAAAGAGGCCTTGGGTGCCGCCCAGGCACTCGCCGAGAAGATCGCCTCGGTCGTCGAGTCGACGCTGCCGGACGTCACCGAGATGCAGGCAACGCCGGAAACGCCGACGCCCACCCCAAGCCCCGCTCCGCCCGACACCCTGGAAAAGAAGGGCCACGTCATCGAGGCGATGAAGGACATCGACAAGTCGGACCTGCCGGAGGAGACCAAGAAAGAGCGCAAGCGTACCATCGGCGCCAGCATCAAGGACGAGGAGCAGCTGACCTACGTCTTCGAGGTGCTTTTCGAGGACAGTCTGGGCAATCCCTATCCCTCCGGCACCTTCCGCATCAACGGCACGATCTTCGAGACCCGCGAGTTCGTGAAGTTCAACGGCGGCGTCGCCCTGCCGATCGAGGACGGACAGCACCTTTTCGAAGAGGCCCTGGACCTGAAACCCGGCGGCAAGCTCACCCTCGGTGTCTTCGCCACCTTCGACGGACTGCCGGAGATCGGCTCCAATGTCGGCATCACGCTTCCCAGCTCGCCGCACGTCCGCCTGCGCTTCACCATGAAGGTCGCCGAAGAGACGGTGACCGAGACCAGCGTCAAGAGCGCGGTGGACAAGGTCGTCAAGAAGTCGGGCTTCCTCGGCCGGATCGAAACAGCGCTCGAGCAGGTGGCCACCCTGGGCCTGGAACTCCCCTTCGAGATCTTCGAAGTCGGGGTCACCGCCACTGGAGAGCTGGGCGGAACCATCGGCGGCAACCTTGCCGGCGAGTACAGCAGCTCCGAGGAAACCAGCGACACGGACAGCAACAGCCAGACCGAAAGCAGAACTTTCAACGTGCGCGTGCCGCTCTTCGCCTGGGAGGTCTCGGTGACCTAAGGCAGGCATCGAGGCACCCGCTTGCCGGAGGAGAGGCTATAGCTCTCCCGGATTTTTCTCGCTGTCTTCCTACGAACTGCTCGTAGAAGGGCGACGGCGGGGATTCAACGCCGCCGTCTCATACCACACGGTAGAGATGAAGACTCATTGCACCTGTTTCTAGCGTTCAGACGCCACGCGGGGCTTATCCTCGCTGCGCTGCGGGCGCGCGGTCGCGCTTACCAACCCCCGATGCGTTCCACTCAACGCGGGGTTGGTATCAGTCCTCATTCTTCACCGGCCGAGGGGTCCAGCAAGATGCGCGGGCCGGGACCGGTCGAAGCCAGACGGTCCCCCTGGTTATGCAGTGCACAGCTCTTGAGGGACAGGCACCCGCATCCGATACATTCCGTAAGATTCTCGCGCATTCTTTGCAGTTGGTGAATGCGCCTGTCCAATTGAGCACGCCACGTCCTGGACAGCAGTGCCCAATCCCGCTTGTTCGGCGCCCGACCTTCGGGAAGCTCCGCCAGAGCCGCCTTGATCTCGCTTAGGGTCAATCCCAGGGACTGAGCGACCCTGATGACCGAGATCCGCCGGAGCTCCGATCGGTGATAGAGCCTTTGGTTCCCCGAGGTGCGGCTGGGGTTGATAAGCCCACGGTCCTCGTAGAACCGCAGCGTTGAGGTCGCAACCCCACAGCGACGCGCGGTTTCCCCAATCGTCAGAAGCGGCGCGCTTTTCGTCATCCCATATCCCCCTTGAAAGAGCGGCTCTTTTTCGCCCTTGACTTAAAGTTAGCTTGAAGTCCTAGGGTCCTCTCTCTAGCGCAAGAACGATCCCGACGACAAGCGGTTGAAGGCGAGGAGACAAGATCATGGGAAACGTCGAGAGCTTGCTAAGCGACTCTATCATGTGGTTGATTCGACTCTTTGCCTTTATGCCGGATCCCGACGCGCGGCCCCGCGACTGCGAGGGTGGCAGGATGCAGAGACGACCTGGCCGCGGCATACCGGCCGGTTCTTGAGAAAGGACGTTCTGGTGAGACCTACACCCTCTGTGCAGAACCGGGGGTGCGCTTCGGCGATGCTTGTGCGCTCATGGCTTGAGGGGGCGTGCCAGCTTGCTGGTGAATGGCTGCCTAGGCTGCATCCAAGACCCGCGCGAGATCGCTGACGATGGCCTCCGGGCTCTCCAGCCCGATCGACATGCGAAAGCAGCCCTCCCCTGTCCACTCGCGGTAGCTGGCAAGCGCTTCGGAACTCAGCTTGAAGGAGCTTTCCTGCAGGTCGTCGGTCGGGATGTAGAAGACCAGGGTCTTGCTCTTGCCCATAGAGACGGCGTAGCTCACCACCTCCAGCCCATCGGCGAGCTTGCGTGCCAAGGAGGCTCCATCGGCGGCACTGAAGGAAACCATGCCGGAGAAGTTGGCCATCTGCCGCCGTGCCAGGTCATGTTGCGGGTGCGAGGGCAGACCCGGATAGAGGACACGGGCCACACGCGGGTGCTGCTCCAGGAAGCGCGCGACCCAGAAGGAATTTTCCTCATGCGCACGCATGCGCAGCTCCAAAGTGTGCAACGAGCGCAGGCAGAGCCAGGCATTGAAGGGGGAAATGCAGCCGCCCAGGTGGATCAGAGCTCCCTGTCTTAGCGCGGCCATAGCCTTTGCCTCGCCGATGACGACCCCGCCCAGCGCATCGCCGCCGTGGCCGCAAACGTACTTGGTCAGCGAATGAATGACATAGTCCGCGCCCAAGGTCAGCGGTCGCGTCGCCACCGCTGTCGCCAGCGTCGAATCGATCGCCAGTTCGACCCCGGCAGCCTTAGCGACCTCCGAAAGACCGGCGATATCCGCCAACCGCAGGATGGGGTTCGCCGGAGTCTCGGCATAGATCAGTCGGGTCTGCGGCCGCAGGGCCTCCCGCACCGCCTGCAGATTGCCGGTATCGACACATGAAACAGCGATGCCGTATTGCGGCAGGCTCTTGTGCACCAGCTCGGCCACGCCAGCGTAACAGACGTCGGAGATCACCAGATGGTCGCCGGCCTTGAGGCGCGAGAGCAACAGCGCCGAGATCGCCGCCATGCCCGAGGCAAAGCAGAGCGCATCCTCCCCCTCATCCAATGCCGCGAGCTTCTCTTCCAACTGGCGCACCGTTGGGTTTCCCCAGCGCGTGTAAAAGAAGGGCGAGTCTTCACCCAAGGCCTCGGCCGAGAACTGCACGCCATCGGGATGGGCGCGAAACGAGGTGGACATGGCAATCGACGGCGCGACTTCGCCCAGCCCCTCACTCGGGTCCTCGCCCGCATGAATGGCAAGGGTGCGGAGATCGGGAGTGGGTCTGTCTGACATCGCATGTCCTCTTGCGGTTTGCTCCGCACTCTCTCCCCGCCCCCTCCTCCATTGCAAGCCGATCCGACAGGACGTCGGTCTTGTTTGCCGCTCTCTCGGCTCCTCGCTTAGCCCGGAAATCTCATCAGGATAGGGGGGGAGAAGGCTTCATCCGCGTCGGAGCTGGGCAAGCGTCGAGGACCGACGCGAAACCCAAAATCAGCCCCAGACCGTTACCCCTGTCATCGGGCTAAACCGTTGCCCGTCTTACCGGTAGATCGGGCGATGATTCAGGTCGAAGGAAAACTGCGCTAATCCTCCAGGGCTTGCTCGTTCTTACGGTCGACAAGCTCGAACTCTCGCTTTTTGCGCGTTTGGAAGCTGCGGCCCAGGTCGCCGGAGGAATCCTGTCCGATTTCCTCGCGTGCGCGGGCGAAGATGTCGTCTTCCTCCTCTTCCATATGGTGTTCGTAGTCGTGTTTCAGGGTCCCGAACCGCTGTATCCAGCCAGGGCTCGACATATCCTTGTCGTGCAGTTCGTCCATGATCGAGTCCAGATTCTGATGCTCGTGCACGGAGTGCCTGGCGTCCGGCTGTCCGTCTTCCGTCGCAATCAGCTTTGCGTAGAAGACCTCTTCCTCGGCAGCGGCATGCGCCTTGACGTCATAGTAGAACTCTTCCCACAAACGCTGACGCTCTTTGCTGTCTCCGCTCGTGTCCGAAATCCTCTCCAGCAGGTTGCGGTGAGACTCGTGATCGCTCTCGATGGCTTGATAGATGGTCATGCTTTCCTACCTCGCGCTTTCTGATCGTCCAATTGGGTACGAGCTTGCCGGCAACCTGGATCGGTCGTCGGGTGCGCTTAGATGACGCCAAAAGAAACCAGGACGAGAGCCAAGACTGCCAAGACAACCGAGGCTATCAGGACGTAACGCAAGCCCTGCCCGGTCGTTCCCTGCCTTGCATTCACACGCAGCACTTTCTTTGCCATGACTCTCGTCTCCCTTCCTGATCTGCCTTGGACAGGCGCATCGGCAGCCCCGCTTCGGCCCGATCACGCGAAGAGAGCGCGCCGTCGCGCGCCCCGATCACGCGAAGAGAGCGCGCCGTCGCGCGCGGTGCCGGGCCGACAGCAATTGAACAGCCGAGCAGCAAGAAGGTTCCCTCTACTGGAACCGAACCGGCCTATTCGTCGTGATTTGCCGACAAGCCGGGGGGCAGTCAGAGCAGCTACATGGGTCCGGTGACGATCGGACTTCCGTCATAAAAGCGCTGGTAGCGGAAGCGGGTGATGTCGTGCCCGACCGGCTTGCCCTGCACCAGGTCGGCGACCACACGCCCGGCCCCGGGACCGATGCCGAAACCGTGGCCGCTGAATCCAGTGGCGATCACCAGATTCTCTAGACCGGGCGCCCGATCGATTACCGGCACGGCATCCGGCATCACGTCGATCATCCCGGCCCAGGTTTCCGCCAAACCGACCTCTGCCAGCTTGGGCAGCCGCTTTTCCAGCCTCTGCTTGATGCGACGCACCGCCTCCGGGGCGGCAACCGGATCCAAGACGCGGGTGCGCTCGAAGGGGGTGACCTCCTCGCCATGCCAGCGTGTCTTCGCGGTGAAGCGGCCCAGGCTCCCGCCGAAGCGCAGCTTCACCTCCTTCATCGCAGAGCGCAGCAAAGGCAGAAAGCGGCGGAACTCGCGAAAACTCTCTGGCCCGATGTAGTGTTCGGAATAGTCACCCAGCGCAACGGTATAGCCGCCGTCCTGGCGTCGACGGAAGGCAAGACCGGTGGCGCCCCCGTTGCCGGCGTAGATATCCGGTGCAGGATTGGTCCGCGCAACGCTCGAGCGAACAGTCAACTGTGGCAGCTTAATCCCTTGATTGCGCAAAAAACTTGATGACCAGGCACCGCCAGATAAGACAGCAGCCTGACAGGCAACCCGTCCCTTCTCCGTCACCACGCCGACCAGCCGCCCGCCCTCTATGTCAAGCGTCCGCACGGCACAGTCCTCCTGGATGGAAACACCCAGTTGGGCGACAGCGCGTGCCAAGCGCGGCACCGCTATCGTGGGCTCGCCGCGTCCATCTCCCGGCGTCCAGATCGCACCGACCCACTGGCCCTCGGCGCCGGCGATCATCCGGTCGACCTCGGCGCGACCGATCAAGCGGCTGTCCAGCTGGTGCTGCTTGGCGGTCTCCAGCCAGCTGCTGTACTTTTCCAACTCCGCCTCGTTGTCGGCCAGATAGAGGCAGCCTTGGCGCTGGAAGCCCAGATCCTCACCGGTCTCCGGTCCCAGCGACTCCCAGATGCGGATCGACTCCATCATGATGGGAAGCTCGGCGGGATCGCGTCCCTGCTGGCGAATCCAGCCCCAGTTCCGGCTCGACTGCTCGCCGGCGACCACCCCTTTCTCGCATAGGAGGACAGACTTGCCGGCCTTCGCCAGATGATAGGCGGTGGCCATGCCGATCACTCCGGCGCCGATGACTACGACATCCACCACCTTTGGCAGCGGCCCTTTGAAGTTGCGCACGCTATCGGCGCTGGGAATGGTTCTTTCCTGCATGTCGGACAGTCTAGCGGGCCTGTCTGATCAAAAAAGGCCCTTCGGCCTGCGTAGAGGGCTCGACAGACCTGCACGGCTGGGTTAGTGCCAATGAACTGTTCCTTTAGGCAACAGAGTCTCTATGCGAATCCTCTATCACCTGCCGCTTGACGCTGGCTGCCGCAAGATCCGTTTGCTGCTCGCCGAGAAGGACTTGGCTTTCGAGCTGAAGACCGAAAACACCTGGGAGCGCCGGGAGGGATTTCTGCGCCTGAATCCGGCGGGCGAGGTGCCGGTCCTGATCGAGGGTGAAGGGACCATCGTTCCCGACCACCGCGTCATCGTCGAGTATCTGGAAGAAGCCTATCCCGAGGCCCCTTTTCTTGGCGAGCAGGTGAGCGAGCGGGCCGAGGCACGGCGTCTGGCCAACTGGTTCGACGACAAGTTCGGGCGCGAGGTCACCGACAACCTGGTCAGCGAGAAGATCTTCAAGCGCTTCTTGCGGATGGGCGAGCCCAATTCCAGCGTTGTGCGCGCCGGCTACTCCAACATCCACTATCACCTGGAATACATCGCCTGGCTGACCGACCGCCGCCTCTGGCTGGCCGGAGAGCGCTTTACCATCGCCGACATCACGGCGGCCGCCCACATCTCTACGATCGACTATCTGGGCGACGTACCCTGGAGCAAGCATCCCGTCGCCAAGGATTGGTATGCGCGGGTCAAGTCCCGTCCCTCGATGCGGGCGCTGCTGGGCGACTATCTGCCGGGCGCTGCCCCTCCCAAGCACTACGCCGACCTCGACTTCTGATTCGGAATCGAGGGCTAATCGCCTGAAACCTGGCGCAAAGCGTCTTCCGCCAAGGGCGCAATCCGAGAGTTGGGCGCCAGTTGCAAGACTTGCCGGAAATCGGCTGCAGCCCCGTCGATGTCGCCGACCAGCGCGCGCTGCCTGCCCCGCTCCATGTAAACATCGGCAAAACCCGGTGCAACGAGCACGGCCGCATCCAGATCGATCAAGCCGCGCCGCAGGTCGTCCAGATAACGGTAGGCAGTCGCCCGATAGAGCAGATAGTCCGGATTGCCTCCGGAGAGTTCGATGGCACGGGTCATGTCGGCCACCGTCCCGCGATAATCCTGAAGCAGGGCACGGGTGACGCCACGATCAGCCAATAGGCCGGCGTCGTTCGGCCGGTAATCAACAGCTAAGTCAAAAGCTTCCAGTGCATTTCTCGATTCCTCGGCAAGAAGCCAGGCGTGGCCTGCCTGCGCCCAAAGCTGCCCGATATCACTCCAGCGGTCGCCGGGTAGCTGCTGGGCGATCAGCCCGAAGGCCTCGGCAGCCTTGCCGGGATCGCCGATAGCCGACTCCGCCACCGCCATGCAGTGCCGCGCCGCGCTGGTTCCGGTCTGCCGGATCCAGTCTTCCGCCAGAGACATGCCGTAGGAGGGATCGCGCTCCACGCTTCGCAGGCAGTTCATATGCCGCTCTCCGCGCCAATCGTTCTCCAGTAAGACCTGGGCTGAGGCCGGTGCCAGCAGCGGCAACGCAATGCCGAGGCAGACCGTAAGGCAAAAGAGAAGAGACTGAGGGTGCTTGATGGATGCCGTCATGGCCCCCAGCTTCACCATGAACCGTGCAGACGCGCAAGCGCTGCCGACGCAGAACTGTCACCAGGAGGAAACCGGCCATGTCCCGCCTCTTCGTACTCGGCCTTGGTTACAGCGCGGAAGCCGTTGCACGGCGGGCCCTGCAAGCCGGATGGCAGGTCTTCGGCACAACGCGAGATGCCGAGAAGGCTGCGCGACTGGAGAAGGCCGGAGTCTCCGTCATTCGCTTGGACCAGGACGCAGCCGAAACCCGGGTCGCCGACGCGCTCTCTACTGCAACACATCTTCTCGCCAGTGCGGCCCCCAAGGACGAGGGCGACCCGCTGCTGACGGCCTATGACAGCTGCATTCGTGAAGACGCCAAGGACCTGGTGTGGATCGGCTACCTCTCTTCCCTCTCGGTCTATGGCGACCGCAAGGGTGCCTGGGTCGAGGAAACGAGCCAGGCCGAGCCCACCAGCGCCGTCGGCCGCCGCCGACTGGATGCCGAGGAGGCTTGGACGGCGCTGGGCGAAGAGCTGGAACTGCCGGTCGCGGTCTTCCGCCTGGCCGGCATCTATGGCCCCGGCCGCAACCTGCTGCGCGATCTGAAGAGCGGCAAGGCGCGCCGGGTGATCAAGGCCGGCCAGGTCTTCAACCGCATCCATGTGGAGGACATCGGCGGCGCCGTCATGGCGGCGATGGAGCGTCCGGAGAAAGCCGGCATCTTCAACCTGGCCGACCGCGAGCCGGCCGCGCAAAGCGAGGTGGTGCTGGAGGCCGCCCGCCTGTTGGGCGTCGCCCCGCCGCCGGCCAAACCGATCGACGAGGTCGAACTCTCGCCGATGGCGCAGCGCTTCTGGACCGAGAACCGCCGCGTCTCCTCTCGCAGGATCGCCAAGGACCTCGGCTACACCTTGCGCTATCCCACCTATCGCGAAGGTCTGGCAGGCCTGCTCAGCAGCGAACGCTAAGAGCCCGCCCGGAAACTGCTTGTGCCCTGCACTGACTTATCAAGGTCTTGGGCAAGGAGAGCGTCGCGCGACGATGCCGGGCGCATCGCAAGCGGCGCACGACGCCGTCCCAAAGGGCAGTGCCAAGGCCTTGATAAGTCAGCCCTTCGGGTCGCTGCCGGAGCCACCATTGCCGCGTCGCGCCGGCTTGACGATGCGCCCGGCATCGCCGGCGCCACCGCTCCTAACACTCGCGGCTCCGGCAGCGATGCAGGGCACAAGCAGTTTCCGGGCGGGCTCTAAGAAACCTGCTCAACCAGTCGATCTAAGGTCGCATTCAGCAGCGCCAAGTGTTGCGGCTCCGAGAGTCTGTGGTCGCCACCCTTGACCAGGGTCACGTCGACATCCTCGCTCTTCAGCGCATCCATCAGCGCCAAGGAGCATTCGTAGGGCACGTCGGCGTCTTCCAGCCCATGCAGCAGGCGGACCGGACAGGTGATGTCGATCGGCGACTGCAGCAGCAGATGGTTTCGCCCCTCCTCGACCAGGTGACGGGTGATCACGTAGGGCTCTTCATCGTAGTCCGAGGGCCGCTCTAGCCGCCCCTTCTCCATCAGCGTCTGCCGCTGATCGGGCGGCAGCTGCTCCCAGATCAGGCTTTCGGTGAAGTCCGGGGCTGAGGCGATGCCGACCAACCCGGCAATGCGGTCGGGTATGGTCAGCGCGACCAAAAGCATGATCCAACCGCCCATGGAAGAGCCCACCAGAATCTGCGGCCCTTCGGTCACAGACTCGATGACAGTCAGGGCATCCTTGCCCCACTGGCCGATCGAACCCTCCTCGAAACGGCCGCCGGAGAGACCGTGGCCACTGTAATCCAAGGCTAAAAACGAACGACCCCGAGTCGCGGCGTAGGCCTCGAGATGTGTGGCTTTCGTGCCACTCATGTCACTCATGAAGCCGCCGAGGAAGATTATCCCTGGCCCGACGCCGGGCCGATAACGGTAGGCAAGAGGGTGGGTATTGGGGAAAGATAGGATCGCGTGCGATGTCGATGACGGCTTGGCGGTCATACAGTAGAGGTCCTCTCAGCTGGATCGGGCGGAGCGGCTTCAGGGCAGTCCGAAAGCGGGAGGCTACCATGTCACCTCTCAAGTTCGATAGCCTGGGATTCTCCCTCATGCAGGTGCTGCCGCGCCTGGAGGGCGGCGGCGTCGAGCGCACGACCGTCGACATCGCCGAGGCCGTGGTGAAGGCCGGCGGCCAGGCCCTCGTCGTCTCCGAAGGCGGGCCGATGGAGGTCGAGCTGAAGCGCGCCGGCGCCATTCACGAGAAGCTGCCGGTCGCCTCCAAGAACCCGCTGACCATGCGCAACAACGTGAGCCGTCTGGCCGGTCTGATCGACGAGTTCGGCATAGAATTGGTGCACGCCCGCAGCCGCGCGCCGGCCTGGAGCGCCTACTATGCCGCCAAGCGCTGCGACAAGCCCTTCGTCACCACCTTCCACGGCGCCTATGACCGCGGCGTGCCGCTGAAGCAGTCCTACAACGCCATCATGACCAAGGGCGTACGTGTCATCGCCAACTCGGAGTTCATCGGCCGGCACGTGCAGGAGGTCTATGGCGTCGAGCGCGAGCGCCTGCGCATTATCCCGCGCGGCGTCGACCTCTTCCGCTTCGACCCCGAACAGGTGAGTGTGCATCGCGTCATCCGTCTGGCCGAGCGTTGGAACCTGCCCGACGGCGTGCCGGTGGTGATGCTGCCCGGCCGGCTGACCCGATGGAAGGGCCAGCAGCTGCTGCTGGACGCCCTGCAGCAACTGGGCGACCTCGACCTCATCGCCGCCTTCGTCGGCGCCGAACAGCCGGGTCATGCCGGCTTCCGCGACGAGTTGGAGCAGGCCATTCGCGACAAGGGCCTGATCGGCCGCGCCGTTGTGCTGGGCGCGTGCGACGACATGCCGGCCGCCTATCGCCTGGCCGATGCCGTGGTCTCCGCCTCCATCGATCCGGAGGCCTTCGGACGGGTGATCAGCGAGGCACAGGCCCTGGGCCGCCCGGTCGTCGCCGCCAATCACGGCGGCGCACCGGAGCAGATTCTGGAGGGCCACAGCGGCGTCCTCTTCCCGCCAGGCGACGCCAAGGGGCTGGCGGACGGCATCCGCTGGGCCTTGTCTCTGACACCGCAGCAGCGCGAGGTTCTGGCCGTCGACGCGCTGGCCCACGTGCGCATCTCCTTCTCCAAGCAGCAGATGTGCGAGCGCACCTTGGCCGTCTATGCCGAGGTGCTGGGCCGCGACTTGGTGATGGAAGACCCCGGTCTCGACGACATAAGCGCTGCTTGACGCTTGCCCGGCAAAGATCCGCACGGCATGGTTGGGCGAAACTCCCAACCAGAGGTCAAACATGCCCGACGATCTGAGCCCGCGCGACAGCATCACCTTGCAGCGCCGTAGCAAAGCAGGCACCACCGCGCCCCTGAACGACTGGGGCATCGATAGCGAGTACGGGCGCCTGCGCGACGTGCTGCTGGCCAAGCCCGCTCACCTGAAGCACATGGCCACCTCTTCGCTCTCGAAGAAGTTCCTGCGCGAGGCACCCTGCGACATCGCCGCCGCCCAGGCCCAGCATGAGGAGCTGGTCTCGGCCTACGAGCACTTCGGCGTCAAGATCCACATGGCCGAGGGCGACGAGACCCTGCCGATGCAGGTCTACACCCGCGATTCAAGCTTCATGACTCCCTATGGCGCCGTCATCACCAACATGGCCAACTGGTGGCGCCGCGGCGAGAACTACGCCGCCATCCGCAACTACCAGCGCCTGGGCATCCCGATCTACGACATGGTGACCGCCGGCCACTTCGAGGGCGGCGACTTCGACGTGATCGAGCCCGGCTGCGTCTTGATCGGCTGTGGCGGCGAGCGCACGCAGGAGATCGCGGCCCGCCAGGTCCAGGGCTGGTTCGATGCCGAGGGCTGGGAGACGCGCCTGGCCTTCTTCGACCCCTACTATGTGCACATCGACCTGATGGTGGTGATGATCGCGCCCAAGCTGGCCGCGGTCTGCCTGGACTGCACCGAGCCCGGGATCGTCGACTGGCTGAAGGCAAAGCAGATCGAGATCATCCCCGTCCCCTTCCGCGACACCATGGGCCTGGGCTGCAACGTCATGTCGATGGGCGACGACCGCGTCATAGCCCCGATCCATTCCCGATCCCTCATCGAGCAGCTGAAGGCGCACGGCATCGAGGTCGCCGAGATCGAGATCCGCGAGATCATGAAGACCGGCGGCGGCATCCACTGCATGGCCCAGCCGCTCAAGCGCGACGCGGGATAGGCGGACCATGACACAGAGGATCTTGGTCACCGGCGCCAGTGCCGGCATCGGTGCCGCAACCGTGCTGCTCGCCGCGCGCGCCGGCCAGCGTATCGGGCTCAACTACCGCAGCAACGACGCCGCGGCCGAAGCTGTTGCCGCCGAGGCGCGTGGGCTTGGCGCGGAGGTCTTGCTGCTGAAAGGCGATGTCGGCAACGAAGCAGACGTTGAACGCATCTTCGCCGAGATGGATCAAGCCTTCGGCGGGCTGGACGTGCTGGTCAACAACGCCGGAATCCTGGAAGGCGGGACCCGCCTGGAAGAGATCTCGACAGATCGCTTCCGCCGGGTGCTGGAGACCAATGTCATCGGCTGCTTTCTGTGCATGCGCGCAGCGGTCAAACGCATGTCGGCGCGCGACGGCGGCTCCGGCGGTGTGATCGTCAACGTCTCTTCCGTCGCTGCCCGCATGGGTTCGCCCTTCGAGTACGTGGACTATGCCGCCAGCAAGGGCGCGCTGGACTCCATGACGGTCGGCCTGGCCAAGGAGCAGGCCGAACAAGGCGTGCGCGTCGTCGGCATCCGCCCCGGCATCGTCGACACCGAGATCCACGCCAAGGGTGGCGAGCCCGACCGCATCGAGCGGGTGAAGAGTGCGGTCCCCATGCACCGCGCCGGCCGACCGGAGGAGGTCGCAGAAGCCATCCTCTGGGCCGCCTCCGACAAGGCCAGCTACGTGACCGGAACCTTCATCGACGTATCGGGCGGGCGCTAGCGGTGCAACCCGGAGGGATGGTTCCCATCCGTCTGGATAAGTTGCCCCACCGGATCAATCCGTCAATCGAAGCGCGACGTCTCTCTAAGATCTCCTGCCTGCCAGATGTAAAGAACGACCAAGGGCTGGTCCAAAGTATGGAAGCCGTGCGTCAGCATCGAGGGCACATAGACCGCCTCGCCGACGCCGCGGGTCTCGACAGACAGCGCCTCGCCTCTGAGCAGGCGAAACGCGGCGGCTCCGGCGAGCGGGATATAGATCTCCTCGGCCTGGTGACGATGTGGTGGGTAATCGATGTTGGGACCCCAGACACCGATACCCGCTCTCACCTTCGTGCTGAGGAAGGGACCCAGCTTGCCGATCACCTCGGCAAAGCCGTAGCTTGCCAGCATGTCGTCTCCGACGAGGCCATCGGCCTTGGTGTAGCTCTGTTCCCACCGGCGCGCGTGCCTTTCGCGCAAGACGCAATCGAGCAGCACCCTTGTCTCTGTGGAGGCCAGCGGCAGAGACTCGGATAGGATCTCCACCATCGGGAGGTCGCACGGCGGCACCGCAACCCAATCCTGCCCCCAGTCTGCGAGGGCCTTTTTGAAGCGTCGCAGATTCGGATGCGAGTGGTCCGCTACAAAGGAAAGAACGGCCTCGAGCAAGCGACGATCGGATTGCTGGTCAGCCTGAACCCGCACGTTTGGACACCTCTCGTTTGCAAAGCCACACAGCTTGGAACGCTATCGCGCATCCAGGTGCCACGGCAAGCGGGACCCGGTGCCAGGTTGCGAAGATGAGGGCGTCATATCGGCCTGATTCAACACGCGACCTTAACTCGGTAGCTATATCGTAATAAATCCGTCACATAGCGTTGGTGGTGGACGGGAGCTACGCGGCGAGAAACAATGCAAGGTAGCACGATAGAGACGGTCTTCACGGCTGCCGGCGGTCTAGCCCTGTTCCTGCTCGCAATGAGCATGATGACCGACGGCCTGAAAGTCTTCGGCGGCCAGAAGCTCAAGGTATTGCTGCGGGACTGGACCTCCAGTGCCATCCGCGGAGTCCTCACCGGTGCTCTGGTAACCGCCGTCGTGCAGTCCTCGGGCGCGGTGACGGTCGCGACCATCGGCTTCGTCAATGCCGGCGTCCTCTCCTTACGACAATCGCTGGGCGTCATCTTCGGATCAAACGTTGGCACCACCATGACCGCCTGGCTGGTCAGCCTGGTGGGTTTCGGCTTCAAGATCGAACCATTGGCACTTCCAATTCTGGCAATCGGGGTCGGCATTCGCTTCATCGCGTCGGGCAAACGTCTGCAGGGTCTCGGCAATGCCATTGCCGGGTTTGGCCTGTTCTTCCTCGGCTTGGCCATCCTGAAGGGCGCCTTTGGCGGCTTTGCCAACACCTTCGGCGACGACATTTTCAGTGGCGCAACGGGCCTATCCGGCCTCTTGCTGCTGCTGGGGATCGGCTTTCTCGCCACCGTCCTGACCCAGTCATCCAGTGCTGCGATCGCAATCATATTGACGGCAGCGACACAGAACGTGGTCTCGCTGGATACCGCCGCAGCGGCGATCATCGGCGCCAATCTCGGCAGCACCTCGACGGCGCTCCTGGCGGTCATCGGCGCCACACCCAATGCCAAGCGTGTGGCCGTAGGGCATCTCTCGTTCAACCTGATCACCGGCCTGATCGCGCTGGCAATCCTGCCAGGCGTCCTGGTCGTGCTGACCTACGTCAGCGCCTACTTCGGCTTCGGCAATCAGCCGGCCCTTCTCCTGGCGCTGTTTCATACCGTCTTCAACATGCTCGGCGTTGCCTTGATGCTGCCCTTCACCGGAAGCATGGCACGACGCCTGGATCGCCTTTTTCGCTCAACGGAAGAGGATCTCAGCCGGCCGCAGCATTTGGATAAGACCGTCCTCTCGGCGCCGATCCTCGCGGTGGCCGCCTTGAAGAAAGAACTGCTGCGCTTGCGCGATATCGTCTGTGCACTCGCAGTTGCTGCATTGGAAAGCGATGTGAAGGAGCACAAGAAGCTCGAACGCCGCGCAAAGGCAGCCGTCTCCCTGTCGGGTACAATTGCCGAGTTCGCGACCTCTATCGGCATGGAAACGCTGCCGCGCGCCATCTCGGCGGACCTCCCCCGGGTCCTCAGGACATCGCGCTATCTGGAGGAGGTCGCCCGTCTAAGCCCCGACGCAGAGACGCTTCACCGAGCCATTCGAACCATGCACCACCAACCCACTCGGGTCAGCCTCGAGCTGACCTTGAGACTGGCAAGCAGTGTCGTAAAGCGCTGTTCGACAAGTGATGAATCGCGACAAGATCTCGATGCACTGGATGCTGCCTTGGAAGACTTCGAAGCAGGCTACCAGGATTCAAAGGCTATCCTGCTGTCCAGCGCAACGACCCATACGATCAGGATCGAGCTCGCGGAAAGCCTTCTCGATGCGCTCAGCCGGACCCGCCGCTTGATCGATCAACTGGCAAAAGCCAGCCGCTATCTCAGTATCAAGGAAGCCGATGAAGAGGCGGAAAAGACAGCCTTGAACGATTTAGAAGAGCCTGGCGACCCCACTGACACGGCCAACCTCCAGCAGCCCTGATGCCAGTGGCCCGATCCGGACCGATGGGAACCATCCTTCTGGATTGCCCCATTCGGAATCAGGTTCGGCTGTAGAGACCATCAAACCTCAGTAGATCTGCGGCACCTCGCGCTCCGAGTTGTCTTCGCGGACATAGTCGGGACTGTGAATGCGCGCCGGCAGGACCGGGTTCTCGTGCGGAACTTCCTCATAGGGCACCTGGGTCAAGAGGTGCGCCATACAGTTCAGCCGTGCACGCTTCTTGTCATTGCCGGGTATAACCCACCAGGGCGCCTCTGGGATCGAGGTGCGGTGGAACATCTCCTCCTTCACCCGGGTGTAGTCCTCCCAGCGGCGGCGCGACTCGAGATCCATGGGGCTCAGCTTCCACTGCTTCAGCGGGTCGTGGATACGCATCTCGAAACGGAACTGCTGTTCTTCGTCGGTGATCGAGAACCAGTATTTGATCAGGATCGTGCCAGAGCGGATCAGGGTGCGCTCGAACTCCGGCACGGTGCGGAAGAACTCGGCCACATCCTCCTCGCTGCAGAAGCCCATCACACGTTCGACCCCGGCCCGATTGTACCAGGAGCGATCGAAGAGCACGATCTCGCCACCGGCCGGCAGGTTGGCGACATAGCGCTGAAAGTACCACTGGGTGCGCTCGCGCTCGTTCGGCGCCGGCAGCGCCACCACGCGGCAGACGCGTGGGTTCAGGCGTTGCGTGATGCGCTTGATGGACCCCCCCTTGCCGGCGGCGTCGCGCCCTTCGAAGAGAACCACAACCTTTGCTTTGGTCTCGACCACCCAGTCCTGCAGCTTCACCATCTCGCGCTGCAGCTTCAGCAGCTCGTTGAAATAGGCCCGGCGGGAGAGCTTGCCGGTGGCCGGGGGCGGCTCCTCATCCAACAGCAGCAAGCGATCTTCGTCGATCTCCAGTTCAATCTCTTCATCGAAGGAGTCGATCATCTCGTCGTAGATACGTTGGTTCTCTTCGTCCTGCTGGTCTTTCTTGCGGTCGCTCATCTGGCTCTCCCCTTAGCTCGTCTGCAGCCCATTTCAGCAAGACGCGGCGCGCCCGTCACTGCTCTAGATCAATATAGCAGTCGGTCCGTGTCAGCTTTCTTAAAGGGGAATTTTCTTCCCAGGCTAGCCCTTGTCCAGAGCCCGCCAGCCGATGTCTCGACGGCAAAAGCCCTCCGGCCAGTCGATCGCATCGACCGCGGCATAGGCATTGCGCTGCGCCTCGCGCAGGTCGCTGCCGCGCGCGGTGACGCCCAGCACCCGTCCGCCGCTGGCGACAATCCCCTTGTCCCTATCCAGCTTGGTGCCTGCGTGGAAGACCTGAACGCCGGGCAAAGCAGCCGCGACCTCCAGCTTGCCGATCGCGCTGCCCTTCTCATAAGCACCGGGATAGCCCTTGGCTGCCATCACCACGCAGAGCGCGGCCTCGTCGCGCCAACGCAGGCTCATGTGCCCCAGACCACCCTGGGCAGCTGCCAGCAGCGCCGGCAGGAGGTCGGAGCGCAGGCGTACGCAGAGCACCTGGCACTCGGGATCGCCGAAACGCACGTTGTATTCGATCAGCTTCGGTCCCTGCGCGGTGATCATCAGCCCGGCATAGAGCACGCCCTTGAAGGGATGGCCTTCGGCCGCCATGGCGCGCACTGTCGGCTGTACGATCTCCTCCAGGACCCGGGCCACCATGGCCTCATCCAGGATCGGCGTGGGCGAAAGCGTGCCCATGCCGCCGGTGTTGGCACCGCGGTCGCCCTCTCCCACCTGCTTATAGTCCTGGGCACCGGCGAGAGGCAGCAGAGCCTCGCCGTCGACGAGGGCATGAAAGCTTGCCTCTTCGCCGACCAGAAACTCTTCGATCACCACCGCAGCACCGGCATCCCCGAAGAGTCCCTCGTCCAGCGCCTCGACAACCGCCCGCTCCGCTTCTGCCAGGGTCATGGCCACAGTGACACCCTTTCCGGCAGCCAGGCCATCGGCCTTGATGACGATCGGCGCGCCGACCTCTTTCAAGTAGGACAGCGCCGGGCCGCTCTCGGTAAAGCGGCGATAGCTGGCCGTCGGAATTCCGTGCCGATCGCAGAGTTCCTTGGTGAAGCTCTTCGAAGCCTCCAACTGCGCTGCCGCAGCGCTGGGCCCGAAGGCCGCGATACCGGCCTCCTGCAGGCGATCGACCAGCCCGGCGACCAGCGGCGCCTCCGGTCCGACCACCACCAGATCGATGGCCTTCTCCCGCGCCACCGCGACCAGGCCCTCGATATCTTCGGCCCCAACCGCAAGACAGTCCGCCAGGCCGGCAATGCCGCCGTTCCCGGGTGCCGCGAAGATCGCCTCGCACAGCGGCGACGCTGCGAGCGACCAGACCAGCGCATGCTCGCGCCCACCGCCACCAACCACCAAGACCCGCATGCTCGCAAAACCCTCCCGTCGTTCGACTCCGACCGATCGCGGCGGAGCCTACAGCGGCGGCCTGCAGGACGGAACCACCTTGCGGGCTCTCTTGCCCGCCGCGTGCGAAGAATGAGATAAGCGGGGATGCAGTGGGCTGACGAACCGGCGCCCGGCGCCAACCTTCCCGTCCTTTCCGTCTCCGAGGTCTCCGGTGCGGTCAAGCGCACCCTGGAGCAGGCCTTCGAACGCATTCAGGTGCGCGGCGAGATCTCGCGCCCGAAGTACCACAGCTCCGGCCATCTCTACCTGACCCTGAAGGACGACAAGTCGGTGCTGGACGGCGTCTGCTGGCGCGGCCGGGCCAACAAGCTGCCGTTCCGCGCCGAAGAGGGCCTGGAGGTCATCGCAACGGGCCGCATCTCCTCCTATGCCGGCGGCGGCGGTTCTCGCTACCAGATGGTGATCGAGGATCTGCAGCTCGCCGGCGAGGGCGCCATCTTGAAGCTCTTGGAAGAGCGCAAGCGCAAGCTGGCGGCCGAAGGCCTCTTCGATGCCGACCGCAAGCGCGCCCTGCCCTTCCTGCCCGAGGTGATCGGCGTGGTCACCTCCCCCACCGGTGCCGTCATCCGCGACATCCTGCACCGCCTGGAGGAGCGCTATCCGCGCCGGGTTCTGGTCTGGCCGGTCCGCGTCCAGGGCGAGGGCGCTGCCGACGAGGTCACCGCCGCAATCCAGGGCTTCAACGCCTTGGACCCAAACGGCCTAGTCCCCCGCCCCGATTTGCTGATTGTCGCTCGCGGCGGCGGCTCCCTGGAGGACCTCTGGGCCTTCAACGAGGAACGAGTGGTGCGCGCCGCCGCTGCGTCGAGCATTCCGCTCATTGCCGCCATCGGACATGAGACCGACACCACGCTGATCGACCTTGCCGCTGACCGCCGGGCGCCGACCCCGACCGCTGCGGCCGAGATGGCCGTCCCGGTTCGTGCCGAACTGGCAGAGCTGGTCGCAAACCTGACCCAGCGCCTGCACGGCGGCCTCAGGCGCGACCTCGCCAGCCGGCGCGAGCGCTTGCAAGGGCTGGCGCGCGGCCTGCCGGAGCCGCGGCGCCTGCTGGAAACCGCCATGCAGCGCCTGGATGAGCGCAGCGAGCGCCTGGAGAATGCCCTGCGCAGCGGCCTCACCCGCCGTCAGGCCGAAGTCGAGGGCCTCTCCGCCCGCCTGCCCCACCCACGCCAGCAGGTGGCTCTTGCACAAGAACGCCTGGAAGCTCTGACCCAGCGCCTGACGCGCAGCGGCGGCCTGCGCCTGGAGCGCGCGCAGCAAGCCTACGAGCGCCTGGATGCCGCACGCCGTCTGGCCAAGACCATCGATCAGGGCTTGAGAGACCGGACCAAAGCCTTGGACAGCCTCTCCCGTCTGCTCGAAAGCGTCTCGCACCGCAGCGTGCAGGAGCGCGGCTATGTGCTGGTCAGCAGCGACGGCAAGCTCACCACCCGCGCCGCCCAGATCGCGCCAGGCGCGCCTCTCACCTTGAGCTTTCTGGATGGCGAGATCGCCGCCCGCGCGGAAGGCACCGCGCCGAAGCAGCCGCCCAAAAAACCTGCGTCGAGCAAAGCCAAGACCAGCGACGAGAGACAGGGCAAGCTGCTGTGATCCGCAGTCTCCTCCTCACCCTCCTGCTCTTGGTTGGAACAGCCCACGCCGAGGCCCCGCTGCCTGTTACTGGCCCCTTTGAACAGGGCGGTCTCCTCTTCGGCAAGGCAGCACCCGGCAGCCAGGTCTTCCTCGATGGTCAGCCGCTGCCCGTCTCGGCCGACGGTCACTTCCTCCTGGCCTTCGATCGCGACGCGGCACCCGCCGCCGACATTCAGATCCTGAACCCCGACGGCAGCCGCCTGCACCGCGTCGTCGCGGTCGCGCCGCGCCGCTACAAGACCCAGCGCATTAACGGCCTGCCGCAAAGCAAGGTGGTGCCTCCGGAATCGGCCTGGGAGCGCATCATCGCCGAGCGCGACCAGCTGATCGCATTGCGCGCCCAGAGCCGCCCCGAGACCGATTACCTCAGCGGCTTCGCCTGGCCCGCCAAGGGCCGCATCAGCGGCGTCTACGGCAGCCAGAGGATCCTGAACGGAGAGCCGCGCCAGCCGCACTACGGCATCGACATCGCGGTCCCCACCGGAACACCAGTCCTGGCGCCTGCCGACGGGGTCGTCGTGCTCGCCCACCCCGAGCTCTACTTCGCCGGCATGACCCTGGTGATCGATCACGGCCAGGGCCTGAAATCCAGCATGCTGCACCTCTCCGACATCCTGGTGCCCGAGGGCACGCGGGTGACGAAAGGCCAGCCCGTCGCCAAGGTCGGCGCCAGCGGCCGCGTCACCGGCGCCCACCTCGACTGGCGCGTCTCCTGGTTCGACCGCTGGATCGACCCAGCACAGCTGGTGCCGCCAAGATAAGGTCGTTCGACCTATCCTTCTATCTGCGCTTCCAGGCTCTCCAGCCGATCCGCCTCCTCGATCGGCTTGTCCCAGCGGATGCGGCTGACGCGGGGGAAGCGCATGGCCAAACCGGACTTGTGGCGGCTGGAGCGTTGCAGGGCGTCGAAGGCGACCTCCAGGACCAGGCCGGGGCGGACGGCGCGGACCGGGCCGAAGCGCTCTGCCGTGTTGTCGCGCACCCACTTGTCCAGCTGTTTCAGCTCTTCGTCAGTGAAGCCGAAGTAGGCTTTACCGACCGGCACCAGGCTCTCGCCCCCATCCGCCTCTCGCCAGACGCCGAAGGTGTAGTCGGAGTAGAAGGAGCTGCGCTTGCCGTGGCCGCGCTGGGCGTACATCAGGACGCAGTCGGCGACCAGGGGATCGCGCTTCCACTTGAACCAGGGGCCCTTGGGCCGGCCGGCGAGGTAGCGGCTGTCCTTGCGCTTCACCATCAGGCCTTCGATGCCGTTGGCCCGTGCCTCCGCACGCAAGGCCGAAAGCTCCTCCCAGGTTTCGAAGGGGATCACCGGCGAGAGGTCCATCCGATCCGGCTGGTGCCGGCGGTACCAGCCCTCCAGGTGCGCGCGCCTCTGGCTCAAAATCTGGCCGCGCAGATCCTCCCCGTCTGACAGGAGTATGTCATAGAGGCGCAGGTGTGCGGGGCTCTCGAGCAGGAGTTTGCGCGTCGGGCTCTTGCGGTTCAGGCGCTGCTGCAGGGCATTGAAGCTGGCGACCTCTCCCTCCTGCAGGACCAGCAGCTCGCCGTCGAGCACGGCCTGAAAGTCGATCCCCTCCAGCAGATCGGGAAAGGCGGCGCCGATATCCTCGCCAGTGCGCGAGAAGACGGCCACGCCGTCGGGAGCCGCGACCAGCTGCACGCGAATGCCGTCCCACTTCCACTCGGCCAAGAACTCTTCCGGCGCCAGACCAGCAAGCGCAGCCTCGTCCAGCGCCGTCGCCAGCATCAAGGGGCGGAAGCTGGGTACGAGCCCCGTTTCCGGTCGCGCACCGCGGTCTTCCAGCCAGGCGAAGAGCTCCCTGTAGGGCGGCTCGAGGCTGGGCCAGACCTCCTCGATCTCGGCCAAGTCCTTGCCCGACCACTGCGCCAGCGCCGTCTTGGCCAGCCGCGCGGACACGCCGACGCGCAGCGCACCGGTAATCAGCTTCAACAAGGCCCAGCGACCGGTTGCATCCAGGCCGTCCAGCCAGCCCTCGATCAATCCCGGAACCTCGGCTTTGCTGGCCTCGGTCAGGCGCTCCACCACCTCGCTCAACTCGGCCGGGCGATTGGCGCCGGGCTTGGTCTGCCAGATCAGTGCGGTGGTCTCGGCCAAGTCGCCGACAAAGTCATAGGACCAGCGGAAGAGCACCGGATCGCTGCGCGCTTCCGCCAGAGCCCGGATTGCCGCCGGCTTGGCACCGGCGAAACGCAGTTCCCCGGTCAGAGCGGCCAGCGCATAGCCGCGACCAGGGTCAGGCACCCGCGCACAGTAGTCGGCGATCAGGCGCAGCTTGCCGTTGCGCGAGGCCATATAGGAAAGCGAGTCCAGCAGCTGGGCAAAGTCCTTCAAGCGCCTGCCTCCTGCTCATCCTCGCCGCGCCCGACCAGAGAGAGCGCACGGGCAGAGATGCCCAGGTCGGCGGCGGCATGACAGAGCGCCTCTTCGTTGCCGTGCGTCACCCAGACCTCTTCTGCCTGCACGTCCTTAAGCGTCTGCAGCAGCTCATCCCAATCGGCATGGTCGGATATCACCAGGGGCAGCTCGACGCGCGACTGCCTGGCACGCGCGCGCACCCGCATCCATCCCGAGGCCACAGCCGTCACCGGATCGGCGAAACGCCTGGACCAGCGATCGGCAACCGCCGAGGGCGGGGCTACCACGATCTCACCGGCCAGCTTGTCGCCCTTGAAGTCGGTGACTGGACGGAGGTCGCCCAGATCCACGCCAAAACTCCGGTAGAGGTCCATCAAGGCCAGCATTGCGCCATGCAGGTAGATCGGTCGGTCATAGCCGGCCAGGCGCAGCATCCGGACCAGACGTTGTGCCTTGCCCAGCGCATAGGCGCCAAGCAGGTGCGTGCGTTCGGGAAACAGTCGGTGCGATTGCAGCAGGCGGTCGACCTCCGCCTCGGCTGCCGGATGACGGAAGACCGGGAGCCCGAAGGTGGCCTCGGTGACGTAGAGGTCACAGGCCACCACCTCGAAGGGCCGGCAGGTCGGATCGGCACGTCGCTTGTAGTCGCCGGAGATAACCACGCGCTTGCCACGCCACTCCAGCACGACCTGGGCGCTGCCCAGCACATGACCGGCCGGCACGAGTCTGACCGTCACCTCCCCCTCTCTCAGGGGCTCGCCATAAGCGAGAGCCTGATAGTGCTGCGCTGCGGCCTCGCCATAGCGGGCCTTGACGATGGCCAGAGTCTCCGGCGTCGCCAGAAGCGCGCGATGCCCGGGCCGGGCGTGATCGGCATGGCCATGCGTCACCACGGCACGATCGACAGGGCGTTGTGGGTCGATATAGCAATCCGCGGGTTCGCAGAAGAGCCCTGCCTCGGTTAGTCTAAGCCAAGACGCAACACGCGATGGTGAAGGAGACGACGACATGAGCGATGACTTCGTCCTGCACGAGCTTATGGTCAAGGATTGTTACGAGATCGCCGACTGGCCGCTCTGCCGCCTGCTCTTGATGAACGATACGAACTATCCCTGGCTTGTGCTGGTCCCCAGACTGCCGAACCTCCGAGACCTCGACCAGCTGGATGACGAGACCCTGACCGCCTGCATGCGCGAGGTGGCGGAGGCCAGCCGGCGCCTGAAGGGCCTGACCAAGGCGCACAAGATGAACGTGGCCTCGCTGGGCAACCTCTGCCCGCAGTTGCACATCCATGTCATTGCCCGCTTCCGCGACGACCCGGCCTGGCCGGGACCGGTTTGGGGCAAGGCACCGGCCAACCCCTATCCGGCCGAGACCGGGGTCTTTGGCACCATGCCGGTAAAGGAATTGCTCGCCAGGCTGCGCTCCAGCATCGGCAGCTTGGATTAGTCTTGATAGCGACGCGAGCTTCCATAAGGAACATCGTCAGGCCTGGCGCAGAGATTCACGGTGGATTGGCCGCTGCCCCCCCGAAGAGCAATAGAAAGGCGATCAACGGCAAGGCGATCAATGGCAAGAGGACGCGCACCAAATTGTTGCGGGTCAGCCGACGAAACCCTCCTCACCTCTGGCCAGCACGCAGTCGATGAGCTATCTCGAAGGCTGTGAAGCGCCCAGGTGAATCCGATCTCTTGTCGCCACCGGCGACGCTGTTACCGGCCAAGTTCCGCGACTGGTTCGACGCGCGCGGTTGGCAGCCACATGGGCATCAACTGGCCTTGTTGGAAGCAGCAAACAGCGGACGTTCGGCACTTCTGGTGGCGCCGACGGGCGGCGGCAAGACCCTGGCAGGTTTCCTGCCCAGCCTGACCGCACTTGCGGCAAAGCCCCATGCGGGTCTGCATAGTCTCTACGTGTCGCCCTTGAAGGCGCTGGCCCAGGATATCCACCGCAATCTGCAACAGCCCATCGCCGAGATGGCTTTGTCGGTCACGGCGGAAACCAGGACCGGCGACACTCCGGCCGAGAAGCGCAAGCGCCAGCGCGCGCGTCCCCCGCACCTCTTGCTGACAACGCCCGAATCCCTGGCCTTGCTCCTCTCCTATGCCGATGCCGGTGAGGTCTTTGCCGGCCTGACGCGGGTGATCGTCGACGAGGCCCATGCGCTGGCCGGAACCAAGCGTGGCGACCTCCTGGCGCTGGGCTTGGCGCGCCTGCAGAACTTGGCACCACAGATGACTCGCATCGGGCTCTCCGCCACGGTTGCCGACCCGAAAGGACTGGCCGCCTGGATCAGCCCCACGGGTGCCTACGACGCGGACAGGGTTCAGCTCATCTATGGACGCTCCGGCGCACGCGCGCAGGTCGAGATCCTGGAAACCGCCGAGGGGCTGCCCTGGTCCGGGCACATGGCACGCCATGCGCTGGAGGCGGTCTACCGGCGGATCCAAGAGGCCCGCACGGCGCTGCTTTTCGTCAACACCCGTGCCCAGGCGGAGATCGTCTTCCGCAGCCTCTGGCAGCTCAATGACGAGAACCTGGCGATCGCACTTCACCACGGCAGTCTGGACGTACAGCAGCGCCGCAAGGTCGAGGCTGCCATGGCCGCCGGCAAGCTGCGTGCCGTGGTCGCCACCTCGTCCTTGGATCTCGGCATCGACTGGGCCGCCGTCGACCTGGTCGTGCAGATCGGCGCGCCCAAGGGTGTGGCTCGCCTGGTGCAGCGGATCGGCCGCGCCAATCACCGGCTCGATCAGCCCAGCCGCGCGCTGCTGGTCCCCGCCAATCGCTTCGAGGTGCTGGAGTGCCGTGCGGCGGTCGAGGCGGTCGAGGCCAGAGAGCTGGATGGCGGCAGCCTGCGTGGCGGCGGCCTCGACGTCCTGGCCCAGCACATGATGGGAACCGCCGCCGGCGCGCCTTTCCTACCCGATACTCTTTTCAAAGAGGTGCGCCAGGCCCAGCCCTATCGAGATCTCTCCCGAGAGGCCTTCGATGAGACCTTGGTCTTCGTCGCGACCGGAGGCTATGCGCTTCAACGCTATGAGCGCTTCCGTCGTCTGATCCTGGGTGCCGACGGTCGCTATCGGGTGACCAACCCACGGCTGATCCAACGCTATCGCATGAACGTCGGCACCATTGTCGAAGAGCCGCTGCTGACCGTCAGACTGAAGAACGGCCGCAAGCTGGGCGAGGTCGAGGAGTACTTCATCCAGGCCCTGGTGCCCGGCGACAGCTTCCTCTTCGCCGGCGAACTGCTCACCTTCCTGGGCCTCAAGGAAACCTCGGCCCTGGTCGCCAAGGGTGGCCGCGGCGACCCGAAGATCCCTGCCTATGCCGGCGGTCGCCTTCCCCTGACTGCAGAGCTTTCCGCACGCGTGCGTGCCATGCTGGAAAACCCCGGCCGCTGGGAAAACCTGCCGGCGGCGGTTCGCCAATGGCTCAGCCTGCAGCGCTACCGCTCGCTGCTGCCGCCGGCACGAGGCCTGCTCGTCGAGAGCTTTCCGCGCGGCGGCAAGAACTATCTGGTCGCCTATCCCTTCGAGGGACGCAATGCGCACCAGACCCTGGGCATGCTGCTGACCCGTCGGCTGGAGCGGGCCGGCTGCCGTCCGCTGGGTTTCGTCGCCTCCGACTACGCCATCGCCACCTGGAGCCTGCACCAGCCCACCGACATCGATGCCCTCTTCGCCGAAGATATGCTGGGCGACGACCTGGAAGAATGGATGGCAGAGTCCTCGCTGCTGCGCCGGACCTTCCGCAACATCGCCATCGTCTCCGGCCTGATCCAACAGCGTCATCCGGGTCAAGAGAAGTCGGGACGCCAGATGACCGTCTCCTCCGACCTGATCTACGATGTCTTGCGCAAGTACCAGCCGGACCACCTGCTGCTGCGCGCGACCCGCGCGGAGGCCGCCGGCGGGCTCACCGACATTCGCCGGCTGGCCGCTATGCTCGCGCGGGTCAAGGGCCGCATCCTTCATCGCCGGCTTGGTCGCGTCTCGCCGCTGGCGGTCCCGGTCCTGCTCGACATCGGCAAGGTGCAGGTCGCCGGTGGTGCTGTGGATAGCCTGCTGGACGAGGCGGCCGACGCCCTGATCGCAGAAGCCATGGCCGACCTGCCCGAAGCGATGCTCGACGAGACGCCGGCCCAGGCCGAGTTGCCGCTATGAACGTGACTGGCCTGCAGGCCTTCGACCTCAATGGTGCCGCCCTTCTGGCTCATGTCAGCGGCGGCCTCTTCTGGCCCGACGAGGCGCTGCTTGTCGTCGCCGACCTGCACTTGGAAAAGGGGAGCTCCTACGCGCCGCGAGGCGACCTGCTGCCCCCCTATGATACGGCAGCAACCTTGGAGCGGCTGTTGGCTCTGGTCGAGACGCTAAGGCCAAGCCGCTTGGTGTTCCTCGGCGACAGCTTTCACGACCGTGCAGGACCTGATCGTCTGGCAATGCAGGACAGGCAGCGCCTGACCCGCTTGCAGCAGGCGGCAGAGCTGATCTGGGTCGAGGGCAATCACGACTTGGGATCGCATCCGCCAGGTCTGGGCAGCGCTGTCGTAAGCCTGGAGGTCGGCCCCCTGACCTTCCGCCACGAGGCCGAAACCAAGACGGCGGCCGGCGAGGTCAGCGGGCACTTTCATCCCAAGGCGCGCATCCGCGTCTCCACCGGCAGCACCTCGGCCCGCTGTTTTATATTCGACCGCCGCCGTGTGATCCTGCCGGCCTTCGGTGCCTACACCGGCGGGCTGGATGTCCGCCACCCGGCGGTCGCGACCCACTTTCCGAACGGATTCAAGCTGATTGCCTTGGGGCAGCGCCGCGCAGCACTGCTGCCGGAAACCGCGCTCGCTTAAGAGCTCGTCCGGAAACTGCTTGTGATCCTTCCCGCGGCCAACCGCGTAAAGAGTCTCGATCGCTGTCCTAACCATGAGCAGCACAATCACCGCAGACGAGTGGGACCGACCTCATGCCGGCTCCGGCTGCAGTGGCAAACAGTCTTACGGCTCAAGGGGGGCAGGGATGACGGCAGCGCCAAGCATCGTGTGGTTTCGGCAGGACTTGCGGCTTGCCGATAACCCGGCGCTTTGTAGAGCCATCGCAGAGCAAGCAGCGATCCTGCCGCTCTTCATCCTCGATGACGAGAGCTTGGGCGAGCGGCGCCCGGGTGCAGCACAGCGCTGGTGGCTGCATCACAGCCTCGCCAGCCTGGACCAGGACCTTCGCGCACTGGGATCTCGCTTGATCCTGAGGTCCGGACCGGCCGAGCGGGTCTTGCAGCAGCTGGTCGCCGACAGCGGTGCGAGACGTCTCTACTGGAACCGCTGCTACGACCCGGAGAGCGTAACCCGCGACCGCGCGATCAAGAGCTGGGCCAAAGAGTCGGGCCTGGAGGTGGAGACCTTCAACGCGCTCTTGTTGATGGAGCCCTGGGAGGTCAAGACCAAGGAGGCCAAAAGTTATCGGGTCTTCTCGCCATTCTGGCGGCGCCTGCGTGAGGCCTACTCGCACCAATCCCAGCTGCAAGCACCCAGGTCGCTCTCCACGCCCGAGGCAATCGCAAGCGATGTCTTGGACAGCTGGGAACTCACGCCGCAGAAGCCGGACTGGGCAAAGGGCTTTGGCGCGGTTTGGCAGCCTGGCGAGAGCGGCGCGCGTCAACGCCTGTCGGACTTCCTCGACGAGACGCTCTCAACCTACAAATCTTCGCGTGATCGTCCGGACCGGGAGGCGACCTCGTGCCTCTCGCCGCATCTGCGCTTCGGTGAGGTCTCGCCGCGGCAGATCTGGGAGGCCACGCAGAACCATCTGGCCATCAAGGGCAGCGATCAGGGTGCTGCCGACAAGTTTCTCTCCGAGGTCGCCTGGCGCGAGTTTTCTTACCACCTGCTCTTCAACGAGACCGACCTGGCAAGCCAGCCGCTGCGGCCCGCCTTTGCCGCCTTCCCCTGGCGCCAGGACGCAACGGGGCTGGAGCGCTGGCAGAAGGGTCTGACCGGCTATCCCATCGTCGATGCCGGGATGCGACAGCTGTGGCAGACGGGCTGGATGCACAACCGGGTCCGCATGCTCGTCGCCTCCTTTCTGGTAAAGGACCTCTTGGTTCCCTGGCAGGAGGGCGAGGCCTGGTTCTGGGACACCTTGGTCGACGGCGATCCGGCGAACAACACCGCCTCCTGGCAGTGGGTGGCCGGCTGTGGCGCCGACGCCGCCCCCTACTTCAGGATCTTCAATCCGGTATCGCAAGGCGAGCGCTTCGATCCCGAAGGTCGTTATGTGCGCAACTGGGTACCGGAACTGGCAGAGCTACCCGACCGGTACATTCATAAGCCCTGGGAGGCGGATCCGGCCAGCTTGGCGGCAGCGGGCGTCTCCCTGGGCAAGAGCTATCCCGAGCGCGTCGTCGACCACAGTGTGGCACGCCGACAGGCACTGGAGGCCTATCAGCAGATCAAGAAGGAGACGGCGGCGTGAGAGACGCGAGCCTCGGGCCGGCACTGCGTGTCGCGGTGGTCGGTAGCGGAGCCGCCGGCCTCGCGGCCGCTTGGGCGCTCTCGCAGCGCCACGACGTCGTTCTCTACGAGGCCGACGAGCGACTGGGCGGGCATGCCAACACGGTCAGCGTGCAGGGGCCGAAAGGCGAGATTGCCGTCGACACCGGCTTCATCGTCTACAACGAGCCCGCCTATCCCAATCTGGTCCGTTTTCTGGACCAACTCGGCGTCGCCACCCATGCCAGCGACATGTCCTTTGCCGTGTCCCTGGGCGCGGGGCGCTACGAGTATGCCGGCAGTCCCTTGGGCCTCTTCGCCCAAACCAGCAATCTGGCAAGCCCCAGTCACTGGCGTCTGATCTCCGACACCCTGCGCTTCTTTCGGGAGGCCCGGGCGCTCTTGGCCCAGGGGCAGGGCAGCGGCAATCTTGCGAGCTTCCTGCAAGCAGGCGGCTACTCGCAGGCCTTCCAGCGGCGGCACCTGCTGCCGATGGCAGCTGCGATCTGGTCGGCGACACCGGGCGAGATCCTGGCCTTTCCGCTGGCCACCTTCCTGCGCTTCTTCGACAACCACGGCCTGCTGCAATCCCGCGACCGCCCACAGTGGCGCACCGTCACCGGCGGCAGCCGCAGCTATGTCGAGGCCGTGGCCCGCAGCCTCGGCCCTGCCCGCCTGCGCCTGGGCTCAGGGGTCGCGGCCGTGCGCCCCGCCCTTGACGGCGTTTCGCTAGTGGACACAGCCGGCTTTGACGATCGCTTCGACCAGGTCGTGCTCGCCTGCCACGCCGACCAAGCCTTGGCACTGTTGGGAAAGGCCGCACTACCGCAGCAACGCGAGCTGCTGTCCTGCTTTCGCTACAGCGACAATCGTGCCCTCCTGCACAGCGATCCTGCACTGATGCCGCGCCGCCGCCGGGTCTGGTCCAGCTGGAACTACATGGCACGGGACGACCAGGGCGAAGGCCCGCTCTCGGTCAGCTACTGGATGAACCGCCTGCAAGGCCTTGATGAAGAGCTGCCACTCTTCGTCTCGCTCAATCCGCTGCAGGAACCAAGGCCCGAGTTGCTGCACGGCAGCTATTCCTATAGCCACCCTCTGTTCGATGCGGCGGCCATCGGCGCGCAGTCGCAGCTGTCGCAGATTCAGGGTTTGCTCGGTCTCTGGTTCTGCGGCAGCTATTGCGGCTATGGCTTCCACGAGGACGCAATGCAGGCCGGGTTCACCATTGCTACGGCCTTGGGCGCTCCGCCGCCCTGGCATGATCGGATCAGCCCGCGCAGCCCGGCAGCCGACTTGGTCGCCCACGCGCCGCTGAGCGTGGCGGCAGAATAGTGCCATGAGCGACTGGTCCTCCTCTCTCTACCGGCTGCGGGTTGCGCATCATCGCGTAGGCGCGGTGAAGCACGCCTTTGCCTACGACTACATGAGCCTCCTGCTCGATCTCGACGAATTGCCGACGCTCAGCCGAGAGCTGCGCCTCTTCCGTTGGAACGGCTGGGGACCGATCGCGCACCGCGACCGCGACCACGGACCGCACGACGGCACAGGCTTGCGCCCCTGGGCTGAAAAGCGCCTGGCCGAGGCCGCAATCTCATACGACGGCGGGCCGATCCGCTTGCTGGCCATGCCCCGCATGCTGGGCAGCGTCTTCAATCCGCTCAGCATCTATTACTGCCATGCGAAGAGCGGCACCCTGCAGGCGGTAATCTACGAAGTGCACAACACCTTTCGCCAGCACCACAGCTACGTCCTGCCGGTCACCGCCGACAGCTCCAGGCAGGCTTGCGAGAAAGAGTTCTACGTCTCTCCCTTCATTCCGATGCAGCAGCGCTATCGCTTCAGCCTGCGGACACCGGGAGAGACCCTGAGCTTCGCCATGCAGCAGGGCACGGAGGCCGAACCCCTGCTGTTCGTGCACCTGCGTGGCGAGCGGGTCGAGCTCTGCGATGCGACCCTGAGCCGCGCGCTCCTGACCTATCCTTTCTTGACCTGGAAGGTTCTGGGCGCGATCCACTGGCAAGCTCTCCGCCTTTGGCGCAAGGGTGCAAAGTTTCACACCCGCGCCGGGACAGAGACGAAACAGACAAGCGCCGAGAATGCGGCCGTCCGCCTTGGCGTCGAACGCGAGATCAGATGACACCCGGTGCCCACGCTCTGCTCCGATTTCTAGCTGGCAAGACCCTGGCCGGACGCGTGAGCGTGCACCTGCCCGACGGCAGCGTCGAGGTCCTGTCCGGAGCTCTGGAAGGGCCCGAGGCCAGCATCCAGGTTCACCGGCCGCGACTGGCCAGACGCCTCCTGCTGGGCGGCGCCAATGGCTTTGCCGATGCCTACATCGAGGGCGACTTCGACACACCCGACCTGACCGCCCTGCTGCTCTTCGGGGCCGCCAACCAGGCCGCCTGGGGCGAGCTGCTGGAAGGACGTTGGCCGCTACGCCTGGCCGCTCGTCTGGCGCATCGTCTGCGCCCCAACAGCAAGCGCGGCTCCAGGCGCAACATCGCCGCGCACTACGATTTGGGCAATGCCTTCTATCGCCTTTGGCTGGATCGAAGCCTCACCTATTCATCCGCGGTTTTCGACCAAGAGAGCCAGGACCTGGAGAAGGCCCAGGACAACAAGTACCGCCTGATCTGCGACACGGCCGGCATCGGCGAAAACGATCGCGTGCTGGAGATCGGCTGCGGCTGGGGCGCCTTTGCCAGCTATGCCGCCCGCGAGCGCAAGGCCAAGGTCACCGCCATCACCATCTCACCCGCCCAGTTCGCCGCCGCCTCGCAACGCATCCAGGAAGAAGGCCTTGGCGAGCGGGTGGAGATCCTGCAGCGGGACTATAGGGACCTCCAGGGCCGCTACGACGCCATCGCCTCCATCGAGATGATCGAAGCCGTGGGCGAGCGCTACTGGCCGACCTTCTTCTCCAAGCTACGAGACCTGACCGCGCCCGGCCGCCGGGTGGCGCTGCAGGCCATCACCATCGACGAGGCCCACTTCGAGCGCTATCGCCGCTCCGCCGACTTTATCCAGCGCCATGTGTTTCCCGGCGGCATGCTGCCCAGCACCCAGGTGGTCGAAGAGCAGGCCCGCAAGTCCGGCCTCTTCGTGGTCGAGAGCAGCAGTTACGCGCACGACTATGCCCAGACCCTGGCGCTGTGGCGGCAGCGCTTCGATGCAGCCTGGCAAGAGATCTCCGCCCTGGGATTCGATCCGCGCTTTCGGCGCATGTGGACCTATTATCTATCCTATTGCGAGGCCGGTTTCAGGTCGCGCCGTATCGACTTGAAACAGTTTGCTTTATCGACGTCCAATTGACCCCAAGCAGAGCAGCGCGCAAACGCCTTAAGTCTGTCTCCACACTAGTGGTGCAACCCAGAGGGATGGTTCCCATCCGCCTGGATAAGTTGCCCCACCAGATCAACACGTTAGTAGGCCGATTCACCGAACGCTTGGGATCCAAGCGTTCGGATCGGGCCACTCTCATGATCGCCATTTCAAGATGCAGGCGCGTTAATCTGTGGCTTCCGAGGAAGCTATCGGTTTCAAGCCTTAACGGGCAAGGCAGGAAGCGCGGTCGTTGA